>NZ_JAQFVG010000367.1 GCF_029439455.1 Caballeronia sp. BR00000012568055 | reverse complement strand
AATGCAATGATCTCTGCCCCTATCGCGCTAGACACCCCGACTAACCCAGCGGAGTTGCGTAAAAAGCGTCGTGCAGCAACGGCTACAAGGCGCGTCGATCGTCGTATGAAAGACGGAAAGTCGCCGGAATGCAAATGGAATACCACTCGCTTGCGCAGAACGCGAGATATCAAAAAGAGAATGAGCTTTCGGTGGAATGACCCCTTGATCGATACATGAAGATGTACGATTTCAACGCCTCGCATCAGCTGCAATACGAAGTTAGGTACATCTACGATCAGAAAGAGAAGTACACCAACCGGGCTTCTGAAATCGTGTGTCGCGCAAAACCGAATTCGCACATCTTGTGTGGCGAAAGCCGCAGAAAGCTTCTTAAGTTCGTCAAGCACGGAAGCTATCCCGCCTCGCTGGCCCCAACCCGGACCTACGTGAAGTACGCGTATTGGATTGTGTTCCGGCGTATGAAAAAGTCGGCGACTATCTAAATATGCACGCCCTTCGGTCATCACCGCACGTGCACCAAGCGATACAAAACGCCGCAGTCGTCTATCTTTTAAAATAAGAACGACGTAGGCGATAAGGATCGATACTTCGCACGCCAGAAATGAGATGGACGCCCCCATCGCCGCATAGCGTTGCGCTAAAGCTATCGCGAGGACCACGTTCAGACAGCCTGTTGCGAATATGACCGACGTGCGAAGTTTGCTTCGTCCCCAGGGGACGAGTACTTGAAGGCCAAGGAAATAGGCAAGGTTCCCGAACATTGTCGACAGTGCCAGCATGCGCAACACTTGTGAGGCGTCGTGAAAGTGCCTCCCTAGCACGATCGCCGTAATTTGCTCAGAAAAAGTAATCGTTATCACAGCGCCGCATACCGAAACCACTGTGATAATCACCGCACCGAGTACAGTTAAACGCGCGGCCTCGCTTGCGCGCTTTTTCAGTGTGGCCGCGATCCTCGGATACAGGACCGTTCCGAGTTGTGCCGGAATGAGCGAACAGACCGTGCGTATTTTGTCCGCGCCAGCATAGATGCCAGCAGCATATGAGCCGCACAGCGACGTAAGTATGATTGCGTTGGCCGCTCCGAAAAGTGTGACGGACGCTGTTGCAACAAACATATCAACACTTTCGGTTAGGCGTTTCGTTATTGCGGACCAAGTGACTACCGGGCGATGCAAAAGACCATCACGCCGTGCAATCCAGATTGACAGCAACGCGCCACATAACGGACCTGCAGTTTGAATCGCGGCGGCTATAGCAAGGTCGTCGGGTGTAACGACCAGCCAAAACGTCAGTGGCAAGGTCACGGCTCGACTCACGAAGAGCATCGCGCTAATAATTTTGAAACGCTCTAATCCTTGGAAAAGCCAATTCATCGTGCACACGTTCGCTAGAACGCCGATCCACGATGTCAGGAGTGCGGTGCGAGCCACCTTATCGAAATTGCTAAAAGCAAGCAGCGCGAAGAGCAGGACGGTCGCAGCCACATATAACAACGCCTTGGCACCGAGAACCGACCAGATCAACGCATTGAGACGTGAATTGTCGTCTCGGCATGCAACGACCGCGCGCGGACCTGACAGACTGATTCCCCACTCTGTCAACATGACTCCATATGCGGCAATTGCCAACGCATACGCGAGCACGCCGAAATGCGTCGGCCCCAAAACACGAGTCAAATAAGGAAAAGTCGCAAAAGACGCCGCATAGTTCGCGATGAACGCGACAGCCATGACGACTGCATCGCGGCCAACTCGAACGTTATTGCTCTTGCCACGTGCATCTTGACTCGACAACGTGGACGTGCCCTTTTTCAATCGAGTGAGCGCCGTCTGTCGACCACGTTCCGCCCTCATACCCGCGACAACATTCCACGCGTGTCAATCACCACCTTCGTCTGCAAACGAATTTGATCGACCGTTTTAAACGGTGTGTGATCGACCAGAATCACAAGCACGTCTGCGCGCAACAACGCCTCATTCAATTCACACAGCTGGAGCGTGCTTTCGAGCTTTGCAGGCAACTCGTGAATATTCGGTTCGACTACGAGCACGCGACCTGCGTACCGCTCGCCCAAATGCCTTGCAATCTCAAGCGCCGGGCTCTCACGCAGATCATCTATGTCTGCTTTGAATGCCACGCCGAGACATGCGATCACCGGATCACGAAAGCGCTCTGCCGCACGCTCGACCCGCTCAATCACCCAATCCGGTTTCGAATCATTCACCACTCGCGCCGTCCGAATCAGCCTTGCCTCATCCGGCGCCGAATCGACGATGAACCACGGATCCACAGCAATGCAATGCCCGCCCACTCCCGGCCCCGGCTGCAGAATATTCACGCGCGGATGCCGATTCGCAAGCCGAATCAATTCCCACACGTTGATATCGAGCCGATCGCAAATCAGCGACAACTCATTGGCAAACGCGATTCCCACATCGCGCGATGCGTTTTCGGTCAGTTTGCACATTTCAGCCGTACGCGCGTTCGTGAGAATGCACTCGCCACGTACGAAGATCTGATACAACTCACGTGCAACTTCGCCGCAGCGCTTGCTCATGCCGCCGATTACACGGTCGTTTTCGACCAGTTCGCGAATCACATGTCCCGGCAAGACACGCTCGGGACAATGCGCAATGCGAATATCGGAGGCCTCGCCACGCTGCTGCGGAAAGCTCAGGTCCGGCCGCAACTCAGCCATCCACGCAGCCATCTGTTCAGTCGCGCCGACAGGCGAAGTGGATTCGAGCACAACCAAATCACCCTTCTTGAGGACCGGCGCAACAGCACGGCTCGCAGCTTCGATATACGAAAGATCCGGCTTATGTCCTTCTGTAAATGGCGTCGGTACGGCAATCAGAAAGGCATCGGCTGGTTCCGGCTTCGTCGTCGCACGAAGGTGGCCTTGCGTAACCGCCGCGTGAACCAGCATGTCGAGTTCCGGCTCTACGATGTGAATCTCACCGCGATTGATCGTGTCCACGGCATGTTGATTCACATCGACGCCGATCACCTGTTTGCGTCGCGCGGCGAAAGCCGCTGCTGTGGGCAGGCCAATATATCCGAGGCCAATGACGGAGATCGTTTCAAATTCCATAACCTTCACTTCTTCCAAGAATGCTCAGACAGCTACCGCAGGTTCAAGCTCAAACCGATGCAACGCAGTGGCGATTCGCTCGCATGCGCGTCCATCGCCGTAGGGATTCACACCGCGGCTCATCGATGCGTACGCTCGCGCATCGCGAAGGAGGAGCAACACGCTCTCGACAATCGCGCGCTCATCCGTACCGACCAGCTTCACAACGCCCGCATCGACCGCTTCCTGACGTTCGGTCGTATCGCGCATGACGAGCACGGGTTTGCGCAGCGAAGGCGCTTCTTCCTGAATGCCGCCCGAATCGGTCAGGATGATGTCCGCGCGATCCATCAGTCGTACGAAGGGCAGATAGTCGAGCGGCTCGATCAAATGCACATTCGCAATCCCCGTGAGCAGTCGATTCACCGGCTCGCGTACGTTCGGATTCAGGTGGACCGGGTAGACGATATCGACATCCGGCGATGCATTCGCAATTTGCGCCAGCGCCGAACAAATCCGCTCGAAGCCGCCGCCGAAGCTCTCGCGGCGATGGCCCGTGACCAGAACGAGACGGCGTCCGGGCGCGAACGCGGGCAACGTCCGCTCGGCGAAATCGCACAGCACATCGTCATTGGCAAGGCGTTCGCGTACATGGAGCAATGCGTCGATGACCGTGTTGCCCGTCACCACAATCGCTTCATCCGCTACGCCTTCGGCGAGCAGGTTGTCACGCGCGCGAGCCGTCGGAGCGAAGTGCAGCGACGCAAGCGCACCAGTGAGCTTGCGATTGGCCTCTTCCGGCCACGGTGACGTCAGGTCGCCCGTACGAAGTCCCGCTTCGACATGCGCAACTTTGACGCGCTGATAGAACGCCGCCAGCGTCGTTGCAAGCGTGGTGGTCGTATCTCCGTGAACGAGAACAATGTCGGGGCGATACGTCGCCAGCACGCCACGCATGCCACTGAGAATTGCGGTCGTGACGTCGTAAAGATCTTGCCCGCGCTTCATGATGTTCAGATCGAAGTCGGGACGGATATCAAACAACGCGAGTACTTGGTCAAGCATTTCGCGATGCTGACCGGTTACGCACACGCGGCATTCGAATCGCTCGTCTTGCGCGAGGCGCTTGACGAGCGGCGCCATCTTGATTGCTTCAGGACGCGTGCCGAACGTGAAAAGGACTTTCTTCACGGGAGTTGATGCAGTTTCGAGAATCATTCGCTGTCGCTCGTATATCGAGAAAACGCTCCATAAGACACACCGCTTCTTGACGGCGTATCCGTCAGTACCACCCCATCGATCTGCGTGCCCGCGCTCGAAAGCTGATGCGTCGTTTCGCGCAGCTCGGCCGCGCTGTGGTAACCGTGGCGTGCGACGAGCAGCGTCGCGCCCGCGTGCCGGCCGATCAATCCGGCATCGGTCACGGCAAGCACCGGAGGCGTGTCGATAATCACGTAGTCGTACTTGACTTGCAGATCGGCGAGCAGGCGCGCACAGCGCTCGCTCATCAACAGTTCGGCAGGCAGCTTTGGCGTGCTGCCGCGGGCGATCACATCGAGACCCGGAAGCACAGCGCGCTGAATCACGGACTCGGGATCGGCGCCATTCAGAATTTCAGCAAAGCCAGGCTTGAGCGGCACGGCGAGCATGCGATGCAAATCACCACGACGCATATCGCCATCGATCAGCAGAACGCGTTGCCCACCTGCAGCCAGCAAGGCCGCGAAGTTCCCGGCAACAAAAGATTTGCCGATGCCCGGACGCGGGCCCGTCACCATGATCACGTTGTTGCGCGGCTTGAGCACGCCGAACTGCAACGCGGTACGCAAGCTTCGCAATCCTTCGACGGAGACATCGCTCGGCGCGATGTCCGCGAGGATCATCGGCTTCGACGTCACATGACGATTCGAACGTTCGAACGCCGTCTGACGGTCCGAGTGCGAGATGATCGAGTACACCGGCAAGTCGGTTGCCGCCTCGATTTCCGCCGGCGTCTCAAGTCCGCGATTGAACATGCGGCGCGCCAGCGCCAGCGCGCAACCCGCGATCAGACCGAGCAAGCCAGCGCCCGCGAGCGCCAGCGCCTTCTTCGGCCGCACCGGCTTTTCGGGCACAACGGCAAGATCCACCGTGCGGACATTGCCGAGCTGACCGGCCTTCAGCACGCGCAGTTGCTGCGTGCTGTTGAGCAGACTGGTGTAGAGATCGGAACTGACTTTTACATCACGCAGAAGGCGCACTGCATCCTGTTGCATCGAAGGCAAGCCACCGATCTGCTTTTCCAGCTCATCGGACTGACGCTTGAGTTCTCCGATGCTGCCGTCGATCGCCACGACCAACGGATGAAGCGCCGTATATCGCTGAACGAGATCCGTGCGCTGCTGTTGCAACGCGATGATCTTCGATTGGTTATCGACAACGGTCTGAAGCAGAAGCTTGCTTTGCTCTTCCAGATCGATCGCGCCGTTCTTCGCACGGAACGCGTTGTAGCGTGCTTCGGCGCGATCCAGATCGGCGCGTAGTTGCGGCAACTGGTCGCCAAGGAAGGCGAGCATCTGCTCTGCTTGCGCGGACTTCCGGTCAACGTTGCGCTGTACGTAAAGCGTTGCAATTGTGTTGACGGTCGTCGTGACTTGTTCAGCGTTCGAGCTGTCGAGCGACATGCCGATTACGCCCGATTGTTTCGTCACTTCAGCAATATTGAGCGCTTTCCGCAGGTCAGCGACGGTCTGCTGTGTCGATAAGCGCGTCAAGTCGAAGCGCGTGCCCGGACGCGCAAGCAGCGACGCGACCGTCAGGCTGACCGGACCATCGGCGCTCTGCGCCTTCGCGGTTTCGCCGACGCGGCCACGCAGAATGGTCTTTCCATCCGGCGACTGAAGTTCGTAGTGTTCATCGCGGCCGGCAATCAGCGTGTAGGTCTTGCTGAGCTGTTGCGGAGAAACTTCGAAGTTCGAAACGTTGATGCGCTCGCCGCCCCATGCGTAGCTTCCAAGCCCGAGCGGCGCGTTCGCGATTCCATCGCCTGCGGTATAGCGCACATACGGCGCACCGATCACCGGGAAATAGTGTGGCCGAACGTCGATATCGAGATGCAGGCGATTCACGGCCTCGCCCACTACCGTGCGCGAGCGGATCAATTCGATTTCCGCATCCGCGCTCGACTTGTTCTGAAACAGCGCGGCAAGGTCGCCGAGCTTGTCATTGATCGTGCCGGCGCCACTGTCGTCATCGACCTGAATAAGCACGTCGGCGCGGTAGGTCGGCGTCCACAGAAACGCGTAGACCGAACCGATCACCAGCGTGCACGCCGTGGTTAGCGCGATCAGTCCGCGACTCTCGCGCAATACCGCGAAGATTTCCGACAGATGGATTTCATCGTCATCGTTCGCGGCGGCGGGCCGCGTCGATTTGAAGGGAAGTTTATTCATCGTTGCGCTCCAATCGTGCGACTCCAATCCGAGACGCCATGCTGAATCTGAGCGAGCGCCAGATCGAACACCGTGCGATGACGTCGATACGGGTCGGTGACGTCCGCGCCGTGTTCATCACACAGTCGAAAGACCTTGCCGCGCGTGGACGGCCACGACGTTTCGACCCAGTCGCGTTGTGCTTGCGTCATCGTGAGAATCAGGTCCGCTGCGCTCGCACCCGATGCATCGAGTTGCGTCGCGACATGCGAATCGAGCGCTACGCCGTGCGCACGCGCGATATCTGCGATGACCTCGTGGGCCGGCTCACCGACAAGCGCGTGCGTTCCCGCCGAGGCGACATCGATATGTGGCAACTCGCGCGCAAGCAAAGCCGCGGCGAGCGGGCTGCGGCAAATGTTGCCTTCGCACACCATCAACACTGACCGAATCATTTCGCAATCACCCCCGCCGTCAGGCCGGTGTTGATCAACGGCAACAACAACGTCATCACACGGTTGAAGCGCACCAGCCCGCTGCCATCGACATAAACGATGTCCTTGGGCTGAAGATCGAATTCCTTCGCGACCAGCATCGACACGGGCGAGCGGCTGTCGAGGTGATACACCTGCGCTTCGCCTTCGCGCGAGCGGATCACGAACATCTGCGCGGTATCGGCTGTGCTCGAATTGATGCTGCCGGCTTGTGAGAGCGCATCGGCGAGCGTCAGGCGGCCATCGCGGCGCGGCACGGCGGAACCCGGCTTGTTGACTTCGCCCATCACGTAGACGCTGTTGTCTTCGCGCGGCGCGACACGCAGAAGATCGCCTGCCTTCAGATACAGCCGCGAGGGATTCAGTCCATGCGCGATCAAATCCGGCACGTCGATCCGCTGCGTCGCCCCGCCTCGTATCAGCACGACATCGCTCTGGTCCGCGTTCTCGCTGAAGCCGCCGGCAAGGGCGATCGCATCGTAGAAATTCATCGGCACGTCGGTCAGCGAGAGCGCGCCCGGATTGCGCACTTCGCCATCGACATAAACCTGGCGCGAGCGATACGACGCCACACGCACCGTGACCTGCGGCTTGACGAGATACTTCGACAGCGCGCCTGCGAGCCGCTCCTGAATCTGATCCGTGCGCAGTCCTTTAACGGCAAGCGCGCCCGCGTACGGGAAATGCAGATTGCCGTTCTGATCGACGACAAAGCCCGCCGCCGGATCACTCGCCTTGGACGATGCCTGTCCTTGCGAAGAACCAAGCGCGGCTGCAAATTCAGGGTGATCCCATACGACGATCTGAAGCACGTCGCCCACGCCAACTGTGTACGCGCCCGGTGCATTGAAGAGCTGTTGGGCGTGCGAATCGAGTTGATCCGAATGTTCGGCGGCCAGCTTCCTGACCAGCGCGAAATCGAGTTCGGTCACGGGAATGGCCGGTGTCGCAGCCGTTGCTGCGATGTGCGAACCCGTCGTGCCGACCGCGTCTTGCGTCTGATTCGACGGTTCGTCGGGCGTGACCGGCATGCGGAAGCCCGGCGCAATGGCGCATGCGCTGAGCAATCCCGACAGCGCGAGCGCTGCGGCGGTGCGGCCAGGCAGAGAAACGCGTCGCAGGGCGTTGCCGGCGCGCGGTACTGAAAACTTCATGTTCGAATCCTGCGCGTCAATACGCGTTGCGGTGTACAAAGCCCCGCACGATGGTCGCGAAAACAATGCGTATATCCAACGCGAATGACCAGTTGCTGAGGTAATAGAGGTCGGCTTCGACGCGCTGCTGCATCTTGTCGATTGAATCGGTTTCGCCGCGAAGTCCGTTGATTTGCGCCCAACCCGTGATGCCAGGCTTGATGCGATATCGATGGATGTAGTCATCGACGATGTCCTGATACAGCGCGTCATGTTCGATCGCATGCGGGCGCGGCCCGACGATAGACATGTCGCCGCACAACACGTTGAAGAACTGCGGCAGTTCGTCGAGGCTGGTGCGGCGCAGGAATGCGCCGAGGCGTGTCACGCGCGGATCGTTGCGGGTGGCCTGTGCGAGCGTGCCGCCGCTCGACGCGTGTTCGCGCATCGTGCGGAATTTGTAGATGCCGAAAGGCTTGCCGTTCGCGCCGCGGCGGCGTTGTCTGAACAGCACCGGTCCCGGCGACGAAAGCTTCACCGCAAGCGCGATCGCAATCAGAAGCGGGGCAGTCGCAAGCACGGCGCACGCGGCGAATACGCGATCGAACAGCGCCTTGCCGGCGAGCGCATCGGCGGTGAGCGGCGATGCGACCAGATTGATTGCGAGCGCATTATCGAAATGGGATGCGTCGTGCTCGAAGCGCGTCAGACGGCTCACATCCGGCAGAAATCGGATGTTCAGCAGGTCGTTGCGGAAAATGTCGAGGAAGCGAAGCAGGGTCGGCTCGTCGGTGAGCGGGAGCGCGAGCCACAGTTCGTCGATGTCGTGCGCGCGCACGTAGGCGGCGAATTTGTCGGTATCGCAGAAACGCGGCGTGTCGCTGCAAGACGGCGCGCAGCCCCCGGCGATATCGAACAACGCACCCACGCGATGCAACGAACCCCGCGTCGCTTGAATCTGGCGCATGAGCGTGGCGCAATGATCGCTGCGGCCAACCAGCGCCACCGAGCAACTACGTGCGCGACGAACGCAGGCGAACCGTTCCAGTAACCGGCACGCGACGATGCCAGCCGCAGTCAGTCCAGTCCAGCACAGGAGCGCCGGCATCGACGGCGCGTAAGACGGATGCACGCAGCGTACGATCCACACGCCGACGACTTCCGCGATCACCCAGCCGAGCGCAGGAAACGCGATGTCGCGACACAACGCAGGGCGACGCGAGGCGCGCGGTTCTGAACGCGTAAAAATAACGGCCCACGCGACAAACAGTGCGAACGCGGTCGCGGCGCTGTCGAATGCGGGCATTGTGTCGGCGCCGAACGCGCGACGGGCTGCCCATGCACTCGTAACGGCGACAGTCGTTTCGAACAAACGGATTATCAGGTCGGAACCGGAAGGAACCGCGACCAAAGGGGAATATCTCGGTAATCGCATGACAGGCTGGTTGTCGTAAAGCTGCCCGGCATGCGCGCGCAACATGCGCGTATGCCAGAGAGCATTTGCCTGCGATGTACTCGGGGATGACGAGAGCGGCGCCGTACGTGCGGCAAACCAACAAATGTTCGGAATCGAGATCGAAAATGTTGCGCGCTTTACGAAAAGGTTGCGTACCAACATTCAGGCGTCGAGAGTCTCCGCCAAAGCGTCCAAATGCAGATATAGGCGCGCTCTTAATTCGCTGGAATGATGCCTATGGTTTTACGCAGTTTTTCAGGCAATCGCGTCACTCGAAATGCCTTGGATGTGACACCGGCATTGATGTCGTAAAGTCTTGAATTGATGTAGTTTTGGTGATCCGAAGACTTAAGCGAAGGTGCCGGCGAACCAGTGCCGGCACTTCCGAACGATTTGGCTAACGAGTTTGCGCTAAATAAACATCAACCAGTTCAACAAAAAAATATTGACGATTAACAACGAAATCGCAGTTGGCACTTGCGTTTTAATCACCGCATTCTTATCCGGTAATTCCAGCAACGCCACCGGCACCATATTGAAATTCGCGGCCATCGGCGTCATCAGCGTTCCGCAATAACCCGAAAACATGCCGATAGCCGCCATCGTCGCGGGATTACCGTGGAAAATGCCGACGAGAATCGGTACGCCGATGCCGCCGGTCATCACCGGGAAAGCGGCGAAGCCATTGCCCATCACCATCGTGAAAAGCGCCATGCCGAGGACGTACACCGCGACGGCGACCAATCGATAGTCCATGTTCACGTACGACGTCGTCACGTGCGCGACCGCCTTGCCGACGCCCGCGTCAGAGAACACGAGACCGAGCATGCCGAGCATCTGCGGGAGCACGGCGGCCCAGGACAGCGCATCGATCAGGCGGCGCGTTTCGCGCATCGACTGGCCGACGGTGTCGCGCGTCATGACGCAGGCAATCGCCAGCGCCAACACGCAGCCGATGCCGAAGCCGATCAGCGTCACGTTCTTCTGCTCGATCAGCGGCGTGCCGCCGAACACGATGTGGCTCGCGCCAAGCGTGATGACGACGGTGACGATCGGAATGGTCAGCGCGGGCACGAACAGCTTGTTGCCGAGCCGCTTTGCGCTTTGCCGACGCGTCTCTTCGGACAGCATTTTCGGCTTCGCGCCCGTGACGCCGCCAAAGCCCGCGATCAGCGCCATCGCCACGACCAGAATGCCGACGATCGGCACCGGAATCCAATCGCCGATCAGAAAGATCAGCGCGTACACGAGCCAGAATCCGCCCGCGCTTACGCGACGCGGATGCGACTTGTCCGTCAGAATCATGCCGCCGACCACCAGCAGCACGATTCCGACGAGATAGAACAGATAGTTGATCGTGAACGTCATGCTTTGTCTCCGGCGACGTGGCGGGTGAGCGCATCGAGTTCGCGCGCGAGGCGGCGGTCGAGTAGCCAGAGGCGGAAGCCGTGGATCAGAAACGCGCAGATCGCGGTCGGGATGCCCCACACGGCAACGTGCATCGGTTCGACGACGATGCCGGCTTCCTTCAGGAACGTGGTCATCAGTACGATCGCGCCGAACGCGACGAAAATGTCCTCGCCGAAGAACAAGCCGACGTTGTCCGTCGCCGCCGAATACGCGCGCAGCTTGTAACGCGTGGCATCGGATAACTTGCCGTAACGGGCTTCGGTCGCGCCTTCGGCCATGGGCGCGAGCAGCGGGCGCACCATCTGCGGATGGCCGCCGAGT
>NZ_JAQFVG010000366.1:4083-37813 GCF_029439455.1 Caballeronia sp. BR00000012568055 | reverse complement strand
CGTCGATCAACTCCGAATAACTCCCGTACTGACGCCAGATGTCGTCGGCGATTGCCTTGGTCAAGCGTGCATCGTCTGCGGCCGGTGTGCACTCGATATACCACTGGTTGCCCCATACCAAATCAAGGAACAGTCCGATGCGAATGTGCATGTTGTGTTTCTTCAAGATCGGCATCAGCGTCCCCAAAATATCTTTGTAACCGCCCGTTGTTGTGCCGGGAACCGTTGACGGGTAATACGCGACGGTCGATCCATCTTCGAGACGTCTGACGGCAGCGGGCAGCGTAATCGAGGTGAATCCAGATTGTTTTGCCGTTGCGATGGTGGCGTCCCAGGCGGCCGGACTCCAATCGACGGCTGACGATCCTGGCGCAACGTAAAGAAGCGCCGAGGTAACGATCGGCACTCGCTTGGCGGGCGGCACAACCGAAGACGCCGGATCAGGCGAGGACGCCGGCACCGCTTCCGATGCCGTACCAGCCGAAGAAGCGGGTTCGACCGACGATGCAGGTTGGGCGGAAGAGGCGGGGTCGGGCGAGGACGCCGGTTCGACCGACGATGCAGCTTCTGCCGAAGAGGCGGATTCGGGCGAGACCGCCGGTTCGGCTGGAGATGACGCTCCCGTGTCGATGCTGACAGCCTCGTTCGAGGCGGTTGCGCCGTCAGATGGGTTGGTTGACGATGAACCGCCGCCGCACGCTGTTAATGTCAAAGCGAGTAAAAGCATGGTTAGCCAGCAGCTTTTATTGCGCACTGGAGCGGTATTAATCGCAAAGGATTGAAACAGTGAGTTTTTCATTGTTTTGAGACACGTTGAAGTGATAAACAGCGGACCTGCAACGCAATAATTTCTCGATTAATCGACGGCGTACAGATGTTTCGGGGTAATTGCCCGGAACTTGATAGCTTAACGATCCGATTTAATAATAATCTCCCAAGAAGATCAATCGGAGCGAGATTCATGATTTTCTGGACAATAATCACGAATAGGTGAATCAGGACTTTTATTCGATAATTATTCGATTACAATGGGCTTCGGTGAGCCGATAGCGTGCTTGTAATCGCGTTTCCAATGCCATCGGGCAATGACTTGAACGGAGTAAATGATAGAAGGCATTAATATCTTCCACAAAATCTTATTCAAGACACTCTTGGTACTGACTCTTTTAGTTTTAGGCTTAACAGCACCATTGCACGCCGTTGCCAGCACGCCGGTCGTCAAAGAAGCGATATTGGAACTATTATCAAATCATTGATGGCTGGTATTTACCAAGAAGTGAACACGAACTTCGCCTGTGGCAACAACCGCGTCGCGCTTGCGAATTACTACAGCGATGTCGTTGGTTACCTGCATACGCACGCCAATAATCTGGCGGTGATGATTTCGCTTTACTTCAACGTAAATGCCGGTCAAAGCCCGGCGAACTGGACTTCGCTGTGGACTTATGTCCTCGTCCAGCGCGGTGACGGCTTAATCAGACAGTCAGTGCTAAATTTCGGCTTTTCGAACTCCCTCACAACCATGTCCCACTTCCACCCCGTAGACCTTTCCCACGCCAGCCGACTCATCAACCACGGACCGACCGTTCTGATCACCACGTCGCACGGAAACCGTCGCAACGTCATGGCCGCAGCCTGGTCGATGCCGGTCGAATTCACGCCGCCGCGTATCGCGGTCGTGATCGACAAGAGCACGTTCACGCGCGAACTCGCCGCCGCGAGTGGCACGTTCGGCCTGATCGTGCCCGGCGCGGGGATGATCGATCTGGCCTATGCCGTCGGCACGACCTCTGGCCGCGATATCGACAAGTTTGAGCATTTCGGAATCGATACCATCGCCGGCCCCGTGCTCGGCCTGCCGCTGATCGAAACAAACTGCGCGGCGTGGATGGAATGCCGTCTGATCAGCGAGCCGCACACGGAAGACGCCTACGACACCTGTTTCGCCGAAGTCGTTTCCGCCGCCGCCGATCCGCGCATCTTCTCCAACGGCCACTGGACCGTGGACGATTCGAACACGCCGCTGCACACCATCCACCATCTGGGCGCGGGCAAGTTCGTGCGCGCCTCGGCGATGCAAATCGCTCAGCCAATCGCGCGCTGAGCCGTAAACCACTAGAACGGACACTCTAAGCACGCACGAAAAGCCCTAAAGATCACACCAAACCGAACCGTTAATCAGTCGATGAACGCGAAGGTTCACCGAACCATTCGCGTCGCACATTAACGAGCTTTCGATCCGGCCATCGACGCCGGACGCCAGCGATAGATGGGTGAGGACAGGTTTTCATCTGCGATGAAAGCCGCTCGCACCGTCCGGGGAAAGGGGTGTGGTATGAAACAAGCGTTTTCGGCGTTCAGGTTCGTCGTATACCTGGTGGGCTTTACGAGTCTGTTGGCCTTGCGGCTCGTGCTGTCACCGGACGGCGAGGGCGGCATGCTCGCCTGGTGCGGCTGCGTGGCGCTCGCCGCGGTCTGCTACCTCGTCTGGTACGCGTCGTCCGAAGGGTATCTGCGCCATCTCGGCGGCGGAATCATGGTGTATCTCGCCATTGCCGCAGTCGTCGCAGCCTGCCCGCCCTTCGTTTTGCTGCTCATGTTCTGGTCGATCACGGGCCTCGTCAAACGACGTCGCGAGTTGCTCGTGCACGCGCTGTCCAGCATCGCACTGTTCCTGCTTATTTTTCCGATGCCGATGGCAAGACTCATCGGTATGCCCGAGCTTGCGGGCGCGCCGGCGGGGATTGCTTATGTCGCGTTTGCGCTGGCGTATTCGGCGATGGCATCACACAGTCCGATGAAACTCGGCCTGTTCCGCTTCGCCACGATGCTGCTCGCCGTGCCGCTGATCGGATCGTTCGTGGCGCTGGTCGGTGGCGGCATGCTGAGCCGTCCGCAACGACGCACCCGCAACACCATGCGCACCCGCCGTCTTGCGACGCTGGCGCTGCCCGCGCCGGTGCGGATCGAACCGGCTCAGGGTATCGGCATGCCGATGGCCGCTGTCGCAGGCGTAGCCGCCGATGTGCTGATGCCGGGCGCGTCGGAGCGCGCGGCCGCGTGATAGTTTGACGTGCCGCAAAGACAGTGCGGCACGCGATATGGTACGAAGCAGCCTTTGCTTTTTCACGCTGCTTCGATCGCCGTTTTCATGCTCTCGACTTCACAAGCCTGGCTGTTCTTGCTAGGCATTTCCGTCATTCTCATCACCCCCGGTCCGACCAATACGCTGCTCGCGGCGGCCGGTCTGCGCGTAGGCATTCGCCGTGCGATGCCGCTTCTAATCGGTGAATTCGCGGGTTATCTCGTTGCGATCGCGGTCTGGGGCATCGTCATCGCCCGCGCGGCGGATGTGCTCGCGTGGCTGCCCGCGTTTATGCGCGTCGCGTGCAGCGTGTATATCGCGTGGCTGGCGATGAAGATGTGGCGGTCTGCGGTCGGGTTGCGGTCGTCATCGCCTGAAAAAACCGTCGGCGTGCGCGGACTTTTTGTTGCCACCTTGCTCAATCCCAAGGCCATGCTGTTCGCAGGCACGCTGTTTTCGCCCGCCGCGTTCTCGCACCTCGTGCCTTATCTTCAATCGATGTCGCTCTTTACGCTCGCGCTCGTGCCGATCGGCGTGTTGTGGATCGCGTTCGGCGCGACGCTCGGCACCGGACGGCTGACGTGGGCGAGTCCCGAACGCGTGCAGCGCGGTGCATCGCTCGTGTTGGGTACGTTTTCGTTTTTGCTGATGTGCACGCTGTTTCGCTGAGCAAACGAGCAAACCAGCACGCCGCCCTGTCTGCCGTGTTAAAACACACAACTCGTTACCGATACCTTCCAGGCGTTTTCATCTGACAGGATTCTGCAATGACGCGTGAGCACGACGGAACACAAGAAGCGCCGCACGAACCGCTGACCGCGTGGTATCCCGACGAAGCGCGACGCCGGGCATGGCTGCGCGGCATCTTCGACCGCACCGCACCGGACTACGACGCGATCGAGCGCGCGATGGCCTTCGGTTCCGGCAAGTGGTATCGAAATCGGGCGCTGCGCTCGGCGGGTTTGGTCAAAGGCATGCGCGTGCTCGATGTCGGCATGGGCACCGGCCTCGTCACGAAAGAAGCCGTCGCCATCACCGGCGATGCATCGCTCGTGACGGGCGTCGATCCGAGTCCCGGCATGGTCGGCGAGGCACATTTGCCGATGGGCGTGGAAACGCGCATCGGCACAGCAGAAAATCTGCCTTGCGAGAGTGCGGCCTATGACTTCCTGAGCATGGGTTTCGCGCTGCGCCATGTCAGCGACCTCACGCGCGCCTTCGATGAATACTTCCGCGTGCTCGCGCCGGGTGGCCGCTTATGCGTGCTGGAAATTACGCGGCCGTCGAGTGCGGCGGGCATTGCGTTGTTGAAGTTCTATATGCGCGGCGTGGTGCCGGTGATCGCGCGCGTCGTCGGCAAGAAACAGGAAAGCGTCGAGTTGATGCGCTATTACTGGGACACGATCGAAGCCTGCGTGCCGCCGCAAACCGTGCTCGCGGCGATCGAACGCGCGGGTTTCGTCGATGTACGGCGCGAGGTCGAGTTAGGGATTTTCTCGGCTTATTGCGCGGTTAAACCGGCTTAGTGCGTTCGGCATCGAGCATCACCGCAGCACGCCCTTCGATCACCGGAACGCCGCCGCATCGCACATTGAAGCGGTATAGGACCGTGTTTTCATCGCCACCAATGCGTTCGGCTTCGATATCCAACGGAGCGTCCAACGTATCGAGCCGATCGACATAACTGCGCACGCCGCGCACGCTCGTCAGCATCCCGACGCGCGGACGCTTCGCGTCTCCGGCGCCGACCAGCGCGCCGTGCACGGCCATCGCTTGCGCGGCGTATTCGATGCCGCATACCGACGCCAGCCGTCCCTTCGAGCGCAGCGGGTTATCGGCCAATCGATGACTCGTCGCCACGCAGCGCACATGTTGCGCATCCCATTCGATGACACCATCGAGCAGGCACATCGGGCCGCTATGCGGAATACGCGCCGCGATCCATTCGCGATCGTGCGTCATGCGAGGGTGACCGCGAGTTGCGTGCCGTCGAGATAATCGAGTACGACAGTGCCTTTTTGCTCTAAAGCCAGCGCCCGCAACAAAGGCAATGCACGCGCGGCAGGATTCGACAGACGCAGCGCTTCCAGAGCGGCATCGTCGAAGGTATCGGCGGGTTGATCGGTGAGATGCGCGTCGATACGCGCCAGCGTGCGTTCGCTCGCTTCGGGCACGAGAACCAGCCCGACACCGAACGAATCGTCGATCGGGCGCACCTGACGCAGCGGTTCGGGATAGTCCGTGTCATACGCGACGAGCAGCGTCGGCACGCCATCCACGCCGACCTGCGCGAGACTTTCCAGCAAGCCCGCCGCGAAACTGCCGTCATAAGCACACAACACGTTCGATGCCGCCATCGCGCGCGTCGCGATGCTCCAGTAACCGGCGGGCGCGTTGTGCACGGAGTTGTGGAAGCGCGTCGGCGAGATTTGCGGATCGTCGCTGGCGAGGGTTTCGCAGATCGCGTGGAAATTCGCGCCATCGCCACCGGATGCCGCGAACACGGAAGCCAGCGTCGCCGCATCCTTTCCACTCGATGCCACCGCTTCATGCGCCGCCGCCAGCGCCGCACGCACGACCGGCCCGGTTCGCCGACGCTCCGCCGCAGGCAGACTCGAAGGCGCGGGCAACACGGTCCTTACGTTCTCGCGCGATGTACGGCCCGTCAGCACTTCAACGGTCTGCGCCCAATCGGCCAGACCCGGCCCGAGCACGCCGACGCCGTCGATATATGCGTTCAGTTTGCTCATACGCGGCCCAATCCGAAAACGAGACTGCAATTGGTCCCGCCGAAACCAAAGGAATTGCTGAGCACCGCATCGAGCGATGCTTCACGCGTCTTCAACACATAGTCGAGACCGAGCGCAGGGTCCGGCTCGGTCGTGTTCGCGCCTGCAGGCACGATCTGATGCCGCAACGCCAGCGCCGCGATCACCGCTTCGAGCGCACCCGCCGCGCCGAGCGTGTGGCCGGTCGCGCCCTTGGTCGAACTGCACGGCACGCCTTCGGGGAACACGCTGACGAGCGCGCGGCTTTCGGCGGCGTCGTTGCTGGGCGTGGCCGTGCCATGCAGATTCACATAGCCGATATCGCGCGCCGTGAGTCCCGCGCCCGCGAGCGCCTGTTCCATCGCCAGTTGCGCGCCGAGTCCATCGGGATGCGGCGACGACATGTGATACGCATCGCTCGATTCGCCGATGCCGAGCAGGCGGATGGTATCGGCGGAGGCATCGGCGGAATCGCGTTCGAGCAGCGCGAACGCCGCGCCTTCACCAATCGAAATGCCATCGCGATTCACATCGAACGGTTTGCACGGTCCGGGCGAGAGCAATTCGAGCGAATTGAAACCGTAGAGCGTGGTGAGGCAAAGCGTATCGACACCGCCGACGATGGCGGCATCGATCAAACCGGTTTCCAGCATGCGCCGCGCCGAGCCGAACACTTTCGCGCCCGACGAACACGCCGATGAGACCGACACCGCCGGCCCACGCACCGCGAAATGCGCGCGCACGAAAGCGGCGAGCGAGTAGGGATTGTGCGTGGTCGCGTAGTTGAAATCGGCGGGCAGCGCGCCGGTTTGCGGATCGCGCCGCTGATACGCCAGCTCGGTTTCGAGAATGCCCGCCGTGCTCGTGCCCATAAACACGCCGACGCGCGCCGCGCCGTATCGAGCGATGGCGTCTTTCACGCGCTGCGCGAATCCGTCTGCTTCGAGCGCCATTTGCGCCAGCCGGTTGTTGCGGCAGTCGAACGCAGCGAGCGCATCGCGCACGGGCGCATCTTCGACGCCCGCGACGCGGCCAGCGAAGGTCTTGAGCGCGACGTTTTCGAAGGTGCAGGGCGCAAGGCCGCCGCGAGCGTCGCGCAAGGCGGCAAGCGTGGCGTCGAGGCCTGAGCCCGCGCAACTCGTGGCGGTGAAATGCGTGAGCAGGAGAGGATTCAAGAGGCGTTCAGGTCAGAAGTCTTGCGAGGAATTGTAACAAACAGACTTATTCGGACTCTGGAATGGGACGGGCGATCAGGAGCCGGTTCGCGGCATGCGCGCCGTGTCCCATCGAGAGCGTGGTGACTTGAAAACGCAGTGCATCGAGCAAATCCAGCCATTGCCCGATACTCCGGCACGTCAGCCGATTCGTGCGCCGCGACCGCGCCACTTGCACGCCAAAATCGATCGCGCGATCGAGCGCGGCGCGAAAGCCATCGGCGGCATCGCTGACGCGCAGGAGCAGCACGCCGTCCGGCGCGAGACTCGCGCGCACGCGGCGGAGAATGGCTTCCTGGGCGGCGGCATCGACGTAATGGAGCACATCGCACGCGACGATCACATCACTCTGCGGATACGGCGTCTCGCGGATATCGCCGCACTCGAAACGGATCTGCCCTGCGTACCCTGTGTGCCCGCGCATCGCGATCCGCGCGCGCGACACATCGCGCTCCGTCAGTTCGATGCCATGAATCGAGCGCGGCACCGGCGGCGCAGGCCATCGCTCAGGCCACGCGTTATGCCGATGCCACGCGTGCGCGCCGATCAGCCACGCAGCGAGCAATCCCTGGCCGCTGCCGAGATCGAGAATGCGGGCGTGATCGGGAATCAGACCGTGCGCGAGGAGATGGCCGAAGAACGGATCGTGCCGCAGCTTCGCCGATGCAAAATGCCACGCGAAGCGCCCCGCGGCGCGGTAGGGAAGGCTGGCTGCATCGATGAGCGCGCTCGGGACCATGCGCGCAGTCTACGTGATGACCTCGCGCAATGTCACGCATCGCAAGCCTTCGTCGGCGATCTTCCGCAATACGATATCCAGCGCTTCGAGCGAGACGGGTTCGCCGGTGGCGTCGCGTGCGGGATGGCCGTCGTGGAGCAGAAGAATGTCGCGCGCGGCGAGTCCGCGTGTCAGACGATCGGCGATGACTTTTGCGTTGCGTTCACGCGTATCGAAGCCGCGTCGCGTCCAGCTTGCGAGTTGCAGGCCGAGCGCGCACAGC
Organism: Caballeronia sp. BR00000012568055; assembly: GCF_029439455.1. Classification (GTDB taxonomy): domain Bacteria; phylum Pseudomonadota; class Gammaproteobacteria; order Burkholderiales; family Burkholderiaceae; genus Caballeronia. The sequence continues at coordinate 29,745 of NZ_JAQFVG010000366.1, read as the reverse complement.
ACGGGTTCGAGAAACGGATTGCGCAGTCCGGCCGGCGCTCGAAAGAACCTCGGCGTTACGCCCACGATTTCGCCGATCGTGTTCTGTGCCACTTCGATCTCCCGCCGCAATGCGCCCGGTCCCGACAGCGAAAAGTGATGCCGATGCCGCTGGCTATGGTTCTCCACCGCATGCCCGCGCGCGATGATCTGCTCGACGATCTCCGGATGCCTCTGCACACGCTCACCGATGCAGAAAAACGTCGCGCGCGCGGCGTGTCGATCGAGCAGATCGAGCATGCGGGGCGTGACTTCGGGATCGGGTCCATCGTCGATAGTGATGGCGATGCTCCGTTCCGCCGATTCGGGCAGCGTCAGCCAGTTGTGCCCGAGCAGCGTACTGCGCGGCCACAATCCCGCCGCCGTCAACGCCGCATGCGATGCCACCACGCCCGCCGCCGCCCACGGCCATGTCGCGGGCGAAACGGCCAGCGCCGCGACCGCGCCCGCGTGGACGGCGAGCGCGCCGGTAATCATCGGCGTGGGGCGATAGGGGCGCGGCGTGTTCATCGGGCGACGTTCCGCACATTCCGCTTCGGCGCGAGAATCGCGGAGAACAGCAGCGCGAGGATTGCGCCGGGACCGATCGTGAGGCCGAAGGTATGCAGCATCGGCACGCTCGAAAGCGCCAACAAACCAAAGCCCGCGACCGTCGCCAGATTGGCGATGACCAGCGATACCAACGTCTGCGGCGCGACAGCAGTCTGATCCGAATGCTCACGATAGTTGAAGAACAGCGCGTAATTCGAGCCGACCGCGACGATCAGCAACATGCCGATCAGATGCAGAATCGTGAGCGTTTTGCCCGCGACCGCCAAACCAGCGATCACCACGAGCACCGCGGCCACCAGCGGCGCGAGCGTGCGCGCGGCGCGAATCGGTGAACGCAGCGCGACGATCAGCAGTACGACAATCGCCGCGAATCCGCCGAGCGACAGGCGAATGTCCTCGCGCACGTAGTTCTGATAGAGCCGATCCGCTTCCGCTTTCATATCGACGAAAAGCGCGTCGGGGACGTGCGTTTGCGCGAGCGCCGCGCGGATTGTTTGCGCCTGAACATCGGTGCCTTCGGAGGCGCGCAGCGGGAGCATCGCGGTCCAGCGGCCGTCGCGTTCGGTCAGAAGCGAATCGACAGCCAGCGCCATCGACGTGCCTCGCAGATCGGCACGTTTGATCAACGGCTGCGCGCGCGCGGCTTCAGCATCGGCGATAAAGGGTTCGAAAGTGTCGGGCTTTAGCTGGATCGGCTGATCGCGCAGGGCTTCGGTCAAGCGTTCACGCAGAATGGGCGCATCGGGCAGGCTGGCGAGGCGCGCGCGCTGGGCGGCATCGCTCGGTAGATAGCGCGCGGGCGACTCGAAACCTGCGATCACGTGTTGATCGACCAAAGGCTGCAAGCGCTGCGCGAGCGTTTCGGCGCGTTCGAGTACCGCCTGCTCGCCCGCCGCCGATACCACCACCAGATAGCGCACGTCCGGCGCGCCGACATCCGCGCGCAGGCGTTCATCGAGATTCTGGCTGGCTTGCGATACCGGACTCAGCGCCGACAATTCCTGACTCCACAAGCCGTGACGCTGCACGAGCAAGACGACGATGGCCGCGATCAACAGCACCGCCAACGGCACGCGCAACCGCGATCCACGCGCGGCAAACCGTGCGAGCACGTTTCCAAGCCGCGAAACATCGCGGATAGCGAAATCAGAAGGCAGCAAATGCGGCAACACGAAGCGCGTGACGATGCCCGCCGTCGCCAGACCGACGATCGAATACAAGCCCAATTGCACGAGGCCCGGAAAACCCGAAAACAGCATCGACGCGAAACCGCAGATGGACGTCAGCACGCCGAGGCGGATGGTCGGCCAGAAGCCTGCGACCCATTCCTTCAGCGTCTCGCGCCGCTGCACGCCCGATGACTGCACGAACAGATAAATCGAATAATCGACGGCTTCACCGATCAACGTCGTGCCGAAACCGAGCGTCAGTCCATGCACCGTGCCGAACGCGAGACTCACGGCTGCGATACCCGCCGCGACGCCCGTGAGCACCGGCGCAAGGCCGAGCAGCAAAGTCGGCACCGAGCGATACACCGCCAGCAGCAACACCACGATCAACACGATGCTCGCGGTGGACAGCCATCGCACGTCGCGCATGATGGTGTCGCGGGTTTCGACGGCGAACACGCCGGGACCGGTCATCAGCAGGCGATACGGCGCGGCATCGCCGAATGCGTATCGAATCGCGGTGATGGCGCGGGCTTGCGCATCGGTATCGGAACCGGCAGCGGCGGTTTGCACCAGCAGCACCGCGCGATTGCCGTCGCGCGAGGACCAGACGCCATCGCGCATCGACGGTTGCGCGCCGCTGTCGAGTTGACTGACGAGCGCGGTCACTTCGCCGGTCGGATCGTGCGGCAGCAAATCTTTCGCCACCATCCCCGCCGATGACGTTAGCAGATCGAGACTGCCGCCGAGCGCATCATGCAGACCGGCGACGGTGAAATGCTCGGGCGTCACCGCCGGACTCAACTGATAGCGATGCGCATAAACGAAACGCTGATCGTTTTCCTGCGCGACCGGTTCGCCGTTATTGACGGCAGAGAACTGTTTATCGGCGCGCAAGGTCGCGGCCATCTTGCGCGACAGGTCGGCGCGTCCTTTCGAATCTCCGCCTTCGATACCCACGAGTATCAGCCGCGACACCAGACCATCGCGCAATTGCTCGACCAGCACGCGCTGCTGCTCGCTCGGCGTACGTGGCAAAAACGCCGACAAATCGGCCGAAAAATTCGCGCGCGCAATCACCGCCGCGCAGCACGCCAGCAAACACAGCCAGAGAAGGACGGCGGGCTGCCGGAATCGTGCGCGCATGCAGGCTTACTGGGCGGACGCGTCTTGCAAGCGCATCAGCGAGTGATCGCCGTCGGCTTGCTTGATTTCGACGCGCGTGAGCGAATCGCCGGTGCCGGCGAGAACAATCGATGCAACCTTCGCGACCATGCGCGAATCGGTGGGAATGAGTGTCATGGTCCACTCGTCGCCGTGGCCATCGACGGAAACTTTGTAGGCTTTTTCCAGTGCAAAGCGATTGCCCGCGAGCGTCGCCTGAATGCTTTCGATAAACGCGCCCAGTTCCGGATAGTTGCGCAGCGGAACGGTGGTTTTGTGGCCGTTGCGATCGACAGTAAGCATGTCGCCATCGACGACGAGGTTTTCAGGCTTCGGGCTGACGGTGTGCTTTTCCAGATGATCCGGCGCATTGAACACCAGTTCTCCTGACGATTCCAGCGGCTGCTGCGCGATCTTCAGATAACGCGTTTCGGTGAAATGCGCGCGGCCGGATTTCTTCGCGCCGAGCGTGTTCATCAGGCGGTCGAGCGTCCAGTTGTTCTCTGCGGCACGAGCCGGAGAAGCAACGGCAAAACACATAGCAAGCGCGGCTGCAATCAATCGCATAAGCTTAGGAATCCCTTGTAACTTGCAGACCACGCGTATCGGCACGAACGGTTTCGGATGCGCGATTGCCTTGCCAGAAGTCGAAATAGTTGAACCAGTTGTACGGTGCGATGCGGCAATAGTGCTCGAGCAGCGAGACATAGCGCGTCAGCGCGGCATCGACAGCGGCGGGGCGCTCGCGGCGTTCTATCGACGAGAAATCGGCCAGCGGTTCGAAGTGGATATCGTAGCGATTGCCACCGCGATACAAACCCGTCATAAAGATCACCGGACGCTTCAACACAGCGGCCATATGCAAAGGCCCGAGCGGAAACGCGGCGGGCGCGCCGAGGAAATCGCGTTCTTTCAGCGTGTCGCCGGCTTGTCGAAGCGTGCGATCCGCCAGCATGCCGACGAGACTGCCCGATTCGAGCCGCTCGCGCACCTTAAGCATGGCATCGACCTTGCCGAGACCGATCACGTCATGCTGCGCGGACGGATTCACGGCGGCGAGAATCGCGTTGATCTTGCGGGCATTTTCTTCGTACATCGTAATGGCGATGCGGATATGCGGCTGTGCGCGCCCGATCGCCCGCACCACTTCGAAACTGCCGAGATGCGCGCCCATCAGAAACGCGCCTTGTCCGTCGCTCAACGCGGCTTCCACATGTTCGACGCCGTGAATGCGGATATCGAATAAATCGAAACGTTCGTTGAGCAGATAAATCCGGTCATGAATGGTCGATGCAAACGAAAACACATGGCGATATCCATCGCGCCAGCCCGCATGCCGCCCGAGCGCGCGATTCAGATACGACCGCGACGCGCGCCGCGCCGATGGCGAAAACAGCACGAAATACGCGGTGATGAGGCGCAGCAACACGCGTCCCGCGCGACGCCCGAAACTCAGCGATATCCACGTCATAAAGCGCAGCAGCGCGAGATTGCTGCGTTCCTGGCGATCGGCCCAATCGTCGCGTTCCATGCGCGGGCTATCCTTTTGCGCCGATCGAACCGCTGGCGACCGCGCGTTCGCCCGCGCGGATCGTGAAGCGGATCGCGCCGCTTGCAGCGGATTCGAACGCGACGTCCAGCGTTTCGCCGGGCGACGCCGGACTCAAAAACTTCGCAGACTCGATCTTGCACGCATCGAACGATGTGCCGAGCGCGTGGCCAATCGCATCGAGCGCGTGATCGAGCAGCACCACGCCAGGCACGATCGGACGGCCCGGAAAATGGCCCGCCAGCGCGGGATGCGCGGCATCGATCGTAAAGCTCAGTGCGGCCTTTTTCGCGCGCTCCTGTTCGATCAGATGCGTCAGCACTTCGCGTGGCAGCTTGCCGGTGGCGTTGCGCGGCAGCGTATCGACGAACATCAGCGGGCGCGGCATAAAGGCGGCGTCGATCCGTTCGCGCAGGGCGCGCTGTACGTCCGCCGCGTTCAGTCCGGGCGCGACCACGAGCGCCATCAGGCGTTGCACTGCGTCGGCATCGCGCGAGTCGTCCGGCATGTAGAACACGCCATCGACCACGCCCGGCACCGCGTTCAGTTGATGATTCAGATACGCCAGCGAGGTGCGCTTCCCCGCGATATTGATCAGATCCGCCTTGCGTCCGTGCAGCAGGAAATGCGTATCGTCGATAAGTTCGAGCGCGTCGCCCATCGGCACGGGCACTTCGACGTGGCCGCCGGATGCCCACATGGTTTGACCGTCGCCATCGTCGTTGGCGTGTGGCGTGAACACGATGTCGGGGAACAATTCCCACGCCGCAGTCTGCGCGGTGCGGCGCGTCGCGATCTGGCCGGTTTCGGTGCTGCCGTAAATTTCCATCAGCGGCGCGTGCAGGCGCGCTTCGGTATCGACCGCGAGCTTTTCGGCGAGCGGCGCGGTGGCGGACAGCACGAGCGCCGCGCGCGGCAACGTGTCTTCGTTGGCGTCTGCATTGGCGGACAGGGCGCGCAGATGGATCGGTGAACTGACGAGCACGCGCCGTTCCGGCACGGCGGCAAGCTCCGCGCGGATATCGACCGGATAGAACGGCTGGCGATTGCTGAACGCGATGCCACCGAGCATCGCCAGCAGCACGGTCGATTCGAAGCCGTACATGTGCTGCGGCGGCACGGTGCCGATCAGCGTTGCCGGTTCGACATCGAGCAGGCCGAGCCGATCGGCAGCGGCGCGCACGTTCTTGACCAGAAAGCCCCACGTCTTGCGATGCGGCACCGGCGCGCCCGTCGAACCCGACGTGAACACGTAAGCGACAATCCGCGCGGCATCGATTTGCGGCACGGGTTCGTCTTTATCGTCACTATGCGACAGCGAGTCCGGATAACGGAAACGCGGCAGGTCGATCGCGCAATCGTCGTTATCGTGCAGACAGAAGGCGTCGGGCGCGAAGGAGGCCAGCGCGCGGACCATTTCCGGCGTGTGCGTCGATGGCAGCAGACTGGTTTTCCCGGCGACGAGCGTGGCGCACAGACTCACCGTGAAGCGATACCGATCCGCGCAGACATTGAACACGTGCCCGCCGTCCGGCAACGCCGCCGCGACGCGCCGCACATCCGCGAGAAACGCCCGCACCGATACGCGCTCGCCATTGCGCCATGCAATGGTCTGATCCGGCGAAGCATGGAAAACGAGCGGAAAAGTGGTTGGCATCTGAGTCACTGCGTGGAATTGGTGTAAGCGCGCACGGAATCGAGGATGCCTGATTGCTGCACGCCCGGCAGCGCGATCCGCCGGCACGCATATTCGCCGATGAACATCACCGCGACCAGCGGCAGCGCCAGATAATTGGCAAACGTGGACCACGTGACGATGGACGCCAGCGCAAACAAAGCCGTAGAAACCAGCGCAATACCGATAAAAAACGCGGTCCACGCCACCGTGACCCGCCGCGTATATCGCGCGATGCGCGGTTCCAGCGTGCCGTGAACCATGCGCGCGAACTGCGTCACCAGCGGTTCGCGGCCAGCGGCGAGCGTGCGCCCGAACATCCACGCGAGCGCGAGATTGAAGCACACGTGCTCCAGATAAAGCCCCCAGCCGAAATGCGCCGTAAGGGGCACGCGATAAAACCACAACGCGGCGCACACAATCGCCCACAACGGCAGGAGCCACACGCGGGCGGGCGAGCGCGCCGCGGCGCTCAGCGCGAACAACAGCACCGGCACGAGTACCAGTGCCAGTCCAAGCCCATGCTCACCGGGCGTCGAGACGGCGTGATGCGCGCCGATCTGATACGCGGCGATCGCCGCGACGCCCAGCGCCGCGCGGCAAACGGCGGCGGCGCTCATGCGCGCATCCCCGTCGGAAGAGTGAAACACTGATCGATCAACAACATGGCGTTTTGCGAGTTTTGCGAACGCTCGGTAGATGAACAAAAACTCGGCAGACGTGCTGCCGATGAGATTTGGGTTGCTTTGATTGTCGCGCGGGCGCGTCAGGCGGGTCTGTAACCGATTGTTTGACGATCTTACATTCGTCAGACCGCGGGATTCTACATGGGCGGCGGGTGCGCCAAGCGCGCAAACGGTATCGCCGGGTTTTCTCGAAAAACGCGAAACGAATTGGTGAATACGCCCGGTTACCTTTACTACTAGGCGTCCCAAGGGGGTTCGTCTAAAATTTCGCCACTGCAATAATCTCGAAAACAGGCAGCCGGCAGCGATCGGGGACGCGGCGCAGCAACTTTGCGACGAACTCTGCCACCCAACGCCCGCGCTGGTCCGCACACACGATGAATGAACTGGAAAGAGAGCTGGCCGCACTGATCGTCGCCGAACTGAACCTCGAGGATGTCGATCCGAAGGCGGTTTCGGCACAGACGCCGCTATACGAGGAAGGGTTCGGGCTCGATTCCATCGACATTCTGGAAATCGCCCTGCTGATTTCCAAGAAATACGGCTTCGAATTGCGTTCGGACAACCCGGACAATCAGAAGATCTTCGCCAGCTTAGGCGCGCTCGCCGCGCACGTGGCGGCGCATCGCACGCGCTGAAAGCTCATCGCTCGCCTGAAGCGGGCCATCGACGCGTTGTCACCTGAATGAAACCCGCTGCATCGAGACTGAAAAAAGACGCTCGTTTCGTCTGATGCCTTTCGATACAGCGCGCAACCGCAGCGGAGCACACGAATGACAGGAGCGACCACGCGATGCGCGCGCTCGTAACCGGCGGCAGCGGCGCAATCGGACAGGCGATCTGCAAGCGGCTGGCCGCCGACGGACACGAAGTCTGGGTGCACGCGAACGGCGGCATCGAGCGGGCCGAGGCTTGCGCGCGCGAAATCATCGCGGCGGGCGGCACGGCGCATGCCGTCGCCTTCGATGTCACCGATGCCGACGCCACCGAACACGCGCTTTCTCACATCCTGGAAAGCGGCCCGATCCAGATTCTCGTCAATAACGCCGGTATCCACGACGATGCACCGATGGCCGGCATGTCGCGCGCGCAGTGGAAACGCGTGCTCGACGTCACGCTCGACGGCTTTTTCAACGTGACGCAGCCGCTGTTGATGCCGATGATCCGCACGCGATGCGGGCGCATCGTGAATATGTCGTCGGTGTCGGGGCTGATGGGCAATCGCGGGCAGGTCAACTATGCGGCGGCCAAGGCCGGTCTGATCGGCGCGACGCGGGCGCTGGCGCAGGAACTGGCCTCGCGCGGCATCACGGTGAATGCGGTCGCGCCCGGCGTGATCGACTCGCCCATGCTCGGCGACGTGTTCACGCCCGAGCGCATCAAACAGCTCGTCCCGGCGCAGCGCGCGGGGCGGGCGGAAGAAGTCGCGGGCATGGTCGCGTATCTGGTGTCGGATGCGGCCGCGTATGTGACCGGACAGGTCATGTCCATCAATGGCGGTATTGCTTGAATTTGCGTGAGGAATACCTGATGAGCGAAGCGCAGCACAGCACTTTGGACGTGGCCGTGATCGGCGGCGGGCCTGCGGGTTCGACCGCCGCGACGCTGCTGGCGGATCGCGGATATCGCGTGCGGGTGTTCGAGAAGGCGCGGCATCCGCGCTTTCATATCGGCGAATCCTTGTTGCCGGCGAATTTGCGCTTGTTCGAGAAGTTGGGCGTGGCGGACGAAGTGCGCGCCATCGGCATGGTCAAGCTGGCGGCGGAATTCGTGTCGCCGCAGCACGGCAATCGCATGCAGCGCTTTTTATTCGCCGATGCGTGGGATAAGTCGATGCCGAGCGCGTATCAGGTACGCCGTTCCGAGCTCGATGAAATCCTCTTGCGTAACGCAGCGAAACACGGCGCGCAAGTGAGCGAAGGCTGCCGCGTACGCGATGTATCGTTCGCGGAAAATGGCCAGCACGCGACGCTCGTTGCCGAACACGACGATGGACGCAGCGAACAGATCAGCGCGCGCTTTATCGTCGATGCTTCGGGCCGCGATACCTTGCTCGCCAATCAGTTCAAAACCAAGCGCCGCAACGATCGGCACAACTCGTCGGCGCTGTACGGCCACTTCAAAAACGCGCAACGCAACGCGGGCGAGAACGAAGGCAATATCACTGTGTTCTGGTTCGAGCACGGCTGGTTCTGGTTCATCCCGCTAGCCGATGGCGCAACGAGCGTTGGCGCGGTCGTGTGGCCGGCGTATCTGAAGCAGCGTCCAAAGGGCACATCGGTGGAGGCGTTTTTCCGCGAAACGATCGCGCTGTGCGGACCATTGCAAGAACGTATGAAGGATGCCGAACTAATCAGCGATGTCCACGCCACCGGCAATTATTCGTACACCGGCGACATGACGCACGGCCCGAATTTCCTCTTGCTCGGCGATGCCTTCGCCTTCATCGATCCGGTCTTTTCCTCCGGCGTCATGCTGGCGATGCAAAGCGCGTTCGCAGGCGCGAAAGCCATCGACGCCGCCTTGTCGAATCCCGCGAAAACGCAAACTGCGCTCGCACAATTCGACCGCGAAGTACGCCACGGTCCGCGCGAATTCTCGTGGTTCATCTATCGCATGACCTCGCCGACCATGCGCAATCTTTTCATGGGACCGCGTAATCCGCTGCGCATGAAAGAAGCGCTGCTCTCGCTGCTCGCCGGCGATATCTTCGGCAAAACGCCAATCTGGCATTCGCTGCGCGCGTTCAAAAGCGTGTATTACATCGCCGCCGCGCTGGACTGGCGCAATTCGATGCGCGCGTATCGCATGCGGCGGCGCAATCTGAACGAAGCCGAACGCGCGGAGATGCAGGGCAATTGATGAGCAAGGTTTCGCACAAACGCGCGGCCATGACCGCGCTTCTCCTGACCAGCGCGTCCGCTTATGCCGACGACACCGCGCCGCCGCCGACCAAGCCGCTGTGGGAAATCGGCGTCGGTGCGGGCGTGGCGGCGTTTCCGCACTATCCGGGCTCGGATCAGACGCGCGCGTGGGCGTTTCCGTTTCCGTATATCGTCTATCGCGGCAAGTTCTTCAAGGCGGATCGCGACGGCGTGCGCGGCCAGTTTCTCGATACAGACCGCGTGAATTTCAATGTCAGCGTGCTCGGTTCGCTGCCCGTGTCCAGCCGCGATGACAACGCGCGCGCCGGCATGCCGGATCTGAAACCGACCATCGAAATCGGGCCATCGGTGGAGATTCACTTGTGGCGCTCCGCTTCGCGCGACATGCTGCTCGATCTGCGTTTGCCGACGCGTCTTGGCATCACGCTGGAGTCGTCGCCAAAAACGGTCGGCTGGCAGTTCACACCGAATCTGAACCTCGATATCGTCGATGTCGCCGGGGTATCGAACTTGCGTCTGGGCATGCTCGCCGGCCCGATGTTCGCGGATGGCAAATACGCCGCGCACTACTACTCGGTCGCGCCGCAATACGCCACCGCCGATCGCCCCACGTTCGATGCGGGCGGCGGATACGCAGGCGCACAAGCGCTGATTTCGATGTCGCGCCGTTTCTCGCGCTACTGGGTCGGCGCGTTCGTACGGTATGCGAATCTTTCTGGCGCGCATTTCGCCGATAGCCCGCTCGTGCGCCAAAAAAGCGCGTTGTCGGGCGGCGTTGCGGTGGCGTGGGTATTTGGTCAGTCATCCAAAATGGTGGCGAGCGATGAGTGACGCGCATCGCAAGCTCGATCATGCGGAAGGGCGCGCATCGCTGGAAGCGGTGTGGCAAACCTTCGCGTTCTATTTCGCGCTGATCGTGCTCGCGGTGATCTGTCTCGCGTGGTTTCCGTTTGCGTACTTGCTGCGTTTTTTGCTCAGCGCCAACGCCGGGCGTCGTGTCGGACGCGGCGTCGTGCAGCGCTTGTGGCATGCGTATTTCGCGATGCTGCGCGCACTCGGCGCGTGCCGCTTCGATCTCTCCGAACTCGATTCCTTGGCCGATCGCGGCGCGGTGATTCTCGCACCGAATCATCCCTGTCTGCTCGATGCGCTGTTGATCGCCTCGCGCGTGCCCGACACCTGCTGCGTGATGAAGGGCGATGTCGCGGGCAACGTGTTTTTAGGCCCCGGCGCGTTGCTGGCGGGGTATATCGTCAACGATTCACCGGTCGGGCTGATCCGCGCCGCCGTCGCCGAATTGCAGCGTGGCAGTCCGCTGCTGCTGTTTCCCGAAGGCACGCGCACGGAGAACGATTCCATCGGTCCGCTCAAAGGCGGTATCGCGCTGATTGCGGCGCGTTCGCAGATGCCGGTGCAGACGCTGATCATCGAAACGGATTCGGGTTTTCTGGGCAAGGGCTGGCAGGTTTTTCGCAAGCCGACATTGCCGATCACTTACCGCGTGACGCTCGGCCGCCGCTATGCGCCGCCTAAACGCGATCACGCTGCGTTGCAGGCTTTTATCGCTGAATTGCAGCGGTTTTATGCGGGTGAGCTGGAGCATCATCGTCCGCGTGGCGATCAGTAAGTTCATGCTTATGTCTCAGGCATCGTCCACGCATCTCGTGCTTATTCCGAGCTACAACCCCGGCGAAAAAGTCGATGACACCGTGCGCGCCGCGCGCGAGCAATGGAATCCCGTGTGGGTCGTCGTCGATGGCAGCAACGACGGCAGCGCCGAACGTCTGCAAAAAATGGCCGAAGCCGACGATGGCCTGCGCGTCATCGTGCTGCCGGAAAATCGCGGCAAGGGCGCGGCGATTCTCGCGGGTATCGACGAAGCGGCGAAGCTCGGTTACACGCACGCGCTGACGATGGACTCGGACGGGCAGCATCCGGCATCGCTGATTGGCTCGTTCATGCGGGCATCGATCGAATCGCCTGCGTCGATGATTCTCGGCAAGCCGAAATTCGACGCCAGCGCGCCGCAACTGCGCGTGCAAGGGCGGCGCATCTCGAACGGCTGGGCCAATCTCGAAACGTTGTGGATGGGCATCGGCGATTCGCTGTACGGCTTTCGCGTCTATCCGATCGCGCCGCTCGCGTCCGTCATGCGTCGCCAGCTCTTCATGCGCCGCTTCGACTTCGATCCCGAAGCGGTCGTGCGCTTATGCTGGCGCGGCGTGAAACCCATCAATCTCGATGCGCCCGTGCGTTATTTCACAGCGGAAGAGGGCGGCGTATCGCATTTCCATTACGGACGCGACAACGCGCTGCTGACGTGGATGCACTTGCGCTTGCTGATCGGCTTCGTGCTGCGTTTGCCGCTGCTCGCGTGGCGCCGTCTGGTCGCTCAATAAGCCGTTCGATAGGTCGTTCAATAAAGCGAAACGCCGTATGCGAACGTCGTCCGGTGCGCGCTAGAGCAAGCACCGCGCGTGTCCTACAATTTTTCTCGTCGTGGTGATCCGCCGGAGGCCTCATGGCACGCGCGCACGAGAAATATCAGCGGCTGATCGACGTCTGCAAGACCTTACCGCCGGTGCCGACCGCGGTCGCTCATCCGTGCGACCGCAGTTCGCTCGAAGGCGCATTGCAGGCGGCGGAACTCGGATTGATCGCGCCGATGCTGGTCGGCCCGGAAGCCCGCATTCGCGCGGTCGCCAGGGAATGCGGCCTGAACCTCGCCGGTCATCCCGTGATCGATGCGCCGCACAGCCACGCCGCCGCAGCCAGGCCCGTCGCGCTCGTGCACGAAGGCGCGGCCGAAGCGCTGATGAAAGGCAGCCTGCACACCGACGAACTGATGGCCGCCGTCGTCAAGCGCGATGGCGGATTGCGCACGGCGCGGCGCGTGAGCCATTGCTTCGTGATGGACGTGCCAGGTCAGGAGAACCCGTTCATCATCAGCGATGCAGCCATCAACATTGCGCCGACGCTGGAAGAGAAAGTGGACATTCTCCAGAACGCCATCGATCTGGGCCACGCGTTGCGCATGCAGGAAGTGCGCGTCGCGATTCTCTCGGCAATCGAAACGATCAACCCGAAGGTGCCATCGACGATAGAAGCGGCGGCATTGTGCAAGATGGTGGATAGAAAGCAGATCACCGGCGCGCTGGTGGACGGACCGCTTGCGCTCGACAACGCCATCGACCTCGACGCCGCGCGCACCAAGAAAATCGATTCGCCGGTCGCGGGGCGCGCGAATGTGCTGCTGGTGCCGAATCTTGAGGCGGGCAATATGCTGGCCAAGAGCCTCTCGTTTCTGGCCAACGCGGATGCTGCGGGCATCGTGCTTGGCGCGCGTGTGCCGGTCATTCTGACGAGCCGCGCCGATTCCGTGCTGACACGCCTGGCCTCGTGCGCCGTCGCAGCGATGGTGATCGACAAGCGCCGTCAGGATGCCGAAATTTCGGGGTAGGTCATGGCGAATATCCTTCTGGTGTTGAACGCGGGATCGTCGAGCATTAAATTCAGCGCATACGATGCCGACACCGACGATCTCCAGCTCGTCACGCGCGGACAAGTGGAAGGCCTGTTCAGCGCGCCACGCTTCGCGGCCTACAACGCGCGCGGCGAAAAGTCCGGCGAACACGCCTGGCGCACCGGCGACACACTCGAACATGCCGATGCCATCGCGCATATCAGCGCGTATTTGCGGGGACTGGGCGTGGGGCATCGGCTGAAGGCGGTGGGGCATCGCGTGGTGCATGGCGGGGCGCAATTCACGAAGCCGGTGATCGTCACGGAACATGTGCTCAATGAACTCGAACGGCTGACGCCGCTTGCGCCGCTGCATCAGCCGCACAATCTGAAGCCGATTCATATCATCGCGCAGCGTCACCCGGACGTGCCGCAGGTCGCGTGTTTCGACACGGCCTTCCACGCGACGCAACCCGAGGTCGCGAGCGCGTTCGCGTTGCCGGAATCGCTGACGCGGCGCGGCGTGAGGCGTTACGGTTTTCACGGTCTCTCGTACGAGTACGTATCGACGCAGTTGCCTAATTTGCCCAATTTGCCCGATGGCGCGCGCGGCCGCACGGTGGTCGCGCATCTGGGCAACGGCGCGAGTCTGTGCGCGCTCGATGCGGGCCGCAGTATCGCCACGACCATGGGCTTCACCGCGCTCGATGGCCTGATGATGGGCACGCGCTGCGGCAATCTCGATCCGGGCGTGCTGCTTTACATGATCGATGAACTGGGCATGAACGCGCGCGAAATCGAGGACGTGCTGTACCGGCAATCGGGCTTGCTGGGCGTATCTGGCTTGTCCGGCGATATGCGGACGCTGATCGCAAGCGAGGACTCGCGCGCGCGCTTTGCGATCGAGTTGTATGTGTATCGGATTGCGCGCGAAGCCGGGTCGATGATCGCGGCGCTGCGTGGCATCGATACGCTCGTTTTCACTGCGGGCGTCGGCGAGAATTCAGCCGATACGCGACGGCGCGTGTGCGAGCAACTGGCGTGGTGCGGTATCGACTTCGACGAACAGGCGAATGTGGCGCGCGGTCCGCGAATTAGTAAGGATACCTCGAAAGTCGGCGTATGGATCGTGCCGACGGATGAGGAGTTGATGATTGCGCGGCATACGCGCAATCTCACGAGCGTCACGAGAGGATAAGCCGCGCCTCCAATCCACCTTCATCGCGATTCCTCAACGTCAACTCCGCATCCATCGCTCGGGCAAGCTGGCGCGCGATCGCCAGCCCCAGACCCGTGCCGCCCGTCTGCCGATTGCGCGATTCCTCCAGCCGCACGAACGGCTCAAACACCGCTTCAAGCGATGCCTCCGGGATTCCCGGTCCGCGATCCAGCACGGACAAGCGCACACGTCCATTCACCTCAGCGCCGATATCGACGACAACCGGCGCATCGCCCGAATATTTGAGCGCGTTGTCCACCAGATTGCCGACGATGCGCCGCAACGCCTGCGGCCGCGTCACCATCGCGCGGCCGATACTGCCGCTCAACGACACGTCCATACCCGCATCGCGATAATCGTCCACGATGCTTTCGATCAGCGCATCCGGATCGATCCGCGCGGGCGCTTCCTGCGTGCCGTGCAGCGTGCGCGCGTACGTCACGCCTTCCTTGACCAGCGTTTCCATTTCCTTCAAATCCTGCTGCAAACGCGCGCCGGTCGCGCTGTCGTCCATCACATCGACGCGCAGACGCATGCGCGTGATCGGCGTCTGCAAATCATGCGTAATCGCCGCGAGAATCTGCATGCGCTGCTTCATATACATCGCGACGCGATCCTGCATTGCGTTAAAGGCTTTGGCCGCGCGGGCCACTTCGTCGGGTCCGCTTTCGGGCAGGCGTTGCGCTTTGAGATCGGGACCGAGTGCATCGGCGGCTTGCGCGAGTTGCTTCAGCGGACGTGTCGCGATGCGCACCGCGATCCAGCAGCACGCAGCCATCACCACAAGTTGCAGCACGAGCACGACGGGCAGCCAGCCGGACATCGGCGCGCCGGGCATCGGGCGCATATCGATGGTGAGCGGCGTGCCATCGGTCAGACGCAAGTGCACCTGAAAGCGCTCGGCATCGCCCGGTACGGCGTTCACGGTCAACGGATAACGCTTGCCGATGCCTTCTGCAATCGACTTCGCAAATCGTTCGGACAACACAGCATCGGGCGGCGTGCCGGTTACGCCAGGACCGAGGATGAACGTGTAGCTTCGACGCGCGAGCTTCGGCAGCCACTCGGCGCGTTCATCGGGCGGCAGATGATCGAGCAGGGCGACCGAACTCGTCACTTCGCGTTCGACATAGCCCGTCATCACATTGACCATGCTCTGATCGCGTTCGGTCATGGTGAGCCAGAACGACATGCCCTGCGCCAGCGCGATACCGACCACGAGAATCAGCGCAAGCCGCGCGAACAGCGTGCGCGGCCAGTGAAGGAACGCGGGCGCGTGCAGCACCGGCGTGTGGATCGTCGTACTCATTCGGCGCTCCCTTCAGGGGTTCCGCCAGGCGTCACCGCCGCGGAAAATACGTAGCCTTCGGAGCGCAGCGTCTTGATGTATCGCGGCTCGCGTGGTTCGTCGCGCAGACGTTGGCGCAAACGGCTGACGAGCAGATCGATGGAGCGATCGAACGGATCGGCCGCACGGCCTTGCGTGAGATTGAGCAATTGATCGCGCGTCAGCACGCGCTGCGGATGATCGAGGAACACGCGCAATAACCGATACTCCGCGCCCGATAACGCCACCATCGTGCCTTCGGCATCGAGCAAGTGACGCGCGGTGGTATCGAGTTTCCAGTCGCCGAAAACGAGCATTTGCGACGATTCGCTCACCTCCATTCCCGGCGGCAGCATGCGCGTGCGGCGCAGCACCGACTTGATGCGCGCCAGCAATTCGCGCACGGCGAACGGCTTCGGCAAATAATCGTCCGCGCCCATTTCGAGGCCGAGAATGCGGTCTGCTTCTTCGTTGCGCGCGGTGAGCATGAGGATCGGCGCGGTGCGGTATTTGCCCGCGCGCAATTCGCGGCACAGCTCCAGGCCATCTTCGCCCGGCAGCATCAAATCGAGCACGATCAGATCGGGCGCGCCGGTCTGTTCCAGCACCGCGCGCATCTGCCGCCCGTTCGCCGCCAGCGATACGCGCATGCCGTGCTTCTCCAGATACGTCGCCAGCAATTCGCGGATACCGCGGTCGTCATCGACGATCAATACGTGGTCGGTGGTTTCCATCGCATTCAGGTTCGCTTGCGTTTGATTGGGGTGGTTTTGGGTGTGAGAAGCAGGCATTGCACCGGATGCGCCAGTTCGGTCGCCAGTCCGCCGAACAGGAAGGCGGCGAGAGTCAGCATGCGTTTCATAAGACGTTCCGCTCGTTGGTATCGATGTGAGCTTTATAGCCCACGAAACGCCCGTGCGCGACCGATCCGACCGCCGTTTTGTATCTCAGTGTATCCGGCGTTTCGCGCGATACATAGCCTTTCACACGCGCCCGTTTTTCGACACAAGCGGGATACGCGCGCCGCGTCCAATGCGTGTCATGCCGATCCGACATCGGCCCAACTTTGCGAGAGGACATCGACATGCTCAAGAGCATCAGAAATATGGCGGCAGTCGCGGCGTGCGCGGTGGCGGCGGCGGGAAGCGTCAGCGCGGTGGCTGCATCGAACGACAATGCTGCGCCCGAATTCACCGGCATCGAAAAATGGCTGAACAGCGAGCCGCTCACGCTGAAGCAATTGCGCGGCAAGGTCGTGCTGGTGGATTTCTGGACGTACACGTGCCCGAACTGCATCAACACGCTGCCCGCGGTGAAGTCGTGGCATCAGAAGTACAAGGATCAGGGTTTGGTAGTGATTGGCGTGCATACACCCGAGTATCCGTTCGAACGCGATACCAGCAACGTGAAGCGCGCGCTCGAACGATTCGGCATTACGTATCCGGTCGCGCAGGACAACCGCTACGCGACGTGGGCCGCGTATCAGAACCGCTATTGGCCCGCGTTCTATCTGATCGATAAGCAAGGGAAAGTGGTCTACACGCATTTCGGCGAAGGCGATTACGCGCAGACCGAAGCGCAGATCAAGACCTTGCTGGCGCAGAAATGAGGTTTGTATCGCCGTGTATCTGGCTTTGTGTCGATACAAAACATTGCACAGCAGGCGGTGTTTCGAAACAAGGCAGATACATCGGGGGGTTCAAATGCATGCACACCGAAACACCTAATCAACAGAGGCAAATCAATCATGTTCAAGAAGATCTTTACCGCAGCTATTTTGGCTACATCAGCCGCCACGGCATTCGCAAGTAGCGGATACGGCCCCGCGCCGCATTACAACCCGATCGAAGGCGCGCCGGCATCGCAGCGCGGCGTGAGTGCGCAGACCATTCGCACTGAAAGCGCGCAGGCCTACGGCGGCATGAGCGATACGACATCGCAATCGGGCGGACATGTCACGCAGACAAGCGGCCCCGGCTCGCTGTTCGCGCATCACTAAATCATTCATCGCATTATCAAAGGATCAAACCATGACCACGCAAATCGACACCGTTCTCTACACCGGCAAAACCCACGTCACCGGCGGCCGCGACGGCTCCGCGCGCAGTTCCGATGGCCGACTCGACGTCAAACTGACGCCGCCCGGCGCGCAGGGCAACGGCACCAATCCCGAGCAAATGCTGGCCGCTGGCTGGTCAGCGTGTTTCATCGGCGCGATGACCAAGGCGGCGGCGAAGTTCCAGACACGTCTTCCCGCCGATACCTCCGTCGATGCCGAAGTCGATCTCGGCACCGCCGATGGCGCGTACTTCCTGCGCGCGCGGCTGAACGTGACGCTGCCGGGCATCGAACGCGATATGGCGGAAAAGATCGCGGCGCTCGCGCATCAGACCTGCCCGTATTCGAAGGCGCTGACGGGCAATATCGATATCACCATCACAGTTCTTTGAAGGAAACACGCGCCGCAGCGTAGACTTGCTGCTCGTCTTTTTACGCACGCGGCGCGCGTTTCTCATGGATCGAATCGATGCGATGAAAGTCTTCGTCGCCATACTGGACGAAGGCAGTCTGGCAGGCGCGGGGCGGCGGCTCGGGCGTTCGCCCGCCGCCGTGAGCCGGGCCATCGCGTTTCTGGAAGCGCATACGGGCACAGCGCTTTTGCATCGGACCACGCGGACCATCAAGCTGTCCGAGGCGGGCGAGCGTTATGCCATCGCGTGCCGGCGCATTCTCACGGACCTCGAAGAAGCGGACTTGTTGATTGCGCACGAACGCGCCGCGCCGCGCGGCTTGCTGACGATCACCGCGCCCGTCGCCGCTGGCGAAGACCTGCTAAGGCCGATGATCGAAGCATTCATCGATCAATATCCGGCGGTCTCGGTGCGGCTGCAAATGCTCGATCGGCCCGTCAGTCTGATCGATGAAGGCATGGACGTGGCGCTGCGCATCGCGCATCTGACGGACTCGACGCTGGTCGCGATTCCGGTCGGCGAGATACGGCGCGTGATCGCGGCAGCGCCTGCGTATCTCGACGCGCATGAAGTGATCGAAGAACCGGGCGATCTCGCCGCGCATCAAATCATTTCGATGACGCATTTCGGCCTCGATTCGTGGAGCTTTCCGCCGTCGAACGCGACGGGCATTCCGCACGTGGTGCAGTTCACGCCGCGCTTTATCGTCAATACGATTCGTGCGGCGGTGGCGTCCGCCGTGGAAGGGCGCGGCGTGACGCGGCTGTTTTCGTATCACATTGCGCGGGAAGTAAAGGCGGGCGCGCTGCGCGTGGTGCTGCCGGATAGCGAGCATGCGCCGCTGCCGGTGAATTTGCTGACGCCGCACGGACGGCTTGCGGTGCCGAAAGTGCGTGCATTCGTCGATTTCGTCGCGCCGCGTCTGCGGCAGCATTTCGACGAACTCAGCCTCGATTCAACCGATTAGCGGAAGATTATCTTCCGAATCATGCCGATTCCCTCGCGTAACGATCGAAATTAGACTGAACTCCGTGGATCAACACGGAGGATGTATGAGTCACGCGGTAATTGATCGGTCGAATGCGCTGCACGTCAAACCGAGCAGCTACGCCGAACGCAACGCGCAGCACTGGAAACGCAATCTGATCGTCTGCGCGTTCGGATCGTTTACGACGCTGGTGAGCCTGAGCATGTTGCTGCCGTTTTTGCCGCTGTACGTGCGGCAGCTTGGCGTGGAATCGCAGGCATCGGTGATTCAGTGGTCGGGCGTCGCGTTCGGCGCGACGTTTCTCGGCACCGCCGTCACCGCGCCGCTGTGGGGCAGACTCGCCGACAAGTTCGGCAGAAAGCCGATGCTCGTGCGCGCCGCCGTCGGCATGGCGATCGTGATGTCGCTGATCGGCGTCGCGCATTCGGTGCAGCAACTCGTGGTGCTGCGATTGATCGCGGGGCTGATCGGCGGATACGCGTCGGCATCGACGGTGATGGTCGGCACGCAGGCGCCGCGCGAACGGGCGGGCTGGGCGCTCGGCATCCTTTCGACGGGCGCGCTTGCGGGCAATCTCACCGGGCCGCTGATTGGCGGCTTGCTGCCGGGCTGGATCGGCATACGCGGCACGTTTTTCGCGGGCGCGGCGATGATCGCGGTGGCGGCGCTGCTGACCATTTTCATCGTCAAGGAAGACTTCCATCCCGGCGATGCGAAACAGCGGCGCGTCACCGGCCACGCATCGACAACGGCGCGCACGCACTATGGCGTGATCGCCGCGCTGCTCGTCACTGCGATGATGGTGCTGCTCGCCAACATGTCGATCGAGCCGATCATCACGGTGTATATCGGCGGATTGGGCGTGGCGGGCGATCACGTCGCGCGGATCGCGGGCGTGGTGATGGCGTGCTCCGCGCTCGGCAGCATGTTGACGGCGGCGAGGCTCGGCGCGCTGGCGGATCGCATCGGCGCGTGGAACGTGATTGTCGGATGCCTGCTGCTGACCGGTATCGCGATGATTCCGCAGGCCTTCGTCACGCAGTGGTGGCAGCTCGCCGCGCTGCGCATGCTGATGGGCATGACGCTCGCCGGTTTGCTGCCGTCCATCTCCAAACTCGCGCGCAACGCGGTCGAAGAACATCGCACCGGGCAAATGCTCGGCTATCTGCAATCCGCGCAGTTCAGCGGACAAGTGGTGGGACCGCTGATCGGCGGACAAATCGGCGTGACGCTCGGTCTGCACTCGGTATTCTTTGTCACGGGCAGCTTGCTGATCGTCTGCGCAGGGCTTGCGCAATGGGCGCGCACGCGGGACGTTTAAGCTGCATTTAAGTTTTGCGCTTTACGGTAGCCCGCTCTTTCCGCCTGCCTGAGTGCCTTTTCGATGACACTTGCAACGCCAACCATGACGCGTCACTGAACGCGTCATGGTCCGATTCCATCTTCTTCTCTTCATTCTGCTGTTCGCGAGCTTCGTGCCTGCCATCGTGCAGGCCAAGCGCATTGCGTCCAAACCGACCGTGTCTTCGCGCGCGGCTATCGCTATCGATCTGAGCACGGGGCGCACGCTTTACCAAAAGCACGCGGATCAGCGCATGCCGATTGCATCGCTTACCAAGCTGATGACCGCGATGATCGTGCTCGATTCCAAGCGCTCACTCATCCGCCCCGCACGCATTACCGATGCCGACGTCGATCGCCTGAAGTGGTCGAGTTCGCGCCTGCCCGTCGGCTCGCTGCTGCTGCGACGAACGATGCTGCATATCGCGCTGATGTCGTCGGAGAATCGCGCGGCGTTTGCGCTGAGCCGCGATTATCCGGGCGGCCGTCCGGGCTTCGTGCGCGCGATGAATCGGACAGCGAAGCGTTTGCATATGACGCGATCGCATTTCGTCGATCCAACCGGTCTGTCGCCGCATAACGTATCGACGGCGCGCGATCTCACGCGGCTGGCGCGCGCGGCGTATCGCTATCCGACGATCCGCGATTACGCGACGTCGCATCAAAAGCTCGTGCTCGGCGGCGATGGCCCGTTGATGTATCACAACACCGATCCGCTGGTGTATCGCGCGTCATGGCGTGTGGCCTTGCAGAAGACCGGCTTCACGAACGAAGCGGGGCATTGCCTCATCATCATCACGATGGTGCGCGGGCATCCCATGTTGCTCGTATTTTTAGGCGCGCCGAACGCACACGCGCACTTTCAGGACGCAGTGAATGTACGAAGCTGGCTGCTCAAACGATGAACACACCGCTCCTTGTCTGCGTACTGATTGCATTGCTGCTGCTGGCGTCGTGCTCGCAGGACGATCGCATGTTCGCCATGACGCCGGTGTTCAAGACGCTCACGGACGCGGATGAACCGACCGTCGCCGCGTGCATTGCATCGCGCTGGAAAAGCGGCACGCGCGACTTCAGCCGAATCGACGATGGCAACGTGATTCGCCTGCGCGCGCAGACCTTTTTCGACGGCGTGAGCATCGGCGTGCGCGTGCAGCCGGCCGCGGGCAAAACGCGTATCGAGTATTTCGAACGCCGATATGCCGACCGCATTTATATCCAAATGATTCGAGGCTGCGTGCAGGATTCGATGCCGAAATAAACGCGCGTCTTTCGTTGTACGTTTATTTCACCGCCGAAATTGCTGCGACGAGAATCCTTCGCTATACATGGCATGAAACGCTCGGGAGACGATGTCATGCGTGCAAGGCTCGGAGTATGGGTGTCGGCAGCGGTCGTGTGTTTCATCGTTCATGCCGATGCAACAGCGGAAACCGAACAGGCGCAGCAGCGGCAGACCGCGCGCGGCGTGCGTCAGGACACGCGTCAGCATGCGCGGCAGACCAAACAGAACTGCGTGGTTTCGAATCAACAAAGCAATGCGAGTTGCCGGCAGGACAAGCGCGGCACCAAGCAGCAAGGAAGAGAAGTGGCGCGCGATATCAAATACTGAGCAAGTACTGAAAAAGTACTAAGCGCGCGCCGCTTTTTTCAGGCCTTTTTGACGAATTCCGATTTCAGGCTCATCGCGCCGAAGCCATCGATTTTGCAATCGATATCGTGATCGCTATCGACCAGACGGATATTTTTCACTTTGGTGCCCATTTTGATGGTGCCGCCTGAACCTTTAAGCTTCAGATCCTTGATGACGGTCACGGTGTCGCCGTCTTGCAGGATATTGCCTGCGGAGTCTTTATAGATGCGTCCGGCGGGTTCGTTCGGGGCGGCGGAATCTGCGCTCCATTCGTGCGCGCACTCCGGGCAAATGAACAGGCCGCCGTCTTCGTAGGTAAAGGCCGACTGGCAGTTGGGGCAGGGGGGAAACGTACTCATCGTGCTATCCGCGTGTTGCTGTGGTGTCAAGGCGCGGAAGTATAGCGGGTGCTGAGACAGAGATGATGTTCTACGTCAAGCCGGAGTTTCACGGGGCATTCGTGCCCGACGTCGGTTAGATATTCGATGCCGTCAGTTGCCGTCAGTCTCGGGGCGTTCTCGATCGCGCCACGCATAACGCACAAACGAAAACCCCGACCACGACCCCGGCAACGAAGCAAGCGGCATGAGTCAGGATGCTTAGCATTGTTTTTGTCTTCCTTGGCTTAAGGTGATGCAGCAGCGCGCTACTCTAGCGCTTAACTGATGCGGCCGGTAAAAAGAAACGCGCTTGGAAAGAAATACAACGCCTCGTTTCAAGGGCGTTTCATGTGCGTGTCAGACGCCATCGCCATAACCCCGCCTGAGCGCGCCCATGCACGGGAATGGTCCGCGCGCTTCGCAATTCATAGCCGATAAAGTCCAGAATTCTGACCGATTCGTGCACCTCGATAAATATCTCTACGGTCTCGCCCGGATGAACAGGCGTCGCGTTGGGCGTGCTGTGGACATCGCTGTGACCGGCTTTGTCGGTGAGCGTATAGCGCAAATTGCCGATTCCCAAGGAAACATCGGCGCGATTCGATAAGTGCACGGAAAGATGCCGTCCTCCCGTCAGCTTCACGCTCTTGACCACTAGTTCTTCTGTCATTTCGAATTCAATTGATACACCTTGGCTGCATCGTCGTTATCGTCGATGACCAAAATGCGGCGCGCAACGATTGAACCACGATTCCATGACTGCGCGAAGGCGCGTATGACGGACCTCAGTCGGAACACAAGCGGGAACACAATCGCCCGCAACGTTAAAATGCGGATACTTCAGCTTTACGAGGGTTCTATGGAAGTCATGCTTGAACGTCTCTCGGAATCGGTGGCTTCGGCGCAAAGCCTGCAACAGCTTGCGCGTCCACTGCTCGAGATGCTCGAAATCGTCACCGGACTGGAGTCGGTCTATCTCACGTCGATCGATGAAACCGCAGGCATCCAATCCGTCGATATTGCACGCAATTCCGGCGAATTGACCATTCCCGAAGGCCTCGAAGTACCGTGGTCCGACACGCTCTGCAAGCGCTGTATCGACGAAGGGCGACGCTTCACGTCCAACGTCAGCGAAATCTGGGGCGACTCCAAAGCGGCCAAAGCGCTGGGCATCGAGACCTACGCCAGCGCGCCGGTATGCGCGAGCAACGGCGCGATCATCGGTACGCTGTGCGGGGCGAGCAAACGCAGCAAGAGTATCGGACCGCGGGCGCGCAGTGCGCTCAATCTGTTCTCGAAGATCATCGCCCAGCATATCGAGCGTGAACGCTTGCTCGAAGAAGTGCGACGCTCCAACGAATACCTCGCGAAATACGCGCTGACCGACTCGCTCACCGGCCTGCCGAACCGCCGCGCGTTTCAGGACGAGCTCGGCCGCTTGCTGGCGCGCGCCGCACGCGACGGCTCCTATGTGATCGTCGGCATGATCGATCTGGACGATTTCAAGTCGATCAACGATGAACACGGCCATGTGATCGGCGACAGCTTGCTTAAAAGCTGCGCGCAACGCATGTCCGCCGTGACGCGCGATACGGACATGCTCGCGCGCATCGGCGGCGATGAATTCGCGTTCGTCGGCCCAGCATCGGGCGATCCGGACGAGGCGAATCGCGCGGTCGAACAACTTCGCCAGCGCATGATCGATGCAACCGCCGGAGAATTCCGCTCGGGCAGCACCGCGTTCGATTATCAAGGCTCGAGTGTCGGCGCGGTGGCCGTGCGCTTCGTCAGCCGCGATCAGGCCATCGCGCTCGCCGATGCAGCGATGTACGACAACAAACGCGAGCGCAAGCTCATGGAAAGCGGGCCGCAGCGCTGAAGCGAGGGCGCGCATTTTGGGAAGGCGTATCGAATCGTGATACGCCAGGGCGCGCCTTTCGATCCGCCGACTTGAATTCGCCCGCAAATCCGTTCCGACGGGCATGCTGAATCGATCTTCACAACCCTGCATCGGGACAAGATCGATATGGAAACAACACTGCTCGCAGCGACATTGTCGATTGGGGACGTCATCTTCATTCGAGTCGGCGTGCGGCTTTTTCGTGAAGTCGCCACCGCGACCGGATCGTGGACCAATCACGTCGGTATCGTGGTGGAGAACGCGAACGGGCGCGTGGCGATTGCGGAGAGCACATTTCCGTTCAGCAGTATCACGACGCTTGACCGCTTTCTGGCGCGCTCGGAGGGCGGGCGCGTGGCAGTCGCCCGGTTGAATCGAACGCTGACTGCTGGCGAAGAGACGCGGCTGATAAACGCCGCTCGTGGCCGCGTGGGAATCTGGTACGACACGGGCTTCGATCTGCATTCGCGTCGCCAATTTTGTTCGCGCTTCGTGCATGAGGTGCTTGCGGAAGCCACTGGGCTTGCGGTGGGAGAAGCGCAGCGCTTCGATGAACTGCTCGCGCAGCAACCGGCCGCGGCGCTCGGATTCTGGCGGCTCTGGTATCTCGGGCGAATTCCGTGGCAGCGCCAAACAATCACGCCGGCAAGCGTGCTCGGCAGCCCACATCTCGACATACTTTTCGATGGGACCGTGTCGGCTTCGAATTAAAGCGATCGGAGTCAGTGCTACAGTGCGCCGTCTTGCTTCGATCGAGATTTACGTAGCACGGGCGAGACGGTGCGTGTGCGGAGCGTATTTAACCGCCACATTAAAAATTGATAATTAACATTATGTCCAATTATAGATTGTCAGGCATGTGGGGGCAGACATTCCTGCCTCTAAAGCAACCGCCTTTCCTGCGCCCTTCGTTCTTCTTGCACATCCCGTCGCTCTTTGGGCGGCGAAAAAAGAATATTCACCACGGCAAGCAAGCCAAGCCCGATCACCGCAAACAAGGTAAGCGCAGCGATCAATATGACGACGAGGTTCATTTGGCGCTCGCAATTGAGAAGGAAGCGATCACACATCGAAAACAGTGCGACTGCGGGCATGCTCACCTCATGCTTAGGATATCGAACATTTCTCGGCTGACGCTCGCCTTGGTCCTCATACGAATCAAGTCAAACGATCGTTCGTTTGAGTTATCGATTGCGGGTTTGCAAATCTCTAACGAAGGCTAA
>NZ_JAQFVG010000366.1:0-4063 GCF_029439455.1 Caballeronia sp. BR00000012568055 | reverse complement strand
CACGAAGCACACGGAATATCACGGTTCGTTGTTGGTTCGCACGATTTGAGATTTTGCTAACCAGGTTTTGCGACTGCTGGAGATTGATGGTCAACGGCTCAGCGACCGGACGAATAACCTGACAAGTTCTACAGCTCACAAGCAGCTGCCGACATTTTGAGGTTCGACCGGTGCGGTTTTCATCTCGGAACAACGGACGAGCGTCCGGCACGATTCCGGATAGATTTGCGCAAGCCACACACTGTCAAAACCAAAGGTTGCAAAATTCGGGCTGGCCATAGATTTGAACTTGGGACCTACATTCGAAAAGGCGCTAATTAACATTATGTAAAATAACGCCATCAAAACCCACACGGCTTTTCCAGCCTTGAATCAACGCAGCTCGAAAACCTTCAGAACAACGATCAGCTCTGAAGCGCACTAACCGCCACACGCATCGCTTCAAGAAATCGCAGATAAGCCGTCGCTCCCGGATCGGCATGGCCGATGCTCCGCTCCTGCTGCCACGCCGCGCGGCCTTTCTGCGATTGCAACTGCGCGGTCTCGGTCACGCGTTCGCGCGCCGTTGCGATCATCGCGTCGAGGCGCGCGTCTGCATCGCCTTGCGATGATGCAAGCGTGTCGAGGCTCGGCACCAGCGCATCGAGCACGGTCTTGTCGCCGACCTTGCTCTTGCCGCGTTCGATGATGCGCGTCGCCACCGCCTGACCGATCGCAAGCGCATCGCCTGCGTCCAGCATGGTTTTGCCCTGCATCGTTTTGGCCGCCGCGAGCAGGCCGCCGCCGATGAGCGCCGCGAAGGTCGAAGGATTCGCCGTCGAAAACGCCTTGCCCGCCGCGAGCAATACGTCGTTGATGGCCGCATCGTCGGGCAACGCGCCGATTGCCTTCACGACCGCCTCCGATCCCGCACGCACCGTGATGCCGAGATCGCCGTCGCCGAGTGCGGCATCGAGTTCGCGCAGTTCTTCTGCATGGGCGGGCATCGCGCCGAGCGCGCTCGTCAGGATGTCCCGCAATTGCTTGCTCGTGACCGACATGATGCGCTCCTTATGCCTTGGTGCCCGCGCGAAAGAACGGCGACTGCGCGGGTGCATCGAGCAGCGCTTCGAGTTCGTCGTCGAGCAGCATTACCGTGAGCGACGCGCCCGCCATTTCCAGGCTCGTCACATATTCGCCGATGTACGTATACGCGACTTGCAGCCCATCGCCTTCGATCGTTCTCGCGGCTTGCCGATACAGCAAATAAAGTTCTTCGAGCGGCGTCGCGCCGAGCCCGTTCACCAGCAGCGCCAGACGCGCGCCTTTGGGCGCGGCCAGATCGTCGAGCATCTTGCGCATGAGATGTTGCGCAATCTCATCGGCCGATTCGAGCTTGCCGCGATGCGTGCCCGGCTCGCCGTGAATGCCGATGCCGATTTCCATCTCGCCGTCCGGCAGCGTGAAGGTCGGCTTACCGGCGGCGGGCAGAATCGTCGGTGAGAGGCCCACGCCCATCGTGCGACAGTTCGCGTTGGCCTTCGCGCACAGGCGCGCGACTTCTTCGAGCGAATCGCCGCGTTCGGCGGCCGCGCCTGCGCATTTGAAGGCGAACACCATGCCCGCAACGCCTCGTCGATCTTCCGCGCGATCTTTCGGCGCGGAGGCGACATCGTCCGTCAGCACAACCGTTTTTATGTCGATGCCCTCTGCATCCGCCAGATCCGATGCCAGATCGAAGTTGAGCACGTCGCCGCCATAATTGCCGTAGACGTACAGCACGCCTGCGCCGCCGTTCACGCCCTTCGTCGCTTCGAGTATCTGTTCCGACGATGGCGATGAAAACACGTTGCCCACCGCGACGCCGCCGCACAGCCCCTCGCCTACATAGCCCAGAAAGCCCGGCAGATGGCCAGAACCGCCGCCCGTCACAATGCCCACGCGGCCTTGCTTCGGTGCATCAGCGCGAACCAGCGCGCGATGGTCATCGTTTGCCGATTTGATCCATTGCGGATGCGCTTTCAGCAGCGCTTCGATAATTTCATCGACGAAGGATTCGGGGTTGTTGATGATCTTCTTCATGGGTTTCCTGTCTCCTTTGGGGTTGCTTTGGGGTTGCCTTGATGTCACGCTTTCTTTCGTTGACTCAGCGCATCCAACAGCACGGCCGCGAAAATCACGCCGCCCTGAATGAACTGCGTCCAGAACGGATTCACGCCCAGCAATGACAGCCCGACATTGATCACGCCGATCAGCACCACGCCGATGAACGTGCCCACGATCGAGCCGCGCCCGCCCGCCAGCGACGTCCCGCCAATCACGATCGCCGCGATCACCTGCAACTCCAGCCCGTTCGCCGCCGATGGCAAGGCCGAATTCAACCGCCCCGCCAGCACGATGCCCGCGATCGCCGCCGTGAAACCCGCCAGCGTGTAAGTGAGGAAGACCACGCGCCGCACCGGAATGCCCGCGAGCCGCGCCGCTTCCTGATTGCCGCCTACCGCGAACACCTGATGACCGAACGTCGTCTTGCGCAACAGCACGTGGCCGATCACGAAAACCACCAGCATCACGACCATCGGCATCGGCAGGCCGGCGATGGTTTTTGCGCCGAATACCGTGAACGCGTTCGGGAAATCGAACTTGGTGCGGCCATCGGAGATGGCGAGCGTGAGGCCGCGGCCCATCGCCATGGCGGCCAGCGTCACGATGAACGGCACCAGCCGCAGCCATGAAATGACCAGTCCGTTGAGCGCGCCGACCACCGCGCCCGTCGCGAGCGCGACGCCCAGCCCCGCCATGCCGATACCAACCGCGTTCGGGCTGGAACCCGCCATCATCGTCGCGGCCACCATGCCGCTCAGTGCGACCAGCGAACCCACCGACAGATCGATCCCCGACGTGATGATGACGAAGGTGCCGCCCACCGCCGCGATCCCCACCACCGACACCTGCACCATGATGTTGGTCAGCGTGCTGGTCGTCAGAAACTCCGGCGACGCGAACGACAACGCAATGCAGATGATGACGAGTGCCGCGAACAACGGCCCGATGCCGCTGCGCAATTGCCGGATTACGCGGCGCGAGAGCGCCTCCGAATCCGCGCTTCGGGAAGCCGTGGAAGTCATGCGCCTGCTCCTGTTCCAGTCGTCGCCCATTGGATGACGGTTTCCGAATTGGCCGCGTCGCGCGCGATCTCCGTGACGATGCTGCCGCGATACATCACCAGCACGCGATCCGACATGCCGAGCAGTTCGGGCAGCTCCGAACTCACCATCACGACCGCCGCGCCCGCACGCGCCATCGCCACCATATGCGCGTAGATCTCGGTCTTCGCGCCGACATCGATGCCGCGCGTGGGTTCATCGAGCATGATGACGGCGGGATGCGTCGCGGTGGCGCGGCCCAGAATCACCTTCTGCTGATTGCCGCCCGACAGCGTGCCCGTGATCTGCAACACCGACGACGCGCGCACCGCGAAGCGCGCGCTCGCTTCCTGCGAGAGCCTGCGCTTTTTCGCGCGGCTCACGAAACCGCCGCTCGCCAGCGCCTTCAGGCTCGACAGCGCGATGTTCTCTTCGATGCTCGCATCGAGCACCAGCCCTTCGAGCTTGCGATCTTCCGATGTATAGACGAGACCGTGTCGCACGCCTTCGGTCGGCGAATGATTCTTAACCTTGCGGCCCTTCACGACGATCTCGCCGCGGCTCGCGGGCAAGGCGCCGAAGATGGTCTTGAGCAGTTCCGTGCGCCCCGCGCCAGCAATCCCCGCAATGCCGACGATCTCGCCCGCGCGCACCGCAAAGCTCGCGTGCCGCAGCAAGGGCGCGCTGGCGAGATCGCGCACTTCCAGCACGACATCGCCATAAGGACGCGGCTCCCACGGATAGAACGATTCCAGATTGCGCGCGACCATCGCCTGAACGAGTTCGGCCTCGGTCCATTGCGACATCGGACGCGCGCCGACCGTTGCGCCATCGCGCATCACGACAGCGGAATCGGCCAGTTCGAACACCTCTTCCAGATGATGCGAGATAAAGATAATGCCCATGCCCTCTTCGCGCAGCCGCCGCACCACGGCATA
>NZ_JAQFVG010000365.1:4684-9497 GCF_029439455.1 Caballeronia sp. BR00000012568055 | reverse complement strand
TAGGCTTTGAAAGGCTTGAGCGGAGTGCGGGGAAACTTGCATGCACCGTTCTTAGGGAGCGGCGGCGCAGCAATGCGCCGCTGCTACCCGGCGACGCCGTCAACAAGTCGTGATTTCGCTGCCAGCGATCGTCGAGTCACTCAAAAAAGTTGGCGTTCGAGCAGCTGCAGATTGGTGAGCTTGACAGCGGTCAGGCGTTCCGAGCCATCGGGATGAATCGATCTAATCATCACGCGTTGGCCTCGTGCTTTACCCAGGACCTCGACGATGCGGTCGCCATAGCGCGTGATGGTGCCGCGCGGCGGCTTTCGCCTCATGATGTTGCGTTTGGAAGAGGAGGGCATAGACAGATCTTGCGACTGCGACGTAGGCATTAGGCCAAGCCCAATCCATCTACAAGTGGACTCGACCTCATGAATCCGGCAAGAGGCGATTGTGCGTCGCATCGCGGTTCGGAACTCGCCGCGTGCGTAATGAGCCTTTCGCGGTTCTGATCCAGAGGAGCACCCGGTTTTTTAGCACGCGGGCAGGCTGGGCGCTTCGAAAGAGGCAGCACCTCCATACGAGCGCTCTGTGCTGCTAAACGAGCGCGTCAAATCCCTGCTGCAGAAGCGCGGCTTGTTGAGCAAAACGAGACGAGTCTCGGGATCTGAGCTTGCTTAAGTTCTCCATTTTCCACCGGATTGCTGGAAGCTCAGGGAGGTGGTCGTACGGCATCAACAACCAATCAGGTTTGAGTTGGACGAGTGAGATAAGGAATTCTCGCTGCTCAGGGGTCAGCGCTCGCGGAAGATCATGATGAAGTCTGGTCTGCACATCGGTCAATAATTCGAGACTGACGGAATCGACCGTCATGCCGACAAAGCCCGCCTCATACTCGTTTTCAAGTGAACGGGGTTGCGCGAACAGAACTTCATGAACGGGTCGATTGTGCCCGGCTAGATAGCCGACGAAGGCTGCAACGAAATCGTCGTGCAGTCCGGTCGTGTCGTACATATGCTGCACGTCAAAGATGTCCCGCGGATGCTGGCGGTCGAGCGCGGCAACAAGCTTACTACCGTACAGTTCGGCATCAGATAGCGTCGGCACTTCGAAGTCGACGCGAAACATGCTTTGGGCTCGCGGTACCACGGTGCGCATCACCGTCGGGGAGAGCGTCCCCCGAAAAACATAATTCACTTCGACTTTGACCTGCGCGTTAGCAGAAGACACCGTCAGCTTCACATCGTCGCCCAGGTGCCTTCCACTAGCCGTCGCTACCGAAACGGTATGACCTTGTCGTTCAACCGCCTGCTTCACGCGCATCAGCTCGTCATTGATGATGGACAGGGCCTCCTTCCGATCGGGACCGTGGTCGCGCATGACCACGTCGATGTCAACCGAGAGACGAGGTAGGTCCTGAACAAACATGTTGAGGGCTGTACCGCCCTTCATGGCAAAGCGGGGCGTATCAAAAACGTCCGGTGTTATCGCCAGCATGAGCCGAACAGTATCCAGGTATTGGTTATTCATAGCGTTTTAATCCTGCGAGCCGCACGATTAAGCTTTCAAGGTGAATTTCGGAGCGTCCTTTCGACTGCTGGTCCATCGCCGACCGGGACCGAGCCGGTCAACATGTCGTTGCAGATCTTGACCCCACGCAAAGCCACTTGCTTGGCCGAGGTCGCGCACGAGTTTGACGACCTTCACGCGCGTGCAGTGTGAGAGGAGGGTGTCGAGGACCTTTGGCCGAAGATTGCGAAGCGAGGACACAAGGTTCAACGCCTCCTCCAACGGTTGACCTTTGGCGCGCCGTTTGCCGATATCACTGGCGAGCTCCAGCAACGCGCGCTCAGGCTCAGAGACAAGCACCGAAGGATCGCGATTGGGGAGGGCCGAAAGTGCTAAATCGCAGGGCATATCAGCGTCAAACAGGCGCGTGGTTTGGAATGTATAGGGCATGTATTCGTCGATCCATTCCGGCATCGCATGAGGTTGATCAGCCCAAAGGATGACGCGGTCTCGAAAGCTCAGGTTGTGACGCACGCCTTGCCAGTCCAGCGCGGTTTTTCCGCCCACGTGCAGGCCGGGTATCCGTATGCTCAAGTAGGCCATGATCCCGTTTTGCGTGGGTGTGTCGCCAACGAGCAAATAGGCTCCTTTAGACAAGCGCAGCAGCCACCCCGCCTTGACGAAGTACGTGGTCTGCTGGGCGCTGATTCCGCAGTCGCGCAGCATCTGCGGATCAAGCGGCTGCCCACGCGGGGCGACATCCATCAGGCGCTGTAGTGTCTTGCTTGCCATCGCTCACTCCATTGCATGATTTTATTCGTGTAACCGTTAGTTATCTGTATTTTGACGGCATAAATCATGCAAAAGTATCAAACTGATCCAGGGGTGACCTCGTTCACTGTCTACGAAATCACGGAGAATTGACAAGCAAAACAGCATGATTTATATGGATAAAGTATCACAAAATTTGTATTTTAGGCGAATAAATCATGCACTAATTGGTCACTGCGGAGCCTTTGATTGGCGTGCGAACAGAGCAACGTCACATGCTCGACGCGACGCCGCGTGACTACGCCGTTCATCATGAATGGTGTCGTACGTCGGACGCAGTGCCCGTAGCAGACAAAACCGCCTGATGCGCGGCTGACCCTTGGAGCCTCCACGAGTTCGTCTGGGCCAAGCGTTTGATGGTTTGCCCGGCGCACAGAGAAATCGGCTGAAAAGGCGTAGTCTGCTTGTAGGCGCTGGAGCTTCGGCGCATTGCACCGCTCATCTCTCGTGATGCCGCCGGCAAGCTCGGCCCATTACTTGGTCGGAGAGCTTCTTGACACGTCACCATGCCGAACAAACCCAAGCACGCGAAAAGCGGCCGCCGCGCTCCGCTGACCCGAACGCAGTTACTGCCGATCGCACCGACCACTGCACGCAAGTTTTCACTGGAAAATCATCTGGCGTTGGTGGCCATGCGCAATGGCCGAGGCAGTGCCGATTTTGCAAGCATACTCATCAAAACGCTGTACCTGACCTTTCTCGTATGCGAACGGGATCGGCTCTATCCGCCAATCGAAACGTATCTCGAAGCCGAATCGATCCTTCGGGCAAGCATTGACGATTTGGTAACGACGGACTCTTGGCAGATTGCCGACGTTCAGTGCGCGGCGATTGAACGGGTGTTGTGCACGCATGACGAGCAACTCGCGTCGACACCGCTTAATCGAATCGAGGTCGCGAAACGACGACTTGATCACATCCTGAAAGCAGGGCGTTTTCCGGATCTTGATGCGATGCACCGGATGCGTGGTTGAGACGCCGCCTCGGTCATGCGTGACGACGAGACATTGAGATCGCTAGCGCGCTGGGGAGTGAGACACTATCCAGATCTGCTCAATGGCTGCCTCTTGGCACGACTGTTTCCCGTTGGCGCGACTCGCAATTCTGCTGATCAACCAGGCTTAAAGAGAGTATGAATAAAGGAAAGACCAAACTGACCCAGCAGGACGCCGAGCGCCTTTTTGAAGGGCTGCCCCTGCAAGGTCGAACGTGTCCAAGCGGCCCGAAAATCCTTTTGAGCCGGTTGTACCGGACGTGCCTACGCCAGTCAAGCGCGGTGAGAATGAGTCAACCATCTGGAAAGACAATCTGATCACGCTTCCCATCGCGATCGAGTTGCCTCAAGGCTAAGATGTCTCATCGAGTATTGAAGAAAGGGACGATCTGAGCGGCATGCACCACCTCACTTCGGCGACTGTGCAGAGCGAGCCAACGTTCTACAAGCGAATTGCTTGCTGCAAAAGCTCAAGCGCTTTTAATTCGTCCAATCGTCCTGCGCGTGCTTTGCCAGCAAGTGTCTTGAGTAAAGCTTCGGCGATCGGCTCGATACCGTGAAGATTCTCGAGGCTGGTGATCGAAGTAATAGGCGAAGATGGGGCGTCTTGTTGCGGCAAACTTCGTTGAGGTACGGCCATAAACCTCGGTGAGCTTGCTTGCGGATCAATTTTGTCTGTAGTGGCGGCTTGACTTGGCGCTCCGGTAGTACCGGCGCTGGCGTCATTTTGAGCGCCGAGGGCGATCGCTGGCACGTCCCCGGCTGCAGTACCTGAGTGTTGGGCGATCGCATTGGCGCTCTGAAGTACGCCAGTGTTGTTTTTATTTCTAGGCGGCCGCCGGATTGGCTCGCGCTCGGTCGTTGTAGGCGCAACTGTCTCGTGTTGATCATCGGCCGATCGGCCCCGTAAAGCAGGTGCAAGCAAGCCAGACAC
This sequence comes from Caballeronia sp. BR00000012568055, assembly GCF_029439455.1. Classification (GTDB taxonomy): domain Bacteria; phylum Pseudomonadota; class Gammaproteobacteria; order Burkholderiales; family Burkholderiaceae; genus Caballeronia. The sequence continues at coordinate 5,247 of NZ_JAQFVG010000365.1, read as the reverse complement.
GGACTCCGGAATATCATCCTCGGTGCGAGGCGTGTCCAGCCAGCCCGTGGGCAAGCCGAGGCGCTCCGTGAAGCGGTTTGCTTCGACTCCATCCAAGCGTTTTTTGCCGTAGAGCCGATGAGACATGTTGGAATCGCTCATTTCCATGACGACAGCAAGTCTCACCTTTGATCCTTTGCGGCTGGTGAGGGTATGAAGGTTTGCGCGTCGGACGCCTTCGAGAGCAACACCATCTATCAAGGGTAACGTCTGTTGATCGATCACGGTCGGTGATTTTCTGAGTGATGGTGAAGCTTTCTGCTGAGACGAGGCATGCTCAGGCTTTCGAGCCTTTGCGCCACCACTAGTTGCAGCGGCGCTGAGCGCCTTGCCTGCAGTCTTCTTTGGCATCTTTGCGTCCTCGGACGAGCTATCCATAAAACCTGTTTGATGATCGACATTCAAGAGTGGCTTACCCAGGTCTGCATCACGTTCGGAAGCTTCGTCCGTTCGCACGAATTCCAACGGTGATCTGAGGCGGGTGATGGTCTCGGGCGCAAGTGCCGGATGAGGATGATCAAAGA
>NZ_JAQFVG010000365.1:0-4653 GCF_029439455.1 Caballeronia sp. BR00000012568055 | reverse complement strand
CGTGGTCTCCATGTGAAAGGCCGTCTCGGGAGTGAAGCCTTCACCTCTGAGCAGTTCAGACACTCGCGTCAGACTCGATTCAAGTCCTAACGCAATATTTTCAGCGCCCACCGTATTGACCAAGAATTGAAAGGACCGTGTCTTAAAAATTGAGGCAGTCTGACTTGGACCGGGAGAGGGTGGCTTCGCGTATGACCTTGCTTTGGAGGTAGGCGAAGTTTTGTGTAGATGACGAGGTTGGCGCTGGCTGCTTTCTCGAGATCCCGCATGTCGCCCGCGCGGTTGACTCATTGGGTAGGGCTCCGTGCAATCGTGGCTATCGAACGGCTCGATTATAGCGGAGTGAATTCGCGAAGACGCTTCCCATAGGACACCCGCTCAACGAAAGAAACCGTGCAGATCCTGTTGTTGAGTAAAGCAAACGTGGTGGGCCTTTGCTGCCCCAAGCTTGCCACACTGACGTATCGTTGGATCCCACCTACACCACGGCGATGTCAGATTGCTCGTGCATCTAACTTGTGACGAGAGGGCGAGCAAAGTCTGCATCAACTCCGGTGAAAGGCGAATTAACAACGCGACTTATCCCGGCTTGACGCAGCCACAAGGCCGCTTAAAAGCCAACTCCCACGCCGACGCCTGAGCCCCTTCCGAAGTTGCCACCGCCGATTCCTATGCCGATGCTCGACCCCGGCGCGTAATAACCCGGCGGATAAGCCGGATCGCCATAACCGGAAGGCGGCACGCCAGCGCATCCTGAAACAATTAGCGCAAACACGAACAAACGACAGATCAGGGACATGAGCTTTCTCCAATGCACTCATCGCACCGCAATCCCTGGTCCCGTGGACGTCAAGGTAATCCAATAGATGGTGATGAAATGCTCTCTGCATAAAGCCGACCCCGACTCAAATCGAGCAATGCACAGATGCAACTAATAGTCTGCGCACCGCTCTGCTTTGGAAAGCTTCGCCAGGGAAAACCGCCTAGCAATAGCGCGTCAGCAACGCGTCGCATGCAGACGTGGCTTAGTTCTTAGCGAAATCTGACGTTGATAGCTCACGGGGCTTCGAGTCACGCGCTTGTAACTTTCGCTCAGCCACGGCGTGAATGCGGCTGAAACCGTTGTTGAATACCTAATTGTTCGAGCATCGTCCGAATCCGGAGCGAGCCAAAAGTACGTTTCGAGTACGGCGCGAGAGATCAGGCATGTCACCGGCTCGTCTTGCCAGATCATGATGAATGTGACGCTGCGCTTATCCGCGGAGATTTATGGTTCTGGTGAATGTACTTTCAAAAAAATTGCTGCGTGGACATCAGGAAACCGATGAAGCAACGTTAAGTCCTACCAGTCTATAAGGTGCTTTTCATCCGTCTCCTGATGACGTCGGTCGTCATCAAGGTGCAGATACAAGCTCGTCGTTGTGAGCGACGCGTGCCCGAAATTATCTCGCACGAGTCGAAGATCGATTTTTCGATCGACCATATGAGATCCTGCAGAGTGCCGCAGCCAGTGAGCAGACGCTCTTTCGAGCAGGTCTGCGCGGGCGCCAGCCGAAGCGTCGCGTTCACGTAATCGAGCCGCCGCACGGGCAAACACTTCTTTGACGATCGCGTGCAGCGCGGCACGGGTCAGCGCAGGACGCGTCTGGACGCCACCATTTTCGAAGGTTGCGCCGATCGGCAACACGAGAGGCGTATCTTCGTTTTGGGACGGTAGTGCGCTCAAGCCGAGGTGCTGCCGGTACCGCGACAATTCAGTCATCATTTCGCGTGTGGCGGGTACCAGTCGTTCTTTGTCGCCTTTGCCCCGTACCGTCAGCCACCATCGAACGGCGCCATCGGAATCGCGTCGCATAAAGAACTGGCCCATTGTGTTATTGCCGACTTCGGCAATGCGTAGCCCGCCCAAATAGAGCAGGGTAAAAAGCCATCGCACCCGGTAGGCGTGCGCGGTATCGCGCGCGCTCTCTCGCGGCATAGCGGCAATGCTGTCCTTCACCTCTTGCCAGATGCCGGGTTCCAGATAGCGTGTAATGCGTGGTGCAGTCTGACGGGCCCGCTGGCGAGACAACGAGAGCGGGTTGCCGGAGAGGTAACCCGCTTGCACGAGCCACGAAAACATCGCGTTGAGGATCACGATCGCCTGGCGCTGACTTGCCGGTGACAGCGGACCATAGAACGGGCGCCAGCGCGCATCGGTACGGGGGTGCTTGCGACCGCCGCCAGCGACCCAGGTGATGGCGGGTTGAGGATCGAGCAAAAAGCGCTGATAACGCAGGCAGTCTTCGTGAGTGAGCGAGGAAATGGGCTTGCCGAGCGTGGCAAGTGACCAGAGTAACAATCGCTCGGCTTCCTTGCGGTAATTCTCGAAGGTCGTTTTCTTATCCGCAAAGCGCGACAGCCACGCGCGGATCGCATCTAGGTCGTTGGTAGCTGCAATCTGGGGCCGGCCGGTCAACGCCCGATTCGCGCCCACGCTGCCGTCGAGTTCCGACGGGACAACGAGCATTTCCAGCGGCATGGGCTGCATTGCTCGCGCCGGGGGAGAGGGAAGGTCGGCCTTTGACATTGAATGATTTACGAATCAGCGATTTGGATATTAAATCAACATTTTAGCAATAATGTCAAATTTGTGATTTAGAGAGGTTGAGATGTGTACGAAATACGTTGTATTATCACCTCTCTTTCTTCCTTCGGTGATTCATGTCCGACGTCCTCTCCAACGAGACGCGCCTAGCCGCCGACATTGAGCGCCTCAAAGTCGAGTTTCCCAAAACGCGCGAGCTCTATCGCGAGGTATGCGCGCTGCTGTTTTTCCGCTTTGGCGTCCCGCCCACGGCCAATCGCCTGTACAACCTGGTCCGGCGCGGCACCATGAGTACGCCGGCCTCGGTCTTGAGCGAGTTCTGGGCCGACCTGCGCGAGAAAAGCCGCGTGCGTATTGAGCATCCCGACCTGCCGACGGATCTCAGCGAGGCCGCAGGCGAGCTGATCGGCACGCTGTGGACGCGAGCGACAGCGTCCGCGCAAGCCGAATTGACGGCATTGCGAGACGAGGTCGAAGCGAGTCGGCTCGAGGCCGAGCAAAAGGTTGTGGCCGCACGTGATGAGTTGGGGCGCACGGAAACGGCGCTTGAGCAACGGACAGCTGCGTTGCTTGCGGCGCAAGCTGACCTTCGCGAACTTGAGCGGCAGCAGATCGAGGAGAGCGCCACACGCAAAGCGCTCGAAGCCGAAATCAAGCGTCTGGGAGACGCGGCCTCAACGCGCGAGCGCGAGTTGGAAAAGGTACGGGAGACGTTTTCGCTTGATCTCGAAAAGCTGCGGGATACAGCGGACCGTGCCGAGGAGCGCCTGCGCGCCACGGAAAAACGCGCACTCCTGGAAATTGACCGGGAACGCAGTTCAGTGGCTAAGCTTCAGAAGGAACTGGGCGAGGTTGTGAAGCGCACCGACAAGCGGGAGGCCGAACATCGACGCGCAGTCGAAGCGTTGCAGCAACAAAAGGGCGATGCCCGTCATGAGAACGGGATGCTGCAAGGTAAGTTGGCTGCGCTCGAGGCGGCGCATCAGTCGCTTCAGGAACAAATTGAGTCGCTGCGCGCAGTCGCGGGTTCTCCGACCCGACTGGCATTACCGAAAGAAATCAGTGAGCCGGTGAGGCGTGTGGCTAGGAAAGTTGCCGCTAGCAAGACGGTGAGAATGAAAGGTCGTCGGTAGACAATCAGCAAGTGACACCAGCAGGTGGCCACGAAATCGGGTGCGTCGGCGTATAGGCCAGGCTGGCGGCCGGGAGTTCAGATGAGAAGGTCGGCGTAAAACAAGTTGCGGGTCGTTGCGGTTCGCGTCGACCCAGTGATTGAGCATCGTCTGCGCGTGCTGGCCGAAGCAACGGGACGCAAGCAGTCGTTTTTTCTTCAGCGAATGATCGAGGACGGAATCGACGCGATGGAAGACATTTGGCTGTCGCCTGAGACGCTGGCCAAAGTTCGAAATGGCGAACTGTCAGACTTAGTAGCGGAGCACGGGACGACTTCAGATATATTCGATTTAGAAGCGGTCGATACCGAATCAAAGTAACTTCGGTTTTTGCCGCACTCCACAGTGACGAGTGAGTCGCATTAGAACCAAGACAATCGATGAACAAGCAAGAATTGGTAGAAGCAGTCGCGTCGGAAGTGGGGATAAGCAAAGGCGCCGCTGAAGAGGCAATCAGCGCTGTCCTGGACACATCTCGAAGGAAGTGGCGGCAGGCAGCACGGTTCAGCTCGTTGGTTTCGGCACGTTTGGCCGCGGAGAGCGCGCCGCGCGCACGGGGCGCAACCCGGCGACGGGCGAGGCGATGGAAATTGCCGCGGCGAAGACCGTGACATTCACGGCCGGCAAAGCGTTCAAGTTGCGACTTGAGGTCGCGTAGTTCGTTGTTTTATCGCTGCAGTCTGGCGACAGAAAACCGGGCATTCCGTTGCCCGTAGCGCGGCGCTACGACAGGATCTACTGATCCGTGCGCTCAATCCACTGATTCGCGGATCGGCGAACTATCATCGTCATGTTGTGGCGAAACAGATCTTCAGCGCAGTTGGTCACGCGATCTGGCAGTCTCTATGGCGCTGGGCGCGGCGTCGGTATGCGAACAAAGGCGCGCGCTGGGTA
>NZ_JAQFVG010000364.1 GCF_029439455.1 Caballeronia sp. BR00000012568055 | reverse complement strand
GCGGCCGAGCAAACCAGGATTGCGCCGTCCATCTGTGCGGCACCCGTGATCATGTTCTTCACATAGTCAGCGTGGCCCGGGCAGTCAACGTGTGCGTAGTGACGGTTAGCCGTTTCGTACTCGACGTGCGCGGTGTTGATGGTAATACCACGTGCCTTTTCTTCCGGCGCTGCGTCGATCTGGTCGTACGCCTTCGCTTCGCCGCCGAACTTCTGCGTGAGAACCGTCGTGATTGCTGCCGTCAGCGTGGTCTTGCCGTGGTCAACGTGACCGATCGTGCCCACGTTCACGTGCGGCTTGGTCCGCTCGAATTTACCTTTTGCCATGATTACCTTCTTTCAGAGTTTGGTTATCGGTTAAAGCTTATGGCTTGCGCCGAATTACTTGCCCTTGGCGTTGATGATCGCCTCGGAGACGTTACGCGGAGCTTCGGCGTAGTGCTTGAACTCCATCGTGTACGTTGCACGGCCTTGCGTCGCCGAACGCAGCGACGTCGAGTAGCCGAACATTTCCGACAGCGGAACTTCCGCGCGGACGATCTTGCCACCGCCGACCATGTCTTCCATGCCCTGGACAATACCGCGACGGCTGGACAAATCGCCCATCACGTTGCCCATGTAGTCTTCAGGCGTTTCGACTTCCACGGCCATCATCGGTTCGAGAATGACCGGGCTTGCCTTGCGCATTGCTTCCTTGAAGGCCATCGAGCCGGCCATACGGAAAGCGTTTTCGTTCGAGTCAACGTCGTGGTACGAACCGAACGTCAGGTGAACCTTCACGTCCACAACCGGGAAGCCTGCGAGCACGCCCGACTTCAGCGTTTCCTGGATACCCTTGTCCACGGCCGGGATGTATTCGCGAGGAATCACGCCGCCCTTGATCTCGTCCAGGAACTCGTAGCCCTTGCCTTGTTCGTTCGGCTCGAGCGTGATGACCGCGTGACCGTACTGGCCGCGACCACCCGACTGCTTGACGAACTTGCCGTCCACGTCTGCGGCCGTGCCGCGGATCGTTTCGCGGTAAGCAACCTGCGGCTTGCCGACGGTCGCTTCCACGCCGAATTCGCGGCGCATACGGTCAACCAGAATTTCGAGGTGGAGTTCGCCCATACCCGAAATGATGGTTTGGCCCGATTCTTCGTCCGTTTGAACGCGGAACGAAGGATCTTCCTGTGCCAGACGGTTCAGCGCGAGACCCATTTTTTCTTGGTCGGGCTTCGTCTTCGGCTCGACGGCCTGCGAAATCACCGGCTCCGGGAACACCATGCGTTCGAGCACGATCGGGCTTTGCGGATCGCACAGCGTGTCGCCCGTGGTTGCTTCCTTCAGGCCAACGGCTGCAGCGATGTCGCCTGCGCGCACTTCCTTGATTTCTTCGCGCTGGTTCGCGTGCATCTGCAGAATACGGCCCAGACGTTCCTTCTTGTCCTTGGTCGCGTTCAGGATGGTGTCACCCGAATTCACGATGCCCGAGTACACGCGGAAGAAGATCAGCTGGCCGACGAACGGATCCGTCATGATCTTGAACGCGAGTGCCGAGAACTTCTCGTCGTCCGACGCGCGACGCTCACCCTTTTCACCGCTTTCGAGTTCGCCCGTAACCGGGGGAATATCGACCGGCGACGGCAGGAAGTCGATCACGGCGTCCAACATACGCTGCACGCCCTTGTTCTTGAACGCGGTGCCGCACAGCATCGGCTGGATTTCGCACGCGATGGTACGGTCGCGGATCGCCTTGACGATTTCCGCTTCGGACAGCTCTTCGCCGCCGAGGTACTTTTCCATCAGCTCCTCGCTGGCTTCGGCAGCCGACTCGATCATCTTTTCGCGCCACTCGTTGCACGTGTCAACGAGTTCAGCCGGGATATCGACGTAGTCGAACTTCGTACCTTGCGATGCTTCGTCCCAAATGATCGCTTTCATCTTCAAGAGGTCAACGACGCCCTTGAAGGTTTCTTCCGCGCCGATCGGCACCACGACCGGAACCGGGTTTGCCTTCAGGCGGTTCTTCAACTGGTCATAGACCTTGAAGAAGTTCGCGCCGGTACGGTCCATCTTGTTGACGAACGCGAGACGGGGAACCTTGTACTTGTTCGCCTGACGCCACACGGTTTCCGACTGCGGCTGCACGCCGCCCACTGCACAGTAGACCATGCACGCGCCGTCGAGAACGCGCATCGAGCGCTCCACTTCGATCGTGAAGTCGACGTGACCCGGGGTGTCGATGATGTTGATGCGGTGCTCGGGATAATTGCCCGCCATGCCCTTCCAGAAGGCAGTGGTAGCAGCCGACGTAATCGTGATGCCGCGCTCTTGCTCCTGCTCCATCCAGTCCATCGTTGCTGCGCCGTCGTGAACTTCACCGATCTTGTGGTTCACGCCCGTGTAGAACAGGATGCGCTCGGTCGTCGTCGTTTTGCCGGCGTCGATGTGAGCGCTAATACCGATATTGCGGTAGCGCTCGATAGGTGTCTTGCGAGCCACTTTGGATCCTTTTTCGGTCAACGCACCAGCCTCATTTTTGTCATGAGCCAGCGCGTTCTAACACAAACGGGCGAGGCGCCGAAATTAGCGCACCCGCCCTGATTTTCCGTTATGCCCTGGAGCGGGAGCTTAGAAACGGAAGTGCGAGAATGCCTTGTTGGCTTCTGCCATGCGGTGAACTTCGTCGCGCTTTTTCATTGCGCCGCCACGGCCTTCGGCCGCTTCGGAGAGTTCACCTGCCAGGCGCAGGGCCATCGACTTTTCGCTGCGCTTCTTCGCGGCTTCGCGCAACCAACGCATCGCCAATGCCATACGACGCGAGGGACGCACTTCGACCGGAACTTGATAGTTGGCACCACCAACGCGACGGCTCTTCACTTCGACCACCGGCTTCACGTTGTTGAGCGCAACCGTGAACACTTCCAGCGGGTCCTTGCCACCCTTGGTCTGGATCTGTTCAAAAGCGCCGTACACGATACGCTCGGCAACCGACTTCTTGCCGGAGAGCATCAGCACGTTCATGAACTTGGCTACATCTACGTTGCCGAATTTCGGATCCGGCAACACTTCCCGTTTGGGGACTTCGCGACGACGCGGCATGATTCTTCCTTTACCTTTTCAGTTGGAGCAATTTATCTGCTCCGCGGCCACCAACAAACCCGATCCATCTATTCGACTAAACCAGCTTGGCCGGGTGACCACTTACTCGATAGCGCCGGCACTTCCGGCACCACCGCATTAACCGCCTTTCGGCGACCAGAAACTACTTCTACTCAGCAGACCGGCAGCTTACTTGCCAGCCTTGGCACGCTTCGCACCGTACTTCGAGCGAGCTTGCTTACGGTCCTTGACGCCCTGCGTATCCAGCGAGCCGCGAACCATGTGGTAACGAACACCAGGCAAGTCCTTCACACGGCCGCCGCGGATCAGCACGACCGAGTGCTCTTGCAGGTTGTGGCCTTCACCGCCGATGTACGAAATGACTTCGAAACCGTTGGTCAGGCGAACCTTTGCGACTTTACGAAGTGCCGAGTTCGGCTTCTTCGGCGTCGTCGTGTACACGCGGGTGCACACGCCGCGACGTTGCGGGCAGTCCTGCAGGGCCGGCGACTTGCTCTTCGTCGTTTCCGACGCGCGGCCTTTGCGAACCAGTTGATTGATGGTTGGCATAGTTATTCCAGAAAAATGATCAAAATCGGCGTGATTTCAAGCGGGCAAAGCGTTTGCAGTCACGCGTCTGACGCTCTCGTTCGGTGTTTTTGCTTCCGCGACCCAGCGCCAGGCCGGATCCGAAACTGGACCCAGAACGAGAACCTAGCATGATATTCCGAAATTCCTAATTGGGTCAATACGTTGGGGAGAATTCCGAAGCTCTCCGGACGAATTTCGTTAATCGGCGCCGACTACGTCGAGCAATTCGTCGCCGAAACGCTCCAGTTTTCGCACACCGATGCCCGGAATGTGCCGCAAATCGTCAATGGTGTCGGGATCGCTGCGGGCGATTTCCGCGAGCGTGGCATCGTGGAAGATGACGTAGGCCGGCACGCCGTCGCTCTTTGCGGTTTCGGCGCGCCACGCGCGCAGGCGATCCCAGCGCGACTTCTCGCGTGGCGACATGCCGGCGGTCGGATCGGCGCGTTCGCCGGTACGTGCGGAAGATTGCCGGCTGCGCGCAGGTTTCATGTACTTGCGCAGCGTGACCTGCTGCTCGCCCTTCAGCACTGGCTTGCTGGCATCGGTCAGTACGAGCGAACCGAAGCCTTCGTGATCGACTGCGAGGTAACCGAAGGCCACTAATTGCCGGAACACCGCGCGCCACTCCGGCTCGGACAGCCCAGCGCCGAGGCCGAACGTCGAAAGCTTCTCGTGCCCGCGCTGCAGAACCTTTTCGCCGCGCGTGCCACGCAGGATGTCGATCAAATGCCCTGCGCCGAAGTGGAAGCCGCTCGCCCGCTGCGCCCGATAAACGCACGACAGCGCCATCTGCGCTTCGCGCGTCGCGTCCCACGAGGCGGGCGGTTCGAGGCATGTATCGCAGTTGCCGCACGGCTTGCTCGTTTCGCCGAAGTACGCGAGCAGGCGCACGCGTCGGCAGGAGGCGACTTCGCATAGACCAAGCAGCGCGTCGAGCTTGCCGGTTTGTACGCGCTTGTGGGCTTCGTCAGCATCGGATTCATCGATCATCTTGCGCTGCTGCACGACATCGCCGAGACCGTATGCCATCCACGCGTTGGCCGGCATGCCATCACGGCCCGCGCGCCCGGTTTCCTGATAGTAGCCTTCGACGCTCTTCGGCAAATCCAGATGCGCGACGAAACGCACGTCAGGTTTGTCGATACCCATACCGAAGGCAATCGTCGCGCACATCACGATGCCCTCTTCGCGCTGAAACATCTCCTGATGCTTCTGCCGAATCTGAAACTCCATCCCGGCGTGATACGGCAAAGCGCGAATGCCCTGGCCTTTCAGCCAGTCGGCGGTTTCCTCGACCTTGCGGCGCGACAGGCAATACACAACGCCCGCGTCGGTCGTACCGTCCTTGTTGGTATGTTCAGCGCGGATGAAATCCAACAACTGCGACCGCGCATTGTCCTTTTCGACGATCCGATACCGAATGTTCGGTCGATCAAAGCTGGAAACGAAAATGCGCGCATCGTCGAGCGCGAGCCGATGCACGATTTCATCGCGCGTAATGGCATCAGCCGTCGCGGTCAGCGCGATACGCGGCACATCCGGAAAACGCTCGTGCAGGACCGACAACTGAATGTATTCGGGCCGGAAGTCGTGACCCCATTGCGAAACACAATGCGCTTCGTCGATGGCAAACAAGCCGACGGGCGAATCCTCAAGCAGTTCGAGAAAACGCGGCGTCATCAATCGTTCGGGTGCGACGTAAAGCAAATCGATCTCGCCGTTGCGCAAGGCGCGCTCGGTCGCATTGGCTTCCGCGCCCGACAGCGTCGAATTGAGATAGGCCGCGCGCACGCCCACTTCGGTGAGCGCCGCCACCTGATCCTGCATCAACGCGATCAGCGGCGACACGACGATACCCGCGCCGAATCCCGCCTCGTGCCGCACCAGCGATGGAATCTGATAACACAGCGACTTGCCGCCGCCCGTTGGCATCAGCACGAGCGAATCTCCGCCGCCCGCGACATGCTCGACGATCTCCGCCTGTTGTCCGCGAAAAGCGGGATAGCCGAAGATTTCGTTGAGGATTTCGAGTGAGCGGGACATGGACTGAACGTGCGATACGGCGAAGAGGAATAACGAATTCTAACAACGCAACGGCATGCCGAACCGGCCTATGCCATTCGGCAGAGTGACTTCGACATCAAAACATACCGACGAAAAAAAACCGCCCGGCGTGAACCGGGCGGTCTCAATCAAGCAATAACGAACGAGAAACTTACTCGCCCGTCGTATGCGGCTGCTGCTCCGCTGCCGGGGCTTCCGGCGTACCGAAATCGAATGCCTCTTCGGCAGCGATCTGGTCGAAGCGTTCGCGATCCGCAGACTCCTTGTTCTTGCGAGCCTTGTGGAACGCGAGACCCGTACCGGCCGGAATCAGACGACCGACGATCACGTTTTCCTTCAGGCCACGCAAATCGTCGCGCTTGCCCATGATCGCCGCTTCGGTCAGCACGCGCGTCGTTTCCTGGAACGACGCCGCCGAGATGAACGAATCGGTAGACAGAGACGCCTTCGTGATACCGAGCAGCACGTTTTCGTACGTTGCCGGGCGCTTGTCTTCCGCGATCATCTTGTCGTTCTCGTCCAACATGTCCGAACGCTCGACTTGTTCACCCGGAATGAAGCGCGTGTCGCCGTTGTCGGTGATCTGAACACGACGCAGCATCTGACGCACGATCACTTCAATATGCTTGTCGTTGATCTTCACGCCCTGCAGACGGTACACGTCCTGCACTTCGTCCACGATGTAGCGCGACAACGCCTCGATACCCTGCAGACGCAGGATGTCGTGCGGATCGGCCGGGCCGTCCACGATCATTTCGCCCTTGTTGACGACCTGACCATCGTGCACCAGCACCTGCTTTTCCTTCGCGATCAGGAACTCGTGCTGATTGCCTTCGAGGTCCGTAATCACCAGACGTTGCTTGCCCTTCGTGTCCTTACCGAACGACGTCGTACCCGTGACTTCCGCAAGAATGCCGGCGTCCTTCGGCGAGCGCGCTTCGAACAGTTCGGCCACACGCGGCAGACCGCCGGTAATGTCACGCGTCTTCTGCGCTTCAACCGGGATACGTGCCAGCACTTCACCGACCTGCACTTGCTGACCATCCTTCACGGTGATCAGTGCGCCGACCTGGAAGCCGATCTGCACCGAATGCTCGGTGTTCGGGATCTTCACTTCCTCGCCGTTCGCGTCGAGCAGTTTCACCTGCGGACGCACGCTCTTCGAAGCCTGCGAGCCACGACGCTTCACGTCGATCACGACCAGGGTCGAAAGACCGGTCACATCGTCGATCTGCTTCGCAACCGTCACGCCTTCTTCGACGTTTTCGAACTTCACCGTACCACCGTACTCGGTGATGATCGGACGCGTCAGCGGATCCCATTGAGCCAGTTGCGCACCGGCCTTGATGGTCGCGCCGTCGAGTTGCAGCAGCGTCGCGCCGTACGGGATCTTGTGACGTTCACGCTCGCGACCGAGGTCGTCCGCGATGATCGCTTCGCCCGAACGCGAAATGACGACTTGCTCGCCCTTCGCGTTGGTGACGTAACGCATCGTGGCCGTGAAGCGCACCGTGCCGTTCGACTTCGCCTCCACCGTCGATGCAACCGCCGCACGCGATGCCGCACCACCGATGTGGAACGTACGCATGGTCAGCTGCGTGCCCGGCTCACCGATCGACTGAGCAGCGATCACACCGACTGCCTCACCGACGTTCACGCGCGAACCGCGACCGAGGTCACGGCCATAGCACGATGCGCACAAGCCATAACGCGTTTCGCAGGTCAGCGGCGTGCGCACGCGCACTTCGTCGATACCCAGACGCTCGATTTCTTCCACTGCGTCTTCGTCGAGCAGATCGCCCGACGCGTACAGCGTCTCTTGCGTTTCCGGATGAACGACGTCCGCCACCGCGACGCGACCGAGAATACGATCACGCAGCGCTTCGACGACTTCGCCGCCTTCGACCAACGCCTTCATCGCCACGCCGTTCGACGTGCCGCAATCTTCTTCGACGACGACCAGATCCTGCGTCACATCGACCAGACGACGCGTCAGGTAACCCGAGTTCGCGGTCTTCAGTGCCGTATCAGCCAGACCCTTACGCGCACCGTGGGTCGAGATGAAGTACTGCAACACGTTCAGACCTTCACGGAAGTTCGCGGTAATCGGCGTCTCGATAATGGAACCGTCCGGCTTCGCCATCAGCCCGCGCATACCGGCCAGCTGACGAATCTGCGTTGCGGAACCCCGCGCGCCCGAGTCGGCCATCATGTAGATCGAGTTGAACGATTCCTGACGCGTTTCCTTGCCGTCACGATCAACCACCGGTTCTGTCGAAAGCTGTTCCATCATCGCCTTGCCGACCGCTTCCGACGTGTTCGACCAAATATCGACCACGTTGTTGTAGCGTTCCTGCGCGGTGACGAGACCCGACATGTACTGACGGTCGTATTCCTTCACCTTCTTCGCTGCGTCGCCGACGATGGTTTCTTTCTGCGGCGGCACGAGCATGTCGTCCACGCAAATCGAAATACCGGCGCGCGTTGCGAGGCGGAAACCCATCTGCATCAACTGGTCGGCGAAGATCACCGTTTCGCGCAGACCGCACTTGCGGAACGCCGTGTTGATCAGACGCGAAATTTCCTTCTTCTTCAATGGCTTGTTCAGCACCGTGAACGGCAGACCCGGCGGCAGAATTTCCGACAGGATCGAACGGCCAACGGTCGTTGCGAACAGCGAGATCTTCGGCACGAACTTCGGCGCGCCTTCGCTCGTGTCCTCGTTCGCCACCATTTCGGTGATACGCACGTTGACGCGCGAAGCCAGCTCGACTTCCTTGTTCTCGTACGCGCGAATCACTTCCGAGACGCCCGTGAACGTCATGCCTTCGCCCTTGCCATTCACCGCTTCACGCGATGCGTAGTAGAGACCCAACACGATATCCTGCGACGGCACGATCGACGGATCGCCGTTGGCCGGGAACAGGACGTTGTTCGACGCCAGCATCAGCGTGCGCGCTTCCAACTGCGCTTCGAGCGACAGCGGAACGTGAACAGCCATCTGGTCACCGTCGAAGTCGGCGTTGAACGCCGCGCAAACCAGCGGGTGAAGCTGAATTGCCTTGCCTTCGATCAGCACCGGCTCGAAAGCCTGAATGCCGAGACGGTGCAGCGTCGGCGCACGGTTCAGCATGACCGGATGCTCGCGGATCACCTCTTCGAGGATGTCCCACACCACGGCCGTCTGGTTCTCGACTTCCTTCTTCGCAGCCTTGATGGTCGTCGCGACGCCCATCACCTCCAGCTTGTTGAAGATGAACGGCTTGAACAGTTCGAGCGCCATCAGCTTCGGCAGACCGCACTGATGCAGCTTGAGCGTCGGACCGACCACGATCACCGAACGGCCCGAATAGTCAACGCGCTTACCGAGCAAGTTCTGACGGAAACGACCGCCCTTACCCTTGATCATGTCAGCGAGCGACTTCAGCGGACGCTTGTTCGCACCGGTCATCGCCTTACCGCGACGGCCGTTGTCGAGCAGCGAATCGACGGCTTCCTGCAGCATCCGCTTTTCATTGCGGACGATGATTTCAGGCGCCTTCAGTTCGAGCAGACGCTTCAACCGGTTGTTACGGTTGATCACGCGGCGATACAAGTCGTTCAGATCCGACGTCGCGAAACGGCCGCCATCCAGCGGCACCAGCGGACGCAGTTCCGGCGGCAGCACCGGCAGCACTTCGAGCACCATCCAGTCAGGCTTGATGCCCGAACGCTGGAAAGCCTCGAGCACCTTCAGGCGCTTCGCGTACTTCTTGATCTTCGCTTCCGAACCCGTGTTCTTGAGTTCGGTGCGCAGCATTTCGACCTGTTCGTCGATGTTGATCGCGCGCAGCAGTTCACGCACGCCTTCCGCGCCCATTTCGGCACGGAATTCGTCACCGTACTCTTCGACCTTGTTGTAGTAATCCTCTTCCGTCATGATCTGCCGCGCTTTCAGCGGCGTCATGCCCGGATCGATCACCACATATGCTTCGAAGTACAGCACGCGCTCGATGTCGCGCAGCGTCATGTCGAGCACCATGCCCAGACGCGACGGCAGCGACTTCAGGAACCAGATGTGCGCAACCGGCGAGGCCAACTCGATGTGGCCCATCCGTTCACGACGCACCTTCGCCAGCGTGACTTCCACGCCGCACTTCTCGCAGATCACGCCACGGTGCTTCAGGCGCTTGTACTTGCCGCAAAGGCATTCGTAGTCCTTGATCGGACCAAAAATCTTCGCGCAAAACAGACCATCCCGCTCCGGCTTGAACGTGCGGTAGTTGATGGTCTCCGGCTTCTTCACTTCGCCGAAGGACCAAGAACGAATCTTGTCGGGCGACGCGAGGCCGATCTTGATCGCATCAAAAACTTCTTCTTGTTGGACTTGCTTGAATAGATCGAGCAGAGCTTTCATTGCTTTCTCTCCGTAGTCCGATTAATTGCGGTCCAGATCGATGTCGATACCGAGCGAGCGGATTTCCTTCACCAACACGTTGAAGGATTCCGGCATGCCCGCGTCGATCACGTGATCGCCCTTGACGAGGTTCTCATAAACCTTGGTCCGGCCTGTCACGTCGTCCGACTTGACCGTCAGCATTTCCTGCAGCACATACGATGCGCCGTACGCTTCGAGCGCCCACACTTCCATTTCACCGAAGCGCTGACCACCGAACTGCGCCTTACCACCCAGCGGCTGCTGCGTGACCAGCGAGTACGGACCGGTCGAACGCGCGTGCATCTTGTCATCGACCAAGTGGTGCAGCTTCAGGTAGTGCATGTAGCCGACCGTGACCGTACGCTCGAATGCTTCGCCGGTGCGACCGTCGTACAGCGTGACCTGATTCTTCGACGGCGTCATGCCGAGGTTCGAAGCGATGTCGTCCGGGTAAGCCAGATCCAGCGCGCGCGACATTTCGTCTTCCGTTGCGCCGTCGAAAACCGGCGTCGCAAACGGCACACCTTGACGCAGATTCTTCGCGAGTTCGAGGATTTCGTCGTCGGTGAAGCTTTCCAGCTCTTCCTGACGGCCCGACTCGTTATAGATCTTCGTGAGGAACGCACGCATTTCCTCGACCTTCGACTGACGCTGCAGCATTTCGCCGATACGCCAGCCCAGACCCTTCGCGGCCCAACCCAGATGCACTTCGAGAATCTGACCCACGTTCATCCGCGACGGCACGCCGAGCGGGTTGAGCACGACGTCGGCCGGACGGCCATCGGCCATGTACGGCATGTCTTCGATCGGCACGATCTTCGACACGACACCCTTGTTACCGTGGCGACCCGCCATCTTGTCGCCAGGCTGCAGACGACGCTTGACCGCGAGGTACACCTTGACCATCTTCAGCACGCCCGGCGGTAGTTCGTCGCCTTGCGTCAGCTTCTTGCGCTTCTCTTCGAACGCGAGGTCGAATTGATGACGCTTCTGCTCGATCGAATCCTTGATCGCTTCCAGCTGTGCCGCTGCTTCTTCGTCCGCGAGGCGGATGTCGAACCAATGGTAGTGGTCGAGATCTTCGAGGTACGGCAGATCGATCTTCGTGCCCTTCGCGAGCTTCTTCGGACCGCCGTTCGCGACCTTGCCATTCAGCATACGGGCGAGACGCGAGAACGCGTCACCTTCCACAATGCGAAGCTGGTCGTTCAAATCGAGGCGATAGCGCTTCAGTTCGTCGTCGATGATCTGTTGCGCGCGCTTGTCACGCGTGATGCCTTCGCGCGTGAAAACCTGCACGTCGATCACCGTGCCGCTCATGCCCGACGGCACGCGCAGCGACGTGTCCTTCACGTCCGACGCCTTCTCACCGAAGATCGCGCGCAGCAGCTTTTCTTCCGGCGTCAGTTGGGTTTCGCCCTTCGGCGTCACCTTACCGACCAGCACGTCGCCCGCTTCGACTTCCGCGCCGATGTACACGATGCCCGACTCATCGAGACGGCCAAGCTGCACTTCCGCGAGGTTCGAAATATCGCGCGTGATTTCTTCTGGTCCAAGCTTCGTGTCGCGAGCAACAACGTTCAACTCTTCGATGTGGATCGACGTATAACGATCGTCGGCCACGACCTTCTCCGAGATCAGGATCGAATCTTCGAAGTTGTAGCCGTTCCACGGCATGAACGCGACCAGCATGTTCTGGCCGAGCGCAAGCTCGCCCAGATCCGTCGATGCGCCATCGGCCAGCACGTCGCCGCGCGAAACCTTGTCGCCCACCTTCGCGATCGGACGCTGGTTGATGTTCGTGTTCTGGTTCGAACGCGTGTACTTGATCAGGTTGTAGATGTCCACGCCGACGTCGCCTGCTACGGCTTCTTCGTCGTTCACGCGAATCACGATACGGCCCGCATCGACGTAATCCACCACGCCACCGCGGAACGCCTGAACCGTCGTACCCGAGTCAACCGCCACCGTACGCTCGATACCCGTACCGACAACCGGCTTTTCCGGACGCAGGCAAGGCACGGCCTGACGCTGCATGTTCGAGCCCATCAACGCGCGGTTCGCGTCATCGTGCTCAAGGAACGGAATCAGCGATGCCGCCACCGACACGATCTGCGACGGCGCCACGTCCATGTACTGGATGCGGTCCGGCGTGACCATCATGGTTTCGCCCGCTTCACGCGAGGACACGAGTTCGTCGGTCAGCGTGCCGTCTTCCGCCACTGCCGCGTTCGCCTGAGCGATCACGTAACGGCCTTCTTCGATCGCCGACAGATAGTCGATCTGATCCGTCACTTTGCTATCCGTCACCTTGCGATACGGCGTTTCGAGGAAGCCGTATTCGTTCAGGTGCGCGTACAGCGCCAGCGAGTTGATCAGGCCGATGTTCGGACCTTCCGGCGTTTCAATCGGGCAAACACGACCATAGTGAGTCGGGTGCACGTCGCGGACTTCGAAGCCTGCGCGCTCACGCGTCAGACCGCCCGGCCCGAGCGCGGAAACACGACGCTTGTGCGTGATTTCCGACAGCGGGTTGGTTTGGTCCATAAACTGCGACAGCTGCGACGAACCGAAGAACTCGCGAATTGCCGACGAAATCGGCTTCGAGTTGATCAGGTCGTGCGGCATCAGGTTTTCGCTTTCTGCCTGACCCAGACGTTCCTTCACGGCACGTTCGACACGCACGAGACCCGCGCGGAACTGGTTCTCCGCGAGTTCGCCCACGCAACGCACGCGACGATTGCCCAAGTGGTCGATATCGTCCACTTCGCCCTTGCCGTTACGCAGCTCGACGAGGATCTTGATGGTCGCGAGGATGTCGTCGTCCTGCAGCGTCATCGGTCCGATGATTTCATCGCGGCCCACGCGGCGATTGAACTTCATACGGCCGACCTTCGACAGGTCGTACGCTTCTTCGCTGTAGAACAGACGGTTGAACAGCGCCTCGACTGCTTCTTCGGTCGGCGGCTCGCCCGGACGCATCATGCGATAAATCGCGATACGCGCAGCCATCTTGTCCGCGGTTTCATCGATACGCAGCGTGGACGAGATATACGGGCCTTGATCCAGATCGTTCGTATAGAGCGTCTGGATGTCCTTAACCTTCGCTTCGCGCAGCTTTTCGAGCACCGACTCGGTAATTTCCTCGTTGGCGTTCGCGATCACTTCGCCCGTTTCCGGATCGATCACGTTCTTCGCCAGCACGCGGCCGAGCAGGTAGTCTTCCGGCACCGAAATGAACTTCGTCTTCGCGTTTTCGAGATCGCGAATGTGCTTGGCGTTGACGCGCTTGTCCTTCGCGACGACGAGATTGCCGTCACGATCGTTGATATCGAAACGCGCCACTTCGCCACGAAGACGCTCGGCGACGAATTCCATTTGCGCGCCTTCGTTCATCAACTGGAAGTTGTCGAACACGAAGAAGTTCGCGAGGATCTGCTCGGGCGACATACCGATCGCCTTCAGCAGAATCGTGACCGGCATCTTGCGACGACGGTCAACGCGGAAGTACAGCACGTCCTTCGGATCGAATTCGAAGTCGAGCCACGAACCACGGTAAGGAATGATCCGCGCCGAGAACAGCAGCTTGCCGGAGCTGTGCGTCTTGCCCTTGTCGTGCTCGAAGAACACGCCAGGCGAACGGTGGAGCTGCGAGACGATCACGCGCTCGGTACCGTTGATGACGAACGAACCCGTCGGCGTCATGAGCGGAATTTCGCCCATGTACACTTCCTGTTCCTTGACTTCCTTGACGACCGGCTTGCTCGGCGATTCTTTGTCGAGCAGAACCAGACGCACCTTCGCGCGAAGTGCCGAGCAGTAGGTCAGCCCGCGCTGCTGGCATTCCTTGATGTTGAACGCCGGCGACGACAGCATGTAGCTGACGAACTCGAGACGCGCAAAACCGTTGTGCGAAACAATCGGGAAAACAGAGGTGAACGCAGCTTGCAGGCCTTCGGCCTTACGTTGCGACGAAGACGTGTCTGCTTGCAGAAACGTCTGGAATGATTCAAGCTGGGTTGCCAGCAAAAAGGGAACTTGGTGAACGATGGGGCGTTTCGCGAAACTCTTGCGAATACGCTTCTTCTCGGTGAAGGAATATTGCATACGATCTCCGAATCACGGCGGGCGTTGCCGAGGCGGGATACCTCGACGGCACGCTCGGTGTTCACCGACTGAGACCCGCACATTGTCCAGGGCGGACGCGCGAATCTAGAAGCTTGGTGGTTGGCCTCTACCAACCGCTGGCTGACGGCAACGGATGCCTGTGTTTCCCGTTGCCCGACCAAACTTGCCTTCTGCAGTCGCTTCAGAAGACAAAGAGAACTGCCGGAAATTCATGCCGATCCGACCGTTCTCTTTGACTTCTGTGGGGACTTTTATGCTTGCCTGCGTGCATAAAAACTGCGTCCCCACAAAGCACAAAAAGGCCGGCGGTAAAAACCGCCAGCCTTCGCATAGCGCCAAAAAACTTACTTGATTTCAGCCTTCGCGCCTGCTTCTTCCAGCTTCTTCTTTGCTTCTTCAGCAGCAGCCTTGGGCACTGCTTCCTTGACGGGCTTCGGTGCGCCATCAACCAGGTCCTTCGCTTCCTTCAGGCCGAGACCCGTCAGTTCACGAACGGCCTTAATGACCGAAACCTTGTTTGCGCCCACTTCGACCAAGTTCACGGTGAACTCGGTTTGCTCTTCAGCAGCAGCAGCACCGCCGCCAGCGCCAGCCGGGCCAGCAACTGCAACAGCAGCAGCCGACACGCCAAACTTCTCTTCGAACGCCTTGACCAGCTCGTTCAGTTCCAGAACGGACATCGAGCCAACGGCTTCGAGGATGTCTTCTTTTGCGATTGCCATGTGAAATACTCCTAGATTGAATTCGGATCGAGCTAGCGATCTAGCTTTGCCTAACTTAAGCGACTAGCGCCCAAGCGTGAGCGTTACGCTGCTTCGCTCTGCTTCTTTTCAGCAAGCGCGGCCAGAGCGCGCGCGAAGCCGGAAACAGGAGCTTGCATAACGAACAACAGCTTGGAGAGCAGCTCTTCACGGCTCGGGATGTTGGCCAGCGCTTGCACGCCTGCCTTGTCCATCACCTTGCCTTCGTAGGAACCAGCCTTGATGATCAACTTGTCATTGCTCTTGCCGAAGTCATTGACGACCTTGGCGGCGGCAATGGCATCTTCCGAGATGCCGTAGATCAGAGGACCGGTCATCTGCTCAGCCAGCGGAGCGAACGGGGTACCTTCGACAGCGCGACGCGCCAGCGTGTTCTTCAACACGCGCAGATACACCTGTTGCTCACGCGCTTTCGCGCGCAGCTTGGTCAGATCGCCAACCGTGATCCCACGATACTCAGCGAGCACCATCGTCTGAGCCTTCGCGACTTGCGCGGCGACTTCAGCGACTACTGCCTGCTTATCTTCTTTGTTCAGTGGCACGGTTAAACCTCCAGATTCGATGCACTCGGGCGAACAACCCTCATGCACCACGTTCGACAACGGCGTCCGACTGTTAGGAGTATCTCTATCGATTAGGTGACCGTCTTACGACGCTCGATAACCGACTTCAACCACTGCAAAACTGTTTCGGGTTCGCCATCTGCGTTGGCTTGAATTAAGGTGGTGCCTGCCTGCTGCACCACCACCAACGGTCTTTGACAACCGGTTGCCCGTTTTAAAGAGCAACCGCCCAAAGCCCTTTTGAAGCGCAGTCTCTCGACCACGCTCTAAAACTCTGTTACTGCGCCAGCGTGCCTTGATCGACACGGACGCCCACGCCCATCGTGCTCGACACGGCGATCTTGCGCAGGTACACGCCCTTGCTCGTCGCCGGCTTTGCCTTTTGCAACGCGTCGATCAGTGCCGACAGGTTTTCACGCAGCTTGGTCGGCTCGAACGAAGCGCGACCGATCGTGCCGTGGATGATACCGGCTTTGTCGACGCGGAACTGAACCTGACCAGCCTTGGCGTTCTTGACTGCTTGAGCCACGTCCGGCGTGACCGTACCGACCTTCGGGTTCGGCATCAGGCCGCGCGGGCCGAGAATCTGACCGAGCGTACCAACAACGCGCATCGTGTCCGGCGAAGCGATCACAACGTCGAAGTTCAGATTGCCAGCCTTGACTTGCTCAGCCAGGTCTTCCATACCGACGATATCGGCGCCTGCGGCACGAGCTTGCTCAGCCTTGTCGCCTTGCGCGAACACAGCAACGCGAACCGACTTACCAGTACCAGCCGGCAGAACGACCGAACCACGGACCACTTGATCCGACTTCTTCGCGTCGATACCGAGTTGCACGGCGACGTCGATCGATTCATCGAACTTCGCGCTGGCGCACTCTTTCACGAGAGCCAGTGCGTCGTCGATTGCGTACAGCTTCTGACGATCAATCTTGGCTTCGAATGCCTGAAGGCGCTTAGAAAGCTTAGCCATTTACACGCCCTCCACAGTGATACCCATTGAACGCGCGCTACCAGCGATCGTGCGCACGGCTGCGTCCAGATCAGCTGCCGTAAGATCCGGCATCTTGGTCTTTGCGATTTCTTCCGCTTGAGCGCGGGTGATATTGCCCACCTTGTCGGTGTGCGGCTTGCTGGAGCCCTTCTGCACTGCGGCTGCCTTCTTGATCAGAACGGTAGCCGGCGGCGTCTTCATGATGAACGTGAAGCTCTTGTCCGCGAATGCCGTGATAACCACCGGCACCGGCAGACCTGGCTCCATGCCCTGAGTCTGCGCGTTGAACGCCTTGCAGAACTCCATGATGTTCAGGCCGCGCTGACCCAGTGCCGGACCGACCGGCGGCGACGGATTGGCTTTACCTGCAGGAATCTGCAGCTTAATAAAGCCGATAATTTTCTTTGCCATTTGAAAACCTCTGCTGAACGCGAGAGCGTTCGGTGAGTGATAGCGCGCGTTCGACAAACCGCCTACTGACGCTCCTCAACGGCCATTACGCGGACCGTAAGCGCGAATCGCGCGATGACCCGAGAGCCACGCGCGATGTATTCGATTAAAGCTTTTCGACTTGACCGAACTCGAGTTCGACCGGTGTCGATCGCCCGAAAATCGTGACGGAGACACGAACCCGGGACTTTTCGTAATTCACTTCTTCGACATTGCCATTGAAGTCAGTGAACGGACCTTCCTTCACTCGAACCATCTCGCCAACTTCGAACAGCGTCTTCGGCCTTGGCTTTTCGACGCCTTCCTGCATCTGCGACATGATCTTTTCGACTTCACGCGGCGAGATGGGACTCGGGCGATTTCGCGCGCCACCGACGAAACCAGTGACCTTCGCAGTGTTCTTCACCAAGTGCCAGGTTTCGTCGGTCATTTCCATTTCAACCAGAACATAGCCTGGGAAGAAACGACGTTCGGTTACCGACTTGTGACCACCTTTGACCTCGACCACCTCTTCAGTCGGAACAAGAATTTGTCCGAACTGGTCTTGCATGCCTGCTCGATCAATGCGCTCTTGAAGCGCACGTTGCACGCTCTTCTCCATGCCGGAGTAGGCGTGCACCACATACCAACGTTTTCCACTCGGGGATGTCGGAGTATCGCTCATATCATTTCCACCCCAGAATCGCCGAGAAAATCACCCATTCGATCGACTTATCGCTAAGCCAGAGCAGAATGGCCATGATCAGAACAAACGCAAATACCACGAGAGTCGTTTGCGTTGCTTCTTTGCGGGTCGGCCAAACGACCTTGCGGACTTCTTTGTATGAGTCTTTGGCGAAAGCGATGAATGCTTTGCCAGGCGCAGAGAGAAGTCCCGCTGCGACACCCGCGATGACACCGACAGCGAGTGCTGCGCCACGAACGTACCACTCTTGGCCAGACAGCCAGAAGAACCCCACGAATCCGGCCAAGACCAACAATACACCCGCGGCCAACATCAACTTGTCGCCGGAAGTATTTACAGTTTCGACGGAAGGATTCGCCATAACACCTTAAGCAGCGCCACTTGGCGCGATAATTTGGCAGGGGCAGAGGGAATCGAACCCCCAACCTTCGGTTTTGGAGACCGACGCTCTGCCAGTTGAGCTATACCCCTAAACCATTTGGGATCAGCGAGCTTCGCCGATCCCGAAACCACAAACTACCGAGAAGATTTCTGGCTCTTACTCGATAATCTTAGCCACGACACCGGCGCCGACGGTACGACCGCCTTCACGGATAGCGAAGCGCAGACCTTCTTCCATGGCGATCGGGTTGATCAGCTTGACCGTGATCGACACGTTGTCGCCCGGCATCACCATTTCCTTGTCCTTCGGCAGCTCGATCGAGCCCGTCACGTCCGTCGTACGGAAGTAGAACTGCGGACGGTAGTTGTTGAAGAACGGCGTGTGACGGCCGCCTTCGTCCTTGCTCAGCACGTACACTTCAGCCGTGAAGTGCGTGTGCGGGTTGATCGAACCCGGCTTGGCCAGAACCTGGCCACGCTCCACGTCTTCACGCTTCGTGCCGCGCAGCAGGATACCGACGTTGTCGCCTGCCTGACCTTGGTCGAGCAGCTTGCGGAACATTTCCACGCCC
>NZ_JAQFVG010000363.1 GCF_029439455.1 Caballeronia sp. BR00000012568055 | reverse complement strand
AGTTAAAAGCTTGTCAAATGACCGCTGGCCTTCTAACAAGACAGCGGTCGTTTCCATTTGGAGATTCGCCTCATGAAGTTCCGCTTTCCTGTCGTCATCATCGACGAAGACTTTCGTTCCGAGAACATCTCGGGTTCCGGTATCCGGGCGCTGGCCGAGGCGATCGAAAAAGAAGGCGCCGAAGTCCTCGGTCTGACGAGTTACGGCGATCTCGCCGCGTTCGCGCAGCAATCGAGCCGCGCGTCGTGTTTCATTTTGTCGATCGATGACGATGAATTGCTGCCCTACGCGGACAACGTCGTGGTCGAAGGCGATACGCCGGAACTCGCATCGGCGATCGTCGCGCTGCGGGCGTTTATCAACGCCGTGCGCCGCCGCAATGCCGATATCCCCATTTTCCTGTACGGCGAAACGCGCACCTCGCGCCACTTGCCGAACGATATCCTGCGCGAACTGCATGGTTTCATCCACATGTTCGAGGACACGCCGGAGTTCGTTGCGCGTCACGTGATTCGTGAAGCGAAGGTCTATCTCGATGCGCTCGCGCCGCCGTTCTTCAAGGAACTGGTGCAGTACGCGGACGAAGGCTCGTATTCGTGGCACTGTCCGGGTCACTCGGGCGGCGTCGCGTTCCTGAAGAATCCGCTCGGGCAAATGTTCCACCAGTTCTTCGGCGAAAACATGCTGCGCGCGGACGTCTGCAATGCCGTCGAAGAACTCGGCCAGTTGCTCGATCACACCGGCCCGGTGGCGGCATCCGAGCGTAACGCGGCGCGCATCTTCGGCGCGGATCATCTCTTTTTCGTGACCAACGGCACGTCCACGTCGAACAAGATCGTGTGGCATGCGACCGTTGCACCGGGCGATATCGTGCTGGTGGATCGCAATTGCCATAAGTCGATTCTGCACGCCATCACCATGACCGGCGCGATTCCGGTGTTCCTCGCGCCGACGCGCAATCACTTCGGCATCATCGGTCCGATTCCGCGCGATGAGTTCAAGCCCGAAAACATTCGCAGAAAGATCGAGGCGAATCCGTTCGCGCGCGAGGCGCTGGCGAAGAACCCGAAGATCAAGCCGCGCATTCTGACCATCACGCAGAGCACGTACGACGGCGTGATCTACAACGTCGAAATGATCAAAGACTTGCTGGGCGATCTGCTCGACACGCTCCATTTCGACGAAGCCTGGCTGCCGCACGCCGAGTTCCACTCGTTCTATCAGGACATGCACGCGATCGGCGCGGGCCGTCCGCGTACCGGCGCGCTGGTGTTCGCGACGCACTCCACGCACAAGCTGCTGGCGGGTATTTCGCAGGCGTCGCAGATTCTCGTGCAAGACAGCGAAAACAGCGCGTTCGACCGCCATCGTTTCAACGAGGCGTATCTGATGCACACGTCCACGTCGCCGCAATACGCGATCATCGCGTCGTGCGACGTCGCGGCGGCGATGATGGAAGCGCCGGGCGGCGAAGCGCTGGTGGAGGAATCGATCGCGGAAGCGCTGGATTTCCGCCGCGCCATGCGCAAGGTCGATGCGGAATACGGCGACGACTGGTTCTTCAAGGTCTGGGGCCCGGACGCGCTGGCGGAAGAGGGCATCGGTGACCGCGAGGAATGGGTGTTGAAGCCCAACGATCGCTGGCACGGCTTCGGCGCGCTCGCCGAAGGCTTCAACATGCTCGATCCGATCAAGGCGACCATCATTACGCCGGGACTGAACGTGGACGGCGAATTCGGCGAGTCGGGCATTCCGGCGGCCATCGTCACGAAGTATCTGGCGGAGCACGGCATCATCGTGGAGAAGACGGGCTTGTACTCGTTCTTCATCATGTTCACGATCGGCATTACCAAGGGCCGCTGGAATTCGATGGTCACCGAACTCCAGCAGTTCAAGGACGACTACGACAACAATCAGCCGCTGTGGCGCGTGCTGCCGGAATTCGTTGCGCAGCATCCGTCGTACGAGCGCATGGGCCTGCGCGATCTGTGCGCGCAGATTCACAGCGTCTATCGCGCCAACGACATCGCGCGTCTGACGACCGAGATGTATCTGTCGAGCATGGAGCCGGCCATGAAACCGTCCGATGCCTTCGCCAAGCTTGCGCACCGCGAGATCGACCGCGTGCCTATCGACGAACTCGAAGGGCGCGTGACGAGCATTTTGCTGACGCCGTATCCGCCGGGCATTCCGTTGCTGATTCCGGGCGAGCGTTTCAATCGCACGATCGTCGATTATTTGCGTTTCGCGCGTGAGTTCAACGAGCGCTTCCCCGGCTTCCACACGGATATCCACGGGCTGGTGGGCGAGATGATCAACGGGCGTATCGAATATTTCGTCGATTGCGTGCGTGACTGATCGCTTCGCATAGCAAGGACGGCGATGGTCAGAAGCTGACCGTCGCCGTGACCGTGTCCGAGTACTTGCCCGCCGGTTTCGACTGCTGCGCCGGGACCTGTCCGTACACGGTGAAAGTCTGCTGCATGCCGTTTGCCAGGATGCTCAGTCGCCACGTGCCGCGCGTACCGTCTCCCCAGATCGAAGTTCGCTGAGCGGTCGTATAGAGCTGGTAATCGACCGTATCGGTGCTGCCGGCGCGTTCGAGCTTGCGCTGCTCCATCGTACCGCCCAGCGTCGAGCCGCCATCCAGTTCGATGTAATAGCCCGCGCCCTGCGTGCATTGCACCGTCACGCTGCTGGTCGCCTGCAGTGCCTGCGTGAGCAGACCGGCATCGGGGAATTGCATTGGCGTTGCCGTGATATCGCAATCGATGCCGACATTGGCCGTGACCTGGAACGGCGCGGTTTTATACGGCGCGGAAGCAGTCTTGCAATCGGGCGGCGTGCCGCTGTATCCCACGTACACGAAGTAAGTTTGGGCCGCGCTGAAGGTCATCGAATATTGTCCGTTCGTGATGTTCTGATTCGGCGGAATTCGCCCGTAGAACGGTTCCTGCGCCCAGATATTGCCGCTCGGATGGACCGGCAGATCGAGAATCAGCGGCGAAGTGCTGGGCGCGGTCACCGACCCCCAGATGCTGATGTGATCGGGGTCCACGTACAGGTTGTAACTGACTTTGTCACCGGACGGACCGACCATCTGCCGCTGATCCGCCAGACCGATATTCAGGCACATGCGTACCATCGGCGTGGTGTAGCCGTTGCAATAGATCGACACCGCGCCGACGATATCCTCCGGCTCGGTGCGGATCGAACTGATGGTGCCGAAGTCCGTATAGCCGACCGTGAAGTTGCAGTTCTGCGCCTGCGCCGCCGCGCATGGCAAAAGCAGCATAAGCGCGACGATGAACCCGCGAAGCTGTTTCATGGCGACTCCTCAGTTTTGTCGGGCTGGCACGGCACTGGTCCGATCTGCGCGAGCGTGCCGGCTTGCGGGGCATCGAAGGATACGTCGGCGTTGCACACGAACTTGTGTCCTGTAATGCGCACGCGGTTTTTCGCATCGAGCCGCTGGAAGAACGCCACGCCGTCGTAACCGACGATCGCCGTCTCGCCGGTCGTGGCGTTGGTGGCGGCGGCTCCTGCGGCGACCGGCTTGCCGTTTGCATCGACGAAAGTGACGGACGCGCCCTGGTAGCGCGACATGCCGAAACGCGCGAGCGCGCCCGAGCGGCGCTCCGGCGCAATATCGATCTTGGTGTTGTCGATGCGCGCATCGGGCGGCAAGGCGAGCGGGTCGATCGACAACTGATTGCGCTGGTACGACGTGAGATCCGTCACCAGCAGATGCCCGCTGGCGTTGGTCGTGCCGACCGGCCGGTTCTCCTGACGCACCGGCACGCCCGCGACGCCATCGGTGGAGACGAGCGCGAAGCCGTCGGTGATGGTGCGCGAGGGCAGCAGCGCGCCGTCCATGAAGGCGAGCGCGCCGGTGGCTTCGACGGTGCCGGTGGTGGTGCCGTTGAAGCGCGATACCGTGGTCTGGAATTCGCCGATATTCGAGCGATAGTTCGCGCCCGCGAAGGCATGCCGGTAATCCGCGCCCGCGCCGCCCTGCACGGTCCAGCCCCAGCCGCCGCTGAAATCCGCCGGGCGCGATACCGTCACATCCGCCGTCGTATGTCCGCCCGACTCGGAGATGGTGTTGCTGAGCGCGACATTGCCGCCAAACGCAACCGTCACGCCGATGGAACCGCCCCAGACATTGCGCTGGGCGAAATCGCGATAGGCGGTGGCGAACAGCGACCAGCGTTTGCCGAACTGCGCGTTGTAGGCCAGCGTGAGCACGTGGGCGCTGCCGGTGAAGCTGTCGCTCGAATCGATATAGCTCAGGCTCACCGACTGCGCGCGAAACGGCGACACCGACACCGTCGCCTGATAAAGATGCTTGAACGTGGAGATGCCGGTGAGCGAGGCGATATCGCGATATTCATCGCTGGCGCGCGTGCCTTGCAGCGACAGCGAAAAGCGTTGTGAGATGTACTGATAACCCAGTCCGAACAGCGCGCCCGTGAGACCGTCGAGACGGCTCGCCGCGCCCGCCATGCTGAACACGCCCGCATTGCCGAGTCCGACCACCGCGCCCGCGCCGACATTGTTCAAGCCCTGGCCGCCTTCGGTATGGCCTTGCACGGTCAGCCGGTCGCTGACGCCGTAGCTCGCGGTGCCGCTATAGACCGGTGACGATTCGTAGGAAAACGAATGGACCGTGTAGTCGTCGCGCAGAAAGCCGACTTCGGCGGAGTAGTTGAGCAGCCCCTTGGCAAGCAGCGTAGTGGCGATATAGAGCGGCACGCTGGTCGCGACACGGCGGCCCAACGCATCGGTGACGATGACCTGCGCGACGCCCGCGCCGTTCAGACTCGGCGCCTGCGCAATCTGAAACGGTCCCGGCGCGACCTGTCCGCTGTATTGCCGCAAGCCGTTGATATACAAATCGACCGCCGATGGCACCGCCGCCGATCCCGAAAACGTCGGCAATGGAAACGTGACGAGGTCGGGCCGCAGCGTGAAATCGCGCTGAAACTGCACGCCGCCGAAGCGCACCGAACGCGTCCACGGCAGCGAACCC
Source organism: Caballeronia sp. BR00000012568055 (assembly GCF_029439455.1). GTDB lineage: Bacteria > Pseudomonadota > Gammaproteobacteria > Burkholderiales > Burkholderiaceae > Caballeronia. The sequence goes on along the minus strand of NZ_JAQFVG010000363.1, from coordinate 7,774 downwards.
GACACGGCGTCGCCCACGGTCAACGTGAACAGTTGCGCGGGATTCGAGTACGTGTAGTTGGTATCGAGACGGGTGTAGCGGCTCGGGCTGCTGCCGGTGGTGACGCCGCTGCTGGTGCTGTCCAGCCAGGTGCCGGTGTTGTCCAGCACGCCGTAGGGCGTAAAGAAGCGCTGCTCGCTCCAGATGCCCAACTGGTTGTCGGAGGCGTTGCCGAATTGCCGCGCATAGCTGATGTCGTAGTTCAGCACGAAGCCCGTGCCGGGCGTCGGCTTGGGCGTCGGTGGCAGCCGATAACCAATCTGCCGCGTGGTCAGCCGGCTGTCTTCCACGACGAGCACCGCTTCCTGCCGCGCGCTCTGATACGTCGCGCGCAAGCCGCGAATCGACGACAGCGCGATCCAGCCATCGGCGTCCGGCTTGAGGTCGCTGGTGATGATGCCGGCGTTGTCGAGCGTGTCGAGTTTGGCGTAGAGCTGGCCATCGCGCAGATCGAACGACGACGGCTCGCCCAGACTCGTGCCATTGACGACGATATCGAGCACCAGCGTCTGCGCGGCGGGTGCTAAGCGCGGCGCGCCTTCCAGATTCGGTATCGCGGCGGGCGAACCGCCGGTGATATCGACCTGCGCCATTGCTGCGCGCGACATCACGCCGAACGCGATGGCGCATTGTGTGAGTGTGACGGTCCGGCGCATTTTTTTCTTTCACCGATACACGCGCGCAACCAAAAGTCGATCTCAGCGCGCTTTCACTTCCCGAGTGAGGCCTTGACGCTCGCACCGTTGACGGTCGCGATGACATCGCCCGATGCGCCGCGCAACGACGCGGGCGCGTCGCGGATCGGCCAGCTTCGTGTGTGTCCGGGCAGCACGTAGCCGAGCAGACCGGTCGAGACGTGCGTTTCGCCTGCGGATGTCTTCAAGGTCACCGCGCTCAATTGCGCGTGAACGGCGCCGCTGTTTTCAACCTGCAGCGCAAGCTGATTGTCTTTTGCGACGACCGACCATCGCAGCGCAGGCGGAAGCACGGGTGCATCGGCGGTGCCGGCGGGCGAAATAAATAGTGGTACAGAATATCGAAAGCGAAATTGAATGGCCGTTGCGGTGTCGCCGCTATCGCCCGGCAATTCGTCGATGATCAGGCGATAAGCGCGCTCGGCCGGAACCGGCGCACTGTTGGCGCGGATCACGCGAATGACTTGCTGACCGCCCGCCGGCACTTCGGCGATGGGCGGGCTGGCAATGAGATCGTGGGTCGGGGTGAGCTTGTCGGCGTCGTCTGCCTGATCCCACTCGAAGGTCCGCACTTGCGCATGAATGGGCTGATCGCCCGCATTGCGCAGATTGATGACCTTGCCGTTTTCAGAACCGGCGAGCGTAACGGAGACGGGCGATATTTCGAGCGATGCAGCGAGCGCTGTCGAGCATTGCAAAACGAGAAGCAGCGCTGCCGATGATTTTACAAACGCGTATGGCATCGTCAGTCTCCTCTTCGAATGCTGACGATCCCATTGTTATAACTTCTTTTGCCCGAAGGCAAGCATGCCTTAGAAGATCACCGTTGCCGTCACGGTCGAGTGATACGTGCCTGCTGCGGGCGTCGATTGCGGCGGGACACGGCCATACACGGGAATGCTTTGACTGTCGCCGGTGCCGACGCGCGAAACCGTGTCCGTGCCTTGCGTGTTACCCCAGTTCTGCGTGCGCGCCACATCGCGGAACAGGCCGTAGTCAACCGTCGACGTGCCGTCCGAACCGACCATCCGGCGCGTCAGAACGGTCGAGTCGGGAGCCGTACCTGAATCGAGTGCGACATCGTAGGTGGTGCCTTTGGTGCATGTGACGGCAAGCGACGAGTTCACATCGATGTTGTTGGTCAACGTGCCGTTGCTGCCGAAGTCGAGCGAGTTAGCGGAGATCGAGCAGTCGTTCTGAAGGTTGAGCGTGACGTCGAACTGCGCGCCTTTGGTAGACGCGTAACTGCTCGGTGCGGCAACTGCGGCGGCACCTGCAACGAGGGCGATGATGGCGGCGTGTTTGATGGTCTTCAACATGGTCAGGACTCTCTATGCAAGTGATGTTTCGATGTAGAGAGAATAAAGCTCCGGCGTTTCGGATTGAATGAGACGCTTCTTAATGAGATGGGGTGATCTGCGAAACGCTTTATATCGACTGGCGCTGGCGTGTTATCGAGACAGTGGATGCGATGCGTCGCGCGATCGTCCGCATCCGGCGATGGCAATAAAAAAGGCGGTCTTCGTAACGAAGACCGCCTTTTTTGAGGTGCCACCGGAGACCGGCGGCCCTTGCATTGCAAGACGTGAAACAGCGTCGCCGATGATTTAGAAAATCACAGTCGCCGTCACGGTCGAGTGATACGTGCCTGCGGCGGGCGTGGATTGCGGGGGAACGCGGCCATACACGGGAATGCTCTGGCTGTCGCCGTTGCCGATACCCGACACCGTGTCCGTGCCCGGCGTGATACCCCAGTTCTGCGTGCGGGCCGTATCGGTGAACAGGCCGTATTCAACCGTCGATGTGCCGTCCGAACCGAGCATCTTGCGCGCCGCGACGGTCGAGCCGGTGGCCGTGCCTGCATCGAGTGCGACATCGTACGTGGTGCCTTTGGTGCACGTGACGGCAAGCGACGAATTCACATCGATGTTGTTGGTCAGCGTGCCGTTACTGCCGAAGTCGAGTGCGTTGGCGGAGATCGCGCAGTCGTTCTGAATGTTGAGCGTGACGTCGAACTGCGCGGACTTGGTCGATGCGTAGCTGCTCGGTGCGGCAACTGCGGCAGTACCTGCGACGAGGGCGATGATGGCGGCGTGTTTGATGGTTTTCAACATGGTCAGAACTCTCTCGGTAAGTGATGTTTCGATGTAGAGAGATTAAAGTTCTGGCGCTTCGGAGTGAATGAGACGGTTCTTAATGAGATGGATTGTGTCGTGAAACGCTTTATATCGATTGGCGTTGCGGTGTTATCGAGATAGCTGAAATGATGTGTTGCACGATTTCCGTATCCGTCGGCAGCCAATAAAAAAGGCGGTCTTCATGACGAAGACCGCCTTCGGGCGTCAGCGAGATTTACTTCACGCGTTACGCCAGACCTTCCGCCTTGAGCGCGGCCTGCACGGCGGGGCGTGCGCCCACGCGCGCCTGGAACGCCGCCAGTTCCGGCCACTTGCCGAGATCCACGTCGATATGCGGCATCCAGCTCAGCACCACGAACAAGTAAGCATCGCCGATGCTGAATTCTTCGCCGAGCAGATACGGCTGCTTTGCAAGCTGCTGCGCGACATAGCCGAGACGCTGTTCGAGACGGCTCATTGCCGTGGCTTTCCAGTCGGCGCTGCCATTGGCGAAGAACGGCGTGCAGTTCTTGTGCAGTTCAGTGCCGATGAAGGTCAGCCAGCCTTGCAGGCGATAACGCGACATTGCATCGGCGAGCGGGGCGAGATGTTTGGCCGGAGCCTGATCCGCGACGTACTGCATGATCGCCGGGCCTTCGGTCAGCACTTCGCCGCTGTCGAGTACGAGCGCCGGGACATAGCCCTTGGCGTTGATCTGAGTGAAATCCGCGCCGCTGGCGGTGATCTTGGTTTTCAGATCGACGGCTTCGATTTCGAACGGCAGGCCCGATTCGGCCAGTGCAATATGCGACGCCAGCGAACACGCGCCGGCCTTGTAGAACAATTTCAAGTCATATCTCCAGGGTAAGACGCGAAGCATTATGAAGGAGACCGACCATACGCGGACCGCGCGCCGGTGAAATTGTTTGTGTCGCGTGAGGGTGCAATGTCACTGTTGCCTGATGTCAACCGCATGGTGTCAATCGACGATGAACTCGCGCGCACCCGAAGCCGCACGCGGCGCGCGTTCGAACGCGGGATCGGCGGCCATGTCGTGCAGCATGTCTTCCAGCGTGTTGCAGATGGCGTTGAGCGCGAGATCGTTCTCTTCCATGCCGAACGGGTCTTCGATCTGCGCGGCGATGGCTTCGAGCGCCATGAAAGCGTAGGCGACCAGCAGCGAAAACAACGGCGTCAGCAGACCCGCGCCATCGACCAGACCGAAGGGCAGCAGCACGCAGAAGAAATAGATCGTGCGATGGATCATCACGGAATAGGAGAAGGGCAGCGGCGTACTCGCGAGCCGCTCGCATCCGCCGATGAGCGTGGAAAGCTCATCGAGATTGCGCTCGAAGGCGAGCAGCGCGCTGCCGTCGAGCACGTTCTCGCGCCGGCGCTCGGCGACCCATTCGCCCAGCCATAGCAGGATCACGCCGGGCTTGAACTGCGCGGCGGCCACGCGGATGTGCAGATCGGGCGGCAGGCGCGGCGCGAGATCGGCGAGTGCATCGGCGAGTGCGTCGGTGCCGCGCAATTGATGCCGCAGCGCGTGCGCCAACCCGCCGAGCGCTGCGACGAAACGACGCGATTCTGCGGCATCGCGCGGATGCGGAAGCGACAGCGCCTGCCGTGCCAGCGAACGCGCGGTATTCACGAGGCCGCCCCACAGCTTGCGGCCTTCCCACCAGCGGTCATAGCTCGCGCCATTGCGAAAGCCAAGAAACACCGCCAGCGCGATGCCCACCAGCGCGAACGGCGGCGTGCCGAGACCGATCGGATAGCTGCGCACGTGATCGTGCATAAAGATGGCCGCCACCGACAGCACGAAGATCAGCGTGAGGCGCGGCAGCAATTGCGGCAGCACGGAACCGCGCCAGACGAACAGCAGCCGGAACCAGTTCAGCTTGGGGCGGATGATCATGTCGTTCGTCACTCTCTTTGGAAACAGGGGGGCGTGTGCAGCATAGCGAGAATCATAATCGCGCGTTGCACGCCGTGGCGCGGGCGTGTCCACCATGCACGTTTTCGATGCCACCGCATCGTGGCTGGCGGCTGCATTGACAGTTCGGAAACGATGCGCGCTTATGTGATCGCACCGACGCTAACTGCCGGCTTTCGCAATGCCTAGAATGAAGAGCAGCTTTGCCGAAGTGTTTAAAACGCTTAGGTTAGCGAATCAATCCGCACGTTTGCTCAATCGCCTGAGGAGCCGTACATGCTGCCGGACAAAAAGAAAGTGATGATCGTGCTGTTTCCGTTGGCGCTGCCCTGTGCGGCGCTGGCGCATGGCACGATGGAAACACCAATCAGCCGGGTCTATTCGTGCTATCTGGAAGGGCCCGAGAATCCGAAGTCGGCCCCGTGTCAGGCGGCGGTGGCCATGTCGGGACCATCGTTTCTGTACGATTGGGCGGGCGTGAATCAGTTGCCCAATGGCGATCACAAGTCTTTCGTGCCGGACGGACATTTGTGCAGCGGCGGCAAGACCAACTACTACGGTCTGGACCTCGGGCGCAACGACTGGCCGACCACGACCATCGCGCCGGACGCGAGCGGCAACTTCACCTTCGTCTGGAATGCGACCGCTCCGCACGTCACGCGTTATTTTCAGATTTTCATGACGCAGGACGGCTACGATTTCAATCAGCCGCTGAAATGGTCCGATCTCGATGCCAAGCCGTTTTGCGAAATTACCAGCGTAACGCTCGACAATGGCCGCTACAAACTGAACTGCAAGCTGCCCGCCGGCAAGACCGGCAAGCGCATCCTCTATGCAATCTGGCAGCGCAGCGACAGCGCCGAAGCGTTTTATGCCTGCATGGACGTGAATATTAGCGGCACCAAGACGGCATGGCGCGAAGTCCGTCCGATACCCACCACCGCGAAGGATCAGCCGGTCGGCATGAAGGTCACCTTGCGCGTGTTCGATGCGGACGGGCACGACCTCGAATCGATCAGCTATACGGTGACGCAGGGCGCGACTGCCGCCGCCGACTGGGTCTATGCGATGGCCGGTCAGGTCAACTCACAATCGAAGCGCGTGCATATCGGCTTGGTGGATGCGAGCGGCAACGTCGCGCCGCAGCACGATCTGTCGGCGAATCGCATCTATGTGGACGGGCCGCAGGATTACAACTTCGCGATGGACTATACGGGCGCGCCTGCACCGACGCCTGCACCGACGCCAACGCCTACGCCCGCACCGACGCCGACACCAACGCCAACGCCAACTCCTGTACCGACGCCAACACCAACGCCGACACCAGTGCCAACGCCAGCGCCAACTCCGACACCGACGCCCGCACCAACTCCGACGCCCACGCCCACACCAACCCCCGCGCCCTCCCCAAGCGGCGCACAAACGTGCGCCGTCCCGTGGCAAGCAGGCACGCTGTACAAGTCGAAGGAAACCGTCTCGACGAACGGCCACAACTACAGCGCGCGCTGGGAGAACACCGACAATCCCGCGCAGAACGCGGGCAACGGCAAATCATGGCAGGACTTGGGCGCGTGTTCCGGACAGACCACGCTCGCGTGTGCAACGCCGTGGAGTTCGTCCAAGACCTACGCCAACGCCGGAACGAGCGTCAGTTATGAAGGCGTGAATTACCGCAACAAGTGGTGGAGCGCAGGCGTCAATCCTGCCGCCAACACCGATGGTGCATGGGAGAAAGTCGGGGCCTGCAAATAGGCTGTGCTAAGGCCACGTTATGCGTCTTCGGCGCGGAACCGTCCGCGCCGAATCCATTTCGTCGCGATCCACTTTTCGCCTTTTTCGACCGGCGTGCCCGCATGAAGCGTTTTCGGATCGGTCTGGCCGTGTTTGTTGACATACTCGAAATAAAGCGCGCTGCCGCGACGCGGATGAATCCGCAGACCGGCATCGGGAAACGTGGTGTCGCCGCCTTGCTCGACTTCGTTGAGATAGAGGATCACGGTCGCCACGCGCTGCCCGCCGCGCAGCAAATGATGACGGCTGCCGGCCTGCTCCTCAGGAAAGTAATCGAAGTGCGGCCGATATTCCCCGCCCGTGCCATAGCGCAGGATATGCAGGTCCTCGCCGTTTTCGACCGGCTGCTGCACGAGTTCGGCCAGCCGCTTGTCGATGGTCGCGATCAGCGCATCGGTCGAGCCGTTGACGAACGCGCCTTCGCTGTTGCGCGCGGCGATGGTGATCTCCTTGCCCGAATCGGGATCGACCACGGCCGACTGCTGCACGCGCTCGCGGCCGATCTCGATCAGGCGCTCGCACTCTTCGCCGCTGAGCACATCGGCGAGCAGCGCGACGCATGGCGCGTCGCAACTGAACACCTTGGGCGCGGCGCGATCCGCGGCATGCAACACGCGTGCGGCGGGCAGCATGGGCGTGCCGTACGTGTATTCCGAGGACATCGGTATATCGGTATCGAGCGATTCGCCTGCGATGGTCCGCGCGAGAATCGAGCGCGCCGCGTTGGGATGAAACGCGTTGGCGACCATGGCGTCGATCAGCGATTGATGCGAACAGCCGCGACGGATATTGTCGTCGAGCCAGCTCTTCCAGGCGGCGTCGAAACGAGGATTCATGTTCATGGCGATCTCATTCGAAGACCAAAGTATCCGCATCAATGGAAGCACAAAAGCGCCTTGAAAACAACGCCCGAACGTGCTCAACGACGATGGCGACTATTTCATGGAATCGGCGTCGAAGCGAACTATGCTTGGTGCAGGCGCACGACAGAATGGAACTCGCGATGAGACGTCACACGGCGATGCGATGCCTGCTCATAGGCGTCAGCGTTCTGCTTGCGCACGCAGCGCATGAAGCGCATGCCGCGACCATGCTTCGCTGCGAAGCCGATGATCATTCGGTGGTCTATGTCAGCGCGCGTATCGATCATGCGCATTGCAGCAGCATCGCGATGAACTGGCGGCCCGGCGGCG
>NZ_JAQFVG010000362.1 GCF_029439455.1 Caballeronia sp. BR00000012568055 | reverse complement strand
CTCTCAATCGACATCGATGGCCAAGGCGCGATCTATCAACATGGGCCCGTAACGCCGCTGCACATCACATGGCCCGGTCCGCGCGGTGGCGTGCATGCCGAGATAACCGCCAACCCGCGCATTCGCCCGGAGACATCAACGATCTCGACGAAAGGCGCGTGGGCGTTTATGCGGATGTTGCAGCAAGGGGAATTGATTCGTACTGCGACGCCTGGCAGGACGCGTGTCGAGTATGCGTTCGATGGGCGCAAGGCCGTGCTCGACATCGCCAACACGGGCAGTCTCGCGAATCCACTGACGAGTGATCTGCTGACCACCTTCCGATGCCCGCGGCCGCTTCCTGCTTCGTATTTGCTCGATACCGGACCGCCGCCGGATCTGCCCGGCGCACCTTGAACGCGGATAACACCCCCTTCAACTCCGATACTACGACGCGCCCGCCACCTCTTTCGCACGCACCACCGGCACGTGCCCGGTCTGCTGGCGCGAGCGCCCCGAACTCAGGTAATCCGCGATCGAATCCTGCGTGACTTCGCCGACATAATGGCCATCGGCATCCAGCACGGGCATCCACGACGAGCGGAACTGATACATCTTCGAGAGCACGATCCGCAGATTGTCTTCGGGCGAGACCGTCATCTGAAACGCGGTGGCCTTGTCGCCGCAGACACCTTCCGCCGCACGCGCCGCACGGCGTGTGACGAAGCCGAGCGCGCGCTGATTGCCGTCGAGCACGGTGAGATAGCGGCTGTCGTTATCGTCCATGATCGTGAAGGCTTCCTGCAACGTTGTGTCCGCGAGTGCAGTGAGCGGCTGCGTTGCGGCATCGCCTGCTTTCACGAGCAACAGGCGCTTGAGCGTGCTGTCCGCGCCCACGAACTGACCGACGAAATCATCGCGCGGATGCGCTAATAAGGTATCCGGATGATCGTATTGAACCAGCTTGCCGCGCCTGAACACCGCAACGCGATCGCCCAGTTTGATCGCCTCGTCGATATCGTGACTCACCATGATGACGGTCTTCTTCAGTTGCCGCTGCATCTGGAAGAACTCGTTCTGAATGGTCTCGCGATTGATCGGATCGACCGCGCCGAAAGGCTCGTCCATCAGTAACACGGGCGGATCGGCGGCGAGCGCACGAATCACGCCGATACGCTGCTGCTGTCCGCCCGACAATTCACGCGGATAACGCTTCAAATACAGCTTCGGATCGAGCGCGACCATCGACATGAGTTCGGTGGCGCGGTCGGCGCAGCGCTTCTTGTCCCAGCCGAGCAGACGCGGCACCACCGTGATGTTCTCTTCGATCGTCATGTTCGGAAACAAGCCGATCTGCTGAATCACATAGCCGATATGACGACGCAGATCGACTTCATTCAGCCCGCTCGTGTCTTCACCGTTGATCAGCACGCGGCCCGACGTCGGCTCGATCAGGCGATTGATCATCTTGAGCGTGGTGGTCTTGCCGCAGCCGGACGGCCCGAGAAACACGCAGATTTCGCCCTCTTCCACCTTGAGGCTCACGGCATCCACGGCATTCACTTTCTGGCCGTCCTTCTGCGTGAAAGTCTTGGTCAGTCGGTCGAGTTCGATCATGTCTTTTGCACTCCCTTCGGGGTCAATACGCGCTGCAAGCCTTGCAGCAGCAAGTCGGCGACGATCGCGAGCACGCTTACGAGCGCGGCGCCCACCAGCAGTTTCATCATGTTGCTCTGGCCGATCGCGCGCACGATCAGCGAACCCAGTCCGCCCGCGCCGATCACGGCCGCAATCGTCATCACGCCGATGTTCATCACCACCGCCGTGCGCACGCCGCCGAGAATCACCGGCACGGCGAGCGGCAACTCGACCAGACGCAGCCGCTGCCACGCCGTCATGCCAATGCCGATTCCCGCTTCCTTGATGCCCGATTCGACATTGCGCAACGCGAGGTAAGTGTTGCGCATGATCGGCAGCAGCGAGTACAGGAACACCGCGGTAATCGCGGGCACCGCGCCGATACCTTCGCCAAAGCGCGAAAACACCGGAATCATCAAGCCGAACAGCGCAATGGACGGCAGCGTGAGAATGATCGTCGCGATACCGAGTAATGGCCCCGCGAGCCAGTCGAATCGATTCATCAGGATGCCTACTGGTACACCGACGATGATCGCGCATCCCACCGCTAGTCCCACCAGATAGCAGTGCTGCAAGGTCAGTTGCAGAAGTTCGGGCCAGTTGGCGGACAGATAGTCCATCAGACTCATCGTTGTTTCTCCTTCTTCGCGTCAGGGCAGCTTGTGCGTGCGCAGAAACTCGCTCGCCACTGCCTGCACCGATTTGCCGTCGATATCGACCTGTTTGTTCATCTCCAGCATTGCGTCGTTATCGAGCGTGGCGGACAGCGCATTGAGTTGCTCCGTGAGCTTCGGGTTCTGCTGAAGCACGCTGGCACGGACCACAGGCGTAGCGTTGTACGGCGGGAAGAAATGCCGATCATCCTCCAGCGGCACGATGCCGAAGCCCTTCACGCGGCCATCCGTCGTATAAACCAAACCGATGGTCAACTGGTCGTTGTGCAAGGCCGTGTAGACGAGGCCGGCATCCATCTGACGCGTTTCGGCACGGCTGAAATGCAGGTCGTAGGTGGCTTCGAGCGGCTTAAGGCCATCCGGACGATTGGCGAATTCCGCATCCATGCCGAAGATATGGCGTGTGCCCTTCGGGTCGCTTTTGAGCCTGTCGGAGAGTTGGGAAATAGTACGGATGCCTGATTTCTTTGCTGCGTCAGCCGGTAGACCGAGCGCATACGTGTTATTGAGAGGCGATTTGTTCAGCCACACCAGACCTTCCTTTGCGTCGAGTTCCTTCACGCGCTGATACATCTCATCAGGCGACATCTTGTCCTTCAGCTTGTGATAGACGAGCGCTGCGGTGCCAGTGTATTCCCATGTGATATCGACCTGACCGTTCTGTTGCGCGCTGCGCAGCAGAACGCTGCCGAGACCCGTGCGCGAATCGACGGTATAACCGCGTGAACGTAAATACTGTGCGGTGATTTCCGTCAATACGTACTGCTCAGTGAAGTTCTTTCCGCCGAGCACGAGATTCTCGGCCATTGCAGACACACTCACGCATGCGCTCAATACGCCTGCAAACAAGGCCTTTTTCATGATTCGCGCGATTCTCATGGCGTCACCTCGCTGCCGCTCATCCACCAGCGGCTCGCCGCCGACACGACCATGTCCAGAACCAGCGCGAGAATGGCCGTGGCCGCCGCACCAATCAACAGCATCTGGTTATTGTTGAGGTAGATGCCCGGAAAGATCAGCGTGCCGAGACTGTCCGCGCCGATCAGATACGCGAGCGGCGCAGTGCCGACATTGATGGCCAGCGCCGTACGCACGCCGCCGATGATAATCGGCATGGCATTGGGCAACTCCACGCGCACGAGCGATTGCATGTTCGTCATGCCGATCCCGCGCGCCGCTTCGAGCAACGATGCGGGCACATTCTTCATTCCCTCATAGGTATTGCGCACGATCGGCAACAACGACGCGAGAAACAACGCAATGACAGCAGGCGTTTCGCCGATACCGAAAATACCGAGCGCAATCGCTAACACTGCGAGCGAAGGCACCGTATTGCCGATATTGAAAATTTGCATGAACGCTTCGGCCTGACGTCCGAGTGCGGGACGGCTCAGCATCACGCCTGCCGGTATGCCGATCATGATAGCGAGCATCATGGAAATGCCCACCAACAGCAGATGCCGGCCCGTGTAATACGCGAGGTCGCCGGAGTATTGATGCCAGGTGCTTACATCGATGGCTCGCGCAAGCGCGGCCGCTACGAGCACTGCTGCCAGAAGGCTGCCCACGAGCTGGACAGTACGTCGGGTCATTGAGTCGATCTCCTTGATAGGAGCGACTTGGGCTAGCAAGCGCCGTGCCCGATATTACTAGTCAACGCAGATCACAATGCTTTAGTTCGTCATGCGAAGCAGTTTCAAGCCACTGTACTAAACTGCCTGAGGCCGGATATCGGCAGGAGAACGCGACATGAAAACATTTATTCTGGCGATACTGACAAGCCTCTTTGCCACGGCTTCCCACGCAGCTGGCCTGCAATTCTTCACCATTCCCGCCGATGCCAGCGGACCCGCGATCCAGACCGCCGTCTGGACGCCATGCTCGATTTTCGCGTCTGATTTGCGCATCGGCCCTTACGATCTGAAGGCGCAGCGCAATTGCCCGACCAGCGGCGCACTGCTACCGCTGATCGTGATATCGCACGGACATGGCGGTACATTTCTCGGCCATCACGATCTCGCTGAGACCCTTGCCGATGCGGGCTTTGTCGTCGCGGCGATCAATCATCCCGGCGACACGCACTCGGATATGAGCCGCGCGGACGACATCAGCGAATTCATCGAGCGCCCGACCGATATCAAGCGGCTGATCGATTACATGCTCGACGTATGGCCCGATGCAGCGAAACTCGATGCCCACGCCATCGGCTTTTTCGGCTTTTCTCGTGGCGGCTTCACGGGACTGGTTTTGGCGGGCGGCGTGCCGGACTTCATGCACGCGAAGATCACCTGTCCATACGCCGACGAACAGGTTTGCGAGCGCGCCAAAGCGCAAGCAATGAACGCCGTATGGACGCATGACGCGAGAATTCGTGTCTTCGTTATCGCCGATCCGTTTTCGGTGTTCCCCACGCCAGATACGCTAAAGGACGTAAAGCAGCCCATTCAGCTTTGGGCCTCGCAATATGGCGGCGACGGGGTGGTGCCGGAGACGGTGAAAGCACTCGCCGACGTGCTTCCCATACACCTCGAGTTTCACGTAGCAACGGGTGCGGCGCATTTCGCTTTCCTCGCGCCGTGTCCGGCGGAGATGGCGCACGACGCGCCCACCGTTTGTCTCGATCCAAACGGTTTTGATCGCGTGTCCTTTCACAAACAATTCGATGAACAAGCGCTCCGCTTCTTTCGCCAGGCATTTCCAGCACAGAAGTAAGGTGAGCGAAATGTGCTTACGCTGAAGCCATGATGCGCACGCGCCGCTCAGCCGCGCGCATGCGACGGCCCTTCTGCTTTTCGAGCCATTGCAGCGATTCTTCCACCACTTCCGCAGGCACGTCGTCGAACGATGCGGCACGGATCAAGCTTTCGCTCGCAGCGATATCGTTGAACAGCCCGAGCTTGTTCTGCACCGAGGTCAGTTCTTTGATGGTGCGATCGTGTCCACCCTTGATGACCGGCTGAAAAAACTCCAGCAAATAGCGCAGTTTCTTGCCCGCCTTGCGCACGTCGTGCAGATCTTCTTCCTCCGCTGGCTCCTGACGCGACGCATGCTGGCTGCGCTTCTTCAACGCTCGTTTGGCGCGGCGGACGCGGTCTTCGGCAAACGCCTGCACCGGCACTTCCTTGCAACTCGATTCCAGACGTTCCTGCGCGCGTTGCAGCACGTCTTTAAGGAACGCTTCGACGTCGTCGCACTTGATCATCGACTGACTATGCTCGACGGCCTGTGCGCGTTTGGCTTTGGCAGCGGTGGCCAGCAATCCCATCGATGCACGCGATTCCTGCGCCGCTTTCAACAGATCGCCAGCGATATCCCAATCGCGCGTGCCACCGGCAACGGCGGCAAGCCGCTTGAATTCCTCAGTGGCCTGCGCGGTTGCTTCCTCACCGAGATAAGGCGAATAAGCCCAGTAAAGCGCCCGTAATTTTCTGAACGCTACGCGCAGTTGGTGAAAACCCTCGGCGTCGCAATTGGTCGACAGTTCGCGCGCGCGGCGCACGGCTTCAGCAACCACTGGCGTAGCAAGTGATGAGAAAGTACTCGCAATGGATTGTGTCGTCGGGAGAGTTGAATCGACTGATCGCCGATCCGTTTTGAAGCGGTTGACTGGCGGCGGCAAAGGCCAGTCAGCATCCATATCCACCATTTAAGCCTCAAGTCGGATGAAAATATATTGCTTTGCGAAACCTTAGCATAGCGGCCTTGTAAAACACGGTTTTCATGACGGTTTGATGACTGCGATTTGAACTTGTTGTGTGAACACTTGCGCCTTAAAAATGCTCGCCACGCATGACCAGGATGTGTATTACGATTAGCGGCTATGTGATGTTCTGCGCATCGTGCAGATACATCGAGCGCTCGATAATGCCTACAACAATGCGGGAGCCAAGTTGAAGAAACGCGCCACCGTGATTTGCCGCAGAGGCAAGCGCATCCTTCTGGTCGCACGTAGTCAGTCGAAATGGGCTTTGCCGGGCGGAATGCTCAAGCGCGGAGAGCATCTCTCCGACGCCGCGCTACGTGAGCTTAAGGAAGAAACGCGGCTTAGCGGAAAATCCGCTAAATATCTCTTTGAATTTCGCGGCAAGCAGAAACACCACCACGTCTTTACCTGCGATATTTCCGATCGCGCCAAAGCGCGTCCGAGCAATGAAATCGCTAAATGCCGCTGGGTTCATCTCGACGATATCCCGCGCCTGCTGACCAGCGCGCCGACGAACGATATCGTCAAGCTGATGGGTCAGAGGCGCAGAAAGTAGCGTTAAGACTTAGTGACTTACTACTGACTTGCGCCCGCGCCAATTCCTGCTTTCTTCTGCGCGTTCTGCAAGTCCTGCGGATAATTCGGATCATTGGCGCGCGCCGGGTTATAGCCCGCATCTTCGAGTTTCTTAAGCTCGGCGTTCTTCTTTGCGCGCGCTTGTTTGCGTGCCGCTTTCCTCTGTTCCTTCGTCATGGATGCAGCCTGCGTCGTGCCCGTGGCGGTGGTTCCCGCGTCTTGCGCATGCACGGCAGATACCGTGAGCGCGCTCGTAGCGGCCAGAATCAAGGACAAACCAAGCGAAGCGATCTTCGTTTTCATAGCGACTCCCCTTTATGTTCAGAGGCGACACGCAGCACCGCGCGCCGCCACGCAAGAATACAGCGGAAAGGCAAGCTCGCTATTTTTTGAATCGCATATGGATTTGTTTGCGATTCCTGAAGT
>NZ_JAQFVG010000361.1 GCF_029439455.1 Caballeronia sp. BR00000012568055 | reverse complement strand
TGGCGGGGCGCGGCCGTTTCCGCTGTCCGGCGATCTGGGTTATGCGGGCAAGGTCAGTGGCGAGACGGTGAGCGTCGGCGCGCGGCTTTCGGGCGCGCTCGAAGACCTGATCGCCGATATCGACGCCAGCGGCATGAAACTCAACGGTCAGGCGCACGTCGAAGCGCTGCCGTTCGCCGACGTGCCGCTGAAATCCGCGCTCGTGACCGTCGATCACGTGAATCCGCAGGCGTTCGCGCCGGGCGCGCCAGCCGCCGATCTGTCCGTGCGTGCCGAAGTGAAACCGGTCGATGACGCCAAGGGCTTCGTCGTCAGCGGGCCGGTGTCGATCGTCAACGCGAAGCCCGGTTCCATCGCCGACAAGCTGATTCCGCTGATCGATGCGCACGCCAACGTGCGCCTGGACGCATCGGCGCAAAGCATTACGGATTTGAACGTGCGATTGCTCAAGCAGGCGAGCGTGACGGGCAGCGGATCGCTGGCGGGCGGGAAGGGCAAGTTCGACCTGAAAGTGGCGAAGCTCGATCTCAACGCGATCGAACCGACGCTGCGCCCGACCGATTTCGCCGGACCGATCAAGATCGAATTGAATGGCGATACGCAGAACATCACCGCCGATCTCAACGATCCGAAAGCCACTCTGCGTGCACAAGCCAAGGTCAAACTCGACCCGAAACAAACCACACTCGACGATGTGAAACTGACGGTCGGCAAGGGCCGCGTCGAAGCAAACGGCGTGCTGAAGAAAGACGTCAATTCGAGTTACGACCTGAAGGCGAAGTTCGTCGACTTCAATCCTTTGTTGTTGCAGCAGCAGTTGATTGCGTCGAAGCCTGCTGCAAGCAAGCAAAAAAAACCCGCTGCACCGCCGCGCGTGATCGAAGCGCGCGTCAACGGCACGCTCGCCGCTGCGGGCCAGCTTGCGCCCACGCTCACGACCAAAGCCACCTTCAAACTCACCGACAGCATGTACGACAACCTTCCGCTCACTGGCGAAGGCACCGTGCAGGTTGCGGGCATGCGATTGCTGCCGAGCAAGGCGGCGCTCTCCGTCGCGGGCAACGATGTCGATCTGAACGGCAGCTTCGGCGCGCCCGGCGACCGGCTGCGCTTCAAGGTCGATGCGCCATCGCTCGAACGCCTGGGCTTCGGCATTGCGGGCGCGGTGAAGGCGGACGGCGATCTGACCGGCTCGATCGCGCATCCGAACGTGGTGGCGAACTATCAGGCCGATGGCGTCGTGTTCGGCGCGAATCGCCTGGGTCACGCGGAAGGCCATGCCGATATCCGCGACGGCTCCAACGGTCCGCTCGTCTTCACGCTGAAAGCGCGCGATGCCACCACAGACGGCATCGAAATCACCTCGCTCGATGCCAACCTCAACGGCACGCGTCAGCATCACACGCTCGATGTCACGGCCACCGGCAAAGTGCGCGGCCAGCCGGTCAATCTCGCCGCCGCCGCCAACGGCAAATTCACCGATGCGCCCGATGGTCCGCACTGGGACGGCAGCATCACCAAGCTCACCAACAAGGGCACGCCGTCGGTGAATCTGGAATCGCCGCTGACGGTGAGTTACGGGCCGAAGCGTATCGTGCTCGGCGCGACGAAGCTGGTCGCGGAAGGGGCATCGCTCAATCTGAAGACGTTCGCGCTGGAGAACGGGCGCATTCAGTCGGCGGGCACGCTGACGAACGTGTCGATACCCCATCTGCTCGACGTGCGGCAGCAGCTCACCGGCGAAGAACCGCCGATCCGCACCGACCTCGTTTTCGATGGCGACTGGAACTTCACGCTCGGCACCACGGCGACCGGTTATGCGCAGATCAAGCGCCGCAGCGGCGACGTGACCATCGACGGGACACGCGGCGTGGCCGCGCTCGGCATCAGCGATATCACCGCGCGCGCCGACTTCACCAACGGCAATCGACTGAACGCGACGCTGCATGCGCAGGCCAGCCGTATCGGCGTGATCAATGCCGATGTGCATACGCCGCTGACGCCGCGCGACGGCATCCTCACCATCGACGATAACGCGCCGCTGAGCGGCGGCATCAACGCGAATGTGCCGGAGTTGCGCACCACGGGCGGTTTGCTCGGCGCGAACTATCTGCTCGGCGGCAGGATTGCGCTGAAGCTGGTGATTGCGGGCATCGTCGCGAAGCCGAATCTGTCCGGTTCGCTCGATGGCGACAATCTGTCCGCCACGGTTGTTGATCAGGGCGTGCAACTGAAGGACGGGATCATTCGCATCAAGCTGTCGGAGAATCTGGTCGATTTGCAGCAGGTCGAGTTTCACGGCGCGAGCGGCACGTTGCGCGCGACCGGCAAGGTGCGGCTCGATCAGCAGCAGCCGGATCTGACGGCGAGCATCATCGCGGACAAGCTGGAATTGTTTGCATCGCCGGATCGGGAATTGTCGTTGTCGGGCAGCGCGAAGATCGCCAACGCGGGCTTGCAGGGCGGCATGGCGATCGACGGCAAATTCACCGTCGATCATGCGCTGTTCGATCTGCCGGAAAGCTCCGCGCCCTCACTCGGCGACGATGTGGTGATCGAGCGCGCCGACGGCACGATCAAGGGCGAAAACAACAAGCAGCCGACCGTCGCGGCAGGCGAGAAACCGGTCGGGCCGTTCACGCCGCGCGCGAATATCGATATCGACCTCGGCCAGAAATTCCGCTTCAAGGGCGCGGGCGCGGACTTGGGTCTCGCCGGCACGATTACCGCGATGAGCGCGCCGAATATGCCGCTGCGCGCGGTCGGCAATATCCGCGTGACGACGCCGGGTTCCACGTACACGGCGTTCGGGCGCAAGCTTAATATCGAAAGCGGCTTCTTCACCTTCAATGGACCGGTGACGAATCCCGGCCTGAATATTCTGGCGATGCGGCGCAATCAGGAAGTCGAGGCCGGCGTGCAGGTGACGGGCACGGCGCAAGCGCCGGTCGCGAAGCTGATTTCCGAACCGAGCGTGCCGGATAACGAAAAGCTCTCGTGGCTGCTGTTCGGGCATGGCACGGATCAGGGCAACAACGTCGGTCAACAGAGCGCGATGACCAGCGCGCTCGCGCTGCTCGGCAGTCGCGGCGGCGCGAAGATCGCGCAGACGGTGGGGCTGGACGAGTTCACGGTGGGATCGAGCGAAGTGGGACTGACCGATCCGCAAGTCGTGCTGCTGTCGAAGGCGATCAACGAAAAGCTCGTGCTCGGCTACGAGCAAGGTCTGCAATCGGCCAGCAACGCGATCAAGGCCACGCTCGCGCTGTCGCGATTCTGGTCGGTGACGGCGTATGGCGGGACGTATCAGGGCGTCGATCTGTCCTACACGCGGCGGTTCAACTCGTGGGCGCGCTTGCTGTCGATGTCGTCGTCGTCCTCGCGTTCCTCTGCCGCGGATCAGCCTTCGAGCGCGTCTGGGGCGTCGGGTGTGTCGGTGCCGCTGGGGGCATCGGCGACGGCGGTGGAATCGGATTGAGCGGCCGGTGAAAGCAAAAAGGGCACGCGAATCTCGCGTGCCCTTAGTCTTTCGATCGACCGCCGATGCGCTTACTTCACGCGCATGCCCGGCTTTGCTCCGCTATGTGGCTCGAGAATATACAAGCCAGGCTCCGCCTTTTCATTGGCTGCCGATGCCGCCAACACCATCCCTTCGGACAGACCGAACTTCATCTTGCGAGGCGCGAGATTGACGACCATCACCGTCAGCTTGCCGACGAGGTCTTCGGGCTTATACGCCGACTTGATGCCCGAAAACACGTTGCGCGTCTTCTCTTCGCCGACATCGAGCGTCAGTTGCAGCAGCTTGTCCGAACCTTCGACCGCCTTGCAATCGACAATTTTGGCGATACGCAAATCGACCTTCGCAAAGTCGTCGATGGAGATGAAGCTTTCTTCTTCCTTGGGAGCGGCGGCTTTTACTACAGGAGCAGCCTCCGCACCCGGTTGCAACGATTCGCGATTCGCATCCAGCAACGCCGTAATCTGCTTCGGATCGACGCGCGTGGTCAGATGCTTATACGCATTGATCGCATTGCCCGATGACAGCGGCACGGCCACATCCGCCCACGCCAGCGGCGCGATGCCGAGGAACGCTTCGACCTGTTCGATCAGCTTCGGCAACACCGGCTTCAGCGCCAGCGACAGCAGACGGAACGCTTCGAGACTCACGCTGCACGTCTCATGCAGCGCGACCGCGTTGGCCGGGTCCTTCGCCTGTTCCCACGGCTTGGCCGTATCGACATAAGCGTTGACGGCATCGGCGAGTTCCATGGTCGTGCGCAACGCGCGGCTGTATTCGCGCGACTCGTAGTACGCGGCGATTTGCGGAATCGTGGCGCGCATATCGGCGAGCAGCGCGTGATTCATCGCGCTGTCCTGCACGCGGCCTTCGAAACGCTTGAGCAGAAAACCCGCCGCGCGGCTGGCGATATTCACGTACTTGCCGACCAGATCGCTGTTCACGCGCGCCTGAAAATCTTCCAGATTCAGGTCGATGTCTTCCATCGTGCTGTTCAGCTTGGCCGCGAAGTAATAGCGCAGCCATTCCGGATTGATGCCCGTATCGATCACGCTCTGCGCGGTGATGAACGTGCCACGCGACTTCGACATCTTCGCGCCATCGACGGTCAGAAAGCCGTGCGCGAACACGTTCGTCGGCGTGCGATGGCCGGAGAATTCGAGCATCGCCGGCCAGAATAGCGTATGGAAATACAGAATGTCCTTGCCGATAAAGTGATACTGCTCGGCCTTCGATTCCGGCTTGACCCAGTCATCGAACTTCAGTCCGATACGGTCCGCGAGATTCTTGAAGCTCGCGTAATAACCGACCGGCGCATCGACCCACACGTAAAAATACTTGCCCGGCGCGCCCGGAATTTCAAAGCCGAAGTAGGGCGAATCGCGCGAAATATCCCAGTCGGCGAGCTTGGCTTCGCCTTTGTCGCCGAGCCATTCGCGCATTTTGTTGGTCGCTTCCGGCTGCGCAAGACCGCTCACCCAGCCGCGCAGAAATTCTTCGCAGCGCGGGTCGGAGAGTTTGAAGAAATAGTGCGTCGAGGTCTTGCGGATCGGCGTTGCGCCGGAGACGACCGAATACGGGTTGATCAGTTCGGTCGGCTGATAGGTCGAGCCGCAGACTTCGCAGTTATCGCCGTACTGATCCTTCGCGCCGCATTTCGGACACTGACCTTTGATGAAACGGTCCGGCAGGAACATTTCCTTGACCGGATCGTAGGCTTGCTCGATATCGCGTGCTTCGATCAGGCCGGCTTGCTGAAGCGCGGCGTAGATCGTGTTGCAGAGGGCGCGATTTTCCTCGGCATCGGTCGAATAGTAGTTATCGAACGAGATGCCGAAGCTGTCGAAATCGCGTTTGTGCTCTTTCCACACGCGTTCGATCAGCTGCTTGGGCGTGATGCCTTCCTTCTCGGCGCGCAGCATGATGGGCGTGCCGTGGGTATCGTCCGCGCCGACGTAGTAGACCTCGTGACCGTGCATTCGCAGCGCCCGAACCCAGATGTCCGTCTGAATGTATTCGACCATATGGCCGATATGAATCTGACCGTTCGCGTACGGCAACGCGGACGTGACGAGGACCTGGCGGCGGCCTGCATTGGCGGGCGCCGGGGATACGGAGTCGGAAATCGGTGCTGACATAAAGGCGCGGCCCGTGGAAGTGCTGGTGGAGGGGGGAGTTGATTTTAGCAGGGAGAGCGGGAAAGGCAGGGAGCAGGAGTTAAAGCGGGTGACGGAGAGTAGGCTCACTTTGCTGCCATCGCGCAACTACAAAATACAACAAACTAGTTGCATTTTCCGCTTAGCAGAATATAACATAAGTGTTGTATGTTGATCCCTTCGTCAACTCTGGAGGGATCATGAAGTTCAGTGAATTCAAGAGGTGGCTTCGTGAACAGGGTGTCCAATTTGAGCCCGGTAAAGGAAGTCATTTCCGCGCCACGCTCAATGGCAGAAGGTCCACATTTCCAGATCACGGCAGCAAAGAGATCGGTAAGGGAATGGTGGAGTCAATCAAGAAGCAGCTAGGGCTGAAGTGAGCGGAGGGCGCAGTGTTATTTGGAGAATCCATCATCATGTTGTCCTATCCAGTCAACCTGGAACTCGACACGAACAACAGTCTTCTCGTCACGTTCCCGGACATTCCGGAAGCCATTACCGCTGGAGATGACGAAGGCGAGGCGCTGCTCAATGGGCTCGATGCCCTTGAAACCGCCATCGAAATGTATTTCGACGACAAGCGGGAAGTTCCGATGCCTTCGAAGCCCAAGAAAGGCCAATTAGTCGTGAATTTGCCAGCACTGACTGTAGCGAAGGTGTTCCTCGCTAACGAGATGATCCGTCAGGGCGTGCGCAAATCCGAACTCGCGCGTCGTCTGAACGTCCATATGCCGCAGGTTGATCGCCTGCTCGACCCGCGTCATTCGTCGAAACTGGAAGCAATCGAGGCTGCGTTTCTGTCCCTCGGCAAACGCCTCAACATTTCGATCGCCTGAGCCAAGCCCACAAACCCCACGCACCAAAAAAAACCGGGGCTCAGTTAAGCCCCGGAGCAACAACGACAAGAGGAGAATGGCAGGCCACGGCACACGCCGCGCACCTACCGTAAAGAGAGACACGCGCCACGCGTGCGAGTTTCAACTTTTTTTCAGTTGGATTCACACGACTGCGTTTCTCATCTCGCCGTTCCGCAAAAAACGGCGATTCTTCTCGTTAAATCAACGACTTACTGCGCAGGCTGCTGCGTCGCGCGCAGATAGATTTCCACGCGGCGATTTTGCGCGCGGCCAGCTTCCGTCGAGTTGTCGGCGATCGGCTGGTTCTGACCCATGCCTTGCGACGACAGGCGCTGTGCCGGAACACCGTGCGTCGCGATATACGTCGCCACGCTCTGCGCGCGGTTCTGCGAAAGTGTCTGGTTGTACGCCGCCGTGCCGGTGTTATCCGTATGGCCGACCACGCTTGCGATCAGCTCCGGATGCTGTTGCAGCGTCTGCGTGACCGAGTTCAGCACCGGATCGAACGAGGGCTTGATCGCGTAGCTGTTGGTATCGAAGGAAATGGAGTTGGGGATGTTCACCTTCAGCGAGCCGTCTTGCTGCTCGGTCACTTGCGTGCCCGTGCCCTTCGAGTCGCCCGAAATCTTGTTCTTGATCGACTGCCAGTTATAGCCGACGATGCCGCCCGTGGCCGCGCCCGCAGCCGCGCCGATCGCCGCGCCCTTGCCGCCGCCGAAGATCGCGCCGAGCGCCGCGCCCGTGGCCGCGCCCGCGCCGGTTCCGACAGCTGTGTTCTGGCCTTGCTGCGTCGCGCAACCTGCAACCAACGCGCCGACCAGCGCAAACACGGACAGACGAGTCATCAACTTGGTATTCATTTTCGATCTCCTTGATTCAACGAGCGAATTCGGCTCACGCGCCGATGGTGCAGAAAATTGCAGAAAGGGTCTTCCGAACGGGCCGACAGACGAACCTCTACAATAATGAGAAAGGCGTCGGGCTGCCCGAAAGCGTGCGTCCCCGGAAAAAGTTGCAGCGGGATAGTGCAATGCCAGCGTATCGCGCGCAACGGCGCTAACAATTCCTTGCAAATTCGTCAGACCGTTGACTGGCATCGACGGCCACAAGCAACAACTGTTCCCCTGGAGTTTCGATGAGCATTGACCGCGCGGCGATCGACACCGCACTCGCCACACTGACCGATCCCAACACCGACCGCAAGTTCGTCGAGTCGAAGAGTTTTCGCAATATTGCCGTCGATGGCGCGAAGGTTTCGCTGAACGTCGTGCTCGGCTATCCCGCGAAAACGCAGTTCGACTCTATCCGATCGCTGGTGACAAACGCATTGCGCGCGGTGCCGGGCGTGGCTGACGTCGCGGTGAATGTCTCGTCGGACGTGGTGGCGCATGCGGTGCAGCGCGGCGTGAAACTGCTGCCGAATGTCAAAAATATCATCGCGGTGGCGTCGGGCAAGGGCGGCGTGGGCAAGAGCACGACGGCGGTCAATCTGGCGCTCGCGCTGGCGGCCGAAGGCGCGTCGGTCGGTATGC
Organism: Caballeronia sp. BR00000012568055; assembly: GCF_029439455.1. GTDB lineage: Bacteria > Pseudomonadota > Gammaproteobacteria > Burkholderiales > Burkholderiaceae > Caballeronia. The sequence goes on along the minus strand of NZ_JAQFVG010000361.1, from coordinate 1,854 downwards.
TGGACGCGGACATCTACGGCCCGAGCCTGCCGATGATGCTCGGCATTTCCGGCCGCCCCGAATCGCCCGACAATCAGTCGATGAACCCGCTCGAAGGCCACGGCATTCAGGCCAATTCCATCGGCTTTCTGATCGAACAGGATAATCCGATGGTCTGGCGCGGCCCGATGGTCACCTCCGCGCTCGAACAATTGCTGCGTCAGACCAACTGGCGCGATCTGGATTACCTCGTCGTCGATATGCCGCCGGGCACCGGCGACATTCAGCTCACGCTCTCGCAGAAAGTGCCGGTGACGGGCGCGGTGATCGTGACCACGCCGCAGGATATCGCGCTGCTGGATGCGAAGAAGGGCCTCAAGATGTTCGAGAAAGTCGGCATTCCGATTCTCGGCATCGTTGAGAATATGAGCACGCATATCTGCTCGAATTGCGGACACGAAGAGCATATTTTCGGCGCGGGCGGCGGCGAGCGCATGGCGAAGGAATACGGCGTCGCGGTGCTCGGTTCCTTGCCGCTCGATATCGCCATTCGCGAGAAGACCGATGCCGGTCAGCCGACGGTCGTGTCGGAGCCGGACAGCAAGATCGCGGAATCGTATCGGGCGATCGCGCGGCGCGTGGCCATTTCGATTGCCGAACGTCAGCGAGATATGACGTCGAAATTTCCGAGCATCGTGGTTCAAAACACGTAAATCAGAGCACTGCATCGAATCGCCGCGAGCCTTGTGCGGTGCGGCTCGCGGTATCATGTCGCCTTCGATGCGCGGCAATGTCGGCACACTGGGTGCGGACGGCCGCGAAGAGGATCGCATGAGACACAGATTCGACGGAAGCGCGCTTGTCGCGATGATCGCCATGACCGCATGCAGCGCGCTGCTGAGCGGCTGCGGCATCCTCTTCCAGAATCACGAAAAACGCGCCGATGCGGTGCTCAAGCCCACGCCCGGCAACACCGCGCGCGGCACCATCACGCTGATCGAACGCGCGGATGGCGTGCAGGTCACCTACAACCTTACCGATATGCCGCCCAACAGCGACCACGCGCTCGAAGTGCACGAGCGCGGCGACTGTATCGCCGTGACGGATCAGGACACGAGTCCGGTATTCGCGTTGCAATCGGACCGGCGTCATCCGAATGCGCGGCTCGAAGGCGAGCTGGGCAATATCCGCTCGGACGCCACGGGCGCGGCCACGGGCTTCATCGTTGCAACAGACGTTTCACTCGATGGCGTGCGTTCCGTGATCTCGCGCGCGATCATGCTTCATCGTGAAGCGACCGATCCTTACGCGATGTATCCGCATAACGTCGGACCGGCGATCGCGTGCGGCGTGATACGCAGATAAGCGTCGCTAAGCGCGTCGCATCTATCGCGTAAAATACGCGGTTTCGTTCGACCGAAGGCTATAAAACCTTCACCGCCAGGTAACGCACCCTATGAGCATCAAGTCCGACAAGTGGATCCGGCGCATGGCCGAAGAGCACAAGATGATCGAGCCGTTCGTGCCCGATCAGGTGCGCGTGGCCGAGGACGGCCGCAAGATCGTCTCCTACGGCACGTCGAGCTATGGCTACGACATTCGCGTGGCCGATGAATTCAAGATCTTCACCAATATTAATTCGACCATCGTCGATCCGAAGAATTTCGACGAGAAATCCTTTGTCGATTTCAAGGGCGATGTCTGCATCATTCCGCCGAATTCTTTCGCTTTGGCGCGCACGGTCGAGTATTTCCGCATTCCGCGCTCGTGTTTGACCGTGTGTCTGGGTAAATCGACGTACGCGCGTTGCGGGATCATCGTCAACGTGACGCCGTTCGAACCGGAATGGGAAGGCTACGTCACGCTCGAATTCTC
>NZ_JAQFVG010000360.1 GCF_029439455.1 Caballeronia sp. BR00000012568055 | reverse complement strand
ATCCTCTCGTTGACATCAGTCTCGCTTTGCGAAGATCATGCGTCAAATCGATTAAAAACAGGTCGTGGAATAAATGCGGCCTATATCTCGCGAGTCCCCATGACCTCCATCGATCACATCGATCTGAATCTCTTGCGCGTGTTTCAGGCCATTGTGGAAGAGCGCAGCCTGACGAAAGCGGGCGAACGTCTGGCGCTTTCGCAACCCGCCGTGAGTTATTCGCTTGGCCGTCTTCGCACCTTGTTCGACGACACGTTGTTTATCCGCACGCGTTCGGGCATGCAGCCGACGCCGGTTGCGTTGGAGCTTGCCGAGATCGTCGGACGTGCGCTCGATACCGTGCGGCAAGCGCTGCGCTATGCCGAGCGTTTCGATCCATCCACGAGCACGCGCACCTTTCGCCTTTCGCTTTCCGATGCTGGCGAAATGGCCTATTTGCCTGCGATTTGCGCGGCTTTGCAGGACGCCGCGCCGCGCGTGAAGCTGGTGATCGAGCCGATGCCGGTCGAGGATATCGAAGAGGCGTTGCGTTCGAGCAGGCTGGATTTCGCGATTGGCAATCTGCCTTCGTTGTTGCCGCGCACGCGACACGCGCTGTTATTCGAGGAGTCGTATGTGTGCATGACGCGCAAGCGCCGCGATCTGCCGGCAGGCAACACGCTCAAGCTGGAGCCGTTTCTCGCGGCATCGCATGTACAGGTGCGCTCGCTGGAACACAGTCATCATGCTCTCGACGATGCCTTGCGCGCGCAAGGTGTGGGACGCAATATTGCGCTTGCATTGCCGCATTTCGTTGCGGTGCCTGGCGTGCTGGCGGCATCGGACTTATTCGCCACACTGCCGGAAAGGCTCGCGCATATCCTCAATCGTGGCGATGCGTTTCGTATCTATGCGCTGCCCGTACCATTACCGCGCGCGGCCGTCACCATGCACTGGCACGAGCACTTCCACGAAGACGAAGGTATTGCGTGGATGCGCGGGTTGATGACCGACATCCTCGTGGGCTTCACGAAGATGTGAGGGTTAAAGATCGAGCACAAGAACGGGCGATTTCGAACGCGATACACAACAGCAAATCACGCTATTGCTCGCGCGTTCCGCCTTGCTCAGACAATGATCGCGATGCTCCGGCTCGCCGCTGACGACATCGATCATGCAGGTGCCGCACACGCCTTCGCCACACGACGTATCCACTTCGATACCGATCGACGCGAGCGCTTCTACAATGGACGTCTTCGTATCGACGCGCACGGTCTGGCCGCTGCTGGCAAGTTGCACGTCGAAGGTATCGAGTTGCGTATCGTTCGATGGCGCGGGTTCGGCTTTGAAGCGTTCGAGATGAATTGCATCGGCGGGCAAGCGCTTTTGTGCGGATTCGACGACGGCGTCCATGAAGGGCGCGGGGCCGCAAGTGTAGACATGTGCATTTGCGTTGGCTTCACGCAGGCAGGTATCGAGTGCATCTTCGAGGTGTTCGCGTTGAACGCCGAAATGTACTTTGATGTGCTGATCGAACGGCGCGCGCGTCAGCAGATTCATAAAGGCCGCATGCGCTTCGCTGCGCGCGAAATAATGCAGCGTAAAGCGCGCTTGCCGTTTGACGAGTTGATATGCCATCGACAATAAAGGCGTAATGCCGATGCCCGCGCCGATCAGAATATGTTCGCTGGCATCTTCTTCGAGCTTGAAGAGATTGCGCGGCGCACCCACCGACAACTCCGTACCGACCATCACCTCTTCATGCAAGGAACGCGAGCCGCCGCGCGACGCGTCTTCTTTCTTAACCGCGAATATCTGCGATTCAAGGCATTCCGGATCGCCGCACAGCGAGTATTGACGCACGATGCCCGACGGACTCGTCACGTCGATATGCGCGCCGGCTTCGTAACGCTCGAAGGGCAGACCGTCGAGACGCGAGATGCTGAATGAGCGTACGCCGTGCGCTTCCTCGCGCAAGGCGTCGACCCGGACTTTCAGGATGTGAGCTTGCATGATGATCTTCCAGTGTGTTCGTGGGGACGATGCGTCGAGGTTAGCGCCGTGCGTCGAATAAGAGAAATAGATTAAAAAGGCTTAGGCGCATCGATGGCATTTATTTCTTGCTTAGGCGCTAAGGTAATTTCGGCGGGTTCCGTGATGCGCGCCTTAAGCGCTTCACGTTCGAGGCTTGCGCGGAATTGCTTGCAGCCTAAGCAAAGCAACACAACGGCCAAGGCAGTAGCGATTGCATTGATGATGGTCATCGAATGGCCGACAGCGAGCGGCGAACCGAACACCTTGTCGGTGATCAACGCTACGACGGTCGTACCCAAACCAAGGCCAATGAGATTCGATACCAGCAGAAACGTCGCGGAGATTTGCGCGCGCATCTGATTGGGTGCGAGCGTTTGCATCGCAGCGGCCGATGTCGCGAGCGGAAACGATGCGAAGAACATCGCGACCACCAGCCACGCAAGCGATGCGTTCAAACTCGCGGTCTGCGCGAACGCAATCGCGGGCACGAACATGCAGGCTGCGCCGATGGCGGCGGCGCGCATAGGGGCATCGCTGTGGCCGCGTCGGAGGAGCCAGTCGGAGAGCCAGCCGCCGCAGAATACGCCGGCAGTATTGGCGACAAGCATGACCGTGCCAAGCGTATAACCGGCTTCCACAGGCGTGAAGCCGAAGTGCCGCATATAGAACGCAGGGCTCCAGCTCATCAGGCAGTAAAGCGTCATCGCATAGAAAGAAAAGCCGAGGTAATGGCAGAAAAACGTCTTTCCATGCGATGCGATAAAGCGCAGCGAATCTGTCATAGAAACGCGTTGGACGCGGCCTGCATCGTCTTGTGCGAGGCCCTGACGCTTAGGATCCCGCACCGTCAGCTTGAACAGCAACGCGATCAGCAAGCCCGGAAGTCCCACTATAAAGAACGTAATCTGCCACGCCCGCACATCGCCGATAAAGGGCAGCGTGAACGTGCTCGCATGCTTAAGCAGCGCAATCACATAGCCGCCCACTAGAAACGCGATGCCACCGCCAATGAATGAGCCAAGCGAATAAACGCCGACCGCGCGCCCGAGCTTCGCTTTAGGAAATAAATCCGCAAGCATCGAATACGTGCCGGGTGAAAGCGCCGCTTCACCCACGCCGACGCTCATCCGTGAGATGAACATATGCACGAAGCTCTGACTCATGCCACACGCAGTGGTCGCTACGCTCCACAACGCAATGCCGCTCGCGATGATGCGAGGCCGCGCAAAGCGATCCGCAAGATAGGCGATCGGCATGCCCATCACCGCGTAGAAGAGCGAAAACGCGAAGCCGTGCAGCAGGCTGAATTGTGTATCGGAAAGATGGAGATCGCGCTTGATCGGCTCGATCATCAATGCGAGCACTTGCCGGTCGATAAAGGAAAACACATACGCCAGCATGCAGATAGCGACGACATACCACTCGTAGGTATAACGCCGGGTCGACGAGTTCATGCTTGTCTCCGAGTTCAATAGATGTGCGAAAGCCTTCGCGCGATTGCTTGACGCGCGAAGTGCCTTGAAATAAGGGGTTTTTACTGCTGACGTGTTTCGTGCGTGAACTTCAGTGTCACGACCGTGACGAGTCCGAGCGCGATCAGGAACGACGCGACTGGCCAGTAAGCGTGATACCGCGACAACAAAGCCGTAGCGATCAACGGCGACAAACCGCCCGCAAAGATTGATGCCACTTCGTGCCCTAATGCCACCCCCGAATAGCGCACTTCGGTGCTGAAAAATTCACCGACCAGAGATGGCAGCGTGCCGATCATCGCGCCATGACATACCGCTGTGCCGAGCACCAGCGCAAGCCAAATAAGTGGCGTGGAGTGCGTATCGAGCAGCCAGAAGAACGGGAACGCCATCACGACGAGCGATACCGCGCCGATCATATAAACCGGCTTCCTGCCGATACGATCCGACAGTTTTCCCCACAGGAGCATGGCTATCATCTCGACAAGCATCGCAATCATCACGCCGATGAGCATCGTCGAATTGGGGATGCCGGCGTACTTGCCGTAGACCAGCGAGAACGCGAGAAAGATATACGCACCGCCGTTTTCTGCTACGCGCAGACCCATCGCCATCAGGATTTCTTTAGGGTGACGCTTGATGACTTCGACCACCGGCATATGCGATGTTTTGCCCGCTTTATCCGCATTTTCGAAGTCACGGCTCTCGGGCAGGTTATGGCGGATATACACGCCCAACGCAAAGATCAGAATGCTGGCGAGGAACGGCAAGCGCCATCCCCATGAAATGAATTGATCGTGCGGCAAGGCCTGCACTGCAAGAAACGCCGCCGACGATAAAACGAAGCCACCGCCGACGCCTAACTGACTCCACGCCGCGTAATAGCCGCGCTTTTCAGGCGGCGCGCTCTCGCTGATCATCAATACACCGCCGCCCCATTCACCGCCCGATGCAATGCCTTGCAGCAAGCGCAATCCGACCAGCGCGGCAGGCGCCCACAACCCGACGTGATCGTAAGTCGGCAACAAGCCGATGCCAAACGTCGCAAAGCCCATGATCAGCAGCGTCCATACGAGCGATGCACGCCGTCCGTAGCGATCGCCGATATGCCCGAACACGATGCCACCCAGCGGCCGTGCAACGAAGCCCATTGCAAAGGCGGCGAATGCGCCTAGCGTGCCGATCAGCGGATCGGCGTTGGCGTGGAAGAACAACTGGCCGAACACGAGCGCGGCGGCGGTGCCGTAGACGAAAAAGTCGTACCACTCCATCGCATTGCCGGCGACGGACGCGACCACGATGCGTCTGAGTGCGCGATCCGAGGTCGCATCGGCTGAATCGGCCGAAGGAGTCGCGGACCGGGAAGGGAGAGTTGCCATGTGTGCTCGCAATGTGAGGAAGTGGGCGATGGCCTTTCAGAAAGGCTTCACATGACGGGCAGTGTCGAAGCGCCGATTAAATGCGTCAAATAGGCCGAAAAGAACGCGGTGTATCAGCGAGGCAAATGATTGATTAATTGCTAAGTTGGCTAGACATTAAGTCGCCTAAAGCACGCTAAAGCCGCTTAGCGAATTTACCTAAGTAATTCGGCATACGCGTAATAAGCCTGTAAACAGGCGTCCACTAAGCGAGATAGGTGAATTCCCTTAGTCAACGAATCGGGCCTTGCATCAATATTTCGTGTCGTGCAGACCTGTCTATACAAGATCGACGCAAGATCATCGCACGCAGTCAAACCCGACCCAAGGACAGGTAGATGAACACAATGGCTAAGCTGCGCTGCGGCGCATTTTCCGTGTTGGTCGGCGCGCTTGCCGCCGTCTCCACCAATGCGCAGGCGAAAGACTGGCAATCCGTCACCATCGCCACGGAAGGCGCGTATGCACCGTGGAATCAGACGTTACCGGGCGGCAAGCTCGGCGGTTTCGAGCCGGAGTTGGTGTCGAGTCTGTGCACGCGTGCGCAACTCAAGTGCAATCTCGTCGCGCAGGATTGGGATGGCATGATTCCCGGCCTGCAAGCGGGCAAATTCGACGTGCTGATGGACGTGATCTCCATTACGCCCGAGCGCGAGAAGATCATCGCGTTTTCGCGGCCTTATGCATCGACGCCCGCGACCTTCGCCGTATCGGACGATGCCGTGTTGCCTAAAGCCGCTGCGAATGCGCCCATTATCAAGCTGACGGGTGATGCAAAGACCGATCAAAGCGTGGTCGATGGCTTGCGCAAGCAGCTCAAGGGCAAGACCATCGGCATTCAGTCGGGAACGGTCTACACCAAATTCATTCAGGATAACTTCAAAGACGTTGCGACCATTCGCAACTACAAGACGGCGCAGGAACGCGACCTCGATCTGGCGAATGGCCGCATCGACGCATCGTTCGATGACCTGACTTATTTCCTCTCGGGTTCCACGGATAAGTCGATTATGGTCGCGGGGCCGCGTATTGGCGGATCGATCTGGGGTCCGGGCGAGGGACTCGCTTTCCGCAAGCAGGACGCCGATCTGAAGGCCAAGTTCGATGCCGCGCTCGCCTCGGCGATTGCAGACGGCACGGTGAAGAACCTTTCGGAAAAATGGTTCAAGACCAACGTCGCACCGTAATTGCGGTTTGAGCGGCACAGGAGCGAAACATGACGCTATTTCAGATGTTCGGCTTTGGTCCTGACGGTTGGGGCAGTGCGCTGTTGCTCGGCGCTGGCCTGACTGTGGTGCTAACGCTCGCAGCGCTGTTCACGGGCGCGATCTTCGGCGGGCTGGTCGCTGCCGCCAAGCTCTCGCGCTTTCGCGTGCTGCGCGTAATCGGCGACTGCTATACGACCGTGTTTCGCGGCGTGCCCGAATTGCTGGTGATCTACCTGTTCTACTTCGGCGGATCGAGCTTCGTCTCGACCATCGGACATTGGTTCGGGGCAGACGGCTTTGTCAGCGTGCCGCCGTTTCTGATCGGCGCGGTGGCGGTCGGCATGATCTCTGGCTCGTATCAGGCGGAGGTGTATCGCGCGGCGGTGCTGGCGGTATCGCGTGGCGAGCTTGAAGCGGCGCGCGCCATCGGCATGCCGGTCATGATGATGGCGCGTCGCGTCCTGATTCCGCAGGTCGTGCGCTTTGCTTTGCCGGGACTCGGTAACGTCTGGCAAATGAGTCTGAAGGATTCCGCACTAATTTCCGTGACGGGTCTGGCCGAACTTATGCGTACGAGTCAGGTCGCGGCCGGATCGACGCATCAGTATTTCTCGTTCTTTATCGCGGGTGGCTTGTTGTATCTGGTCATGACGAGCATTTCCGGGCGCATCCTCGGCCGCGCGGAAGCCGCTGTCGCCCGCTCGTTCCGACGCAATTTCGCGCGCAACTGACGCTGTCAGGAGACTGTTTCCATGCCCGTCGATTTCGCTTTTATGTTCGACACCATGCGCAAGCTGCTTGCCGCCGTGCCGGTCACGCTTGGGCTGTTCGCTGCGTCGCTGGTGCTTGGCGGTTTGCTCTCGCTCGTAATCGTCACCATGCGCGTGATGCCGCATTGGTTGCCCCGCAACTTTGCGCGCTTTTATATCTTCGTGTTCCGCGGTTCGCCGCTGTTGATTCAGATGTTCCTCGTCTATTACGGGCTTGGTCAGTTCGGCGTGATCCGTCATAGCTTTTTGTGGCCCGTATTGCGCGAGCCGTACGTATGCGCGGTACTGTCGCTCGCGCTGTGCACGGCGGGCTATACGGCTGAAATCATTCGCGGCGGTTTGCTGGCTGTGCCACATGGTCAGATCGAAGCGGGCTATGCGATCGGCTTGTCGGGCTTTTCGCTGCTGCGCCGCGTGATCGGTCCGATTGCGTTGCGCTTGTGTTTGCCGGCATATTCGACCGAAGCCGTATTGCTCGTCAAATCGACGGCGCTTGCGAGTCTCGTCACCGTGTGGGAAGTCACGGGCGTGGCGCAGGAGATCATCCATCAAACGTATCGGACAACTGAAGTCTTTACGTGTGCGGCGATCATCTATCTGGTGCTGAATTTTGTGATCGTGCGGGCGCTTGGTTTCGTCGAGCGCAGGCTCTCGGGCCATCTTCGTCCGCCGCCGGTTCCGTCGATACAAACCTCGTCGGCCACGGTTCAGACGCGCGCTGCGTCGTGATACTTCAGCATTTCGAATCGGAGAACAAGGCATGAATCAGATTGCGCCTGTCGCCCTGTCGGTCAGGGATATCAAGAAGTCGTTCGGCGATCATCAGGTATTGAAGGGCATTTCGCTCGATGCGCATCAAGGCGATGTGATCTCCATTCTCGGCGCGAGCGGATCGGGCAAAAGCACGTTTCTGCGCTGCCTGAATCTACTCGAAATGCCGGACGATGGCGTGGTGTCGCTTGCTGGAGAAGAACTGAAAATGAAGCGTCGCGGCGATGGACGCCTCCAGCCTGCGGATCGCAAACAAGTGGACCGCGTGCGTTCGCAATTCGGCATGGTGTTTCAGAACTTCAATTTGTGGTCGCATATGACGGTGCTTCAGAACGTGATCGAAGGACCGATCCGCGTCTTGAAACGCAGCCGCGCCGAAGCGATCGAACAGGCCGAAGCGCTGCTGGCCAAAGTCGGCCTTGCAGATAAACGCGGCCATTATCCGGCGCATTTGTCGGGTGGTCAGCAGCAGCGCGTGGCCATTGCCCGCGCGCTTGCAATGGACCCGAAAGTTATGCTGTTCGATGAACCCACTTCCGCGCTCGATCCTGAACTCGTCGGTGAAGTGCTGCGCGTGATGCGCTCACTCGCGGACGATGGCCGCACCATGCTGGTTGTCACGCACGAAATGGGCTTCGCGCGGCATGTTTCGAATCGTGTGATGTTTCTGCACGAAGGCCGCGTGGAATGCGACGGTTCGCCATCCGAAGTATTTGTCGAACAGAAGTCGGAGCGATTCCGACAGTTCGTCTCGAGCCACCAGGACCGCAGTACGCATTGAAGGATCGTCATGAACGTGATTCGCTCCGCCCGTCCGCTTCAATGGCGTGAAGTGGCAGCCGTCGCCAACGGCGCGACGCTCGAATTGTCCGCAGAAGCCGAAGCGCGCATCGCCGAGGCGCGCGTGCTGGTGAATGAGATCGTCACGCGTGGTATCCGCGCGTATGGCGTGAATACCGGCGTCGGCGCGTTGTGCGATGTGGTGGTATCGCCCGTTGAGCAGCGTGACTTATCGCACAACATTTTGATGAGCCACGCGGTGGGCGTCGGCGCGCCGCTCGGGCGCGAAGAAACGCGCGCGATCATCACTGCGGCGATCAACAACTTCGCGCACGGACATTCGGGCGTGCGGCTGGAAGTCGTTCAGAGGCTGCTTGGATTACTGAATGCGGATTATCTGCCGGAAGTACCGGCGTTCGGGTCGGTGGGTTACCTAAGTCATATGGCGCATATTGCGCTGGTGTGCATCGGCGCGGGACATGTACGCACGCGTGATGAAAGGCTGACCGGTGCAGAAGCGTTGCAACGTCTCGGTCTCGAACCCATGACGCTCGAAGCGAAGGAGGGTTTGAGCCTCGTCAACGGCACGCCTTGTGTAACGGGTCTGGCCGCGCTCGCGCTTGCACGTGGTCAACGTCTGCTCGATTGGGCCGACGCCGTCGCTGCGATGAGCTTCGAAAATCTCGGCGGCCAACTTGATGCATTCGATGCGCAATCGCTTGCTTTTCGCCAATCGCCTGGCTTGATGCAGGTTGGCATGCGGCTTCGTGCAGCCCTTGAAAATAGCGGTATTCTGAACGCGTCGGTCGGGCGGCGTACGCAGGATCCGCTCAGTTTGCGCACCATTCCACACGTCCACGGCGCAGCGCGCGATGCGTTCGTAACCACGGGCGAAGTGGTTGATCGTGAACTCGCTTCGATTACCGATAACCCTATCGTCGCCGGGACGCCCGACATGCCGCGCGTGTTTTCGCAGGCGCATGCGGTGGGTGCATCGATTGCATTGGCGATGGATGGCATTGCGGTCACCGTCGCGCAAGTTGCGGCGCTTGCCGAGCGAAGATTGGATAGGCTGGTGAATCCGCTGGTCAGCGGCTTGCCGCCGTTCCTTGCCGAAGTCGGCGGCACGCGTTCGGGTTTCATGATCGCGCAGTACACGGCGGCTTCGCTGGTTGCGCAGAATCGGCGCATAGCAGCGCCTGCGAGTCTCGATGGCGGCGTGACCTCCGGGCTTCAGGAAGATCACCTCTGTCACGCGACGCCCGCCGCGCTCAAGGCACTTGAAATTATCGATAACTCCGCGCGCATTCTCGGCATCGAATTACTCGCCGCGACGCAGGCTTACGAATTACAGTCCGCCGATTTAGCGCGCGCGCCTTATACCGAGGCATTGCGTGCGCGCGTGCGAAACGTATTGCCGATTTATCGCGATGACAGGCCGCTTGCCAATGATATGGCCTTTGCGTTTCGCATGATTTCGGATGAAGCTCCGCCGCCTTTGGTGCCTTTGCCGGGTCCGGTCGCGGCATTGCTTTCGACGCAGCAGCACGTTTGCGCTTAGTTTGCGCTTAGGCCCTGAGACACATAAACCTTTAGCAAAGGCACGCATATGACGCGTGCCTTTTTTATTCCTTAAAGCCTTAGCCCATCCGCAAAAACCCTAGGCCAAAACGCTAAGATAATGCTTGTATATACAAGTTGCCCTAGCTAAACTGAATCCATAGTCAAAGCGCAATTGCGCACTCCGAACAACCGTTA
>NZ_JAQFVG010000359.1 GCF_029439455.1 Caballeronia sp. BR00000012568055 | reverse complement strand
ATGCACCGTCAGACCTTCGAAACCGAACGGCGCAATCAGGCGTCCGGTTTCCAGTTCGCGCTGCACGAGCAGAAGACTTTCAAGGCACACGCCTACGCCGTCCGCTGCTGCGCTGATCGCCATGAACGATCGATCGAAACGCGGCCCACGCGAGATATCCATCGACGTCGTGCGATGCGAGCGCATCCAGTCGCGCCATCCGACAAGACAGCCTTCGCTATGAATCAGGGTGTGATGCTGCAAGTCGGACAGGTTATGGATCGATGTATCGCCTTGCATGAGCTTGGGCGAGCACAAGGGCACGATGGTTTCGGATGGCAAATCGAGCACCATCGTGCCTGCGGGCTGCAATCGGCGCGCGCCGTATCGCAAGTCGATATCGACCGACTCGCGCGTCAGATCGATCGCGTCGTTCGATGCATGCAGCCGCAGATCGATATCCGGATGCCGTGCGGAAAAGCGCGCAAGACGCGGCATCAGCCATTGCGTGGCGAAGCTCGGTGTGGAATGCACGGTAAGGATGTCGCTCTTGGCGACGCGGTCGATATCGCGCGTGGCTTTATCGATACGTGCAAATGCGGCGCCGATCTCTTCCGCATAGTGCCGCCCGGTGTCCGTGAGAATCACCGCGCGATGCACGCGATGAAAAAGCCGCACGCTCAATTGTTCTTCGAGCAGCTTGATTTGATGACTGATCGCGGAAGGCGTGACGAAGAGTTCTTGTGCTGCAAGTGCAAAGGAGTTGAGTCTTGCGGCTGCTTCGAACGCCTGTACAGCCTTGAGCGTGACGCGATTGTGCATTGCAATGATGGAGTGAATTCAATTCAACGATAAGCCACTTTAATTCGTTTGAGCGCTTCCTTTCAAGCGAATACGCTTGTATCAGATGCCGGGAATCACATTCGAGGGAATACCCTGATGCCTATCTTGGATGCTTAGCCAAGCCATCTTCAACAAGCAGTCATTTAATTCACAAACACGCTAAAAACAGGAGATATTCATCATGTCAGAGTCGCGTCTTCTCGAAGGCAAGGTCGCCGTCATTTCGGGTGCGGCATCGCCCCGTGGAATCGGCATGGCGACGGCCCGCATGTTCGCGAAGCACGGCGCGAAGATCGCCATTCTCGATCTCGATGAAACCGCCGCACGCGAAGCGGCCAGTTCGATCGGACCGGAACATCGCGGCTATGCGTGCAATGTGACGGACCGCGCCGCGTGCGATACGGCCGTTGAAAAAGTGATCGCCGACTTCGGCGCGATCGATGTGCTCATCAACAATGCGGGCATCACGCAGGCCGTGAAGCTACTCGATATCGACGCGCAAAGCTGGGACCGCATTCTCGATGTGAACCTGCGTGGCGTGCTGTATCTCTCGCAAGCGGTCGTCCCGCACATGAAGCGTCAAGGTGGCGGTTCGATCGGCTGCATGTCGTCGGTATCGGCGCAACGGGGCGGCGGCATTCTGGGCGGGCCGCATTATTCCGCCGCTAAAGCAGGCGTATTGGGCCTTGCCAAAGCAATGGCGCGTGAATTGGGCAATGACGGCATCCGCGTGAATTGCGTCACGCCTGGACTGATTCAAACGGATATCAACGCAGGCAAGATCAGCGATGAAAAGCGCGTTGAGATACTCGCCGGTATCCCACTTAACCGGCTCGGCGTACCAGACGATGTAGCAGGCGCGTTCCTGTTCCTCTCTTCACCGATTTCTTCTTATATCACCGGCGCGGTGATCGATGTGAACGGAGGCATGCTGATTCACGGCTAAAACATCAAGCATCACGACTATAACGATCCGAAACTGGAGGAGCACACCATGACCGACCGCACGAAACAAGGCGGCATCGACCGTCGCACGTTCTTGAAAACGAGCGCGACCATCGCCGCTGCCGCACCGCTGTGGGGAATGACGACGCGCACCGCGTCTGCCGCCGATTTCTCGTACAAGCTCGCCACTGGACAAGACCCCTCGCATCCGGTGAATATTCGCGCACAGCAGGCCTGCGACAAGATCCGCGAAGCCACCGCAGGCAAGCTGGATATCAAGCTGTTTCCCGCCAATCAACTTGGTTCGGATACCGATCTACTTTCACAAGTGCGCAGTGGCGGCGTGGAGTTCTTCAACCTCGCCTCGTCGATTCTCGCTACGCTGACGCCCGCAGCGGGCATCGTCAACACGGGCTTTGCGTTCCCCGATTACGACACCGTGTGGAAAGCGATGGACGGCGATCTCGGCGGCTATATCCGCTCGCAGATCGAGAAGTCGGGAATCATCGCGGTATCGAAGCCGTGGGATAACGGCTTCCGTCAGATCAGTTCATCGACGCGTGTCGTCAAAACGCCCGCTGATTTAAAGGGTTTCAAGATTCGCGTGCCGCAAGCGCCCATGCTCACCTCGCTGTTCAAGTCCCTCGACGCAGGCCCCGCGCCGATCAACTTCAACGAGTTGTATTCGGCCTTGCAGACCGGCGTGGTCGAAGGTCAGGAGAATCCGCTGCCGATCATCGCCACGGCCAAGCTGTATGAAGTGCAGAAATCGATCAGCCTCACCTCGCATGTGTGGGACGCGTACTGGATTCTCGGCAATCGCCGCGCATTTCAGGCGCTGCCCGCCGATATGCGCGCCATCGTTACACGTGAGTTCGAAGCGGCGGGCATGAATCAACGTGCGGACATTGCGAAGCTCAACGGCAGCCTGCGCGACGACCTCAAAGCCAAGGGCATCAATATGGTCGATGTGGACCGCGAAGCCTTCCGCAATGCGCTGAAAAAGACCAGTTTCTATACCGACTGGAAATCCAAGTACGGCGATCAAGGCTGGGGCACGCTCGAAAAATACACCGGAAAACTGGTATGAAAGCCATGCACACGACCATGCTTCCGCATCACGCGCCAAGGCGCATCTTCGACGTTATCGATACCTGGCTCGGCCACTTCGTGGAAATCCCCGCCGCGTTGCTGGTGCTTGCTGAAATCGTGGTTCTGCTTGCAGGCGTGACGAGTCGCTACGCGCTTCACAATCCGCTCGTCTGGTCCGATGAACTCGCGTCGATGCTGTTCCTGTGGCTTGCGATGCTGGGCGCGGTCGTGGCCTTGCGGCGCGGCGAGCATATGCGTATGACGGCGCTGGTCGGCATGGCATCGCCTCGTGTGCGTGCTTTTCTCGATGTGGTCGCCATTGCCGCGCCGCTTGCGTTTCTGTTGATGGTGATCGGACCGGCAATCGACTTCGCACAGGACGAAGCCTTTATCACGACGCCCGCGCTCGATATTCCCAACTCGTGGCGCGCGGCTGCCTTGCCGATCGGCTCGGGTCTGATGCTGCTGGTCGCAGTATTACGTCTGATTCGTGTCGGTGACTGGAAGCTCACCATCGGCGCGCTCGCACTGATCGCAGCAATTGCAGGCGCTTTCTTCATGATGGGGCCGCATTTGAAGGACCTCGGCAATCTGAATCTGCTGATCTTCTTCGTCGGTCTCGTTGCGCTGGGCGTGCTGTCCGGCGTGCCGATTGCATTTTCGTTCGGACTGGCAACTTTCGGCTATCTCGCGTTGACGACGAGCACGCCGCTCGTGGTCGTCGTCGGACGCATGGACGAAGGCATGTCGCACCTGATTCTCTTGTCCGTGCCGTTGTTCGTGTTCTTAGGACAGTTGATCGAAATGACCGGCATGGCTGCGGCGATGATCGCGTTTCTTGCGAGCTTGCTCGGGCATGTGCGTGGCGGTCTCTCGTATGTGCTGGTCGGTGCGATGTACCTTGTTTCAGGGATCTCCGGTTCGAAAGCCGCCGATATGGCCGCGGTCGCGCCTGTGCTGTTTCCCGAGATGAAAGCGCGCGGCGCGAAGCCCGGGGATCTCGTCGCCCTGCTTGCCGCGACCGGCGCGCAGACCGAGACCATTCCGCCGAGTCTCGTGCTGATCACGCTCGGATCGGTGACGGGTGTATCGATTTCCGCGCTGTTCACGGGCGGCATGTTGCCCGGTATCGTGCTGGCGATCACGTTGTGCGCGGTCGTGTGGTGGCGGTATCGCGCGGATGATCTGTCGGGTGTGAAGCGTGCGACGCGCGGTGAGATCGTGCGTAAGTTGGCAATTGCTTTGCCTGCGCTTGCACTGCCCTTCGTGATTCGCGCAGCAGTCGTAGAGGGTGTAGCAACTGCAACGGAAGTATCGACGATTGGTATTGCATATGCCGTGCTTGCAGGGCTTTTGATCTATCGCCGCTTCGAATGGGCACGCCTCAAACCCATGCTGATCGATACAGCCGCGCTTTCCGGCGCGATCCTGCTGATCATCGGCGCGGCGACGAGTATGGCGTGGGCGCTCACGCAATCGGGCTTCTCGGGGCAGCTCGCCCGCACGATGGCTGCCCTGCCCGGCGGCGGCTGGATGTTCATGGCGGCGTCGATTCTCGTGTTTATCGTGCTCGGCAGCGTACTGGAAGGCATTCCCGCGATCGTATTGTTCGGACCGCTTATGTTTCCCATCGCACGACAAATGGGCATCAACGAAGTGCATTACGCAATGGTCGTGATCCTTTCGATGGGCGTCGGACTGTTCGCACCGCCTTTCGGTGTCGGATACTACTCAGCGTGCGCGGTGAGCCGCATTCATCCCGACGAAGGCATGAAGCCAATCATCGGCTATATCGCGGCACTGATCGTCGGTTTGATTCTGGTTGCAGCCATTCCCTGGATTTCCACGGGTTTCCTGAAGTAATTTCTCTTTGAGCCATTCATGCCGCTCCGTCTAAAACGGAGCGGTCAGGAGAAGTCATGTCATTCATCGACACGCCGGCGCTGTCGAACGCAATCCGCTTTCTTTCCATCGATGCCATTGTGCGTGCGGGCGAAGGGCATCAAGGCGTGCCGCTCGGCATGGCGGAAATCGCCACGGCGCTGTTCACGCGCCATATGAAATTCAATCCCGCCGATCCGCAGTGGCCTGACCGCGACCGCTTCGTTTTGTCGAATGGACATGGCTCGATGCTGTTGTATTCGCTGCTGCATCTGACGGGCTACGCGAACTTCGGTATCGATCAGATCAAGACGTTTCGCGATATGGGCTCACATTGCGAAGGGCATCCGGAATTCGATACGGCGTCAGGTATCGAAGTAACGACGGGACCGCTGGGACAAGGCATTGCGAACGCGTTCGGCATGGCGGTGGCAGAGGCGTATCTCAACGCGAAATTCGGCGACGCCATTGTCGATCACTACACGTACGCCTTCGTCGGCGATGGCTGTTTGCAGGAAGGCGTCGGCCAGGAAATGATTTCGCTGGCGGGGCATTTGAAGCTCGGCAAGCTCGTTCTGTGCTGGGACGACAACCAGATCACGGACGATGGCAGCACCACGTTGTCCATCAGCGAAAACGTGAGTGAGCGCTTTCGTGTTGCGGGCTGGCATGTGATCGAAGTCGATGGCCACGATCTCGAAGCCGTCTCTGAAGCACTCGCTTTAGCCAGGCGCGATCCACGTCCTTCGATGCTCGCCTGCCGCACGGTGATTGCGCGTGGTATCGCGCGTTTGCAGGGACAACGCGGCGGTCATAGCGGCCGCCTCTTTCCCAACGATGCCGACGCCGCGCGCAGCGAACTCAACTGGCCGCACGCACCCTTCGAGATTCCTGATGATGTGCTGCAAACGTGGCGCGAAGCGGGACGCCGCAACGAGCGTGAGTATCGCGCGTGGCGCGAGCGCGTTGCGTCGTTGCCTGGCGAGGCACGTGCGGAATTCGATCGCGTCATTGCAGGTGAGTTGCCGCAAGGCTGGCGCGACACACTCGAAGCCTATAAACGCGATGCGAAGGATGCACCGGGGGGCATCATGATTTCCGCCGAGATCAACGATCTGCTCACCGAAGTATTGCCCGAGCGTATGGTCGGTTGCGCGGACCTCGAAGCGCCGACGAGTCATAAACGCAGCTTGCGCGCGTTCACATCGGAAGATCGCGGCGGGGCTTATGTGCACTGTGGTGTGCGCGAGCACGTGATGGGTTCGATGGCCAATGGCATGGCTGCGCACGGTGGCGTTATTCCTTTGGCGGTCACTTATCTTGCCTTCTCTGACTACGAACGCCCTGCCATGCGTATGGCCGCTTTGATGGGCCTGCCCGTCAAATTCGTCTTTAGTCATGACTCGATTGGCGTCGGCAAGAATGGGCCTACGCATCAGCCTGTGGAGATTCTTGCGTCCTTGCGCGCGATGCCGAATATGCGCGTGTTTCGTCCTGCGGATGCGGTCGAAGCTGCTGAATGCTGGATGCTGGCTTATGAGCACAAGCGTGGTCCCAGCACGATGGTGTTCGCGCGACAGGCTTTGCCGCTCGTGCGGCGTGAGTATGATGCGGCGAATCGCTGTGCGCGGGGGGCGTATGTGCTTGCCGATGCTGAGGGCGGCGGTCCTCGCCGGGTGACTTTGATTGCTACGGGTTCCGAAGTATCTATTGCTTTGCAGGGTCGGGATGTGTTGCAGGCTAAGGGTATTTCAACGGCCGTCGTTTCTATGCCCTGCTGTGAGCTTTTTGATGAACAGGATGCTGCTTATCGGATGAGTGTGCTTGGGGTTGATTCGGTGCGCGTTGCGGTGGAAGCTGCTGTTCGGTTTGGTTGGGACCGGTATTTGGGGGATCGTGGGGGGTTTGTTGGGATGAAGGGTTTTGGTGCGTCTGGGCCTGCGGAGGCGCTTTATGAGCATTTTGGTATTACCGTGGCCGGGGTTGTTGATGAGGTTTTTTTGCGGCTTTTTTGATTGGGTGCTTCACTCCGGTGTTTGTGCTTCTTATTCAGTAGCCGCCTCCCCGGCGGGGAGGCGGCTACTGAACCAAAACGCAAGACAACGCCAAGCAGCACCCCCAACCAACCAAAACCCGGAAAAACCCCA
>NZ_JAQFVG010000358.1:140075-267285 GCF_029439455.1 Caballeronia sp. BR00000012568055 | reverse complement strand
GTGTTAATAAGTTGCGTACCGAGCGCTTGACAGGCCGGGCAGGCCTCCGAGGTGGCGGTCTATTGTCACCAAGCGAGCCCATTAATCCACTTGCCCGTTCAACGTGCACTGTCTGGTTGAAAAAGCTGCTTTCTTTGGTGACTTTCTTTGCAGCAGCAAAGAAAGTTACCCCCCCGCCGGGGAGGCGGCTACTGAATCAGACCGCCCCACAAGCAGAAGTAAGCACCTCAAAACTCAAAAATCAAAAAAGCGCTTCGTCGTAGTCCATCATAGGCTTAGCACCAGCGCGCGCCGCCCGAATAGTAGAAGCCGTCTCCGGCAAAAGCTTAGCGAAATAAAACCGCGCAGTAGCCAGCTTAGCCTTATAAAAAGCATCATCAGACGCAGCATGATCAAGCGCCACCCGTGCCATCCGTGCCCAAAAATACGAAAACACGAGATGACCTACAGTGCGCAAATAGGGCACCGCAGCAGCCCCGACTTCATCAGGATTCTGCATAGCCTTCATGCCGATCTCCATCGTAAGCTTCTGCACCTTCTCGCCAATATCCGCGAGCGGATTAACAAACTCCTGCATCTCCGGCTTAACGCCTTCGGCCTCGACAAACTCGGCAACCAGCTTGCCAAAGCGCTTGAGCTTAGCGCCCATATCACCAAGAACCTTGCGCCCAAGCAGATCCAGTGCCTGAATAGAATTCGTGCCTTCGTAAATCATATTGATGCGTGCATCGCGAACGTACTGCTCCATGCCCCATTCGGAGATAAAGCCGTGTCCGCCATAAATCTGCATCGCCATATTGGTGCCTTCGAACGCGTTATCGGTCAGAAAGGCTTTGATAACGGGCGTCAAAAGAGCAACGAAATCCGAAGCTTCGCGACGCGCATCTTCATCGGATGAAGAGAGTTCCTTGTCGATATTCAACGCCGCCCAGTACGTGAACGCGCGCCCCGCTTCGGCATACGCTTTCTGCGTGAGCAACATACGTCGAACATCCGGATGCACGATGATCGGATCAGCGGCCTTCTCCGGCGCTTTCGGCCCCGTCAGCGAACGCATCTGCAGACGCTCTTTCGCATAGACGAGCGAGTTCTGATACGCGACTTCGGTCAGGCCGAGACCCTGCATGCCCACGCCCAGACGCGCCGCGTTCATCATCACGAACATCGCGTTGAGGCCTTTGTTTTCCTCGCCCACCAGCCAGCCCTTCGCGCCGTCGAGATTCATCACGCAGGTTGCGTTGCCATGAATCCCCATCTTGTGTTCGATGGAACCGCACTTGATGCCATTGCGCTCGCCAACACCGCCACTCGAAGAAGGCAGATACTTCGGCACGACAAACAGCGAAATGCCCTTGGTGCCCATCGGCGCGCCCGGCAGACGCGCCAGCACCAGATGGATGATGTTCTCGGCCATATCGTGCTCGCCGCTCGAAATAAAAATCTTCGTGCCGGTGAGCGCGTAGGAACCATCGGAATTGGGTTCGGCCTTGGTGCGCAGAATGCCGAGATCGGTGCCGCATTGCGGTTCGGTCAGGCACATCGTGCCGGTCCACTCGCCCGAGACGAGCTTCGGCAGATACACCGACTTCTGCTCCGGCGTGCCGTGCGCGTGCAGGCATTCGTACGCGCCGTGCGACAGGCCGGGGTACATCGTCCAGGCCTGATTCGCGGAGTTGAGCATTTCGTATAACGCATTATTGACGAACGCCGGCAAGCCTTGTCCGCCGTATTCGGGATCGCAGCCGAGCGCCGCCCAGCCCGCCTCGACATATTGCCGATAGGCTTCCCTGAATCCCGCCGGCGTCTTCACGACACCATCGCCTTCATACGTGCAGCCTTCGCGATCGCCGCTCTGGTTCAGCGGAAACACCACTTCGGCGCAGAACTTGCCGGCTTCTTCCAGCACCTGATTGATGGTGTCGGCATCCAGCTCGGCGTGCTTCGGCATGTGCTTCAGCTCGGCTTCGACGTTCAGCAGCTCGTGCAGCACGAACTGCATGTCGCGAATCGGGGCGGCGTACTGTCCCATTGAGTCTTCTCCGGTTTCTTCTGGATTCTCGTCGCGCGCCGCCCCGTGAGACGGCGCGCTAACGGCTATCTGTGTGATGCGATGTCAATGTCGCCGCCGGACTCGGATCGGGATTCACGCTGGCGTTCGGGCTGATGCTTTCGCTGTTGCCCGCGCTGCTCGGCGCGCCGCCATTCGATCCCGGCGTCTGATACGAAGTAAATGTCTTTTCCAGCGCGTCCCGCGTCAGTTGCACCGCTTCCGGCAGATGCAGGAAACGCGCATCGTGATGCAGGCCGAGCGTAAAGCTGTACAGCTCGAACAGCATGAGTTGCGGATCGGTATCCGCTTTCAGATGCCCTTCGTCCTTCGACTGGCGGATCGCGCGCAAGAGCGCATCGCGCCACATGCTCACGCTGTGTACCAGTTGCTCCCGCACGGCACTGGCCGCGCGATCGTCGTACTCCACAGCGCCGCTGATATAGATGCAGCCCGTGGTCACTTCCTGGATGCGCTTCTCCATCCAGCGATTCATCATCGCGCGAAGCCGCGGCAAACCGCGCGCCTCTCGCAAGCTCGGGAAGAACACTTCGTCTTCGAACCGGCGGTGGTACTCGCGCACCACTTCCACCTGCAAATCTTCGCGCGATCCGAAATGCGCAAACACGCCGCTTTTGCTCATCTGCATCCGCTCGGCCAGCAAGCCGATGGTCAGCCCTTCCAGGCCGTCACGGCTTGCCAAGTCGAGCGCTGCGTCGAGGATCGCGGCCCGCGTCTGTTCGCCTTTTCGCATGATGTCCCTACCGTTCTTATGTGAACCCGTAAAATCGAACGGCCGTTCTATTATTATGGCCGATCCCTCTTGGTACAAGCACTTTTTTAGAAACGCGTTTCTAATGTGATCGCCGTTGTCTATAGGATCAATCGCAACATTGATCCAGCTTATTGTCGCTTGTTGTAGCCGGAATACAGTTAGTGACTGCCCGAGTTCCCATTTCGTGGGAGTACTCTAGTTAAGCCCGGACTGTTGCCGATGGAGATGTGATCATGACGACAATCGGCCCGGACGACACGCATTCTTACGTTTGGCAGATCAATCTGGAATTTTTAGTCGTATTGGCCGATGGTAATCATCTTCATCATCATCCGATACGTGTTATAGGCCAGCCAGTTCAAAGCGCGCTCAGTTATCGGACGTGATTCGTAGTGTTTTTCATCTATCGGTCGACCATCGTCAAAAGCCTGAAGAATTGCGTCGTGCAGGATGGCGATTTCGGCGTGATTCACGAGCACCAGATTCGCTTCGTTATTAAGCACGAGCGACAAAGCATCGAGGTTCGATGAACCGATCGTCGCCCAATCGGAATCGACAACGGCGACCTTCCCATGAAGCATCGTCTTCTCATATTCGGCGATGCGCACGCCATGCTTCAGCAGATTTCCGTAAAGAAACGGCGTGGCGTAATCCAGCGCGACAAATTCCTTGCGTCCGATCACCAGCGACACGCGCACGCCGCGCTGCACCGCCCGCACCAGCGCGCGGCGCAGCTTGCGTCCCGGCATGAAGTACGGATTGGCGAGCAGTACTTCCGTTTCGGCGTGCGCGATGGCCCGCAGATACGCCTTTTCGATCGCCCGCCGATTCAGCAAATTGTCCCGCGCCACGAACGCAACGCACGGCTGATCGACCGCGTGGATTTCGCCGAGTCGCGCGCGTTTGCGTGCGCGCAATGCGCGTCGCGATCCCCAGCGCGTTTGCTGCGGATTCGACTCGCTTTCATTGGTCGATGGCGTCGGCTTCTTGCGCGGTTTGACGCCCAGGCGAATACGCTGCCATTGCGTATCGAAGGCATCGCGTTCATCGGCGACGACGGGACCGCGCGTTTCCATCGCGAAATCCCAGCGCGGCGTGTCGAGATGCGTGCCGTTCTGATCGAAGTCATCGACGATATTGATGCCGCCGCAGTACGCGTACGTGTCGTCGATCAGCGCCAGCTTGCGATGCGTGCGCGACCAGCCCTGTGGCCCGAACAGCAAATGCGGGTTGTACACGCGATGCTCGACGCCGGCTTCCTTCCACTGCGTGAACATCGGCAGATTGCTGTCGGTGCCGATGCCATCGGTAATCACACGCACCGCGACGCCTCGCTCGGCGGCGCGCACGAGCGCGGCGGAGACGGCGCGGCCGGCGTCATCGTTGGCGAAGATATAGGTTTCGAGCGAGACGGATTTCTGCGCGTTGTCGATGCGTTCAATCAGCGCCGGAAAGAATTCGACGCCGCCTTTGAACAGGCGCACATCGTTGCCGGACGTGAAGCAGAAACGCAAAGGCCGGCGGCCGGAAAACAGCGCCTGACGCAGTCGCTTGAAGCTGCGCCGCGGACGCATACCGATCATCGGTTATGCGCCGCGAGGCGCTCGGGTAATTGAAGAATGGCTTCGCGGTTCGACCACGAGAAGCATCGGTCTGCGGCTTCGCGGAACGGCAGCCACAAGTGTGCGGTGTGTTCGCGCGGCGCGAGTGTCACTTCCATACAGTGCGGTACGAGCAGACTGAACTGGTGTTCGGTATTGCGCACCACGCCTTCCGCATAGCGATGCCGCCACTGCGGATAAATCTCGTACTGAATCTGATGATGCCAGTCGAGCAGCGCGCGCTCCGGGACCATCGCGCCGCCAATCACGATGCCCGTTTCTTCCTGCACTTCGCGCGCGGCGGTTTCGATCAGCGGTTCATCGACGTGATCTTTCGAACCCGTCACCGATTGCCAGAAACCCTTGTGATCCGCCCGCTCGATGATCAGCACATCGAGTTCCGGCGTATGAATGACGACCAGAACGGACTCGGGAATTTTCGGCGGCTTGAGCATGAAGGCTTTTTCGTGACTTTCTGAACGTGCGTTTCTTTATCAGACCTCTTCGCAAAGACTGTACCGTAAAAAGTGAAAAAGGCGCACATGGCGCCTTTTTCATTACATCGACAACTAGAAGTGCTTACTGCGCTTTCTGTTCCGGCTGACGCAAGCGAATGTGCAACTCGCGCAACTGGCGCTCGTCCACTTCGCTCGGCGCTTGCGTGAGCAAGTCTTGCGCGCGCTGCGTCTTCGGGAACGCGATGGTGTCGCGGATCGAATCGGCGCCCGACATCAGCGTGACGACGCGGTCCAGACCGAACGCGATACCACCGTGCGGCGGCGCGCCGTATTGCAGCGCGTCGAGCAGGAAGCCGAACTTCAGACGCGCTTCTTCCGCGTTGATCTTCAGCGCGCGGAACACCTTGCTCTGCACGTCTTCCTGGAAAATACGCACCGAACCGCCGCCGATTTCCCAGCCGTTCAGCACCATGTCGTACGCCTTTGCGAGACAACGGCCCGGATCGGTTTCGAGGTATTCGAGGTGCTCGTCCTTCGGGCTCGTGAACGGGTGGTGAGCCGCGACGTAGCGGTTCTCTTCCTCGTCGTACTCGAACATCGGGAAGTCGATCACCCACAGCGGCTTCCAACCGGTTTCGAGCAGGCCGTTCGCCTTGCCGAATTCCGAATGTCCGATCTTCAGACGCAGCGCGCCCAGGCTGTCGTTCACCACCTTCGCGCGATCCGCCGCGAAGAAAATGATGTCGCCGTCTTCGGCTGCGGTGCGTTCCATGATCGCTGCGATTGCCGCGTCATGCAGGTTCTTGACGATCGGGCTTTGCAGACCGTCGCGGCCCTTGGTCTTGTCGTTGACCTTGATCCATGCCAGACCCTTCGCTCCGTAGATGCGCACGAATTCCGTGTACCCGTCGATATCGCCGCGCGAGAGCTCGCCGCCCTTCGGCACACGCAGCGCTGCGACGCGGCCATCCTTCGAATTGGCGGGCATCGAAAAGACCTTGAAATCGACGTCCTTGACCGCGTCGGTCAGGTCAGCGAATTCGAGCTTCACGCGCAGGTCGGGCTTGTCCGAACCGAAACGGCGCATGGCTTCCGAGTACAGCATGACCGGGAATTTCGCCGGAAGCTCGACGTCCATCGTCTCCTTGAAGACGTGCTGGATCATGGCTTCGAACAGATCGCGGATTTCCTGTTCGGAGAGAAACGAGGTTTCGCAGTCGATCTGCGTGAATTCCGGCTGACGGTCGGCGCGCAGGTCTTCGTCGCGGAAGCACTTGGTGATCTGGTAGTAACGGTCGAAGTTCGCGACCATCAGCAATTGCTTGAACAACTGCGGCGACTGCGGCAGCGCGAAGAACTGGCCCGCGTTCACGCGCGACGGCACGAGGTAATCGCGCGCGCCTTCGGGCGTGCTCTTGGTCAGCATCGGCGTTTCGATGTCGATGAAACCTTGCGCGTCGAGATACTTGCGCACTTCCATCGCCACGCGATAACGCAGGCGCAGATTCTTCTGCATCTGCGGACGGCGCAGGTCGAGCACGCGATGCGTAAGGCGCGTGGTTTCCGAGAGGTTGTCGTCGTCCAACTGGAACGGCGGCGTCACCGACGCGTTCAGCACCACGAGTTCGTGGCAGAGCACTTCGATCTTGCCGCTGGTCAGATTGGCGTTGACCGTGCCTTCGGGCCGGTTGCGCACCACGCCCTTCACCTGCACGCAGAACTCGTTGCGCACGCCTTCGGCCACCTTGAACATCTCGGCGCGGTCCGGGTCGCAGACCACCTGAACGAGGCCTTCACGATCGCGCAGGTCGATGAAGATAACGCCACCGTGATCGCGGCGGCGATGCACCCAGCCGCACAGCGAGACGGTTTGGCCCAGCAGGGCTTCGGTCACCAGACCGCAGTATTCAGATCGCATCGACATGATGTTGTGTCTTTCGTTGTTCGTTGATCAACGGCTCGCGCGCCCGGGTTCGCTCTATGCGGTCGGCTGACTCCGCGGCGCGCGTGCCGGCATTACATCGGCGGCTCGGTGGGGCGGCGGGCGGGCGAAGCCGATGACGATGTCATCGGCGTGCTCGGCGCAGGAGCCACCACGCCCATCGAGACGATGTACTTCAGTGCGGCGTCGACGGTCATGTCCAGTTCGACGACTTCGCTTTTCGGCATCATCAAAAAGAAGCCGGAGGTCGGGTTCGGCGTGGTCGGCACATACACGCTGACATGATCCCCTTCCAAATGATTCAATACGTCACCGCCCGGAATGCCCGTGAGAAAGCCGATGGTGTACGAGCCTTTGCGCGGATATTCGATCAATAGCGCTTTTCGGAAGGCGTTGCCGCTCGAAGACAGCAACGTGTCCGAAACCTGTTTCACGCTCGTGTAAAGCGGGCCGACCACGGGAATATGGCGCAGGATCGCGTCCCACCATTGCACCAGTTTCTGGCCGACGAAATTCTGCGTCAGCAAGCCGACGATAAAAATGAACGCCAGCGTAAGCACTGCGCCCAGGCCCGGCAGATGGAAACCGAACAGGACTTCGGGCTGCCACGATTCCGGCAGCAGCAACAGCGTCTGGTCCATCGTGCCGATGACCAGTCCCAGCACCCAAAGCGTAATGGCGAGCGGCACCAACACCAGCAGGCCGGTGAGGAATACGGATTTCAGCGTAGTCTTTTTCGTCGTCACGTTGTTGTCGCCGGGGTCACAGCCGGATGGTCGCGCCGTGTCTCAAAAGGTCCGGAGATTCGGCTGGGCGGATGGGCCGCGCCGCGAAGGCGCGATCGGATTCAGGCGTTCGCCATGCGCGCGCATGGCGTGAAAGCGGACGATAAGTGCTCAGGCCGCGCCCGATGAAGCGGCGCTCGTGCCGCCTGTGTTGCTCGACGTATTGCTGCTATTGCTCGACGAATCCGCGGAACCCGCCGATGTCGCGCTCGACGAACTGGCGGAACTGTCCGCGCCGTTAGATGCGCTGTCCGATTTGGCCGGCGTGTCCGTCGATGCACTCTTGCCGCTGCCGCCGTTATTGCCGCCGCGGAAATCGGTGACATACCAGCCGGAGCCCTTCAACTGGAAGCCGGCGGCCGTGACCTGCTTGGAGAACGTGTCCTTGCCGCACTCGGGACATTGCGTGAGCGGGGCATCGCTCAGCTTCCGGAGCACGTCTTTTTCGAAGCCGCAGGATTCGCAGCGGTATGCGTAAATCGGCATGGCACTCTTCCTACAATTATCTATCGACGCTTGCAAAGCCTTGAATTATAGCCGCAAACCAATTTTGACCCGCGATTTTCAAGTCGCTTTCGATATTCGACTTCTTGAATAAATGCGGGCGGCGATGCAATGTTTCAAGCCTTGCGCCGCCATGTCAGCCAACGCTCGCGACCGGCGAAGACCGGAATCGAACCGGTGACCTCGTGTTCGTCGATCAAATCGAAATACGGCGTGAGAAGCGCGTCCAGATCGGCTCGTTCGATGCCAAACGGCGGTCCTTTCGGCGTCGCGCCCAAAAAATAAAAGCCCGCGAGCAGTTTGCCGGGTTTCAGAAGTGAGGCCATACGAGCGGCGTAGTCCTGCCAGCGGTTCTTCGGCAGCGCGCAAAGAAACGCGCGCTCGTAGATCCAATCCGATTCGAACGGCGGCTGATAAGCGAAAAAATCCGCTTCCTCGACGATGCCCGCGTGCGCTCCGAGTTGCTCCTTGGCCGCCGCGACTGCGCTCGGCGAAAAGTCGATCGCGCGCACGGGCCAGCCGTGCTCGGCGAGAAACTTCGCTTCGTAGGCGCTGCCGCAGCCGGGAATCAGCACATTCGGCTTGTTATCGAGCGACGCGGCGAACGCGGCAAACGCCTCCGGCACGCCCGCCTGATCCCACGGCATAAAGCGCTGATCGAAGCGCTCGTCCCAGAAACCCGGCGAGTTGGGATCGCGGTTATCGAAGTTCGGATCGCTTGCCACAGAAACCTCCGGTTAATGTCCCAGCATCATCTGCGTAATCACGAGGCCTGCGCCCGCCATCGCGATCAATCCGACTGCGAGCAGCGTAATCAGCAGGCGATTGGTGCGCTTTTGCTCGGCGAGAAGCTGACGCATCAATTCGTCGTTATTGCCGTTCGGTGCGTCGTGATGCTGCGCGAGGATGTTGTGAATCAGGCGCGGCAACTGCGGAATCGTCTTGCTCCACTGCGGCGCCTCAAGCTGCAGGCGCTCGTACCAGCCGCGCCAGCCAATCTGCTCGTTCATCCAGCGTTCGAGATACGGCTTGGCCGTTTTCCAAAGATCGAGTTCAGGATCGAGCGAACGGCCTAGACCTTCTACGTTCAGCATCGTCTTTTGCAGCAGCACGAGCTGCGGCTGAATTTCGACGTTGAAGCGGCGCGACGTCGAGAACAGCCGCATCAGCACCTGACCGAGCGAAATATCCTTCAGCGCGCGATCGAAGTACGGCTCGCAGACGGCGCGGATCGCGCTTTCTAATTCTTCGACGCGCGTGGTCGGCGGCACCCATCCCGATTCCAAATGCAGCGTCGCAACCCGGTGATAGTCGCGCTTGAAAAACGCCAGAAAATTCTGCGCGAGGTAGTTCTTGTCGAAGTCCGACAGCGCCCCGACGATGCCGAAATCCAGCGCGATATATCGCCCGAACGTGGCTTCGTCGAGACTCACCTGAATATTGCCGGGGTGCATATCCGCGTGGAAAAAGCCGTCGCGGAACACCTGCGTAAAGAAAATTTCGACGCCTTCGCGCGCCAGCTTCGGAATATCCACGCCCGCCGCGCGCAGCGTTTCGACCTGGCTGATCGGCACGCCAACCATGCGCTCCATGACCAGCACCGTCGGCGCGGACAAATCCCAATACATCTCGGGCACGAGCAGCAGATCGAGCCCCTGAAAATTGCGACGAAGCTGGCTCCCATTGGCAGCTTCGCGCATCAAGTCGAGTTCGTCGTGCAGATATTTGTCGAATTCCGCGACCACTTCGCGCGGCTTCAGACGCCGGCCGTCCGGCCACAGCTTTTCGGCCCAGAACGCGATATCGCGCAGCAAGGCGAGGTCGGAATCGATCACCGGCAGCATATTCGGGCGCAGCACTTTCACCGCGACCGGTTTGCCCGCGTGCTCGCCATTTTTGATCTTGGCGAAATGCACCTGCGCAATCGATGCGCTCGCCACCGGCACGCGCTCGAACTCATCGAACAGCGCGTCGATTGGCGCACCCAGCGATTTTTCGATGATATTCACCGCCACGTTCGAATCGAACGGCGGCACGCGATCCTGCAACTTCGCGAGTTCATCGGCGATATCGACGGGCAGCAGATCGCGACGCGTCGACAGCACTTGCCCGAACTTCACGAAGATCGGCCCGAGGCTTTCCAGCGCGAGACGCAGCCGAATGCCGCGCTCGATGTCGAATTTGCGGCCGAACGTCGTGATGCGCATGAGATAGCGCACGCGGCGATCGTTGATGCCGCTCATCACCAGCTCGTCGAGCCCGAAGCGGACAACGGTAAAGAAAATCTTGAGGAAACGCAGAAAACGCATGTTCAGGTTCGCTTCAGCTCGTTATTTGCGCGAGTCGCGCGTGGACTCGCCGCCCGGACGCGCTGAAGCGCCGCGTTCCGAGCTTCTTTGTTCAATTCGTTCGATGCGCTTTTCCACGCGTGCGAGCGCATCTCGTGCCTTCGAAACTTCGGCGTTGAACGCCTCCAGCGCGCTTTTGCGCACCAGTTGCGGTTGTTCATCGAGGAAAAATTCGGCGAACGTGTCCAGCAGATTACGGCCTGTGCGCTGCGCCTGATCCTGCACCGCGCGTGCAATGCGTCCAACTCGATGCGCCGGCGCATCGCCGATTACGCGCGCCAGATCTTCTTCCGGATCCCAGCGCAAATGTTCGGCCAGCTTGGCCAAAGTCTGCGCGAATTCGGCATCGCCTTCGATACGCACGTGCTTCATCACCGCGCCCTGTCCGCCTTGCAGGAACGCGGGCAGCGCGTCGAGCGGAACGGAAATGGTGACGTCGAACGCGGCTGCATCGGCCTCGCTGGTTGCGGCAAAAAACCCATCGGGCTGCACGACGAGCGCCAGCGTCACCGGCTTGCACGACAGCTTTACGCACTTTCCGGCGTACGGTTTCACGCGCTCACGCGCCCACGGCTCGCGCGCGAGCAAATGGTTCACGGCGGCGGCAAACCCGCTCGATGCGGTTTTCAACGCGGGATTGGCTGCGGGACGGGCGGATTCGTCTGCGTTGGTCATCGGCTGTGAGATAAAAAAACCCGCGTGGGCACTCGCTCACGCGGGTTTCTATTCTACCGTTGCAACCGGCAATCACACGGCCGGTCGCAACGATTGGCCATTCGGCCAGGTGCGGCCTTAGCTGACCTGCTGAATACCTGCCAACAGCCAGCCTTCGTTACCCGACTTCTGCTTCGACAGATTCCAGATTTCGACGAACGGTTCCGCCGCCGCGCCTTCCGACTCGCGGATCAGCCCGTGGAAGCGCACGCTTGCCAGATACTCGCCCGCGCGATCCTCGACGCCCAGCACGTCCGCGTTCAACTGAACCACATCCGTACGATTCGGCACGTTGCCGCGTGCATCGACATCCAGCTTCACTTCGGCAAACATTTCGGGCGTGGTGAACTCGCGGATATCGTTGACGTTGCCGCGATCCCACGCGTCCTGCAGACGAATGAAGTAGACCTTGGCGTTGCGCACGAAGGCTTCGGTATCGAAACCGGCGGGCACGTTCGGCTGCGAGACTTGCGGCGCGGGTGTGTCGATATACGTCGCGCCGTAGCCGGTCACCGGCGGCAGTGTCTGCGGCGCATCCTGATTCAGGCTCGTGCGCGCGGCCGCGCCATACGGCGGTGCACCGCCAGCGCCCGCGTACGCCGGGCCATTACCAGCATTGCCCTGACGCTTGCGCATGATGAAGCGGAACAGCATGACGGCAGCCAGCACGATCAACGCGATCATGATCATGTTCGCCATTGCGCCGGCGAAGGCTTCGCCCAGGCCGAAGTGCGACAACAGCGCCGCGATACCGAGACCGGCCGCGAGACCGGCGATCGGGCCGAGCCAGCGATTACGCGCGGGCTGAGCGGAAGGCGCAGCGGGCGTAGGCTGGGCACGCTGAGCCTGCGCGGCCTGACCCGACTGGCCGAACGACTGCGACGGCGGCGTGCTTTGGCTCTGCTGCGTAGCCGTGGCCGACTGACGGCCCATGCTGCGGCCGCCGCCCATGCGTTTGGCTTCCGCGGTTTCCGCGAAGATCGCACCGGCCGCGATAACGCCAGCCAGCGCCAGAATTCCGGCCTTCCTGAAGAACATATTCAGGAAACCCCGGGTTTGAGGGGTGCGCGAATCGGACATTTCGAATCCTTTGAAGAGTGGAACATCAGAATTTAGTCCCGACGTGTAACGCTACCACGCCACCTGACAAATTGTAATATTCGACTCGATCCAAGCCCGCTTGTTCCATCATCGACTTTAAAGTTTCCTGGTCGGGATGTATACGAATGGACTCGGCCAGATACCGATAGCTCTCGGCGTCTTTCGCCACTTTTTCGCCAAGCCACGGCAAAATCTTGAAACTGTAGATATCGTATGGCTTTTTAAGCGGTTCCCACACTTTCGAGAATTCCAGCACCATGACCTTGCCGCCCGGCTTGGTCACCCGCTGCATCTCAGCAAGCGCCTTGTCTTTGTGGGTCATGTTACGCAAACCAAAGGCAACCGTAACCACATTGAAATAATTGTCCGGGAACGGAATCTTCTCGGCATCGCACAGCAGCGCGGGCGTCAGCACACCCTTGTCGATCAGGCGATCGCGGCCCACGCGCAGCATCGATTCGTTGATATCCGTATGCCAGACTTCGCCGCTTTCGCCTGCCTGTTTGGCGAAGGCCATCGCCAGATCGCCGGTGCCGCCAGCGATATCCAGCACCTTGTAACCCGGCCGCACTTTCGCCTGACCAATCGTGAAGTGCTTCCAGATCCGATGCAGCCCGCCGGACATCAGGTCGTTCATCAAGTCGTAGTTGCTCGCGACAGAGTGAAACACGCCCGCCACTTTCTTCGCCTTGTCCTGCTCATCGACCGTTTCGTATCCGAAGTGGGTCTTGCTCATAGCGCTCTTTCCTCGCCTGTTGTTCGTTCTATGCCGTGCAATTGTCGCGCCGGCTGTGCGGCGTTATGCCGCAGCGTTGATATCAGTGACAGTGCCCGCCGCCAGCGGATTTCGTCGGCATCGGAGCGTCTCGGCTGACGCCCGCCGCTTCGAGCTTTGCAAAATATTCGCGCCACCGGTCGTCCTGACGCGTGGCCAGATCGTGGAGGATGTCCCACGAATAGATACCCGTATTGTGGCCGTCCGAAAAGGTGAGTTGCAGCGCGTAGTGTCCGACCGGCTCGATTCCGACGATCGACACCTCGCGTTTGCCCGTTTGCAGCGTTTCCTGTCCCGGCCCGTGGCCCTGCACTTCCGCCGACGGCGAAAACACGCGCAGCAATTCGAACGGCACGCGGAACGATTCGTCGCCGTATTGCAGTTCCAGCACGCGGGATTTGGAATGAAGAACGACGCCGGTGGGAATCGGCGTCGTCGGGGTAAGTCCGCTCATGGTGTCGTCGTCTTTATTGATGGCCGAACGCGTGGTTCAGCTCGTTGCGCACTTGCTCGCGCAACAGCGTGGCCTGTGCGCGACGCTTCGAAAGTTGCGCCTCGGAAACCGTGCGCTGGCGCGGCGCCCAGATCGGCAGCGGAAAGCGCGAGTCGTTGGTGAAGCGCGGAATGATATGCCAGTGAACGTGCGGCACCTGATTGCCGAGGCTCGCCAGATTCATCTTGTCGGGCACCAGCACGCGACGCATCGCGCGTTCGACGCCGTTGACCGCGGTCATCACGCGCGCGCGGTCGTGGTCCGATAAATCGGACATTTCGGCGACGTGCGCGCCCCAGATCACGCGGCACAAACCCGGCCAATCGGCTTCATCGGCGAGGACGACGCGCAACGCGTCGTCCGACCACAGCACTTCGCCGCCGTCTTCACGGCAAAACACACAGTCCATCATTTACCTCTAGCGAATCGAACATCGATTTCGCTATTACACCAGCACGCGCTCGATACCGCCATTGTTCGCGCGTTCGACGTACTGTTCCATCCAGTTTTCGCCGAGCACCTTGCGCGCGATTTCCACGACGATATAGTCCGCCTCGACATTGGCGTCCTCGTTGTAGCGTGACAGACCTTGCAGGCACGACGGGCAGCTCGTGAGAATTTTCACGTCCGCGCCATTAGTCTGAGGGCCGTCGCCGGCCTTGAGCACCGAACCCGGCTGCGCGCCCGCCGCACCCGCCGAAGCATTGGCGATATTGATGCCGTTCGCGCCCGCTTCGGCCACCAGTGGAATGCCGCGCAACTTGGCCGCGCCCTTGCGAATCTCTTCTTCCTTGCGGAAGCGCACCTGCGTCGATACATCCGGACGCGTGACCGCGAGCGTGCCCGATTCACCGCAGCACCGATCGTTCTTCTCGATCTTGTAACCGTCCTGCGCCGAACCCATCAGTTCATTGACGAGCTTCACCGGATCGATGGTCTTGATCGGCGAGTGGCAAGGGTCGTGATACATGTAGCGCGTGCCCTTCACGCCTTCGAGCTTGATGTTCTTTTCGAGCAAGAATTCGTGAATGTCGATGATCCGGCAGCCAGGGAAAATCTTCTCGAATTCATATCCTGCGAGCTGGTCGTAGCAGGTTCCGCACGAGACCACTACGGTCTTGATATCGAGATAGTTCAGCGTGTTGGCGACGCGATGGAACAGCACGCGATTGTCCGTGACGATCTGCTCGGCCTTGTCGTACTGACCCGAGCCGCGTTGCGGATAACCGCAACACAGATAACCCGGCGGCAACACGGTCTGCACGCCCGCTTCCCACAACATCGCCTGCGTGGCGAGTCCGACTTGCGAGAACAGGCGCTCCGATCCGCAGCCGGGGAAATAGAACACCGCTTCCGAATCCACCGACGTCGTCTTCGGATTGCGGATGATCGGCACGATCTTGTTGTCTTCAATGTCGAGCAGCGCGCGCGCCGTTTTCTTCGGCAGATTGCCCGGCATCTTCTTGTTCATGAAGTGAATCACCTGCTGCACGACCGGCGGTTTGCCGACCGTCGCAGGCGGTTTCGCCGTCTGCTTCTTCGCGAACTTCTTCAGCACGTCGTTGCCGAAGCGCTGCGCTTTATAGCCGACGCCCATCATCGCGGTGCGCGCGAGATTGATGGTCTGCGGATTCGTCGCGTTGAGGAAGAACATGCCGGCCGCGTTGCCCGGATTGAACTTCTTCTTGCCCATCTTGCGCAGCAGATTGCGCATGTTCATCGTGACATCGCCGAAATCGATTTTCACCGGGCACGGCGTCGCGCACTTGTGGCAGACGGTGCAGTGATCGGCGACGTCGTTGAACTCGTCCCAATGTTTGATCGATACCCCGCGGCGCGTCTGCTCTTCGTACAGAAACGCTTCAACCAGCAGCGACGTGGCGAGAATCTTGTTGCGCGGGCTGTACAGCAGGTTCGCGCGCGGCACATGCGTGGCGCACACCGGCTTGCACTTGCCGCAACGCAGACAGTCCTTGATCGACTCGGAAATCGCGCCGATATCCGACTGCTGCATGATGATCGACTCGTAGCCCATCAGCCCGAACGACGGCGTGTACGCGTTGCGCAGATCCGCGCCATCGAACAGCTTGCCCGCGTTGAAGCGGCCATTCGGATCGACACGTTGCTTGTACGCGCGGAATTCGCTGATCTCGTCTTCGGTCAGGAATTCCAGCTTCGTAATGCCGATGCCGTGCTCGCCCGAAATCACGCCATCGAGCGAACGGGCGAGCTTCATGATGCGCGCGACCGCGTGATGCGCGTCCTGCAGCATCGCGTAGTTGTCGGAGTTGACGGGAATGTTCGTGTGCACGTTGCCATCGCCCGCGTGCATGTGCAGCGCGACGAACACGCGGCCGCGCAGCACTTGCTTGTGGATGGCCTGCGCTTCGTCGAGGATCGGTTTGAACTCGCCGCCGTTGAAAATCTGGCGCAATTCGGCGCGAATCTCCTGCTTCCACGAAATGCGCACCGTGCGATCCTGCGCGATATGGAACACGTTCGCGTCCGGCTGCACATCGACGCGATCGGCGAACTTCTCCGCCAGCGCTTCGTAGCCGAGATTGACGAGGTAATGCTGCGCCTCGCGCAAAGGCATATCCAGCTTGTCGCCGACGAACATCCAGCGCGCCCGCACGCGCTTGAGCAAATCGAGCGCTTGCTGCACGCGATCCTCGAGCAATTCGGCGCTCGGGATTTCGTTGGCGTCGTCGGTCTTGCCGAGCGGCAGCTTGCCGGTGCGGAAAAAGGCTTCCAAAGCATCGACCAGTTGCAGCTTGTTCTTGATCGACAATTCGATGTTGATGCGCTCGATCCCGTCCGTGTACTCGCCCATGCGATTGAGCGGAATCACCACGTCTTCGTTGATCTTGAACGCGTTGGTGTGCTTGGCAATCGCCGCCGTACGCGAGCGATCAAGCCAGAAGCGCTTGCGCGCCTCGGCATTCACCGCGACGAAACCTTCGCCGCTCTTGCCGTTCGCCATGCGCACGACTTCCGACGTGGCTTGTGCGACCGCATCCGCATCGTCACCGACGATATCGCCGATCAGCACCATCTTCGGAAACGCGTTGCGCTTGCTCTTGGTCGCATAGCCGACCGCGCGCAGATAGCGTTCGTCGAGATGTTCGAGACCCGCGAGAATCGCGCCGCCCTGCTTCGATGTCTCGAACAAATAATCCTTGATCTCGACGATGCTCGGAATCGCGTCGCGCGCCTGGCCGAAGAATTCGAGGCAGACGGTGCGCGTGTGCGCGGGCATCTTGTGGAGAATCCAGCGCGCAGACGTAATCAGCCCGTCGCAGCCTTCTTTCTGCACGCCGGGAAGGCCGGCGAGGAATTTATCGGTGACGTCTTTGCCGAGGCCTTCCTTGCGGAACACGCGGCCTTTGATATCGAGATTTTCGGTGCGGATGAGTTTCTCGCCCGGCGGACGATTGCCGTCGAACCAGTCGAGCCGGAACCGCGCCACTTCGACGTCGTGAATCTTGCCGCAGTTGTGATCCAGACGCGTAACTTCGAGCCAGTTGCCCTCCGGATCGACCATGCGCCACCACGCGAGGTTGTCGAGCGCCGTGCCCCACAACACCGCTTTCTTGCCGCCCGCGTTCATCGCCACGTTGCCGCCGACGCAGGACGCATCGAGCGACGTCGGATCGACGGCGAAGACGAAGCCCGCTTGCTCGGCCGCTTCCGTCACGCGGCGCGTGACCACGCCCGCGCCGGAGAAAATCGTCGCGACCTTGCGATCGACACCCGGCAAATCCGTCATTTCGACCGGGCCGAGTTGTTCGAGCTTTTCCGTGTTGATGACGGCTGAGAACGGCGTCAGCGGAATCGCGCCGCCGGTGTAGCCGGTGCCGCCGCCGCGCGGGATCACGGTCAGACCGAGTTCGAAGCACGCCTTGATCAGACCGGCGATTTCCGCTTCGCTGTCCGGCGTCAGCACGACGAACGGATATTCGACGCGCCAGTCGGTCGCGTCCGTGACGTGCGCCACGCGCGAGAGGCCATCGAACTTGATGTTGTCCTTCGCCGTCTGCCGGCCCAGCACGCGCGATGCGCGGCGGCGCAAGTCAGCCATGCGGCCGAATTCGTTGGCGAATTCATCGACGGCGACGCGCGCTGCGGCCACCAGCAATTGCACGCGCGATGCGCGTTCGTTGCTGCCCGCTTCGTCGCTGTGTTCGGACAGATCGGCGCTGCGGCGCTTCTCGATTTCGTGCAGACGATGGTTCAGCGCTTCGACCAGCAAGGCGCGGCGCTTGGGGTTGTCGAGCAAGTCGTCTTGCAGATACGGATTGCGGCGCACGACCCAAATGTCACCGAGCACTTCGTACAGCATGCGCGCCGAGCGGCCGGTGCGGCGTTCGCTGCGCAGCGAATCCAGCGCGGCCCAGGCTTCGTCGCCGAGCAGGCGCATGACGATTTCGCGATCGGAAAACGACGTGTAGTTATAGGGAATTTCGCGCAGACGGGGTTCGGTATCGAGCGCCGTGGCGGCATGGGCGCCGTTCGGATCGAAGGCTTGGGGTGCGTTCATGTTCGACGGTTCGGTGTGCCGGAGAACGCGCTCTTGCTGTCAAAAGCAGCGGGAACGCCGGCGATGCGCGTGGGGGCGCAAATTTTCGAGTGAGACTTATCTTGGCGAAGGCCGCCGGATCGCCCGCTGGCAGCGAATCTGGCGAATTCCATTCACGGCGCCTTCGATGTGCCCTGGATCAACGCCACGATCGCGCGTGACGGGCATGCCGTTCCGCCGCGGGATGCGACTCGCGGGAGACATGCGCCAGAAAATCGATCCGAAGCTGCCGATGCATCTGCCGATCCTGATTGCTGATTTGTAAAAGGAAATTCTAACCCATCGCGAAAAGTCACGTTCGCGGTTGCTAGCAGTCAGAAGGGGCATTTGCTTGCCGATTTTCGACGCTGTTTGGCTCATTTGCGCACTTTTACACACCCGTCCGGTCGGTCTGGAATGTGTGTCGAGCCGGAAAAGCGCCCCTTTGGCGCTATCATTGATGCTTTCGCTCTCAAAAAACCAGCGCGCAGCGTTTCGGCGTGACGATTCAACGATTCTCCGCATGACACATCCTGACTACCTGAAGAAAGTGCTCACCGCGCGCGTCTACGATGTCGCCCGCGAGACCGAGCTGGAACACGCCCGCAATCTGTCGGCGCGACTGCACAACGCGTTCTATCTGAAGCGCGAGGACAACCAGCCGGTGTTCTCGTTCAAGATTCGCGGCGCGTACAACAAGATGGCCCAACTGCCCGCCGATGTCCTGGCGCGCGGCGTGATTACGGCCTCGGCGGGCAATCATGCGCAGGGCGTGGCGCTCTCGGCGGCGCGGCTCGGCTGCCGCGCGGTGATCGCGGTGCCGACCACCACGCCGCAGGTCAAGATCGATGCGATCCGCGCGCACGGCGGCCCGACGGTCGAAATCGTGCTATCGGGCGAGTCGTACACGGATGCCTACGGACACGCGCTGAAGCTTCAGGAAGAACGCGGCCTCACCTTCGTCCATCCGTTCGACGATCCGGACGTGATCGCCGGCCAAGGCACGGTCGCGATGGAAATTCTGCGCCAGCATCAAGGCCCGATCCACGCGATCTTCTGCCCGATCGGCGGCGGCGGACTGGCGGCGGGCGTCGCGGCGTACGTCAAGGCGGTGCGGCCGGAGATCAAGGTGATCGGCGTGCAGACCGAAGATTCCTGCGCGATGGCGCAATCGATCAAAGCGGGCGAGCGCATCACGTTGAATGAAGTCGGCCTGTTTTCGGACGGCACGGCGGTGAAGCTGGTCGGTGAAGAAACCTTCCGCCTGTGCCGCGAATTGCTCGACGAAGTCATTACCGTCGATACGGACGCGCTCTGCGCCGCGATCAAGGACGTGTTCCAGGACACGAGAAGCGTCTTGGAACCCGCAGGTTCACTGGCCGTTGCTGGCGCGAAGGTGTACGCGGAACGCGAAGGTATCGAAGGAAAAACGCTGATCGCGGTAACGTCCGGCGCGAACATGAATTTCGACCGCATGCGCTTCGTGGCCGAACGCGCGGAAGTCGGTGAAGCGCGCGAAGCCGTGTTCGCCGTGACGATTCCCGAAGAACGCGGCAGCTTCCGCCGCTTCTGCGAACTCGTCGGTACGCGCAGCGTGACCGAGTTCAACTACCGTATCGCCGATGAAAGCGCCGCGCATATCTTCGTCGGCGTGCAGATCAAGTCGCGCAAGGAAACGGCGCAGATGATGTCGTCGTTTATCGAACATGGTTTTGCGACGGTCGATCTCTCGCACGATGAACTGTCGAAGCAGCACATTCGCTATATGGTCGGCGGCCATTCCGTGCTCGCGCGCGACGAGCGTTTGCTGCGCTTCGAGTTTCCGGAACGGCCGGGCGCGCTGATGAAATTCCTTTCGTCGATGGCGCCGGAGTGGAATATCAGCCTGTTCCATTATCGGAATCAGGGCGCGGACTATAGCTCGATTCTGGTCGGCATTCAGGTGCCGCAGTCGGACAATGCGGAGTTCGAACGCTTCCTCGCGACGCTCGGTTATCCGTGGTGGGACGAGCAGCACAATCCCGTCTACAAGCTGTTCCTCGCCTGAGCGTAAGCGATGCCCAAGTTCACGCTCGAAGACAAACTCGTGGTCGCGATTTCATCGCGCGCGCTGTTCGATTTCGAGGAAGAGAATCGCGTTTTCGAAGCGGGCGATCTCGCATCGTACGAAGCGTTGCAGCGTTCGCGGCTGGAAATGCCCGCGAAACCGGGCGTCGCGTTTGGTCTCATTCGCAAGCTGCTCGCGTTGAACGCGGATGAACAGCGCGTCGAAGTGGTGATTCTGTCGCGCAGCGATCCGATCAGCGGTTTGCGCGCGTTCCATTCGTGCCGCGAACATGGTTTGGCGATCGAACGTGGCGTGTTCACGCGCGGGCGCTCGCCGTTCGCGTATCTGAAGCCGTTGCGCGCGTCGCTGTTTTTATCGGCGAATCCGGAAGATGTGCGTGATGCCCTCGCCGCCGGTTTTCCCGCGGCAAGCGTGCTGCCTGAACCGCCGCGCGCATCGAGCCGATACGCGGACGAAATCCGCATCGCGTTCGATGGCGACGCCGTGCTGTTCTCCGATGAAGCCGAACGCGTATTCCAAAGCGATGGTTTATCGGCCTTCGTCGGGCACGAGACGGATAAACGCAATTCGCCTCTGCCCGGCGGTCCGTTGAAACCGCTGCTGGCAGCACTGAACAAACTCCAGCGCATCGCCGACGACAGCGAAAATACATCGTCGATGCAGATTCGCACCGCGCTCGTCACCGCGCGCTCCGCGCCCGCACACGAACGCGCGATCCGCACGCTGATGGCCTGGGACATCGATATCGACGAAGCGATGTTTCTGGGCGGACTCGACAAGGGCGAATTCCTGCGCGAATTCGAGCCCGACTTTTTCTTCGACGACCAAATCCGCCACTGCGAATCCGCCCGCGTCGTGACTGCGACGGGGCACGTTCTCAGCGGCATAGCGAACGCATCATGACACCCGAACAATCACCGCTCGGCAAGCCCGTCCACTACACCGAACAGTACGATGCCTCGCTGCTGTTCCCGATCGACCGCAAGCGCGCGCGCGACGATATCGGCGTGCCGGCGCGGCTGCCGTTCTTCGGCACGGATATCTGGAATGCTTACGAATTGTCGTGGCTGAATATGCGCGGCAAACCGCAGCTTGCGGTGGCGACATTCTTCGTGCCGGCGGATTCACCGAATATCGTCGAATCGAAATCGTTCAAGCTGTATCTCGGCTCGTTTGCGCAAACTCGTTTCGATTCCATCGACGACGTGCGCGCCGCCATCAAGCGCGATGTATCGGCGATTTGCGGCGCGACGGTATCGGTGCAACTGACCGCGCCCGCCGAATTCGCCAAGCTGACGATGGAAGAGTTCGATGGTTTATCGCTGGATCGGCTGGATCTGGATTGCGAGATTTACGCGCCGGACGCTTCGCTATTGAAGGCCGCGCATGATGAAGCGCCGACCGATGAAACGCTGTTTTCGAATCTGCTGAAATCGAATTGTCCGGTGACGGGACAGCCGGACTGGGGCAGCGTGCAGATTCGTTATTACGGTTCGCAGATCGATCACGCGGGCTTGCTGCGATATATCGTGTCGTTCCGCGAGCATACGGGCTTTCATGAGCAATGCGTCGAGCGCATTTTCATGGACATCATGCGGGAATGTAAGCCGGAACGGCTGGCGGTTTATGCGCGTTATACGCGGCGTGGCGGGCTGGATATCAATCCGTTTCGCACTAACTTCAATTTGCCGATGCCGGATAATGCGCGGCTGGCGCGGCAGTAAATGACAATGCGGCTTCGCGAGTAACACGCGAAGCCGCAACAGAATTTACGCCTTCTTATAAGCCACGCAATCCACCTCGACCTTGCAGTCGATCACCATCGACGACACCACACACGCACGCGCGGGCGGGTTCGCGCCGAAGTATTCCTTGAAGATCTTGTTGAACGATGCGAAGTCGCGCGGATCGTCCAGCCACACGCCGCAGCGCACGACGTGTTCCGTGCCATAACCCGCTTCTTCCAGAATAGCGATTACGTTCTGAATCGCCTTGTGCGTCTGCTCGACGATTCCGCCGTTGATCACCTCGCCGTTTTCCATCGGCGTCTGGCCCGATACGAACAGCCAGCCATCCGCTTCCACCGCACGCGCGAACGGCATATGTGCGCCGCCTTGTCCCTTGCCACCTTCCACGCCATAACGCTTCATCTCTACGACTCCTTTTTCAATCGCATCAAGTTTTAGAACGCGCCTTCCGCATCCAGTTTCGACGCCGAACCACGCGCCACGAAACGTCCCGCGCGCGCGCCGGTCACGGCCCGCTCGCGATACGTCAAACCCCCATTCACCCACACCGCATCGATACCGTCCGCCGCTTGCTGCGGATTCGAAAACGTCGCGGAATCGATCACGCGTTCGGGATCGAATACGACCAGATCCGCGTGATATCCCACCTTCACTTCGCCACGCTCCGCGAGACTGAAGCGCCGCGCCGACAAACTCGTCATCTTGCGAACCGCTTCTTCGAGCGGCAGCAGCGATGTATCGCGCGCATAGTGGCCGAGCACGCGCGGAAACGCGCCCCACAAACGCGGATGCGGCAGCGGATCGTTCGGCAAGCCGTCGGAACCGACCATCGTCGCGGGATGCGAGAGGATGCGCCGCACGTCGTCTTCCGACATGTTGTGATACACCGCGCCCGCCGGTTGCAGACGCTTCGCCGCTTCCTGTTGCGTGAGCTTCCATTCATCGGCGACTTCGCGGATCAGCTTGCCCGCCATTTCCGGATGCGGCGTTGACCAGGTAATTGTGATGTCGATATCGCCCGTGACTTGCTTCAGATCGAGCGTCGAGGAACTGCGGTTGTACGGATAGCAATCGCAACCGATCGGCTGGCCTTCACGCGTGCTTTCGATCGATTTCAGCACTTCCTCGCTGCGTCCCCAGTTCGACGGCCCCGCGCACTTCAGATGCGAAATCACCACCGGCACGCGCGCATGGCGGCCCACGCGATACGCCTCGTCCATGGCATCGAGAATGGCGTCGAATTCGGTGCGCATATGCGTGGTGTAGAGCGCGCCGGCTTTCGCGAGCGGCTCGGCCAGCGCCTGCACTTCTTCGGGCGGCGCGTTGAACGCCGATCCATACGCCAATCCACTCGACAAACCGAGCGCGCCGTTATCCAGCGCTTCTTCGAGTTGCGCGCGCATCGCGGCGACTTCATCGTTCGATGCACCGCGATCCAGCCGATCCATATGATTGTTGCGCAGCGCCGTATGGCCGATCAGCGCGCCGACGTTCACCGTCGGATGCGCTGCGTTGACCGCTTCGACGTAAGACGCAAACGTCGGATAAGCAAAAGCCGCCTGATCGCCGAGCAGGTTCATCGGATCGGGCGGCGCGCCCTTCAGCGTCACCGGCGACGCGCTGATCCCGCAATTGCCGACGATCACCGTCGTCACGCCCTGCGTGATCTTCGGCATCATCTGCGGCGAGTTGATCACGTGCGTATCGTCGTGCGTGTGAACGTCGATAAAACCGGGCGCGAGCACTTTGCCTTGCGCATCGAACGTTTCATCGGCGGTCCACGCGCTCAAACCGCCCGCTTCGACGATCGCCACGATGCGCCCGTCGCGCACCGCGACATCGCGCTCGACGGCGGGCGCGCCGGTTCCATCGATCAATCGCGCGCCAATGATCAGCGTATCGGCATGTTCCATGATCAGTCTCCCAAAGGTTGACGCTCGCCGCCGCCGCGATGCGTATCGAGTGCGTGTTTCATGCGGCGCAGCAGTTCGCGGCTCGTATCGGCCTGTTTGACGGCCAGTTCGGTGACGAGCAAGTCGAGCGCCATCATCATCGCGTAGCGTGACGACGACGGTTTGTAGATAAAGTCCGTTTCGATCGCGATGATCGGCACCAGCCAATCCGCCAGCGCGCCAAGCGGCGACGCGGGCGCGGTCAGCGCGATCACGCGCGCGCCGTACTCGCGCGCAAGGCGGCAGCTATCGACCATTTCGGGCGTCTGCCCGGTCACGGACAACGCCACGACGACATGTTCCTTCGATAACGTCGATGCCACCATCCGCTGCAACAAGCCATCCTGATACGAAGCGACCGGCCGCCCGAGCCGCACGAGGCGAAAGCGCATTTCATCGGCGAGCGCGGTCGATCCGCCGCCCATGCCGAACACGTAAATCATCGAGGCTTCGGCGAGCGCGTCCGCCGCTTCGGCGATCGGCGCGGCGCGCAGCGCGCCCTGATTCTGCGCGAGCGTGGTCTGCACTTCCTCGAAGATGCGCGCGGCGAGCGAATCGGGAACCGCATCGGGTTCACGTTTCAAAAAACGCTGTCCGACCGCCGCCGCCTGCGCGAGCCGCAACTTCAGTTCGCGCACATCGTGACAACCGACGGCTTTGGCAAATCGCGTGACCGTGGCGACGCTCACTTCCGCCTTGTCCGCCAGCGCGCCGATGCTCGCGCGCGATGCGCTGGTGAGGTCGTCGAGAATCAGCGCGGCGACTTTGCGTTCGGCGCTGCGCAATTCAGGCGCACACTCTGCAATGCGCGCGACGATATCGAAACTGAGCGAGTCGGCGTGGCCGTTCATGGTTTACCAGAGGGCTGTGTTACTAAATAACATTTCCACTGC
This sequence comes from Caballeronia sp. BR00000012568055, assembly GCF_029439455.1. Classification (GTDB taxonomy): domain Bacteria; phylum Pseudomonadota; class Gammaproteobacteria; order Burkholderiales; family Burkholderiaceae; genus Caballeronia. Next base: position 242,523 of record NZ_JAQFVG010000358.1, on the reverse strand, counting down.
GCATGCTACTTTGGTTACCATAATGCGTCAATTCCCGGCATCGGGCGATATTGATCTAAACGAACGATGGAGCAGCATCGAATGAAAGTTACAAACTATCACAGCGCGACGATCGACCCGTTCGGCAAAGGACTCGGCATGGTTCCGGGCACCGGCATTCAGTTGGTTGACGCATCGCGGCTGCAATGGAATCTGCTCGATGAAGATGTGAGCTTGCCCGCGGCGGTGCTGTACGCGGATCGCATCGAACACAATCTGAAGTGGATGCAGAGCTTCGTCGGCGAGTACGGCGTGAAGCTCGCGCCGCACGGCAAGACCACGATGGCGCCGCAACTGTTCCGCAAGCAGCTCGATAACGGCGCGTGGGGCATTACGCTGGCGACGGCGCATCAGGTGCGTGCGGCGTATCGCGGTGGCGTGCATCGCGTGTTGATGGCGAATCAGCTCGTCGGAAAGCGCAACATGGGCATGATCGCGGAATTGCTGACCGACCCGGGCTTCGAATTCTTCTGTCTGGTCGATTCAGCCGATGGCGTCGATCAACTCGGCGCGTTTTTCAGCGACGTGAAAAAGAAGCTGAACGTGCTGATCGAACTCGGCGTGCCGGGCGGGCGCACCGGCGTACGCGACGACGCGCAACGCGAAGCCGTGCTCGCGGCCATTGCGCGCTGGAATGGCACGATCGAACTCGCGGGTATCGAAGTGTATGAAGGCGTGCTTCAGGACGAAGCCGGTGTGCGCGCGTATCTGAAGAACGCGGTGGACACCACGCGCGCGCTGCTGTCGCAAGGCAAGATCACGCGCCAGCCGGCAATTTTATCGGGCGCGGGATCGGCATGGTACGACGTCGTCGCGGACGAGTTCGCCAAGGCCAGCGGCAATGCGATTGAAGTCGTGCTGCGTCCGGGCTGCTATCTGACGCACGATGTCGGTGTCTACAAGAAAGCGCAGAACGAAATTTTCGCGCGCAATCCGATCGCCAAGAAAATGGGCCAGGGATTGAAGCCCGCGCTGCAATTGTGGGCATACGTGCAGTCGATTCCCGAACCGGATCGCGCGATCATCGGTCTCGGCAAGCGCGATGCCGCGTTCGATGCCGGTCTGCCGGAACCCGCGAAGCATTTTCGTCCGGGTACCAATATGCCGCGCGATCTCTCCGCCGATGAAGGCTGGGAAATCTTCGGCATGATGGATCAGCACGCGTATATGCGTATCAAGCCGGGCGCGGATGTGAAGGTCGGCGATATGGTCGCGTTCGACATTTCGCATCCGTGCCTGACGTTCGATAAATGGCGTCAGGTGCTGGTCGTCGATCCGAAATATCGCGTGACCGAAGTGATCGAAACGTTCTTCTGAGCTTTATTCTTCGAGCGCGGCGGCATTGGTCGCCGCGACTTGCTGAATGCGCTTTTCCAGCATTTGAAGCGCGCTGGACAGTGCTTCGATGGAATCGTCGGGAAGCGAGGCCATGGTGTCGTGAAGATACGCGTTGCGGCGCGGCAGGCCTTCTTCGGCGGCCGCTCGACCGAGCGGCGTAAGCGCGACGTTCGAGACGCGGTTATCGCGTGCATCCACGCTGCGCACGATCCAGCCGAGACTTTCCAGCGTCTTCAACTGACGCGTCAGCGCGCCCGGATCGACCTTCAGGCGCTCGACCAGCAGCTTCTGCGACAACACGCCCGCGTGCTCGTGCAAGGCGAGCAAGATGCGCCAGCGCGGCATCGGCTGACCGACGGCGGCTTCGAACGCCGACATAAACGCGCGATACGTGCGGCCAAACTGCTGCACGACGGCAATGCGGTCTTGTTCATTCATGCTGTGATCCCTTTCTCATTCCGCGAGGATGACCGGTTCCTGCGGTCCCTTCAAGCGTACCGGCGGCACGCGCCGCGCTTGCCAGAACGACAGCACCGCGACGATCGCCGCCATCGCCAAACCAATGTGAATTGCCGCGACCAGCGATTCGCGCGCCGATTCGATCAGCGCCGCGCCGTTATGCCCGGCCGCTGCGAATTGCGCGAGCAGCGTTTGCTGTCCTTCGCGATTGATCAGGATTTGCGGATCGGCGAGATCGCTGAGCCAGCGCATCGCGTGATCTTTTTCCAGCGCGATACTTACGCCGCTCGCGTACAAATGGCTGATCAGCGTGCCGGTGATCGCCGTGCCGATCATCCCGCCGATCATGCGTAACGATTGCAGCAGCGCCGTCGCAATACCGAGATGTTCGCGGCCCGCCGTCTGCTGCGCGAACACGGTGAGATTCGGCATCACAAAACCGAGACCGAGTCCGCCGATCAGCATAAACGCCAGCAGCACCGAACGCGGCGTAGTGTGCGTCGCGATCACCACGCCGAGACACGACACCGCGAGAAACGCGAAGCCGATAAACAGCATCAGATTCGCGTTCTTCAGCCGCGTCACGATCCGCCCATTCACAATACTGCCGATGGTAATGAACACGACCAGCGGCGTAATCATCACGCCCGCGTCTTTCGGCGACATGCCGAAGCCGCCCTGGAACAACAGCGGCGCATAGAACAATAGCGAAAACATGGTGAAGCCGCCGAGAATCGCCAGCGTGAACAAAGCGGCAAGCGCCTTGTTGCGGAACATATCGATCGGCAGGATGGCGTAATCGCAGCGCTTTTCCCACTTCCATAAGCCGAAACCCGCCGCCGCGCTCATGACGAGCAGCACGCCGGTTTCCGCCGTCAGTCCATGCTTCGGCAACATTTCGACGAACAATTGCAGCGCGCCGAGCGTCAACGCGATCAACGCCGCGCCGGGCCAGTCGAGCCGCATTTTGCCTTCATGCTTGACGTGCCGCAGATGCGGCAGAAAGCGCCACACAAAAAACAGCGAAATCACGCCAACCGGCAAATTGACGTAGAACACCGAGCGCCAACCGTAGTATTCCGTGAGAATCCCGCCGAGCGACGGCCCGACCGCATTGGCGATGCCGAACGCCGAACTCATCAGCACTTGCCAGCGCAGGCGCACGACGTTGTCCGGAAACAGATCCGCAATGCACGCGAACGCGGTCCCGACCAACATGCCGCCGCCGATGCCCTGCAAGCCGCGCGCGAGCACGAGAAACATCATGCTGTTGGCAAGCCCGCACAACACCGACGCCACCGTGAACACGACAATCGATGCGATCACGAAGGGTTTGCGACCGTAGTAATCGCCGAGGCGACCGAAAATCGGCACCGTGACAACGGAAGTCAGTAGATAGGACGTGGCGACCCACGCGTAGAGATCGAAACCCCGCAATTCTGCGACCATGGTAGGCAGCGCCGTGCCAACGACGGTTTGATCCAGCGCGACGAGCATGGTGACGAAGGAAACGCCCAGCATCGCCATAAGCGATTCGCGGAAAGGCAGAACCTGTCCGCTGGAATGATGCGCGGCTGTGTGAACGGCCATTTTTTGTGACAACAATAGTTGACGAGTCAACGGAAATGGAATCATAGCACGGGCATGCGCTCTAACACGCGTAGCCTCTGTAGCCTGTGTAGCCGATGCCTCACTTTTCTCGAAGAACACGCCCAATGGAACCGACGCCGATCATCACCTCGCCGCTCACCACCGAAGACTTCGCCGCGCTGAGCCGCGCGAAAGAAGCGCTCGAAAGTCCATCGCTCACGATGAAGCTCGCGAGCGTGGTCGGCGCGCCTATCGAAAAACTCATGAACCGGCTGCCATCTGCCGCGCAGGAAAAAGTCGACGACGCCACGCAGATCGCGCTCAAGAAGTGTCTGCAAGTCGCGCTGCGGACTATCGTCAAAAGCGCACCGTCCGATTCGCTGCTCGCGCCGCCGCCCGATAAACCGAGCAATCTGATGCACAAACTCGCGGTCGCCACGACCGGCGCGGCGGGCGGCGCGTTCGGGTTGTTTGCGCTGCCGGTCGAGTTGCCGGTCACGACCACGCTGATGTTTCGCTCGATCTGCGACATCGCGCGTAGCGAAGGCGAGGACGTGCATCGCGTGGAAGCGCAGTTGCAGTGCATGATGGTGCTCGGCATGGGCAGCAACAAAAAGAGCGATGACAACGCCGATCTCGGCTACTTCATCGTGCGCAGCGCGCTGGCGCAGTCGGTATCGCGCGCGACGAACGAGATCGCGGCGAAGGGTTTGAGCAGCCACGGATCGACGGCGCTGCTCAAGTTCCTGCAGACGATCGCATCGCGTTTTTCCGTGCAGGTGAGCGAGCAAGTCGCCGCGAAATCCATTCCGGCGATCGGCGCGGTGCTCGGCGCGATGGTGAACACCGTGTTCATCGATCACTTTCAGCAGATGGCGCACGGGCATTTCACGGTGCGTCGGCTGGAGCGGAAGTACGGCGCGTCGGCGGTGGAGCGCGCTTATCAGACGATCGAGGTTATCGGCGGGCGGTGATCTTTTCGATGAAACGCGCGGCTTGCGTCAGCGCGCGGCGCGCTTCAGGCATGAACGGCGCCCATATCTGGAAGATGTGCGGAACATCGCGCCAGACTTGCAGATCGATATGCGCTTTTTCAGCGATTCGGGTTGAATCGTCGAGCAATAGTTCGGTGTCGCCGACCTGAATGTGGATCGGCGGCAGGTTTTCGAGATCGCCGAATAGTGGCGATGCGTAGGGATGCTTGGCGTCGGCATCGCCTAAGTACTGGCGGGCGACGATTGGGAAGACTTGCGCGTGGAACATCGGGTCGCGGCCCTCGTTCGTTTGCATCGATGCGCCGCTGCACGTCAAGTCGGTCCACGGTGAGAAAAGCACCGCGCCGGCGGGAAGCGAATCGCCGTGGTCGCGGAGTGCGAGCAAGGTTGCGAGCGCGAGACCGCCACCGGCTGAATCGCCTGCGATCACGATTCGATCGTGCGACGTACCGCGCGCAAGCAGCATGCGATAAGCGGCGACGGCATCATCGACCGCCGCCGGAAAGCGATGCTCGGGCGCGAGCCGATATTCGAGCGCGAAGACATTTGCACGCGCGCGCGTCGCCAGTCCAAACGTGATCGCACGATGCGTACGCGGCGAGCAGAAGTAGTAGCCGCCGCCGTGCAGATAAAAAATCGTTACCTGCGCATTCGCGTTCAGCCATTCGCCCGTAATCGGCGACTTCTGCATTTCAAGCGTGAATCCCTTCGGCACGCGCGGCAGCCACACCCGGCGCGACGTGCGCGCGCGAACATAATCGACATCGATACCCGGCTCGGCCGTTTTTGGACGCATGCTCCGTCGCAAGATCCAGCACGCCAGATCGCATTGCCAACTCATTCAATTCGATGGCATCACCTGACCGCGAATTTCGCCAGTCGGGTTTTCTTGCGTGTGAATGTTGAAGTACCACTGTCCGGCCATCAGGTCAGTGACTTGTTGATCGTTTAAGGTGGCCTGCCCTTTCATCGGACTGGCGAGGGCGGCTTTATCGACCGGCACTTGTACCTTCGCGTTCTGACCGACGGGTGCGGGGCCGTGGAAATGCGCCATCGTTACCGGGCCGGAAAGTTCGGCGTAGGTCGCGGTCCAGGTGAGGAGTTTGGTGTCGGTGTCGAAGGTGGCATCGAGAATGCCGTGGCCCTTGCTCACACGCGGCGGGACCTCGCTCGATGGCTGGAGATTGGCTTTGAGTGCAACTGTATCCGCATGCGCGCTTGTCGATGCGAGCAGCGCAAGGGTCAGGCTTAATGTCCAGCGTACATGTGGTCTGCATGTCGAGATCATCTTTGCTCTCCAAGTGCCGCGGGCTTTTGCTTATCGTGTCTCCCGCTTCGACGATGGTAGTGCATTCGGATGATCGTTGCTTTTGGCGCGCCTAAACGCAAGAAGGGCGCCTCGCGGCGCCCTTCTCTTACTGCTTGCTACTAGCCTAAGCTACAGCCCGCTTTAGAAGCGGTGACGGATACCCGTGTTCACGAGAACCTGACGGCTGCTCGAGGACGGACCGAACGCGCCGTTGCTGTTAGCGATTGCTGCCGTCGCTGCGGGAGCGTCGCCGCTTGCCGAACCGATTTGCGCAACTGCTTCGATATGGAAGTCGGTGCGCTTCGACAGAGCGTAGTCAGCTTGCAGGCCGAACTGGTGGAACTTGCTCTTTTCCGACGATTCGCCGAACGCGTTGTACTTCTGTTGCGAGTACGTGTAAGCCGCGCCAAGCGCGAGCGCCGGCGTAACCAGGTAGCGAGCGTTCACTTCGAAGTTGTTGAACACGCTCGAGAAGCCTTGGAAGTCGCTGTTATCCAGACGGCTTTGCGTCCAGACCGCACCGAACGTCATTGCGTCGTACGAGTAGCTACCGCCTGCACCGAAGGTACGCTGACGATCGTGGCTGCTGCCAACACCGACAAACTGCTCGCCCGTGATCGCGCCGTTGGGGTTCGACACGGCATCAACGCCATTGCCTTGCATATAACCAGCGCCCAGCTTGAACGGACCATTCGCGTAACCCGCGCCAACGCTGTATGCGCGGTTGTTAGCGAAAGCTCCAGCCTGGTTCGAGAAGCCATACAAGCCGCTGAACGAGAAGCCAGCGTAGTTGTTGCTCTGGAACTTGACCGAATTAGCAATGCTGAAGTTGCTGTTCAGGTTATCGTTGCCGCGAACGTGGCCGAAGTACGTACCGCCCCACGTGCCTGCTGCGCTCAGCGGGCCGAGGTAGTCAACGACGGAGTCATACTGGCGACCCAGCGTGAACGTGCCGACATCCGACGACAGGCCAACATATGCCTGGCGACCGAACAGGCCGTTGTCCTGCTGGCCATTGGCCACGCTGAAGCCGTTTTCCATACGGAAGATTGCCTTCAGACCACCACCGAGGTCTTCGGAGCCCGTCAGGCCCCAACGGCTTTCTTGCAGATTGCCGCTCGTCAGACCGTGGAACGAAGCCTTTTGCGGGCCGGTGGCCGAACCAGTCGCGACGTTGTTCACGTACGTCAGACCTGCATCGACCAAACCGTACAGCGTGACGCTGCTTTGTGCGCTTGCAGCCGTCGCGAACGATGCAGCCAGCGTTGCCACTGCTGCTACGATTACATTCTTTTTCATGCGTAATTCCTCTGAGTGAGCCTAATCGCTCGATGGGTTGCTTTGATCGGCACCGCAGCACGTTTGAGATCGATATCTCTGACGTGCGCTTCACACCGTTATTCGGCAGCCCAAAGTTTAGAACTCAGCTTTTTGCATCCACCCCCCAATGAAGTACAAAAATCTTTTTGAATAAATCAAAAGATCAAATTTCAATATAAGTTAACGCTTAGGGATCTTGTACTTACCCACTTCGGTTTCCAGTCTCGAAATTTCGCTGCGCGCACACAGTTGCAGACATGCGACAGTTGTCCAATCGCGACATCCAACATAGATCGGAGTACTCCGATTCCAACTCGCAATTCGGGCATCTAATATCGCGCACGCGAAGTGACGAGATAACTCTCTCGCTTTAATCGCGTTCTCCGGGTAACACCGCAACAGAAGCCATCCGCCCCATGAATCAACTGCAGGCGATGCGCGTTTTCCTTAAAGTCGCCGAGACCGAATCTTTCGGGCGCGCGGCCGCCGCGCTCGAAATATCGAACGCCGTTGTCACGCGCTATGTCTCGCTATTGGAAGCGCATCTCAACACGCGCTTGTTGAATCGCACCACGCGCAGCGTTTCCCTCACCGAAGCGGGAAGGACTTTTGCCGATGGCTGTCGCGCCGTGCTCGAACAAGTCGAGTCGGTCGAGGCATCGGTGGCGAGCACGGCAGTCGATCCTTCGGGAACGCTCAAGCTGGTCGCGTGGGCCTCGTTTTCCTTGCACGAACTCACGCCTATGCTGCGTGCGTTTCAGGAACGGCACCCGAGCGTGAAACTGCGCCTCACGCTGCTGCATCGTCCGGTCGATTTGGTGGATGAAGGTTTCGATGTGGGCATCGTCGTGCCGCATCTGGTGCATAGCGGGTCGCTTATTCAACGTCCGCTTTTCAAGGTTGCCGCTGTGATGGTCGCCTCGCCGGACTATCTCGCTGAATATGGCATCCCCGACCGGCCCGCGCTGCTTTCGAAGCATCGCTTTCTTGCGCCTTCCGCTGATATACACGGATCGATCTGGTCGTTCGTGGCATCGTCGGGGACGCAGGAAGATGTCGTGCTCGATCCAGACTACGCCGTGAACAGCTCGCCGATGCTGCGTCAGGCGGCATTGTCAGGCATGGGTATCGCCGTGTTGCCGGAAAGCTATGTCACGCAGGATCTTGCATCCGGCGCGCTCGTTCGCCTGCTGCAGGACTATCAGCTAAAAGATGCCGACAAGGAAGTGTCGATTGTCTATCCGGGGCGGCGATTCGTGTCGGCCAAGACGCGCTCGTTTGTCGATTTTGCGCTCGGTTATTTTCGCGATCCGGTCGCTTTGAACGCCGCGAGCGAATAGCGGCGACACCTCCAGGCCTTCAGGCAATTCCAGGCAATTCAGGCAATCGCCGCGCCCTGCGCTTCGATCCGCTCCAGCAATTGTTCGCAACGCGCGATCAGCGCAAGCCCGTCGTCCCGTCGCTGCTTGAACGACTTCACGTGGAGATCACGGCGGAACGCCTCGAGCGCATCGAGCAGCGGACCATATTGCAACACGCTCGCCGCACCCGTCACGCGATGATGCCACTCGCGCAAGTGATCGACGGTGCCGCGGTCGAGCAATTCTCGGAGCGTGAGAAGGTCGTCATGGAACGAAGAGACGAACGCGTCGAGCAAGGCTTTGACCGTCGCCTCGCTGCCCCAGAGTTGCGCCATCGCGGCGAGATCGAGCGCGTCGTCTTCAGTGTTGTCATGTGCCACAGTCCGCTCCGTGCGCAGTTCCGCTTCGGGTTTAATATTCTCGGACGCGCGCCACCGATTCAAATACTCACGAAGCGTAGCGAGCCGTGTCGGTTTGATCAGGCAGTCGTCCATGCCCGACTCACGACACTTCTTGAGTTCTTCGGGAACCGTGCTGGCGGTAATACCCAAAATCGGCAATCGGCGCGACGAGCCTTTCTCGCCCGATCTGACACGTTTGGCCAGTTCATAGCCGGTCATATTGGGCATGTGGCAATCGGTGATCAAAAAGCCGTATCGCGTGTCCTTCAACGCTGCCAATGCCTCGACGCCGTCGTGCACGACATCGCATGCAAATCCCAGCAACGATAGTTGATGGCGGATCAACTCTTGATTGACAGGGTGATCTTCCGCCACGAGCACGAGCTTGCCGCTTTGCAACGCGTCGGCACGGCTCGGCGCTTCCATTTTCGCCTCTTGATTCAGATGGGCGCGCGCGGCGATTTGCGGCATACCGGTCAACGCGGCCACACACGCCGCGCCGAGTCCGCGCCACGAAATAGGATTGACGCTCACGCGGATATCGTCTTCAAGAATCCGATATCCGGTCGGTTTCGGCTTTTCGGTCACATGGATGATCGACGCGCCGGGCGGAACCGTGCCTTGATGCGTATCACGCAGAAAGACCAGATCGACTTCCTCGAACGTGTTCGACTCGCTGAGCGACCGATCCGACGGCGCGATGCGTCGCAGGTTCAGCCCCAAAGCCTGCCCGAAGTTCAGCAATGCGCCCGCCACCCGCTCATCCTCGACGGCGACGATGCCGCGCTTGCCCCGCAAACCTTCGATCTGATACTGCTCCGTCTCGACCGGCATGGCGAGTCGCAAGGTCATGGCTGTGCCTACCCCGACGTCACTCTTCAGTGAGAGCGTGCCGCCCATTAGTTCGACGAGACGATTGCAAATGGTAAGGCCGAGTCCGGTGCCGCCGAAACGTCGTGTCGTCGAGGTTTCAGCCTGAACGAATGGCTCGAACAATCCAGACTGCGCTTCGAGCGCAATGCCGATTCCGGTGTCGGCCACGCACCATTCGATGACTTGCTCCGCGCCGCGCTGCTCGGCGACACGCACGTGCAACGAGACATCGCCGCGGATGGTGAACTTGATGGCGTTGCTCATCAGGTTGAAGAGAATCTGCCGCAGTCGAACACTGTCGCCGCGAACGACGGCGGCCACCTCTGGCGCTACATCCACGCGCACGCGCAGCCCTTTCTCATGCGCACGGCCGGCGAGAAGACCAACCGCGTTATCGACCAATTCGCGCAAATCAATTGCCGTCGATTCGATTGTCAGACGCCCTGCTTCGATTTTCGAATAGTCGAGAAGATCGTCGAGAATTTGCAGAAGCGCGCTCGCCGAATCCTGAATCATGCCGAGCATTTGCGACTGATCCGGATTGAGCGGCGTGTTTTCGAACACTTCGACAAGGCCGAGCACGCCGTTCATCGGCGTGCGGATTTCGTGGCTCATCATTGCGAGGAAGTCGTCCTTCGCGCGCGATGCGGCTTCGGCCGTATCACGCGCGCGCGCGAGTTCTTCAGCGCGAGCATGCTCGACGCTCGCATCGGCCCAATAGCCGCTCCATACCACGGCGCCATCGTCTTCGCGATGCGCGACGAGATCAGCGCGAATCCAACGCACCACGCCCGAGACCGCGGACCGGAATTCGGTGCGCACCGGTTCGAGCGATTTCGACGATGCTTCGATTTCCTGCAGCAAACGCGCGCTGTCCTCCGCATTCACATGGCGCAGAACGTTGAGCGGATCGTTCGCAAGCGCGGCCAGATCGAGCCCGAGTAACTGACGTGTATCGCCATCGACATAGGGAAGCGTGTAGGTGCCCTCGCGCGACCGCCGAAGCTGGAACACTACGGCGGGCAACGATCGCGTCACGTCATGCAGACGGCGCTCCGTGCGGCGCGCGCGCGTTTCGGCGTCGCGGATGTCGGTGATATCGATCATGGTTCCGACGACGCCCGCGCGCAGACCATCAGGCGATGAAAACGCGCCGGTCCAGAATAGGCCGCAGCGTTGCCGTCCGCTCCGATCGAAAAATTCGGCTTCTACTTCCTGGCGCATGCCCGTGTTCAAGGTCGCGGCGGAAAGCTCGTGAAGTACCGTGCTCTTTTCCGGTCCCCACGCGCATACATCTCGCGTGGTGCGCCCGACAATGTCCGCGCGCCGCACGCCGAGCGTCTCCTCGAACGCACGATTCACCGCGATGTAACGATTGTCCAGATCCTTGGCGACAAGCGGATAAGGCACGACCTCCATCATGGTTTGCTGGAAGCTGAGTTGCGTTGCGAGTTGCTGCTCGATTTCGATGCGACGCGCCATCTCGCGTTGCAAAAGAATCAGCGCCCGCAAGGTCACGATAAGCACCGCCGCGACTCCGATAAGCGCGGGAAGGAGACGCACGCCGCTGACGGTCCAACCAGCCTGAACCGCCGTGCCTGCGCCAGAAGCGTTCACCGCAAGCGAAAGCCCCGCCAAGAGCACCGGAATCACGAACCGAAAGGACGCCAACACTGATCTCAATTGCAATTTCCTTGAGGACGGCCGCGCGCATGAAAATCGATCGCGTCGATGGAAGACTGCGGCTGGGTTTAATGCGCGATCGCTGATCAAGTCTGAAGCGAGTCCGAATCCCCGAGAATAAGACTCGTCCCAAACACAACCGAAGACTCTTGCAAAATGCAATTCGATCGTTTCAGACCAGACCCACCTGGCTGAGATATGAGACCAATTCCGCCTCGCTCTCGAGGCCCAGCTTGCGCATGCCACTGCGTTTCTGAGTGGCGACGGTTTTGCTGCTGCGGCCGAATCGCGCGGCGATTTCCGGAATCAGAAGGCCGCGTGCATAAAGTTGAAATACCTCCCACTCACGCCGGCTAAGCACGCCCGCGCGTGCAGGCGCTCCGGGTGGAATGTGGCTAATCGATTCGAATGCCTTTGGAGAGAGATAGCGGCGGCCGGCGCGCGTAGTCCGAATAGCTTCCAGTGCGCAGTCGAATCCATCACGTTTGTCAATCACACCGTCGATACCGATCTGAATCAGACCCGCCACCATCTGCGGTTGAGAGATCATTGTTATGGCGATCAATCGCGGGCGCCGTTCCTGCCAGGACAAACGTCTCAGAAATGCAATGGAATTGCTTTCCCCGTCGATACCGCTCATACCGATGTCTGTGAAGACGAAGTCGCACGGCGTGGAGTCGAGCGCCGCAGCGAGTTCGAGCGTATTGCTTGCAGTAGCGACGACCTCGATGCCCCCGTCCCGTTCGAGGCAAGCCTGCAAACCCTTGAGAATAATGGGATGGTCGTCGGCCAAGATGGCTCGAATTGTTTTTTCTTCGTTCATGTTTTTATTGGTCGAAAATCGAACTACCAGCACGCACGATGTTTGCCCTGTCGCGCGTGATCTCCTTGCTGGTTGTGGGAAGCGGTTCCCACCAACCGCACATTCGCTAAATCACGTCCTTGTTGGCGACGAAGCGATAAAGGTCTGCATCCGTCGATAAATCCAGCTTTCGCATGGCGGCGCACTTCTGTGCACTGATTGTTTTCACGCTGCGGCCCAGATCTTTGGCGATTTCCGTCACATTGGACCCGCGCGCATAACGTTCGATAACTTCGAGTTCACGCGTGGTAAGCCGTTGCCGAATGAACCGCGCATGTCCTTCCTCATTCGCGACGGCTAACGATCGGCGAATGGCCGGTCCAAGATACGTTTCGTTCGCGAGCACCGATACGATTGCCACGTAAATCAGATCAAGCCGATCTTCCTTGCTGAGAAACGCCTGAGCGCCCGCGTCGAGCGCTTGCTTGACGAGCGCCGCATTGTCGTTGCGCGACAAAACGATGATGCGGACTTCCGGATGTTGATGGCTGATGTGCTGAATCAGATCGACGCCGTCACCGAACTGCCCGCCTGGCATGTGGAAGTCGAGAATGGCGACATCGCAGTCGCCACTCGCGAGCGCTTCTTCCAGAAGCGTTGAATTTGGCGAGCGGCTGATGACCTCGACATTCGGAAAATTCCCGGCTAGTTTTTCGATTGCAAGAATAACGAGCGGATGATCGTCCGCAATAGCCAGTCTTACTCTTTTTAAATGCGAGAACGCGAGGTTCTCGTTTCCCATATCCATTAAACTCTGACCTTAACGTGTGGCGCGGATTAATATGTGCTAAAACATGCATATAAGCATCTGATAGCGAACAATTAAAGGACATAAGACGCATCTGAAACAAAATGACCGAGAGCGCGAAATCAGCCTAATCCTTGCGCTCGTACAAATGCGAACAAACCGGGATCGTTTCGTACGCCAAGCTTGTTCATCGCATCACGCTTTTGGCGGCTGATGGTACGAACATCACGATTTAGCTCTTTTGCAATTTCAGTAATCGAGCGCCCTTTGGCAAACAAACGCACAACCTCAATTTCTCGCGGCGATAAGCGAGGCTCTTCAGGCGAGAACGCTATTTCGCCCCTGGCCTCGGCGAGCGCGGTTACAAAGCTCGCGCTCACGTAGCGCCGGCCTACTTGCGCATGGCGAACCGCCGCCATCACCAGTTCGATAGGCTCGGCCTTATCGACAAGACCGATCGCGCCTGCATTCAGAATTGACCGCAAAATAGCGATGTTGCTCACGCTCGTCAGTACGACGATGTTGACGAGCGGCCAGTCCTGCCGCACCTTGCGGATCAGGCGAAGTCCGTCATGGGCGTCCAGCCCCGCCTCGGGCATGGCGAAATCCGTGACGAGCACATCGCAGGATTTGCTTTCGAGTTCCGACAACAAGTGAGACACGTTCATCGCTTCACCTACGACCTCCATGCCCTCCTCCGCACCGAAAAGCGCTTTCATACCTAGGAGAACGAAAGGATGATCGTCCGCTAACACAACACGAAGCTTCAAATGGCCCCCAAATGCATTTCTATTGTGATTGTTTCCGCTCGAACGCGTGAGGTGCCCTCAAATATATTGTCGGCAAATCAGTTTCCATGGCTATTAAAAGCTTCGGCCTTATAACGCAGCGCTCCGAAGATAAATCAAGCGGTTAAATGCGATTTGCATGACAACAGACAACTAACGAGGCACTAAAAACCCGTTCGAGGCCTTATCCGAAAAATAAGACGCCAACATTTTGTACGCCATAGGATCAATCCGATACATTCGCGACATCGTCCAATTCCGCGGAGAACGTGCATTCAGGAGCGCGTTAAGTGCGAACTTGATGCCTAAAAGCAGCTAATTTCGGTGCGAAGGAATTGTGGCGACGAAAATACAAAAAGGGCCTCTGGCGAAAGCCAGAAGCCCTTTTTTTCATCGAAATACGCGTGAGCGCTTAGAACGGAATATCGTCGTCCATATCGTCGAAGCCGCCGCCTGCGGGCGTGCTCGGACGGCTCGAACCACCGCCCGACGATGCGCCACCGCCCGCAGCACGTCCGCCCGATGCGGGACGTCCGCCGCCACCCGAGCGTTCAGCCGGCGCGCTGCGGCTGTAGCCGCCGTCATCGCCGCCGCCCATGCCCGCGCCGCCACGGCCGCCGAGCATCTGCATTTGATCCGCGACGATTTCGGTCGAGTAACGTTCCTGGCCCTGCTGATCAGTCCACTTGCGCGTGCGAATACGCCCTTCGATATACACCGACGAGCCCTTCTTCAAATACTCGTTGACGATCTCGGCCAGACGTCCGAAGAACGCCACGCGATGCCATTCGGTGAGTTCCTTCATTTCGCCGGAACCTTTCTCCTTATAGCGATCGGTGGTCGCCAGGCGAATGTTTGCCACGGCGTCGCCGCTCGGGAGGTAGCGGGTTTCCGGGTCCGCGCCCAGATTGCCCACGAGAATGACCTTGTTGACAGATGCCATGATTTCTCCGGTAGATACTTTGCTTCAGTCAGCAATGCAGCGACATCGAGCGCCGCGCCGACTCAGCACAAACTAATACGAAAACTAAACTCAGGCCGCGCGTTCTGCTTTGCGCGGCGGCGGCTTCATCCATGCCGCGACGATCAGCCAGGCGAGCACCAAAGCAGAGCACGCGAAAAACACCGCGCTTGGCCCGTCAAGCTTCAGCAGCCAGCCGCCAACCACGCCGCCCAGCGCAAGACCGATGGACTGCGTAGTGTTGTATACGCCCGCTGCCGCGCCTTTTCTGGTTCCCGGCGCGAGTTTCGACACCAGCGACGGCTGCGATGCCTCCAGCACGTTGAATCCCAGAAAGTACACGAACAGAATTGCGGCCACGGACCATAGCGTATGCGGAGCCGCGCCTAATAACAATTGGCCGATCAGGATAAGCAAAATGGCACTCAGCATCACCACTTTCATCTTGCCGCGCTTCTCGGCAGCGATGATTGCGGGCACCATCATCACGAAAGCGAGGCCCATGACGGGCAAATAAATCTTCCAGTGCGATGCCACCGGCAGGCCGCCGGCTTCCAGAATGCGCGGCACGACAAGGAACAACGCGGTTTGGGTTGCATGCAGCACCAGCACGCCGAAGTTCAGACGAAGCAGTTCGACGTTGTGCAGCACTTCGGCGAATGGCGCTTTCACGTGGACGGGGTGCATCGGCGGATCGGGGACGATCCACAACACCACACCGACCGCGACGATAGATAACACGCCAATCACCGTGAACAGGCCGCTCATGCCGACCCAGTGGAACAGGATCGGCGCACCGACGATCGCCACCGCGAACGAGACGCCGATGCTGCCGCCGACCATCGCCATCGCCTTGGTGCGGTTTTCTTCGCGCGTGAGATCCGCGATAAACGCGATCACCGCCGACGACACCGCGCCCATGCCCTGAATCACGCGTCCCGCGATGATCCACGTCATCGAATGCCCGATCGCCGCAACGAAGCTGCCGAGCGCGAACACCAGCAGCCCGAACGCGATCACCGGCTTGCGCCCGAATTTGTCGGATATCCAGCCATAGAAGATATAGAGCATGGACTGCGTGACGCCGTACGCGCCGAGCGCAATGCCGACCAGCAGCACGTTATCGCCGCCAGGGATGGTTTTCGCGTAGATGGAAAACACCGGCATGATCATGAACAGACCGAGCATGCGCAGCGCGAAGATGGCAGCAAGCGACACGGTCGCGCGCAGTTCCGGCGCGCTCAGACGTGTGGACGTGGCAGACGGATTGGACATCAGAAACGGAAATGGATGTGGATTGCGCCGGGTCCGGTCTCGGGTGAAGCCCGATACGGCCGCCTTGTTGTCGGTCGAAACGGCACTATATGAAGCGTACTGCCGGGGCGCCGAGTGCTTCGCGCGGACGGTTGCAAAATCTCCGCACGACTCCTTCTATTCGCGCCGAACGCCTTGTGGCGCGGGCGCCGCGCCCTTCAAAAGTCGTTATAGTAGCAGGTTTGGCCCCCTCCCTTTCCGCACGGAACCGGTAAAAACACGTGGAAGAAATTCGTATTCGTGGGGCGCGCACCCACAATCTGAAGAACGTCAGTCTCGACTTGCCGCGTCACAAGCTGATCGTGATCACGGGGTTGTCCGGGTCGGGCA
The DNA here is from genome assembly GCF_029439455.1 of Caballeronia sp. BR00000012568055. Lineage (GTDB taxonomy): Bacteria > Pseudomonadota > Gammaproteobacteria > Burkholderiales > Burkholderiaceae > Caballeronia. The sequence continues at coordinate 226,152 of NZ_JAQFVG010000358.1, read as the reverse complement.
AGTCGTCGCTCGCGTTCGATACGCTCTACGCCGAAGGCCAGCGCCGCTACGTGGAGAGCCTGTCCGCGTACGCCCGGCAATTCTTGCAGTTGATGGAGAAGCCCGACGTCGATCTGATCGAAGGGTTGTCGCCAGCCATCTCGATCGAACAAAAGGCGACATCGCACAATCCTCGCTCGACGGTCGGCACGGTCACGGAAATTCACGACTATCTGCGGCTGCTGTACGCGCGCGTCGGCACGCCGTACTGTCCCGATCATCTGATTCCGCTCGAAGCGCAAAGCGTCTCGCAAATGGTCGATGCCGCGCTCGCGCTGCCCGAAGAAACCAAGCTGATGATCCTCGCGCCGGTCGTTGTGGATCGCAAGGGCGAGCATGTCGAATTGTTCGAGGAGATGCAGGCGCAGGGTTTCATCCGCTTTCGCATTCGCTCGGGCGGCGGCACGGCGAACGAAGGCGTCGCCAAGATTTACGAAGTCGATTCGCTGCCGAAGCTCAAGAAGAACGACAAGCACACTATCGACGTGGTGATCGACCGGCTGAAGGTGCGGCCGGATATGAAGCAGCGGCTGGCGGAATCGTTTGAAACGGCGCTGCGTCTGGCCGATGGCCGCGCCATCGCCTTCGAAATGGACACGGAGAACGAGAAGCTGTTCAGCTCCAAGTTCGCGTGCCCGATTTGCTCGTACTCGCTGCCGGAACTCGAACCGCGTCTGTTCTCGTTCAATAATCCGATGGGCGCGTGCCCCGAGTGCGACGGCCTCGGCCAGATCACTTTTTTTGATCCAAAACGCGTGGTCGCGCATCCGTCGCTTTCGCTGGCGGCGGGCGCGGTGAAGGGCTGGGATCGGCGCAATCAGTTCTATTTCCAGATGCTGCAAAGTCTCGCGGCATTCTATGAATTCGATATCGACGCGCCCTTCGAAGATCTCCCCGAAAAGGTGCGCAAAACACTGCTGTACGGTTCCGGCAAGCAGGTGATTCCGTTCTCGTACATCAACGAGCGCGGGCGCGCGTCGGTGCGCGAGCATGCGTTCGAAGGAATCATCCCGAATCTCGAGCGGCGCTATCGCGAAACGGATTCGGCTGCGGTGCGCGAAGAACTCGCGAAGTATCAGAACAATCAGGCGTGCCCGGCGTGTGAAGGCACGCGTCTGCGGCGCGAGGCGCGCTTCGTCAAAGTCGGTTCTGGCGATGAAGCGCGCGGTATCTACGAAATCAGCGGCTGGCCGCTCCGCGATGCACTCGGTTACTTCCAGACCCTGCGCCTCGACGGCGCGAAGGGCGAGATCGCGGACAAGGTCATCAAGGAAATCGTCGCGCGGCTGTCGTTTCTGAATAACGTCGGGCTGGATTATCTGTCGCTGGAGCGCAGCGCGGAGACGCTTTCGGGCGGCGAGGCGCAACGGATTCGGCTGGCGTCGCAGATCGGTTCGGGTCTGACCGGCGTGATGTACGTGCTCGACGAGCCATCCATCGGCTTGCATCAGCGCGATAACGACCGGCTGATCGCTACGCTCAAGCATCTGCGCGATATCGGCAATTCGGTGATCGTGGTCGAACATGACGAAGACATGATCCGCATGGCGGATTATGTCGTCGATATGGGACCGGGCGCGGGCGTGCACGGCGGCGTGATCGTCGCGCAAGGAACGCCGGCGCAAGTGCAGAAGGACAAGAATTCGATCACCGGTCAATATTTGTCGGGCAAGCGGACGATCGGTTATCCGGAGAAACGCAACGCACCGGATGAGCGGCGGCTGCGGATCATGGAGGCGCACGGTAACAATCTGAAGCGCGTGACGCTGGATTTGCCGGTCGGGCTGCTGACGTGTGTCACGGGCGTGTCGGGTTCCGGCAAGTCCACGCTTATCAACGACACCTTGCAGCACGCGGTCGCGCAGCATTTGTATGGCTCGGCGACGGAGCCTGCACCGTACGAATCGATCGAAGGTCTCGAACACTTCGACAAAGTGATCGCCGTCGATCAGTCACCGATCGGACGCACGCCACGCTCGAATCCTGCCACTTACACCGGACTGTTCACGCCCATCCGCGAACTGTTCGCCAGTGTGCCGGCCGCGAAGGAACGCGGCTACGATCCCGGCCGCTTCTCGTTCAATGTGAAAGGCGGCCGCTGCGAAGCGTGTCAGGGCGACGGCGTCATCAAAGTGGAAATGCACTTTCTGCCCGATGTCTACGTGCCCTGCGATGTCTGCCACGGCAAGCGCTACAACCGCGAGACGCTCGAAGTCCAGTACAAGGGCAAGAACATCCACGAAGTGCTCGACCTGACTGTCGAAGCCGCGCACGAGTTCTTCAAGCCGGTGCCGGTCGTTGCACGCAAGCTGAAGACCCTGCTCGATGTCGGTCTCGGCTATATCCGGCTCGGCCAGTCGGCGACCACGCTGTCGGGCGGCGAGGCGCAGCGCGTCAAGCTCTCGCTGGAACTGAGCAAGCGCGATACCGGTCGGACGCTCTACATACTCGACGAACCGACCACCGGCCTGCATTTCCACGATATCGCGCTGTTGCTGGAAGTGATCCATCGGCTGCGCGATCAGGGCAACACGGTGGTCATCATCGAGCATAATCTCGACGTAATCAAAACCGCTGACTGGGTCATCGATCTCGGTCCGGAAGGCGGCGCCGGCGGCGGGCAGATCATCGCTCAGGGGACGCCGGAGCAGGTTGCGAAAGCGAAAGCGAGCTTTACCGGCCGATATCTGGCACCCTTGCTGCAACGGCCGAAATCCGCGGCGTGATTCTTGCGCGCGCGTCGGATGAAGCGCGCGTGCGAGATAGCGACCAGGGCGAGCCGTCACGAACAACCGCAGCACGCAAGGGAGAAGGAACGCAGTCATGGCGAAGCGCAACGAAGCGGCCACGGAGGAGCGGCGCGTACGGGATCTGCCCGCACGCCCCGTCAGGCTGACGAGCGACATGAGCATGCCGAAGCTGTCGGCGGTGGAAATTGGCAGCTATCTGCTGGCGTTCGCGGCAATGTGGTTCACGCTCGAACTGAAGCTGCTCGGCGGTTTGCTCGCCGGCATGCTGGTGTACCAGCTCGTCCATATGATTGCGCCTGTGATCGAACGGCATGTGGTCAGTCGCGGCGCGCGGTTGATTTCGGTCGGGCTGATTTCGGCGATCATCGTTGGCGGGCTGACGGGCGCGACCATTGCCACCATCGAGCATTTCGAGCACGACTTTCCGAGCCTGCAAAATCTGCTCGATCAACTGATGAACATCACGTCGAGCGCGCGGCTGCGCGTGCCGGACTGGATCGCCAATTACCTTCCGGTCGATGCCGGTCAGATGAAGGACAAAGCCGCCGAACTTATGCACCAACACGCCGAGATGCTTCAGCAAGGCGGCAAGGAAATGGCGCGCGGATTCGGGCATATCTTGATCGGCATGATTATCGGCGCGATTATCGCGGTGAGTGCGCCGAAGCCTTCGAATCATCGCTTGCCGTTATCGACGGCGCTGGTCGCGCGCGTGACGCGATTCTCGGAAGCGTTCCGGCGCATCGTGTTTGCGCAGATCAAGATTTCGGCGATCAATGCGGTTTTTACCGCGCTGTATCTGCTGATCGCGTTACCGATCTTTCACGAACGTTTGCCGCTCTCGAAGACGCTGGTGCTGATTACGTTTCTCGTCGGCTTGTTGCCGGTGATCGGGAACCTGATTTCCAATACGATCATTGTCGGGATATCGCTGTCGGTATCGTTCGGAACAGCGGTGGCGTCGCTGGCGTTTCTGATCCTGATCCACAAGCTCGAATACTTTTTGAACGCGCGAATTATCGGCGGACAAATCGAGGCGCGCGCGTGGGAATTGCTGCTTGCCATGCTCGCAATGGAAGCCGCATTCGGTCTTCCCGGCGTCATCGCCGCGCCGATTTTCTACGCGTATATCAAGCGCGAATTGGTTTATTTGCGGCTCGTATAAAAACAAAGCCCGCCTTCGATCTGGCGGGCTTTGTCGTGTCGCAAGCAAAAACGATCTAAGCGATTTAACGGAACACAACCGTCTTGTGCCCATTCAGCACGATTCGATGTTCCACATGCCACTTCACCGCGCGCGCCAGCGTCACACATTCGACATCGCGTCCGATCGCCGTAAGCTGCTCCGGCGCCATGTCATGATCCACGCGCGCCACTTCCTGCTCGATAATCGGACCTTCATCCAGATCCGACGTCACGTAATGCGCGGTCGCGCCGATGAGCTTCACGCCGCGATCGAACGCCTGGTAGTACGGCTTTGCGCCCTTGAAGCTCGGCAAAAACGAGTGATGAATATTGATCGCGCGGCCCGCGAGTTTCTCGCACATATTCACCGACAAAATCTGCATGTAACGCGCGAGCACGACCAGATCGGTCTCGTGCTGATCGACGATTTCGAGCACGCGTGCTTCTTGCGCGGCCTTCGCTTCGGGCGTCGCTTTCATCAACGGCAAATGATGAAACGGAATGTCGTAACTCGCCGCGAGCTGATAAAAATCCTTGTGATTCGACACGATCGCCGGAATCTCGATTGGCAATTGGCCGGTGCGATAGCGAAACAGCAGATCGTTCAGGCAATGCCCGATCTTCGACACCATGATCACCACGCGCGGCTTCACGCTTGCATCGTGCAATTCCCAGCGCATGCCGAACTCGCTCGCCAACTCGCCGAACGACGCGCGCAGCGCTTCGACGCCCGGATCGCCGCCGACTTGCTGAAAATGCACGCGCATAAAGAACTCGCCCGTGTGGCTATCGCCGAACTGGGCCGAGTCGAGAATATTCGCGCCGAGATTGAACAGGAAACCGGACACCGCATGCACGATCCCCGGCCGGTCCGGGCACGACAACTTCAGATAGAAACTATGTTCGGTCGACATGACCTTTCCTCGTTCGATACGTGTGTAATTCGGAATCAGCTTCGCGGCGGCTCGAACAGCGCGGCCATGCCTTCGCACGCGTCTTCGTCGATCCATTGGCGGCGCAGCAGGCAATCGAGCGTGGCTAAGCTGGCATCGACGGTGAGCTTGCCTTCTTCGATCCAGCGCGCGACGTCATCGATGCGCGCGAGGCTGTGCTCACCGACTTCGCCATCCTGATTGCGCGGCGTGAAGTCTTCCGGAAGCTCGATGTCGTAGACGAAGATTTCCCGCCTGCGTGCCTTCCGGCAGCGATTGCAGCACGTAGAAGGCGCGGCCCGGCGTCGCGGTGGAAGCGAGTTCGGCGGGCATGCCTGCTTCTTCCCAGCATTCCTTTACGAGCGTCGGCATCAACGCATAACCCCAGCCGATACCGCCCGCGACCACGTTGTCCAGCATGCCGGGATCGGTCGCCTTCGTGTCGCTGCGACGCGCGATCCACAACTGCGGCGCGCTATCTCGATATTTTACGATGCCGTTCAGATGCACCGCGTACGTCATCGTGCCGAAGAAGCGCGACGCGGCGCGTTCGATAAACGCGAGCGGCGGCGCATCGAAATGATTGCGGATGGCGTAGGTTTCGTTGCGCCATCCGGGGATTTTGCCTTCGGCGTGAAGCGTGTCGATGACTTGCTTCAGCGCTTCGGTGCGGGCTTCGACGCTTGCCAGATTCAATCGGACGGCATTGTCGGCGATCGAAAAGAAAGCCCAGCGCCTGAGCGTGTCCACGTCGGACAGCCGGATCCAGCCGACACGTTCATCGCCGATAAAAAACGGCGCGTGCGCGGAAACGTCGAACCGACGCGCAGCGGTAATAGCGGGAAGCGTCATAGCCGATCAGTCGCGCAGCGCGACGCGAATGCCCAGCGCAATAAACGTCACGCCCGCCAGCCGATCCAGCCACACGCCGACACGCGGACGGCGCTTGAGCCACGCGCCGATCATTCCCGCACCGAAGCCGAACGCCGAAAACACCACCACCGTCTGCAGCATGAACAAACCGCCGAGTTCGAACATTTGCAGCATCACGTTCTGCGCGCCGTGCGGATCGACGAATTGCGGCAGGAACACGATAAAGAACAGCGTCACCTTCGGATTCAGCATATTGCCGATCACGCTCTGACGAAACACGGTCGTCAACGGCTGCTTTGGCCGCTCGTGCGCCGTCGCCAATCCCTGACTGCGCAGCGCCTTGATACCGATCCACACGAGATACGCCGCGCCCGCGAGCTTGACCGCCTGAAACGCCATCGGCGAAGAACGCAGCAGCGCCGCGATGCCGAATGCCGCCAGCGTCGTATGAAAGATTACGCCGCACGCAAAGCCGAGCGCCGCGACCACGCCCGCGAGCCGCCCTTGCGAAATGCCGCGCGCGAGCACCTGAAGATTGTCCGGACCGGGCGCGACGGTAATCGCCACCGACGCCGCGAGAAACAGAAGAAAGTTCGGCATGGCTCAATGTCCGGCGAAATCGCACACCACATACAGCGGCACGCCGTTATCGCGCAACAGTTTGGAACCGCCCAGATCCGGCAAATCGATGATCGCCGCCGCTTCCACCACTTCCGCGCCGAGGCGCTCGACCAGAATCTTGCCGGCCATCATCGTGCCGCCCGTCGCCACCAGATCATCGACAATCACCACGCGGTCGCCCGGCTTGCACGCGTCCTCGTGAATCTCGACGGTCGCGCTGCCGTATTCCAGGTCGTACGACTGCGACAGCGTCTTGTACGGCAGCTTTCCTTTCTTGCGGATCGGCACGAAACCGAGACTCAGCTCATAAGCCAGAATCGGCCCGATGATGAAACCGCGCGCATCCATGCCGGCGATCACGTCGATATCTGCGTCGATATATCGCTGCACGAAAATATCGATCAGCGTGCGCAGGGCTTTCTTGTCCTGCAAAACGGGCGTGATATCGCGAAATTGCACGCCGGCCTGCGGCCAGTCTTCGACGGTGCGCACGCGCTCTTTGATAAAACGCGCGGCATCGGCCGAGACGTTGGTGGGGATATGGGACATGACTTCTCCGGAGTCCGCGTTCAATCGCCGCGGATGCCTTCAGGTAAAAAAAGTGAGTTACGCCGCCCGGCGATTGCGCGACAGCCGTTCCTCGGCGGTCGCCAGCACTTCGGGCAGGCCGCGCAGCACGACGATATCGTTCGCGCGCAGCTTGGTTTCGGGGTCCGGTGCCACGCCCCGGATGCCGTGACGCCGGATCGCGGTCACCTCGACACCTCGACCGACGAGTCCGAGATCATCGAGCGAGCGCCCGACCGCTTCGGATTTTTCATCGATCGGTACGGATTGTAGCCGCACCTGCTCGTGGCCATCGTCGTCATCGGCGTCGTCGGCGCCGTGGAAGTAACCGCGCAAGAGACTGTAGCGCTCGTCGCGCATTTCCTCGACACGGCGCACCACGCGGCGCATTGGCACACCCATCAGCACGAGTGTGTGCGAAGCCAGCATCAGACTGCCTTCGACGATCTCCGGGATCACTTCCGTCGCGCCCGCGGCGGTGAGCTTTTCGAGATCGGCGTCATCGACGGTGCGCACGATCACCGGCAAAGTCGGCGCGAGTTCGTGGATGTTGTGCAGCACGCGCATCGCGGATGGCGTGTTGGCGTAGGTGATCGCGACCGTCGCCGCGCGATGCAGCCCCGCCGCGAGCAAGGACTCGCGCCGCCCGGCATCGCCGAATACGACTGATTCGCCCGCCGCCGCCGCCGCCGCGACGCGGTCCGGGTCCAGATCGAGCGCGACGTAGGAAAGGCCTTCCTGCTCCAGCATGCGCGCCAGATTCTGCCCCGCGCGGCCGTAGCCGCAAATAATCACGTGGCCACTCTGCTTCAGGCTTTGCGTCGCGATCTTGGTCATTTGCAGCGATTGCAGCATCCATTCCGTGGACGACAGCCGCAACACCAGCCGATCCATGTTCTGAATGATGAACGGCGCGGCGAGCATGGACAGCAGCATCGCGGCGAGGATGGCTTGCAGAATGGTCGAATCGACCAGATGTGAATCGAGAATCAGGTTCAGCAGCACGAAGCCGAACTCGCCCGCCTGCGCAAGCCCGAGGCCGGTGCGCATGGAAACGCCTTGCGGCGAGCCGAACAGCCGCGCGAGGCCGGTGATCATCACGGCCTTCAGCAGAATCGGCACCACGAAAAAGCCGAGCACCAAAAACGGATGGTCCCAGATCACGCGCGGATTCAGCAGCATGCCGGTCGTCACGAAGAACAACCCGAGCAGCACATCGCGGAACGGCTTGATGTCCTCTTCCACCTGATGCACGTACGGCGTCTCGGAAATCAGCATCCCGGCGATAAACGCGCCCAGCGCCAGCGACAAACCGAACTTGTCCGTGATGAACGCCGCGCCCAGCGTCACCAGCAACAGGTTCAGCATGAACAACTCTTGCGAACGCCGCCGCGCGACCAGATCGAACCAGCGCGTCATGAACTTCTGGCCGATGAACAGCAGCACCGTCAACGCGACCACGATCTTCACCGCCGCGATGCCGAGCCACATCGCCAGCTGCGACGAATTGCCGTTGCCGAACGCCGCGATGATGATGAGCAGCGGCACCACCGCCAGATCCTGGAACAGCAGCACGCCGAAGATATTGCGGCCGTGTTCCGCTTCGAGTTCGAGCCGCTCCGCCAGCAGCTTGCTGACAATCGCGGTGGACGACATCGACAGCGCGCCGCCGAGCGCGAAGCTCGCCTGCCACGACATCTCGACCCAGAAATGCGCGATCCAGCCGAAGATCAGCGCCAGCGCGATGGTCGCGCCGACCTGACTCGCGCCGAGTCCGAACACGATGCGCCGCATCGAACGCAGCTTCGACAGCGAAAATTCCAGGCCGATGGAAAACATCAGGAACACCACGCCGAATTCAGCGAGATGCTGCGCGCGGTCGGAATCCGGCGCGATACCGGCAGCGTGCGGACCCACGATGATGCCGACCGTCAGATAGCCGAGCATCGGCGGGAGATTGAAGTATCGAAATACGACGACGCCGACCACTGAGCACAGCAGCAGTAAAAGCGTCATTTCGAGCGGCGAGATCATCCGTCTAGCGTCCTCGTTCGTCAGTGTCCGGCGCGCTTTTTTTCATGCGCGGCGGTATCTTGAAAAAGCCCGTGACGTCAGGGCCTGCGGGGGCGGATAGGCGGCGGCGCCCTGCTGGCCGTGCGGCGCGGCGGGGAAACGCCTTTGCTATACTCCGCGCATGATAGCGAAAATCAATGGCGACCGGGCACTGGCGCTGGCTCGCACCGTAATCCAGACTGAAGCCGATGCCGTTCGCGGCCTCTCCGAACTCCTCGACGACAACTTCTTCCGCGCAGTGAATACGCTGCTCGATTGCAAGGGTCGCGTGGTGGTGTCGGGTATCGGCAAATCGGGCCATGTCGCGCGCAAGCTCGCCGCGACCTTGGCAAGCACCGGCACGCCTGCGTTCTTCGTGCATCCTGCCGAAGCTTCACACGGCGATCTTGGCATGGTCACCGCCGACGACGTTTTCCTCGCGATGTCGAACTCCGGCGAAACCGAAGAGCTCGTCGCCATTTTGCCGCTCATCAAGCGTCTCGGCGCGAAACTGATCGCGATTACCGGACGTCCGGAATCCAGCCTTGCGCAACTGGCGGACATGCATCTGAACGCACGCGTCGAAAAAGAAGCGTGCCCGATGAACCTCGCGCCCACGGCCAGCACCACCGCCGCGATGGCGCTCGGCGATGCCCTCGCCGTCGTCGTGCTCGAAGCACGCGGCTTCGGCCCGGACGACTTCGCGCGCTCGCATCCCGGCGGCGCGCTCGGCCGTCGCCTGCTCACTTATGTACGCGACGTGATGCGCACCGGCGACGAAGTGCCGGTCGTGCCGCTCGACGCCACCATCTCCGACGCGCTGTTCCAGATTACCGACAAGCGCATGGGCATGACGGCGGTCATCAATAGTAATCGTCACGTCGAAGGCATTTTCACGGATGGCGATCTGCGCCGCATCCTTCAGCGCGACGGCGATTTCCGCTCGCACAAACTCGCCGATGTCATGACGCGTAATCCGCGCACGATCGGTCCGGACCATCTCGCGGTCGAAGCGGTGGAACTGATGGAGCGTTATCGCATCAATCAGATGCTGGTCGTCGATGAACACGCCAACCTGATCGGCGCGCTCAATATGCACGACCTCTTCTCCAAGAAGGTGATCTGATGGCGCAACAAGCTTCCTCCGCAGAACTCGCCAGCCGCGTCAAGCTGATGATCTTCGACGTCGATGGCGTCTTCACCGACGGCAGCCTGTATTTCAGCGCCGAAGGCGACACGATGAAGTCGTTCAATTCGCTCGACGGCCACGGCGTGAAGATGCTTCAGAAGATCGGCATTCAGACGGCGATCATCACCGGGCGCAAGTCGGGCATCGTCAACGCGCGGGCGAAGGAACTGGGCATCACGCATCTGTTTCAGGGCGTCGAAGACAAGACTGTCGCACTGGAAGAATTGCTCGTGAAAGCGGGTGTTTCGGCCGCCGATTGCGGCTATATGGGCGACGACTGGCCCGACCTCGCGGTGATGCGCCGCTGCGGTTTTGCGGCCGCGCCTGCGAATGCGCATCCGGAAGTGATTCAGCGCGTGCATTGGGTCGCGGAAGCGCGCGGCGGCCACGGTGCCGTACGCGAAGTGTGCGACGCGATTCTGCGCGCGCAGCATCGTTACGACGAACTGCTCGCTGAAGCGCTCGGAGCCTGACGCAATGCCACGTCCCGGAAGACTCGCCTCGCTGGTGCCGCTCGTCGCAATGGCGGCGCTCGCCGGCATCACGTACTGGCTGCTTCAGGCCACGCTGCCGCCCGCGCAGCAGGCGCCCGATCAGCCCAAGCGCCACACGCCCGATTATTTCGCCGACAACTTTTCCGTATCCGAACTCGACACCAGCGGCACGACGCAATATCGCCTGACCGCCAAGTCGATGGTGCATTACGAAGACGACGAAAAAAGCGACCTCACGCTGCCTGCAATGCGCATGTTCCAGCCGCAGAAGCCGACCGTGACGGCCACGTCCGAGCGCGGCACGGTCAACAGCGACGTATCGATCGTCGATCTTTACGACAACGCGCGCATTCTGCGTGCAGCCGGTTACGGCGATCCGCAGATGCAGGCAGATTCACAGCATTTTCGCGTGCTGGTGAACGACGATGTCATCGAAACGGAAAAACCGGTTAGACTTCAGCGCGGTCCGTCGGTGATGACCGCCAACGGCATGAACTACAACAACGTCACCCGGGAAATGAAGCTCTACGGTAACGTGCGCGGCGCCATCGCCGCCTCGGACCTCAACGGCGGCGCTTCCAAATAATCCCGGGCTCCATTCCGAAGTGTGACTGCATGAACGAAAGTTTCCCTCGTCCCGACGGCAGCGCGGCGCGCGCAAAGCGCTCGATTCGTTCGATTCGGGCCGGGCTCGTCGTCCTCGCTGCGCTGGTCGCGTTGCCGCTCGCCGGTTTCGCGCCGCTCGCGCACGCCGAAAAGGCCGACCAGCAAAAGCCGCTCAATATCGAAGCGGACAACATGTCCTATGACGACCTGAACCAGAAGAACATTTTCACCGGTCACGTCGTTGCAACGAAGGGCACCATCGTTATCAAGGCGGATCGCGTGGAAGTCACGCAGGATCCGCAGGGTTATCAATACGCGACGGGCACGTCTACTGGCGGCAATCTCTCGTATTTCCGCCAGAAGCGTGACGGCGTGGACGAATATATCGACGGCAACGCCGTGCGCATCGACTACGACGGCAAGAACGACTTCACCAAGCTCACGACGCGCGCCGTCGTGCGCCGTCTTCAAGGTCTGACGAACGTGCAGGACGAAGTGCACGGCAGCGTCATCACTTACGACGGTCAGAAGGACTTCTACACCGCGACCGCGGGCAAGGACCAGGCCGCGCCGGGCAATCCGTCCGGCCGCGTGCGCGCCATGCTCGCGCCGCGCAATGGCGGCGCCGCGCGGTTGAACGGACCGTCCACGAAGCTTTCCCCGTCCGATTCAATCAAAGGAACGCCGCAGCAGTGAACGCACCCGCCATGCCCCACCGCAAGCCGGAAGGCCAGTCGAGTTCGCTCGTCGTCCGCAATCTGAAGAAGCGTTACGGTTCGCGTACCGTGGTGAAAGACGTGTCGCTCGATGTCAAAAGCGGCGAAGTGGTCGGTCTGCTTGGACCGAACGGCGCGGGCAAGACCACGTCGTTCTATATGATCGTCGGCCTCGTGCCGCTCGACGCGGGCGAAATCGACCTCGACGGCAATTCCATCAGCCTTCTGCCGATTCACCAGCGCGCGCATCTGGGTTTGTCGTATCTGCCGCAGGAAGCGTCGGTGTTCCGCAAGCTGACGGTCGAACAGAATATTCGCGCGGTGCTCGAATTGCAGACCGACGAGTCGGGCAAGCGCTTGTCGAAAGATGCGATCACGCAGCGCGCCGAAGCTTTGCTGGACGAATTGCAGATCGGCCACTTGCGCGAGAATCCGGCGCTGTCGCTTTCCGGCGGCGAACGTCGGCGCGTAGAAATTGCGCGTGCGCTCGCGACCAATCCAAGCTTCATCCTGCTCGATGAACCCTTCGCCGGCGTCGATCCGATCGCGGTGCTGGAAATCCAGAAGATCGTCAAGTTTCTGAAGCAGCGCAACATCGGCGTGCTCATCACGGACCACAACGTGCGTGAGACGCTCGGCATTTGCGATCACGCGTACATCATCAGCGATGGCAGCGTGCTGGCGGCGGGCGCGCCGAGCGAGATCATCGAAAACGAGAATGTGCGGCGCGTCTATCTGGGCGAGCATTTCCGTATGTAGTCGGCGTTGAAGGCGGTCGCGCGAGATGCCGCGCCGCATCACGAGAAGCAGCAAAACTTACGTGCCGCCCGCTGAGGCGGCACAGTTTTTTTGGATTCGCTGCGAGGTTTCGCGCGCGTGGCAAACTCTCTACAATGGTTAAAAATTTGCCATGAAAGCCAGCCTCCAACTCCGCCTCTCGCAGCATCTTGCGCTGACCCCGCAACTTCAGCAGTCCATCCGGCTGCTGCAGTTGTCCACGCTCGAACTTCAACAAGAAGTCGCGATGGCCGTCTCGCAGAATCCGCTGCTGGAGAACGACGACGACTGGATTTCGAGCCCATTGCGCGTCGCGGCGGATGGCTCGCTGATCGCATCGCCCGCGCAATCCACGCCACCCGCTGATTCGATGATGAGCAACGGTTCGTCGTCGAGCACATCGACTTCCGAGCGCTCGGAAAACAGCGAGCCGCAGGGCGTCGATGAGTACAACGGCTTAGGCTCCGACAACAGCCAGGATTCCAGTTCGTGGAATCTCGAAGACTACGGCCGCTCCAGCAACGCATCCGACGACGACGATCTCCCGCCGCTGCAAATCCATGAATCGACCACCACGCTGCGCGATCATCTGACCGCGCAATTGCGCATGACGTCGGCGAATCAGCGCGACCGTGCGCTGATCATCTTCCTGATCGAATCGCTGGACGAAGACGGCTATCTCACGTCGACGCTCGAAGAGATTCGCGCGGATTTGCCTGAAGAACTCGAAGTCGATGTCGATGAACTCAGCGCGGCGCTCGCGCTGCTGCAAAGTTTCGATCCGCCCGGAGTCGGCGGACGGTCGGCATCGGAATGTCTGAAGCTGCAATTGCTCAGGCTCGATGCATCACCCACGCGCACGCTTGCGCTGGAAATCTGCACGAATCATCTTGAACTGCTGGCCGCACGCGATTTCACGCGTCTGCGCAAGCAACTCAAAGCTGGCGACGACGCGCTGCGCGACGCGCATCTGCTGATCAAATCGCTGGAACCTTTTCCGGGCGCAGCGTACGGAAAGAGTGAGGCGGATTACGTTGTGCCCGACATTCTCGTGCGCAAAACCACGAGCGGATGGACGGCGGAACTGAATCCGGAGATCGTGCCGAAGCTGCGTATTAATCACTTGTACGCGAACATTCTGCGAAACAACCGTGGCGATCCGGGCAGTGGCTCGCTGCGCCAGCAATTGCAGGAAGCGCGTTGGCTGATCAAGAATATTCAGCAACGATTCGAGACGATTCTTCGTGTTGCGCAGGCAATTGTCGAGCGTCAAAAGAACTTTTTTGCACATGGCGAAATTGCCATGCGGCCCTTGGTTTTGAGGGAGATTGCTGATACGCTGGGTTTACACGAGTCGACAGTTTCGCGTGTGACAACCGGCAAGTACATGCTCACTCCGTTCGGAACGCTGGAGTTCAAGTACTTCTTCGGATCGCACGTTTCGACCGACACAGGAGGCGCGGCATCGTCCACGGCGATTCGCGCCCTCATCAAGCAACTGATAGGAGCGGAAGACTCGAAAACTCCTCTTTCAGACAGCCGCATCGCTGAACTGCTGGCGGAACAGGGCTTCGTGGTGGCGCGCCGTACGGTGGCCAAGTATCGCGAAGCGCTGAAGATTCCGGCAGTGAATCTGCGCAAGTCTCTTTAATCCGTCTCTGTAGTCCATCGCATGTCGTGATGGGCGTTTACCGGCCGCATCGCGAAAGCGCGGACGTGCCGGCCTATGCGACCCGTTTCATGCGTGTTGTGTTAGCGCTTTGACGGACGCATAGCCGACCGGTATCGGACGAGCCTCGTGGTCTGACGGCCCCTAGCTTGGAGAGCAACTATGAATCTGAAGATCAGCGGACATCACCTCGAATTGACGCCTGCGTTGCGCGAGTACGTGATCACGAAGCTGGACAGGGTGCTTCGTCATTTCGATCAAGTGATCGACGGCAACGTGGTCCTCTCGGTCGACAATCATAGGGAAAAGGACAAGCGTCAGAAGGCAGAAATCAACCTGCACCTCAAGGGCAAGGACATTTTTATCGAGAGTTGTGACGCTGATATGTACGCGGCGATCGATCTGATGGTCGATAAGCTCGACCGGCAAGTCATCAAGCACAAGGACAAAATTCAGGGCCATGCGCACGAGTCCGTGAAGTATCACGGTGAACCGCAGGAATTGCAGGCGCCGTCAGCCTGATCGAACCATGCTTACCCGCCGTTCGAGGACGGCGGGAATGTGTGGAGGAAAGCCTCCAATCGTTCGTTAAAGGTTGATTACAGCACGCACCAGAACGAAGCCGCCTAGCTGGCGGCTTTTTTGTCGCCTTTATGCGTTGCACAGCGGCACAAGCCATTGATTTTCTGGAATTTGTACTGCACATTCCATTGCAGGGCACGCAATGGCGCGCCGCACCATCGCGCTTTCGGCTGCTTTATAATGGTTCGGTCTTTTTCGGGGTCGCTTACCGACAGGCTGTTCCGAGCCGCGAGCGTACTTTGTCGTTTCACATCGCCGTGAGCGCTTTCAGCCAGCAGCCACGATGAGGAGCTAACAGGCCACGCATCTGCCTGCCAACATGAATCGTTTAGCCAAATTTCTTCCCCTCGAGAACGTTGTTCTCGGACTGTCCGTTACCAGCAAGAAACGTGTATTCGAGCAAGCGGGCCTGATTTTCGAGAATCAGAACGGCATCGCCCGCAGCATCGTCACAGACAATCTCTTCGCACGGGAGCGTCTCGGCTCGACCGGCCTCGGCGAAGGCGTCGCCATTCCGCACGGCCGCATCAAAGGGCTTAAGCAACCGCTCGCCGCGTTCGTGCGTCTCGCCGAACCCATCGCGTTCGAATCGCCCGACGGCCAGCCGGTGTCGCTGCTCATTTTCCTGCTCGTGCCTGAACAGGCCACGCAGCAGCATCTGGAAATTCTCTCGGAGATCGCGCAACTGCTCTCCGACACTGAGGCGCGCGAGCGTCTGCACAAGGAAGAAGATCGTGAGGCGCTTTATCAAGTGCTCACGCAATGGCAACCGTAATAGTCGCATAAACATAGCGCGCGCGTCCGCCGCCCGCCCCGTGCCGCAGATGCGACGGGGCCGCATCCCGCGCGCCGTGCTTCTGGGGCACAATCGGTCACACGCAGCGCCATGCGCCGATCCGAAGCATCCTGCTTCGGCGCGCAAAGACTGCTTCCGGCTTCCAACGGAGTTCCGGTCTCATGGATACGTCCAGCATCAACGCCCAAAGTATTTTCGACGACAACGCCGCCGCTCTGAAGCTTAGCTGGCTCACCGGGCACGAAGGCTGGGAACGCGGTTTTTCGAGCGAAACCGTCGCCAACGCGACGTCGAGCGCCGATCTCGTCGGCCACTTGAATCTGATCCACCCGAACCGCATTCAGGTGCTCGGGGACGCCGAAATCAACTACTACCAGCGTCAATCCGATGAAGATCGTTCGCGCCATATGGCGGAACTGATCGCGTTGGAGCCGCCATTTCTCGTCGTTGCCGGTGAAGTCGGCGCGCCGCCGGAACTGGTGCTTCGCTGCACGCGTTCGTCCACGCCGCTGTTCACCACGCGTATGTCCGCGGCGGCAGTGATCGATAGTTTGCGCGCGTATATGTCGCGCATTCTCGCGCCGCGCGCGACGCTGCATGGCGTGTTCATCGATATTCTCGGGATGGGCGTGTTGCTGACCGGCG
The DNA here is from genome assembly GCF_029439455.1 of Caballeronia sp. BR00000012568055. GTDB lineage: Bacteria > Pseudomonadota > Gammaproteobacteria > Burkholderiales > Burkholderiaceae > Caballeronia. The sequence continues at coordinate 209,659 of NZ_JAQFVG010000358.1, read as the reverse complement.
ATTCCGGCCTCGGCAAAAGCGAACTCGGGCTGGAACTCATCAGCCGTGGTCACGGTCTTGTTGCTGATGACGCGGTAGATTTCGTGCGCCTCGGTCCGGATTTCGTCGAAGGTCGCTGCCCGCCGCTGCTGCAAAATCTGCTCGAAGTGCGCGGCCTCGGTCTGCTCGATATCAAGACGATCTTCGGTGAGACCGCCGTGCGCCGGAAGATGAAGCTGAAGCTGATCGTGCAATTGGTGCGTCGTCCGGACGGCGAATTCCAGCGTCTGCCTTTGGAAAGTCAGACCGTCGATGTACTTGGTTTGCCGATCAGTAAAGTCACGATTCAAGTGGCCGCTGGACGAAACCTTGCTGTGCTGGTCGAAGCCGCGGTGCGAAACACGATCCTGCAGCTACGCGGTATCGATACTTTGCGCGACTTCATGGACCGGCAGCGTCTGGCCATGCAGGACCCGGACAGCCAGTTCCCCGGCAAGCTCATTTGATCGCGGATGCATCGAACTCAGGTGCTAACTCAGGTGCTAAGCTAAGAGAAAGCGAACCACTGGACACCATGCGTATCATTCTGATCACTGGCATTTCAGGCTCCGGCAAATCGGTTGCCCTGAATGCTCTGGAAGACGGCGGCTACTACTGCGTCGATAATTTGCCGCCGCGCTTTTTGCCCGAGCTCGCTTCGTATCTCGCAAGCGAAGGGCATGAACGCCTGGCCGTCGCGATCGATGCGCGTTCGAGTCTCTCGCTCGATGAAGTTCCCGCGATCATCCGTCAGCTTTCACAAGATTTCGATCTGCGCGTTCTGTTTCTGAACGCCAGCACGCAATCGCTGATTCAGCGTTTTTCGGAGACGCGTCGCCGCCATCCGCTGTCCGGTTCGTCGCGACATGAAGCGGATGTCGGCGTGCTGAATTCGCTGGCCGAAGCAATCGAACGTGAACGCGAACTCGTGGCGAATCTCGCCGAGTTCGGTCATCAGATGGACACGAGCAATCTGCGCGCAAACGTGCTGCGCGCCTGGGTGAAACGATTCGTCGAAACCGATGCCGCCGATCTTACGATCATGTTCGAATCGTTCGGATTCAAGCGTGGTCTGCCGCTCGATGCCGATCTCGTATTCGACGTACGCACGCTGCCGAATCCATATTACGACCATCAGTTGCGCCCATTTACCGGGCTGGATCAGCCGATCATCGACTATTTGTCTGCACAGCCGATTGTCGGTGAAATGATCGACGATATCGCCGCGTTCGTCGGCAAATGGCTGCCGCGCTTCCGCGACGATAATCGCAGTTACCTGACTGTGGCGATTGGCTGCACGGGCGGGCAACATCGGTCGGTGTATATCGCTCAGGCGCTTGCCGCGCGCTTCGGCGTTCAATCGAACGTGATCGTGCGGCATCGTGATGCGCCCATCCCCGTGGATGAAAGCGCCATCCACACGCGAACCTGATCGCCGCGCCGGCGGTCCACACTGGAGGCGCGCGATGTCCCAGACTCCCGCACTCGACGACTTGCCGCTGTTCCCGCTTCATACCGTGCTGTTTCCCGGCGGCATGCTGCCGCTGAAGATTTTCGAAGCGCGTTATCTGGATATGGCGCGCGCGTGTCTGCGTGAGGAAACGCCGTTCGGCGTGTGCTTGCTGAAAAGCGGGCACGAGGTCGCATCGCCGGGTGATCCTTCGGTGCCGGAGAGCATCGGCTGTCTCGCGGAAATCTCGGAATGTGACGTCGATACCTTCGGTTTGCTGCTGGTGCAGGCGCGCGGCACGCAGCGCTTCAAGCTGAAGGATCATCGCGTGGCGCCGAGCAGTTTGCTGGTCGGCGAGATCGAATTGATCGGTGACGATGCGCCCTTGCAAGGCGCTGAAACGCTGGCCAAGTTCGGCGCGTGCGCGGAAGTGCTGGAACGCATCATCGATACGATCAAAACGCGCGAGCCGCAGAATCTGCCCTTTGTCGAACCGTTTTTGCTCGATGACCCCACGTGGGTATCGAACCGTTTGGCCGAAATCCTGCCGATTCCAATGCGCGCCCGTCAGAAACTCATGGAACTGATGGACGCGGGCGGACGGATCGATGTGGTGCATCACTATATGCAGCACCACCAACTGCTTTAGTTCTAGATCAGCGAGCCGGTCAGCGCATCGAGCAGTTTGCGCACCGGCGCGGGCACACCGTATGAGTCGATACGCGCGAGCGGCGCCCACACGGTTTCCACTTCTCTCAATTCGAGCGGCGCACCACGCGCTTCGCCGAGCCGCGGCTCGATATCCAGCTTGAAGTGCGTGAACGTGTGCGACAGCGGCGCGAGTCTTTGCAATTCCGCGTCGCCACCAAAACGCTGCGATACGGCCGACAACGCGTTTTCATCCGCCGCTTCCGGCAGACTCCACAAGCCGCCCCAAATGCCCGTTGGCGGACGCTTTTCCAGCAGAATCGAATCGCCGTCTTTCAGCACGAGCATCCATGTCTTGCGCGTCGGCACGGCCTTCTTCGGGCGCGCTGTCGGAAGTTCGCGCTGACGTCCATCGATATTCGCCACGCAGTCCGATGCAAACGGGCATCGCACGCAATCGGGTTTGCCGCGCACGCAGAGCGTCGCGCCGAGGTCCATCAAGCCTTGCGTGTACGCGGTGACTTCCTCCTTGTTCGCCGCATCCGGCAACAAGGATTCAGCCAGCGTCCACATCGCGTTTTCGACTTTCTTCTCGCCCGGAAATCCTTCGACGCCGAACACACGCGCGAGCACGCGCTTGACGTTGCCATCGAGAATGGTCGCGCGCGCGGCGAACGCGAACGATGCAATCGCCGCCGCCGTCGATCGTCCGATACCTGGCAGCTCTGCCAGTTCATCGACAGTTTGGGGAAATTCACCGCCATGCTCGAACGCGACGACCTGCGCGCATTTGTGCAGATTGCGCGCGCGCGAGTAGTAACCGAGGCCGGCCCACAGCGCCATTACATCGTCGATGGGCGCTTTGGCAAGCATGGTCACGGTCGGAAAGCGTTGAAGAAAGCGCGCGTAATACGGAATGACCGTCGTCACCTGCGTCTGCTGAAGCATGATCTCCGACAGCCAGATTCGATACGCATCGCGCGTGTTTTGCCACGGCAGATCGTGCCGGCCGTGAATGCGTTGCCACGCGATCAGTCGCGAGGAAAAGTCGGTGAGTGCGAGCATCGGAGGAAATTAGCGTTGGCAGGTCGGGCAGAAATAAGTCGAGCGCTGGCCCTGCACGATTTGTCTGATCGCCGTTCCACAAACGTGACACGGCAATCCGGCGCGATCATAGACGAAATAGTCGAGCTGGAAATAGCCCGATTCGCCATTGCTGCCGACAAAATCGCGCAGCGTACTTCCGCCCTTTTCGATGGCCGCCGCCAGCGTCACGCGAACGGCATCGGCGAGCAAGTCGTAACGCACGAGCGATACGCGCCCCGCCGCCGTCGTCGGCCGAATGCCCGCGCGGAACAAACTCTCCGACGCATAAATATTCCCCACGCCCACGACGATATCGCCCGCGAGCAGCGCTTGCTTGACCGACACCTTGCGCCCGCGCGTCGCACGAAAAAGCGTTGCGCCGGAAAACTCCGGCGAGAACGGCTCGACGCCAAGACTCGCGAGCAAAGGATGATCGAGCACATCGCCGTCCGTGCGCGGATGCCAGAGAATCGCGCCGAAGCGACGCGGATCGCGGAAACGCAGAATGAAGTCGTCGAACACGATATCGACGTGATCGTGTTTTGCGGCGTCAGGCGGTTTCGGCACGTTACGCAGCACTCGCAAGGTGCCCGTCATGCCGAGATGCACGATCAGCCATCCTTCGACTGTTTCGAACAGCAGATACTTGCCGCGCCGCTCGACTCGGTCGATCTTCAGCTTCGACAGCGTCTTGGCGAGTTGCGGCGGAATCGGCCAGCGCAGCGTGGGCGTACGCACATCGACGTGCTCGACGCGCCTTCCCGCCACGTACGGTTCGATTCCTCTTCGGGTGACTTCTACTTCCGGCAGTTCGGGCATTGTTTGGGCATTTTCTGGGAGAGCGTCTTGCTGGTGCGTTTATGCCGGTATTTTAGCCACCGCGTTACAATCGACTGAAACATCGTCTGGATTTCCATGAACCCGTTCGTCACGAAGCTCTTTACGAAGCGTCAGGTCAAATCGATGCGTTCGTTTGCCATGCCCATGTCGCGCATTGCGGGTGCAGTGGCTGTTGCGTTGGCCGCGCTCGCGTTCACGCCGGCCTTTGCACAAGACTCATCGCCCGCGCCGGATGGCGACGATCAGGCCGCCGCGCAAAACGCCGCCGACATGCTGACCGCGCCAGTCAATGGCGACGAGAAGCAGGACCTGCCGAATCTTTCGCTGTCCAGCCAGATCGTGTTTCAGGTCCTGGCGGCGGAAGTCGCGCTTCAGCGTGGACAGCCCGCGCCTGCATTCCAGACGTATCTCGCGCTCGCACGCGACACGAAAGATCCGCGATTCGCGCAGCGCGCGACCGAAATCGCCATCGCCGCGCAGAGTCCCAACGATGCGCTGACCTCCGCTCAACTCTGGCAGCAATTCGCGCCGCATTCGGATCGCGCGGGACAGTTGAGCGCTTCTCTGCAGATCGTCGCGGGCAAGCCGGACGATGCGAAGCCCACGCTTCAGCATGAACTCGCCAAGGTATCGCCCGAGCAACGTGGCGATGCGATTCTCTCCTTGCAGGCCTTGCTTGCACGCGGACCGAATCGCGTTGGCGGTTTGAATGTGCTGAAAGACCTGACATCGAACGATCAGAATCTGCCCGAGACGCAACTTGCGCTGGCGCGTCAGCAATTGCTGGCGGACGATCAACCGGGCGCGAAGGCATCGCTCGAAAAGGCGTTGCAACTCAAGCCCGATTATCTGCCCGCTGCGCTGACGCTCGCGCGCATGGGACCGGATGAGCGCAAGGAAGGCATTGCATCGTTCGAAAAGTATCTGCAAAAGAATCCGAAGTCGCGCGATGCGCGGCTTGCACTGGCGCAGTTGTATCTCGCCTCCGACCGGCTCGACGATGCGCAAAAGCAGTTCGAAATCATGCGCAAAAACGATCCGAAAGATCTGACGCCGATCATGGCGCTCGCGCTTATCAACATTCAGAAGAAGCAATACGACAAGGCGCAAGATTTCCTGAACCAGTACGCGAAGCAGGCGGAAAGCACGCCTGGCGCTGATCCGGGTCAGGCGTATATCTACCTCGCGCAACTCGCGCTGGAACAGAAACAGGACGATGTCGCGAGCCAATGGCTCGATCGCATTCCGCGCACGAGTCAGCAGTATTTGCCCGCGCAGATCACGCGCGCGCAATTGCTGGCGAAGCAAGGCAAAGTCGATGAAGCGCGCGCGCTCATCAACAGCCTGCAAAGTTCCGATCCGCACGATCTCGCCATGCTGGCGCGCACAGATTCGGCGATTCTGTTCGAGGCGCATCGCTATCAGGAAGCGGAAGACAATCTGGCCAAGGCCGTCAACGCCTTCCCCGACGATCCCGACCTGATCTACGACTACGCGATGGCCGCCGAAAAAACCGGCCATTACGATGTGATGGAAACGCAGTTGCGCTCGCTGATGCGTCTTCAGCCGAACAACCCGCAAGCGTATAACGCGCTCGGCTATTCGCTCGTCGATCGCAACCAGCGGCTCGATGAAGCCGTGAAGCTAATCGAAAAAGCCGTAACGCTCGCTCCAAACGATGCGTTCATCATGGACAGTCTCGGCTGGGCGCGCTTCCGTCAGGGCAACGCCGCCGAAGCCGAAAAGATTCTGAAGAACGCATACAACCTTCAGCCGAACGCCGAAATCGGCGCGCATCTGGGCGAAGTATTGTGGAAGTCGGGTCAGCAGGATCAGGCGCGCGCTGCGTTCCGTCAGGCGCAAAAGCTTGAACCCGACAACGACACGCTCGTCAAAACGTTGAAACGACTTCAGGTAAACGATCTTTGATGGCTTTCGATTCTCTCACCGGCGCATCGCTTCGACGCGGCGCGCTCGGCTTCGCGGCCTTTGCCGCGATCGTCTTGTCGGGCTGCGCGGTTCAGCCGCGCACGCCGACACCGACCACCAGCAACGCCACGAATTCGCTCGCCACACAGACGAGCCGCGCGTATCACGGCCGTTTCGCCGTCACGTATAACGACCAGAACGGCACGCAGCGTAACGCGTACGGCAACTTCGACTGGCAGGAAACCGGCGATACCGTGACGCTGCAATTGCGCAACCCGCTCGGCTCGACCATGGCGATCGTCACGTCGTCGCCTTCGCTGGCGACTTTGGAATTGCCGAATCGGCAGCCGGTGAATGCGGAGAGCACGTCGGAGCTGATGCAGAACACGCTCGGTTTCGCGCTGCCGGTCGAAGGCTTGCGCTACTGGCTCCAGCCGTCCGCCGCGCCGAACTCGCGCGCGCAGACGGAACTCGATCCATCGTCGAACAATGACCGGCCGAAGCAGATCAAACAGGACGGCTGGACCATCGACTACATCGCTTATGCCGATGCGCCTGCCACCGGCGTCAGGCGCGTGAACCTTTCGCGCGATGAACCGCCGCTCGCCATCAAACTCGTTCTCGATCAATAACGCTTCACGCATGTCCTCATCTGCCGATTCGCTTCGCAACTGCCTCGCGCCCGCGAAGCTGAACCTTTTCCTGCATATCACCGGCCGTCGTCCGGACGGCTATCACGCGTTGCAGACCGTTTTCCAGTTGCTCGACTGGGGCGATTACCTGCACTTCACGCGTCGCGATGACGGTATCGTCGCGCGCAAGACCGACGTGCCCGGCGTCCCCGAAGCCGACGATCTGGTCGTGCGCGCCGCGCGCCTGTTGCAGCAACACACGGGCACGCATTACGGCGTGGACATCGAAATCGACAAGCGTCTGCCAATGGGTGCAGGCCTCGGCGGAGGCAGTTCCGACGCGGCCACCACGCTTTTAGCGTTGAATCGTCTCTGGGGTGTTGATCTTTCGCGTGAGATTCTGCAGAATCTCGGCCTGCAACTCGGCGCGGACGTGCCGTTTTTTGTCTTCGGACAGAATGCTTTCGCAGAAGGAGTGGGCGAAGCGTTACAGGCGGTGAAATTGCCTCAACGTTCCTTCCTGGTGGTGAATCCTACTGTTCACGTCCCCACCGCGGCGATTTTCTCCGAAAAAAGCTTGACACGGGATACGAAAGTCGCCACAATGATGGACTTTCTTGCAGCACAAAGGTCAGACACAAACTGGCCAGACAGCTTCGGTCGGAACGACATGCAGGCTGTGGTTGCGGAAAAGTACGCGGAAGTTGCAACGGTGCTCGAATGGTTTTCGAACCTCGCACCAGCGCGAATGACTGGGTCCGGAGCAAGTGTTTTTGCTGCTTTTAACAGCCAGGCCGAAGCGGAGATGGCACAAGCCAAACTCCCGGCAAGCTGGAAAAGCGTGGTCACAGCAAGTCTGGATTCACATCCTCTCTTCGCTTTCGCGTCATAAGGTTTTGTTTTGTCGGGTATGTCCTAAACTTCCCGGCGAGACTTGCAGTTTGTGTAGGGGAGTCGCCAAGTTGGTCAAGGCACCGGATTTTGATTCCGGCATGCGAGGGTTCGAGTCCTTCCTCCCCTGCCATTTCTTCTCGTTCTATTCCTCTCGTTTCCAGCCGCAGACAGGTGCACGATGAGCAGTGACGGCCTGATGGTTTTTACTGGCAACGCGAATCCCGCGCTTGCACAGGAAGTCGTCAAAATCCTTGGAATTCCTCTCGGCAAAGCAATGGTCAGCCGCTTTTCAGACGGCGAGATCATGGTCGAGATTCAGGAAAACGTTCGGGGTAAAGACGTATTCGTTCTGCAGTCCACCTGCGCCCCCACGAACGACAACCTGATGGAACTGATGATCATGGTCGATGCGCTCAAGCGCGCATCCGCAGGCCGGATCACCGCAGCCATCCCCTACTTCGGTTATGCGCGTCAGGATCGCCGTCCGCGTTCGGCGCGTGTGGCCATCTCGGCGAAGGTCGTCGCGAACATGCTGGAAATTGCCGGCGTCGATCGCGTGATCACCATGGACCTTCACGCCGACCAGATTCAAGGCTTCTTCGACATTCCCGTCGACAATATCTACGCAACGCCCGTTCTGCTCGGCGATCTGCGCAAGCAGAACCATGACCATCTGCTGATCGTGTCGCCGGACGTCGGCGGCGTGGTGCGCGCGCGTGCGCTCGCCAAGCAGATGAACACGGATCTCGCCATCATCGACAAGCGTCGTCCGAAGGCGAATGTCGCCGAAGTGATGAACATCATCGGTGAAGTGGAAGGCCGTACATGCGTCATCATGGACGATATGGTCGATACCGCCGGCACGCTGTGCAAGGCCGCGCAAGTGCTGAAGGCGCGCGGTGCGAAGCAGGTTTTCGCGTACGCCACGCACCCGGTTCTGTCGGGCGGCGCGGCAGCGCGTATCGCGGCATCGGAACTGGATGAACTGGTTGTCACGGACACCATTCCTCTGAGCGCTGAATCGCTGGCTTGCCCGAAGATTCGTCCGCTGTCGAGCGCCGGTCTGCTCGCGGAGACGTTCTCGCGTATCCGTCGCGGTGACTCGGTGATGTCGCTGTTTGCAGAAAGTTAAGCAGTAGAGCCGTATTAGCAATGAACGCGAAGCCTGCGCTTCGCGTTTTTGCATAATCGGCGTGAGCGAACGAAGGTTCACGCCGCTTGTTGTGGGATCACACTTTTTCGATGATCCCAAGTTTCCCTGCCTGGTCGCGGGCAGATCAAGGAGTCAGTTATGAAAGTCGTCGCTTTCGAGCGTAGCAAGCAAGGTACGGGTGCGAGCCGCCGCCTGCGTAACTCGGGCAAGACCCCGGGTATCGTGTACGGTGGTGCATCGGACGTTCAACTGGTCGAACTGGACCACAACGCCCTGTGGCACGCCCTGAAGAAAGAAGTTTTCCACTCGTCCATTCTGGATCTGGAAATTGCCGGCAAGTCGCAACAAGTTCTGCTGCGTGACGTGCAATACCACCCGTTCAAGCAGTACGTGCTGCACGTGGACTTCCAGCGCGTGGACGCGAAGAAGAAGCTGCACACCAAGGTGCCGCTGCACTTCATGAACCAGGAAACCAACCCGGCTGTGAAGCTGTCGGGCGCGGTGATCTCGCACGTCATCACTGAACTCGAAGTGGAATGCCTGCCGGCAGACCTGCCCGAGTTCCTGGAAATCGATCTGGCCAAGATCGAAGCCGGTCAGACGATGCACGCGAAGGACATCAAGCTGCCGAAGGGCGTGAGCCTGGTTCTGTCGGTCGAAACGGAAAACCCCGTTGTCGCATCGGCGACCATTCCGGCTGCTGTCGTGTCGGAAGAGTCGGACGCACCTGCTGCAGGCGAAACGCCGGCAGCCGAGTAAGACTGAAGTATCCTCTCGATTCGTTCTCGCGAACGGTCGATATGACCCGCCGGAGCGCAAGCCCCGGCGGGTTTTTTTCGCACTAAACGAATTCGACATGATCAAGCTGATCGTCGGCCTGGGCAATCCGGGCGCCGAATACACTGCGACGCGGCATAACGCGGGCTTCTGGTTTATCGACCAGTTCGCACGCGACGCCGGCGCGACACTGCGCGATGAACGCCGCTTTCACGGTTTCTATGGCAAAGGCCGCATGAACGGGCACGAAGTGCATCTGCTCGAACCGCAGACGTTCATGAACCGATCGGGTCAATCGGTCGTGGCGGTGGCGCAATTCTTCAAGATTCTCCCCGATGAAATTCTCGTCGCGCATGACGAACTGGATCTGCCGCCCGGCACCGTCAAAATGAAGCTCGGCGGCGGCAGCGGCGGCCATAACGGGCTGAAGGATATTTCCGCGCATCTGTCATCGCAGCAGTATTGGCGGTTGCGGATTGGTATCGGGCATCCGCGTGATCTGATTCCCGAAGGCGCGCGTGCGGGCGCGAAGCCGGACGTCGCTAATTTCGTGCTGAAGCCGCCGCGCAAGGAAGAACAGGACGTGATCGATCAGTCGATCGAACGCGCGCTCGCCGTGATGCCCTTCGTAGTCGCGGGCGAGACCGAACGCGCGATGATGAATCTGCACCGCAATTCGTAACGACTAACGAGGAGCCGAAAGTGAGCCGTTTCTGGAGCGATATCGTTCACACTCTGACGCCGTATGTGCCGGGCGAGCAGCCCGCGCTTTTGCATCCGGTGAAGCTGAACACGAACGAAAACCCGTATCCGCCCTCGCCGCGCGTGGTCGAAGCGATTCGACGCGAACTCGGTGAAGACGGCGCGTCGCTGCGCAAATATCCCGATCCGACCGCGCGCGCGTTGCGTGAAGCGGTCGCGTCGCACCATGGTTTGCGCGTCGAACAGGTGTTTGCGGGCAATGGCTCCGATGAAGTGCTCGCGCACGCGTTTCAGGCGCTTCTAAAGCACGACAAGCCGATTCGCTTTCCGGACATCACGTACAGCTTCTATCCGGTCTATGCGCAGTTGTACGGCGTCGAATATCAAACCATTCCGCTGAATTCGGATTTCGCGATCGATGTCGATGACTATCGCGGTCCGAGCGGCGGCGTGCTGCTGCCGAATCCGAACGCGCCGACGGGCCGCGCGTTGCCTCTGTCGGAGATCGAAGTGCTGCTGAAGGCGAATCCAGACGCGCCGGTGATCATCGACGAAGCGTATGTGGATTTCGGCGCGGAATCGGCGGTGAATCTGATCGATGCGTATCCGAATCTACTGGTCGTGCAGACCACGTCGAAGGCGCGTTCGCTTGCGGGCATGCGCGTGGGCTTTGCGTTCGGCAACATCGAATTGATCGACGCACTCACGCGCGTAAAGGACAGCTTCAACTCGTATCCGCTCGATCGACTCGCGCAAGTGGCGGCGGTGGCATCGTACGAAGACAAGGCGTGGTTCGATGAAGGATGCGCGAAGGTGATCGCGACGCGCGATACGCTGACGACGCAGTTAGAAGCGCTGGGCTTTGAAGTCGTGCCATCGGCGGCGAATTTCGTGTTCGCGAAGCATCCGAAGCACGATGCCGCTGCGCTTTCCGCCGAACTCAAGCAGCAGGAAATCTTCGTGCGGCATTTCAAGCTGCCGCGTATCGATCAGCATTTGCGTATTTCGGTCGGCACGCCCGACGAATGCGATGCGTTGATCGCCGCGTTGAAGAAAAAAATCAGTTAAGACGCGGCTTTCTTGGCCGCTATCAGCTTGTGGTACTTGGCCATAAGCTGCTCGGGCGATTCCGCGTGCGCGGGATCGCGCGGGATGCACTCCACCGGACACACTTGCTGGCACTGCGGCTCATCGAAGTGGCCGACGCATTCGGTACATTTGTTCGGGTCGATGACGTAAATGTCCGTGCCCATCGAAATGGCGTCGTTCGGGCACTCGGGCTCGCAAACGTCGCAGTTGATGCACTCGTCGGTGATGAATAAAGACATGCTTCGCTCTCTTGCGCCGAACCCGCGTATCTAAGAGAACACGCGGTCCGACGCCCTTAACAAATTCAAGGTGCTTTCTGCGACTGATCCGTCACCTTGTCGATCAGACGCTTCTCCACCGACGGAAACACGAACTTGCTCACATCGCCGCCAAGCTGCGCAATCTCGCGCACGATGGTGCCGGAAATGAACTGGTACTGATCGGACGGCGTCATGAACATGGTTTCGACGTCGGGCAGCAAATAGCGGTTCATCCCCGCCATCTGGAACTCATACTCGAAATCCGACACGGCGCGCAGCCCGCGCACGATCACGCGCGCGTTGTTCTTTCTGACGAAATCCTTCAGCAGGCCGGTAAAACTGCTGACCTGCACATTCGGATAGTGCCCGAGCACGTCATTGGCGATGTCGAGCCGTTCCTGCAACGAAAAAAACGGCTTTTTCGCGCGGCTGTCGGCCACGCCTACGATCAGCGTATCGAAAATGCTCGATGCGCGCCGGACGATATCTTCATGACCGCGAGTGAGCGGGTCGAACGTTCCCGGATACACGGCGACAACCATGAGTTTCTCCTCTCTTATTGACCTCGCGCCGCGTCGCCGCGACGATCGATTCCCCGTGCGCGCGTGGTCTCCGCCGCGCGCCCGATCAGGGAACGCGCATTATTCCTCATTTTGGCGACGCAGCAAATGATAGCGAACCGCGCCCGCCTTTCCTTCCCGCACGACCGTCCATCCAGCCAGTGATTCGATGGCGGATGGATCGAGCGGATCGCCGCATTCGACGTAGATCGCGGCATCGGGCGCGGCGGGCGGCGCGACGGCATCGATTGCGCGCTGGAGCAGGGCCGCATCGCCGAACGGGGGATCGAGGAAGATTACGTCGAATGAACCGGGTGCCAAGCCAGCCGCGAGGCGCAGCGCGTCCGCTTCGGCAATTTCGATATTGCGCGCGCCGAGTTTCGCCTGATTCGCGCGAATCTGCGCAGCGGCTTTCGCGCTTTTTTCGACCATCAGCACCCGCGCCGCCCCGCGCGATGCCGCTTCGAAACCGAGCGCGCCGCTGCCCGCGAACAGATCGAGGCAACGTTGACCGCTCAAATCCTGACCGAGCCAGTTGAACAGCGTTTCGCGCACGCGATCGGGCGTCGGGCGCAGGCCATCGAGATCGAGCACCGGCAGCGGCGTGCGCTTCCAGTCCCCGCCGATGATGCGAATAGTGTGGGCTTTGCCGCCGCGTGACGGCGTGTGCTGAGTGAGAGACGAGCGAGGCATAGGGACAAAAATCGATTCGACTCGGCCGACGCGCATATTTGCGACGGCGCGAACAATGAGCGCCCACGTTACCACAGCCGCCCGTTATGCCGGGAACCGCACCGAGCGGGCGCGGAAGCATCGCGCCTTGCCTGATAAAATACGCGCCTTCAATCCTTTCGCGCGGGCTTTCCACGCTGCGTTTTTACGACGCACGCGAACGCCGATTCATCAAGCGCGCATCATCCTCACGCACCCATGTTCAGCTTCTTCAAGAAATTCAAAAAGCCGGCTGACGCGCCGCTCGACACGCAAGAGGACGAAGCCGTCCAAGCGGCCGAGGACGAAGAAGCGTCCGCTTTGTCCGATGAAATCGACGAGCCAGGACTCGAACGCGAGCCGGCTATCGATGCCGCGATTCCTCAGGAGCCTGAGTCTGAGCCTGCCCCGGTTCCCGATGCGCCAAAGCCTTATTGGCAAGGCCGCACGGCATCGCAATGGACGCGCGTGCCCGAAACCGATGAGGCCAGCGAAGAAGTGCTGCCGCCGCCGGAACCCGATCCTGTCGCGAAGAAATCGTGGTTGTCGCGGCTGCGGAATGGGTTATCGAAGACGAGTTCGAATCTGACGGGCATTTTCGTCAGCGCGAAGATCGACGAGGATCTTTATGAAGAACTCGAGACCGCGCTGCTGATGTCCGACGCCGGTGTCGATGCGACCGAATTCCTGCTCGAATCCTTGCGCGAGAAAGTGCGCGCGGAACGCCTGACGGAAGCATCGCAGGTAAAGGATGCGCTGCGCGAACTGCTGGTCGATCTGCTGCGTCCGCTCGAAAAAACGCTGATGCTCGGCCGCGCGCAGCCGCTGGTGATGATGATCGCGGGCGTGAACGGCGTCGGCAAGACGACGAGCATCGGCAAGCTGGCGAAGCATTTGCAGCGCTTCAACCAGTCGGTGCTGCTCGCAGCGGGCGACACCTTCCGCGCCGCCGCGCGCGAACAGCTCACGGTCTGGGGCGAGCGCAACAACGTGACGGTGATCGCGCAGGAAAGCGGCGACGCAGCCGCCGTGATTTTCGATGCCGTCGGCGCGGCGCGCGCACGCAAGATCGACGTGATGATGGCCGACACCGCCGGACGCCTGCCGACGCAATTGCATCTGATGGAAGAGTTGCGCAAGGTGCGCCGCGTGATCGCCAAAGCAATGCCCGATGCGCCGCACGAAGTGCTGCTGGTGATCGACGGCAACACCGGACAGAACGCGCTCGCGCAAGTCAAAGCGTTCGACGACGCGCTCGGTCTAACCGGCCTCATCATCACGAAACTGGATGGCACGGCGAAGGGCGGCATTATCGCGGCGATCGCGCGTCAGCGGCCGATTCCGGTGTATTTCATCGGCGTGGGCGAGAAGGTCGAAGATTTGCAGCCGTTCAGCGCCGAGGAATTTGCCGACGCGTTGCTCGGCTGAGTTCACGCACCGCACTGCATCGCTCTCACGCACCAAACGAAACAGCCTTCGGCCGAAACCGAAGGCTGTTTTTTTATCGACACTCAACGCCTGACTGCAACGTCAGGCGTTTTGCGTTTTAGCGCACCAACGGATTACCAGCCTGGTCAAGACCGACCAGACTCAGCAATGCGCGCGGCACGTAACGGTTGTCACCGACGTAGACCAGATCCGAGCCGGCGTACTGGCTCAGTTCGCCGCGGCGAATGAACGAGTCACCGGTCGGCGTGACCAGCGTTACGCGCTCGTCCATCGACGGATCGACCGGACGCTCGACCGGGTAGCCTGGCACGATCGGGTTGCCGTTCTGATCGCGGCCCATCGACGCCAGCAGCGCGCGCGGTGCGAACGTGTCGTTGCCGATATAGACCAGATCGCGGTCCGCCAGATGCTCCAGATCGCCACGCGGAACGGAGATGCTGGTGTTCGCGCCGGTCATCAAGGTAATGAAATCGACCGGAGCCGTGCCGTGATCGGGCGTGACCGGAGCCTGCCCCTGATCGGGCATGACCGGGCCGGCGTGAAGCGGCTTGCCGTTTTCGTCGAAGCCCATGCTTGCGAGCAGATTGCGCGGCACGTACGTGTCGTTGCCGATCGACACCAGATCGCGGCCGGCGAACTGATCCAGTTCACGACGGCGGAGCGTCACCGCGCCGCCATCGGACAACACCGTGACCATTTCCTCGCCGGCCGGATCGACCGGTTTCGGGTTCTGGCCTGCGTCGGTCTGGTCACCGCCCTGCTCCGGCGTGGTCGGTTCGACGCTCGCTGCGCCGTCCTTCGCGCCGTGGATCACGCCGCCTTCGTTAAGCACGGTCGCGGCGTTCACCGTGACGGTATCGTCCGATGTCATGCTGCCGTTGGTGTTGTCGACGCGGTTCGCATCGACATTCATCGTGCTGCCGGACTTCAGCGTGCCGCCACGGTTCGACAGCGTGCCGCCCGCCGATGCGTACAGCGCGCCGCCAGCAGTCGCGCTGCCGCCGTCGAGGTTCACGTCGCGCGCGCCGATCAGGAACAGGCCGTTGCTCGCGTTCAGCGTGCCGCTGCTGGTGATCGAGCCGTTCGAATTCACGATGACATTGCGGCCTTCCATCGCGCCGCTGTTCGTCGCCGAACGCGTGGCATCGACACGCACGGTGTCGGCTGCGAGCTTGCCATCGTTGACGACGTTCGCGCCGCTCAGCGTCACCGCGCTGTCGGCTGCGATCGAGGCAGGCGCGCCGATCGTGATATCGCCGTTCGACGACACCGCGACATCGCCCGTCAGCGAACTGATCTTGCCGTTGTCGCGCACGCCCACGCCCGCACCGGTCGAGACGAGGCGCACCGCGCCGTCACCGTACATGCTGCCGAGCGCCTGCACATCGATCGACACATCCGGTCCCGGCCCGACGTTCAGCACGGTCGCGGTCTTGCGCGCGTAATCGACGGTGTTCGAACCGCCGATCGCGTCGATCGTCTTGGCACGGACCGCGCCGTTGATCGTCATCACGCGGGAAATGAGATCGACGCCGCTATCCTTCGCGCTCAGCCCCTTGCCTTCGATCGCGATATCGCCGCCCTTCACCAGCAGCGCCGCCATCGCGCCGTTCTGGTCGAGCACCGACGTGCCGGTCGTCAGCGTGACGCGCGGCGCGTTCAGGAAATCGCAACCCGAACACGTGATGCCTGCCGGATTGGCGAGCACCAGATTCGCGCCCTTACCGGCGATTTCGGTCGCGCCGAGCAGTTGCGACGGCGAGCCACCGTTGACCTGCAAGAGGACCAGATTCGCCGGGCCTTGCGTCAGAGCCGCGTTGCCCTGAACCGTGCCGCCGATCGCGGTTTGCGCGGCCGTCTGGCTGTTGTTCAGAATCACGCCCGCCGTGCCGACGTTGTACTGATTGAACATATTGTTCGATACACCCGCCTGATTCGGCGCGGCGATATTGACCACCGAAGTGCCGTTCGACGATTTGCCGAGCGTGGTGCCCGCGCCTTGAGCCGAGATCGGCAGATTGGCCTGAGCGCTTGCGACCATCGGCTGCATGCCGAACGTGCAGAGCGACGCGAACGCCAGCGCGCGCGCCGCGAACCAAACGTGATTGGACGATGTCTGCGCTGCCGCAGGTTGCGAAGCGCTCGCTGTTTGCAAGCCACCCGCGCTCGAACGCGCGTGCTCATCGGCGACGACGCGTTCGCCCTGGCGAGCATTGAAGATCACTCGAAAAATACCTTTGTTCATGATTATTTTTAAGAAAGCTGCGGCTTGTGGCCGCAATTGAGAAAGTGGGGCCGCTCAGATGCGTATGCTCATCTGCACGAGCACAGTCGGCGACTTATTCGGATACGCCTTGGGCTTGTAAAGCGGCCAACCCAGCGATACGTCGAAATCGACGCCACCGACGAACCGGTTCGCCGGAGCCAAAGTGCCTCTGACACCGACCACTGCCCCCACCAGCGTGTCACCCGCCAGAAACGGCGCCGTCGGCCCACGCACGCGTCCAACGTCGGCGCCGACGTACACGGACTGCGTGCCGATGCGCGTAGGCGCGTACCAGTCGAGTTCGTTGGATACGGCCCAGCCGCTTTCGGCGGACAGCGTCGATTGCTGGTCGAAGCCGCGCACCGAATAACGTGTGCCGATCGTGAAGTAATCCTGAGCATTGACAGGCGTACGCGCGTTCTGGGCCGCCCATCCGAATCGATAAGAAAACGGCTGTTTGCCGATCCGAAATGGCGCGAGCACGCTCAGATTCGCCGTTTCGATTTGCTCGCGGCCGCTGAAGCCGGGTCCGACCGCATATCCCGGATTCCTCGACAGCCCCGGCAGCGTTTCCCGCCAGCCAAGCGACGCGTTGATCTGCGCGCGCCCGACATAGCGCCGGTGCGATGCGCCGAGTTCGTAGCCGTAGACATCGCGGTTCTGGATGTCGGTAGGCTGAGCGTTGATCGCGTTCGCGGCCATCGAGCGAAACGCGCGTACGCGCAGTTCCGTGCGTGAATGCGCGTTGCGCTGCACGACCGCGGACAACTTCGCGCCGAAGTTCTTTTGGTCGCCGGTGTATTGCACCGGGCCGACACTCGCGCGCACGGTTTGCTCATAACTTGCGCGGCTCGCGTCGAGGCTCAACATGCCGTAACCAAACGGCACGCTATAGCCGGCCGCCACCTGATCCGTGCCGTGTCCGGACGCGCCGCGATCGGCATTGGTCAGGCCGAAAAGCTGAAGCTGGTCGTAAAGATGAAACGGCGAATCGACGACGAGCGCGGCGAAAACTTCGTTCTTGCCCGTCGCCTTTTGGCCGGCGTTGTCGTAACCAACCACGCCTTGCCAGCGCTTGCCCGTGTCCGGCGTCAGCACGATGTCGGAATCACCCGCTTCGCTGCCGGGCATGATGGCGAACCGCGCACCGGACTGCGACGACAAGCGGCGGATATTCTCGAGCGCCTGATCCACATCGCGTTGATTGAGCAGCGCGCCTTGGTGACTGGGTAGCGCCGCGCCGAGCGTGCCGATGCCATCGCCTTCGGTGCGGATATCGGCAACTTTCCCCGGCGCGATATTCAGCGTCAACACGCCCGACGCAAGCGATTGCTCCGGCAGCGTCACGCGCGAGGTGATGTAGCCACGATCGATCAGCTCATTGCCCAACTCGCGCAAAACGAGCTTCAAACCTTGCGTGCCAATGCACTGGCCTGCGGCCTTTTGCGCTTTCGCATCGAGCCAGTCGAAGGGCGAATCGACAAGCCTGACTTCGCTGATCGGAAAGCACGGCGATTCCGCGGGCAAATGCCCGATATCGAAGGTTTGTTTGAGATCGCCGCCGGGCGTCAGCGTATTGGCGAGTTCGCCGGAATTTGTTTCGGCATCCAAACGTTGCTGTTGCAGTTGCTGCGTTTGGGACGCGCGCGCCAGATCGTTGATGGCTGGCGCTTCGGAGGCGATGGGCGCCGCGGCCTGTGCGTTGAGTGTGAGGCCGAAAAGCGCCAGCGAAGTGGCAGTCGCAGTCAGCGATGGAGTTCGATGAGACACGGGAAAGCCAATGATTAGCAACCCGAAATCTTAGATATGAACGACTGAAATGATAATGAAACTAATCCGAATTAAATCGTAATTATGATGTTAATTGTTGCAGTCGGTCGCTAATCGGTGATTTGCCAGTGAAGGCAAATCTATTCGTTATTTTTATCGCGCGAAGACTAACGACGCCGCAATCCACCACATCACGCAGCCGACGATCACATCGAGCACGCGCCACGACACGTCTTTCTCGAACCACGGTTCGAGCAGGCGCGCGCCGTAGCCAAGCGCCGTGAACCACACGATCGACGAGCACATCGCGCCGGCGGCGAACCACGCGTTGCCCGGATACGCATGC
Source organism: Caballeronia sp. BR00000012568055 (assembly GCF_029439455.1). Taxonomy (GTDB): domain Bacteria; phylum Pseudomonadota; class Gammaproteobacteria; order Burkholderiales; family Burkholderiaceae; genus Caballeronia. Next base: position 191,079 of record NZ_JAQFVG010000358.1, on the reverse strand, counting down.
CGCGCGCCGATGCCGCCGAGCAGCACCACGGTATCGAGATAAACGTGCGGATTGAGCAGCGACAACGCGATCACCGTAGTCGCTGCGCTCATCGCGGTTTGCGATTCCTGCGCCGCCGCGTTCAGATGCCCCGGCCCGCGCCACGCCGCCAGAAACGCGCGCAAGCCGTAGAGAAACACGAAGGCCGCGCCGGCCCAGCGAATCACATCGAGCAAAACGGGCGCGCGTTGAATCAACGCGCCCATTCCGCCGATACCCAAGCCGATCAGCAGCACATCGATCAACGCGCAAATCGACACGACGATACCGACGTGCCTGCGCTTCAGCCCTTGCCGCAACACGAACGCGTTCTGCGCCCCGATCGCGACGATCAGACTCGCGCCCAGCCCCGCGCCCGAAAATAACGCCGCCCAATCGCCCGTCATTCGGCGTCCGGCTGCTGCGCGGGCGCGGCTTTGGCGAAGGCATCGAGTTGATTGGCGGCCTCGGCGATACGCGCAATCGTCGGATAAGGCGTCAGGTCGATATTGAAGCGCTGCGCATTGAACACCTGCGGCACGATGCACAAGTCCGCGATGGTCGGCGTATCGCCAAAAGTCAGCGAGCCGACGCGCTTGTCGCGCGCCAGGCGCTTTTCCAGCGCAGCGAAGCCCGAATCGATCCAATGCCTGTACCAGGCGTCCTTCACGTCATCGGCCACTTTCAGTTCGTGCTTCAGATACTTCAGCACGCGCAGATTGTCGACCGGATGAATCTCGCACGCGACCTGCAACGCCACCGAACGCACGAACGCGCGATCGATCGGATCGCGCGGCAACAGCGCCGGCTCGGGATGCGTCTCTTCCAGATACTCGATGATCGCAAGCGACTGCGTGAGCACGTCGTCACCATCGACGAGCGTCGGCACGATGCCGTCCGCATTCAGTTCGCGATACTCCGGCTTCAACTGCTGCCCGCCATCGCGCAACAGATGCACGGGCGCGTACTCGTAGTCGAGTCCCTTCAGATTCAGCGCAATCCGCACGCGATACGCCGCCGAGCTTCGAAAATAGCTATAGAGCTTCATCAGACCACGCGCACGGTAAATTCGCCGATACCTTCGACGCCGCCCTTCATCACATCGCCCTGCACGACTGCGCCGACGCCTTCCGGCGTGCCGGTGAAAATGAGATCGCCGGGGAAGAGTTCGAACAGCGTGGACAGATAAGCGATCGTCTCGCCGACCGACCAGATCAGTTGCGAGATATCAGAGCGCTGCTTTTCTTCACCGTTGACCGTCAGCCAGATCGCGCTTTTTTCCAGATGGCCGACTTTCGACACCGGATGAATCGGGCCGATGGGCGCGGAATGATCGAAGCCCTTCGCCGTATCCCACGGACGGCCGAGCTTTTTCGCATCGGCTTGCAGATCGCGGCGCGTCATGTCGAGGCCGAGCGCGTAGCCGTACACGTAGTCGAGCGCTGTATCGGCGGAAATGTTTTTGCCCTGCTTGCCGATGGCCGCGACCAGTTCCATCTCGTAGTGCAGGTTTTTCGTGAGCGTGGGATACGGAAACTCGCCCGTTGCGCCCGGCGCGACGTAAAGCACGGCATCGGCGGGTTTGCTGAAGAAGAACGGCGGCTCGCGGTCGGGATCGTGGCCCATTTCGCGCGCGTGCGCTTCGTAATTTCGTCCGACGCAATAAATGCGGCGCACCGGAAACTGTTGATCCGAACCATCGACGGGCACCGTTGCAGCCGGCGCCGGAGAAAACACGTAACTCATCCCGCTCTCCTGGTTTTTGATATGCAGCACGATCGAGGAGTGTAACGCGCACGCGGAAATCGTGACGGCGCTTGTCCGGCGCGGCTTTCAGGAGCTTTCGACTCGCCTTCGGCAACGTCATGAAATCGCCATGAGCGAGTCGTATCGATTGGAACGCAATCGGAACGCACCTTGTCAGCGCCTGCTAAATGCGATACTGAATATCTTCCTGCACACCAACTTCGCGACGGCATCGCTCAGACCACGAATTGAGCGCCCGATCCGCCCACGCAACCAATGACCGATACCGACTCCGCTTTCGCCTGCGCACGCTACATCAAGGAAATCGGCCGTGGGCCGAACGGCGCGCGCGCCCTCTCCCGCGACGAAACCTACGCGCTCTACGAAGCCATGCTCGACAACCGCGTCTCCGATCTCGAACTCGGCGCGGTGCTGCTGGCGTATCGCGTGAAGGGTGAAACGTCCGCCGAACTCGCGGCGATGCTTGCCGCCGCGCATCGATCGTTCGAGCCGCTGCATGTGCAGGAAGGACGCGAGCACGCGCGGCCCGTATCGATTCCGAGCTACAACGGCGCGCGTAAACAGCCGAATCTGACGCCGCTGCTCGCGCTGATGCTGGCGCGCGAAGGCGTGCCGGTGCTCGTGCATGGCGTTGTCGATGATCCCGGCCGCGTGACCAGTGCGGAAATTTTCGCGGAATTGGGCATTCCGCACGCGGCATCGCACGATGAAATCGAGGATTCGCTGGCGTCGCGCCGGCTCGCGTTCGCGCCGATCGGCGTGCTCGCGCCGAAGCTGGCGCGCTTGCTATCGATTCGCCGCATCATGGGCGTGCGCAATTCGACGCACACGCTGGTCAAGATTCTTCAGCCGTTTGCAGAGCCGGGACTGCGGCTCGTGAACTACACGCATCCGGAGTATCGGGAAAGTCTGACGGGCCTGTTCACCGAACATCCCGATACCGCGATCGGCGGCGCATTGCTCGCGCGCGGCACGGAAGGCGAAGCGGTTGCGGACACGCGTCGCACGGTGCAGGTCGATTGGTTCCACGACGGCCACGCCGAAACGCTGATCGCGCCGGAGCACTCACAGCCGCACGCGCCGCACGTCGAGATGCCCGAATCGCTCGATGCGGCGACCACCGCGCGCTGGATCGAAAGCGTGATGCGCGGCGATGTGCCGGTGCCGCCCGCCGTCACGCGCCAGGTCGATGTGATTGCGCAAGTCGTCCGCAAACCGCTCGAAGCCCAGAAAAATCCGATTTGACAGATTCTTCTGCATCGGTTTAAAGTCGCAACATGCGCTTCACCCAATTCTCCTCCCTCCGAATTATTTCGGGCCGCCTAGCGCGGCCTCTATCGCTACGTCTAGCGTAAGTCGCCAGATGTAGCGCCGTGCGTCGCAAGGCGTCCGGTCCTCCAGCAGTCTCCCGCAGTACCTCCTTACCACTTGTAGTCGTCAGCTTTTCGTTCGCGCATCCCGCGATACGGAAACGCGAGGGTCAAATGCACGCTGCTTCGCGCACGTTCACCTTGGTCGCAGGCGTTACCCACGTCGGGACGCATCGTGATCGTGCGCGCGGCAAAGCAACATGTGCATTCAGCCGATGCCGGCCAGCCGCCGGCTGCGGAATCTCTCGCAGGCGCTACGCAAACCGTCCGAAGAGAGATCGACGATCATGATGCCGAACCCCGCCGAGAAATACCGCCCGTTTCCGCAAGTCCGTCTGAATGGCCGCCGCTGGCCAAATCGCACGATCGAAAAGGCTCCTATCTGGATGAGCACCGATCTGCGCGACGGCAACCAGTCGCTGATCGAGCCGATGGGCATCGAAGCGAAACTCGAATTCTTCGAGATGCTGGTGGGAATCGGATTCAAGGAAATCGAGGTGGGGTTTCCGTCGGCATCGCAGACCGACTTCGACTTCGTGCGCAAGTTGATCGACGAAAAGCGCATTCCCGACGATGTCACCATCGAAGTGCTGGTGCAGTCGCGGCGCGATTTGATCGAACGCACGTTCGAGGCCGTCGAAGGCGCGAGCAAGGTAATCGTGCATCTCTACAATGCGATCGCGCCGTCGTTCCGCAAGATCGTGTTCAATCAGTCGAAGGACGAGGTGAAGGCGCTCGCCGTGGAAGGCACGCGCATGATCAAGGAATGCGCGATGTCGCGGCCGGATACGCACTGGACGTATCAGTATTCGCCCGAGACTTTCAGCATGACCGAACTCTCGTTCGCGCGCGAAGTCTGCGACGCGGTCGCGCAAATGTGGCGTCCGACGCAGGATCACAAGATGATCGTCAATCTCCCGGCGACCGTCGAAGCCGCGATGCCCAACGTGTTCGCCGATCAGATCGAATGGATGGATCGGAATATGGGTTATCGCGATTCGATCGTGTTGTCGGTGCATCCGCATAACGATCGCGGCACGGCGGTGGCGGCGGCGGAAATGGCGCTGCTCGCGGGCGCGGACCGGATCGAAGGATGTTTGTTCGGCAACGGCGAGCGCACCGGCAACGTCGATCTCGTCACGCTGGCGATGAATCTCTATACGCAAGGTATCGATCCGGGACTCGATTTCTCGGATATCGATGCGGTGCGCCGCGTCGTCGAGCGTTGCAATCAGATTCCGGTGCATCCGCGCCATCCGTACGCGGGCGATCTCGTCTTCACCGCGTTCTCCGGCTCGCATCAGGACGCAATCCGCAAGGGCTTTGCGCAGCGCGTGCCCGGCACGGTCTGGGAAATGCCCTATTTGCCGATCGATCCAGCCGATCTCGGCCGCAGCTACGACGCCGTGATCCGCGTGAACAGCCAGTCCGGCAAGGGCGGCGCGACGTTCCTGCTCGAACGCGGTCTCGGCTTCGCGCCGCCGCGACGCGTGCAGATCGAGTTCAGCCACGCGGTTCAGAAGCTCGCGGATTCTTCAGGTGAGGAAATCAGCGGCGAAGCGGTTTGCGCGCTCTTCAAACGCGAATATTTCGATGCAGGCGGCGCGGTCTCGCGCGTCGATGCATCGACGGTTTCGGTGTTTGGGCGGCGCGTTTCCGTGGTCTCGGCGTTGAGCGCGGCGAGCGGCGAGGAATGCGCGAACGCGGTGGCTTCGGCGCTGGAAGTGGGCGCGAGCGTCGTGTCGTTCGAAACCGTGTTGACGTCGAAGGGCGAGACGGCGGCCTTCGTCGGCTGCCGCGTCGGCGATCAGCCGATGCGCTTCGGCGTCGCGGTGCACGCGAATCCCGCGGTCGCGGTGGTGGATGCGGTCGTGAGCGCGGTGAATCGATCGAAGGGAATCGTGGAAAGCGTGCCTCAGGACGAGGCGGTCGAGGCGTAACGCCCGACGCGTGGCGGAAACGTGGCGCTTATTCGAGCGCCACGCGCGTCGCCTGAAGCGCGAGCAATTGCCACTGCCCCGCGTCGGCCTGAACATGCACGGCGGTATAGGCGATCGGAAACAGCAGCGCGCCATTCTTCGATTCCATCTCGATCAGCGCGCGCCCCGACACGATGCACGTATCCTTGCCCGCAGGAACCACGTCCTGCGACTGAATCTCGATCTGCCGATAACGACGCCGGCCCGCGGTGATCGCATCGATAAACTGACGCTTGGTCTCGCGCTTGCCGTTGGTGTGGACATAACTGACGTTTTCGGCGAGCAGCGTATCGAGCGCTGCGCCGTCGCCTTCCACCATCGCTCGGAAGCGGTCTCGTTCGAGGCCGCGTATCGCCTCAATGGTTGTTGCCGGCATCGATCAACTCCACGTAGGTCGCGGAACCGATTCCCCGGCGCCGCGTCAGAAGTTGTATTGCAGATAAACCTGCGAGAAATTTATACCAGGATTCGGCTCTTTGATACTCGCGTTCGACAGATGCTGGAAGCGGAAGCCCGCCTGATAGTTCTGTTTGTCGCCGAAGATCGCGCCGACGCCGACCATATCGGCGAACTGGAACGCGGTGGAAATGGAGAAGTCGTCCGTGATCCGCGTATGCGACAGCAACCGGACGCCCACGCCCGCTTCGATGAACGGCCGGAACCAGCCGCCGCTTTTGACGAAGCGCAGCACCGGCGTCACGCCGACTTCCCATATGTTCGGATGAACCGAGTTGCTCTCGCTCGTATGCCAGTAACCGACGTGGCCTTCACCAAGCAGCGTGAAGTGAAATCCGCCGATTTCCCACCACGTAAGGTCCGGGTCCCACACGACGCCGACGTCCGCCTTCTTGAAATCGTGATTCGCGACACCGCCGGCAACCTGCAATCCCCAGCGATCAGCGTGTGCCGCAGCGGACGCCAGTCCGAGTGTCAGGGCAATCGCGCCCTGGGCAAGTTTGTTGCGCCAGAGACCTTTATTTTTCTGCATGAGCACCCCAGATATGGGTTGACGTTTCGCTTGCCGAATCAAACCCGGCGATTGTAGTGCGGGTTTCACATATTTGCACAAAGCCCTGCATGTCGTTCATTTATTTGAATAATTCAGGTCTGCGCCGCACAAATGCGGTAACGGATTCGACTGTTAATTAGAGAGCGGCAAAAACGACCGCTTAATTCGTCGAAACCGTCTCTATGACTCCCGCAAAGTCGATAGCTTTGTGGGAACTCTCACATTCCCTTCCCCTCTAACACTTAGCACTCGCTGAATGGGAGTGCTAATATCGTGACTGGCTCGCTGGCGTTGTTAAGCGGCGGGCGAATTGTTGATAAGGAGCTTATGAGCGTGACCAATGCGATGACCCTTCCGAATGTGTTGAGCTCGGCACCTGCCAAGGCTTCGGCAGGCGCGCTGACGTACGCACAGTCGTCGATGCTGACCGGACAGATCGGCAACATCGATTCCTACATACAAGCAGTGAACCGTATTCCTATGCTGTCGCAGGCAGAGGAACGTCAGTACGCCACCGAGTTCCGCCAAAACGGCAACCTCGACGCCGCACGGCAACTGGTGCTGTCGCACTTGCGCCTGGTCGTGTCGATCGCCCGTAACTATCTAGGCTACGGGCTGCCGCACGCGGACCTGATTCAGGAAGGCAATATCGGCCTGATGAAAGCCGTGAAGCGCTTCGACCCGGAGCAAAACGTGCGCCTGGTGTCGTATGCCATGCACTGGATCAAGGCCGAGATTCACGAGTACATCCTGCGCAACTGGCGCATGGTGAAAGTCGCGACCACGAAGGCGCAGCGCAAGCTGTTCTTCAACCTGCGCAGCCACAAGACCGGCACGGCATCGTTTACGCCTGAGGAAATCGAAGGCCTGGCGAGCGAGCTGAATGTGAAGCGCGAGGAAGTCGCGGAGATGGAAACGCGTCTGTCGGGCGGCGATATCGCGCTCGAAGGACAAGTCGAAGACGGCGAAGAAGCGTTCGCGCCGATCGCCTATCTGGCGGATTCGCATAGCGAGCCGACCAACGTGATCGCGGCGCGTCAGTTCGACAAGCTGCAAAGCGACGGTCTGTCGTCGGCGCTGGAATCGCTGGATCCGCGCAGCCGTCGCATTGTCGAAGCGCGCTGGCTGGATGTGCAGGACGATGGATCGGGCGGCATGACGCTGCACGAACTGGCCGATGAATTCGGTGTATCGGCGGAGCGTATTCGTCAGATCGAGGCAAGCGCGATGAAGAAGATGCGCACTGCGCTGGCTGAATTTGCTTGATAAGTTTGCTCGACGTGTAGCTGAGTCGAATCTCTGAAAGTTAAAAACCCACTGCCGCTTGGCAGTGGGTTTTTTTATGCTTTTCGCTTGTGCGTCTGCTTTGGATCGACGCATCGGTAATCGTTTTATTTTTTTACCGATGCATCTTTCACCCGGCTATAGCATCTTCAGGAGAGGAATGCCAAGGGTCAGGGAAACATCGTGGAGAATCAGAATGAATGCATCACCGCGCCGGCTCGGGACTGGATTCGCCGCTCGGGCGACGAGCCGGGACTAGAGCGCCTCGAAGCGTTCTTCACCGGTCGGGGTTATGAGCCGCACCGGCACGACTCGTATGCAATCGGCATAACATTGTCGGGCGTCCAGTCGTTCAACTATCGGCGCGAAACCCGCCACAGCTTGCCCGGCCACACGATGGTGATTCATCCGGACGAACTTCACGATGGTGAAGCCGGCACGTCAGAAGGATTTTTGTATCGGATCGCTTATATCGAGCCGCGCCTGCTGCAGCAGGCGCTGGGGCATGCCCCTTTGCCTTTCGTCGATGGCGGCATCTGCGCCGATCCGCGTCTGCACGCCACCGTGCACGCATTATTGTCCGACATCGCGCTGCCGCGCAGCGAACTCGAACGCGACGACCAGCTGGTGAATCTGGCGATCGCGCTGCAGACCGTGTCCGGTCAGGATCAACGACGCCATCGCGGCGACTTTCGCGCGGCTCAACTGGCACGCGAATACATCGACGACAACCTGAGCCGCATCGTCACGCTCGACGATCTCGCGCATATCAGCGGACGTGATCGCTGGAGTCTCTCGCGTGACTTCCGGTCGTTCTTCGGCACCAGTCCGTATCGCTATCTGACGTTGCGCCGCCTCGATCTGGTGAAGCGATCGATCCTGGCCGGCGGATCGCTTGCACGAAGTTCCCTGGCAGCCGGATTCGCCGATCAGAGCCACATGACTCGTCAGTTCGCCAAGGCGTTCGGCATCTCGCCGGCCCGATGGCTGAAGATGCTCGGACGAATCGACGCAGTCTGAATCTGCCTTCGCGCCATGCCATTTCGATTCGCACAATCGTTCAAGACGGATCGAAACACCGAAACGTAATCTCGTGGGGCATCGGAACATCGATGCGTCGTTTAACTACGGAAAGGTAACCACGATGAACACGAAGGTAGTCAGTAGCACGATGAGTGGCACAGTGGGTGGAACTGTTGGCGGCACAGTCGGCGGCACGGTGGGCGGTACCGTCGGAGGAACAGTTGGTGGCACGGTGGGTGGAACCGTTGGCGGCACGCTATCCGGCGCTCAACGCAGCGTTCTCAAAACGCGCCTGACGAAGTAAAAGCAAGCGGGCGGCCGCCCCTCGCCCGGCGTCGCCCGCACATTCGCTTTTTCACTACGCGTGCGGAGTCCACATCCAATGCAGTACAAACGATACGTCCTGTCCGCTGACGCCATCGAAGTTCCGGCGAACAAGCACACGGCCGTCTACCACCGCGAGCGAGGCGGCCTGTGCTTGCTCGACGATCCAGCGCGTCGCGTGCTGCACGGGTTTCGCGAAGGCCGCACCATTCCTGTGACATGGCTTGAAAGTGAGGCCGCGGATCGGGAAATCGAGCTGATCCAGCAGCTGGCGGCGCGCGGCCTTCTCGTTTCCAACGAAGCGCCGATTCAGCCGGCCGTGAGCGGAAACAAGATCAACGTCATTCAGCTCATCCTCGCCAACGCCTGCAACTTCGGCTGTACTTACTGTTTCGAAGGCATCCAGGGAAAGGAGATGTCCGTCGAAGCGGAGGTGACCAAAATCGATCTGAGCCGGCTGCACGCACCAGATGAAATCAAGATCGACCTCCATGATTCGATGTACGCGTCGAAGGAGCGCTTCGAACACCAGTACGATCCGGCCAATCGCCACATGAAGCCGCAGGACGCCGTGCGCTACGTCGAAAATGCCCTCGCTATCTCGCGCGCGTCGGACGTGAACAGCGTGATGATCCAATTCTTTGGCGGCGAGCCGTTGCTGAACTGGAAAGCCATCCAGGCCGTTCTGGAGCGATTCGGCAACGGGGAACGCGACCGCATGCAGATTGCCTGGTCAACCGTGACCAATGGCTCGCTGATAACCGAAGAGATCGCAGAAGCATTTGCGCGGTATGAGGTCGCGGTATGCGTGAGTTTCGACTCGCCGACCAGCCCGAGCCGACCGCTCAAACACGGCGGCGACAGTACGCCACTGGTGATGGAAGGCCTGCGCCGCCTGCAGGCGAAGGGCTGTCGCGTGGCGATCAATGCAGCGCTCACATCATCGACCTGGAACGAGTTCGATGAATCTATCGTCGATCTCGCTGTGGACGTCGGCGCGGGCGAAATCGGCGTGGTCGTCGATTTCGATCCCGGTTTCTACGCACGTTTCGGCGGACAGCAAATCGTCGAACGGCTATGGCGGGTCGTCGAATACGGAAGGTATCGGGGAGTCGTTCTGACCGGATACTGGCACCAGATTTTCCAACTCCTGACTGGCCACGACGCCGTGCCGGAACGCGGCTTCAAGAATTGTTCGGCAAAGGGCGCGCAACTGAGTATCGAGCCGAACGGCTCGGTCTTCGCGTGCAAGGCGGGATCGACTTTACTGGGTTCGATCAGCCAAGGAACGGCCTTGCTCGATGCGCAACCGTACCAGGCTCATGCAAGCCTGCGTCACGAAAACCCCGCGCCCTGCCGGGGATGCGAAATCGAGGGCTTCTGTGCCGGCCTGTGTCTGGGTCCGCTGGAAAAGAAATACGCGGCAATCGATGCAGTCGAGACATCCGCCTGCGATTTTTATCGCGGCATCACGCGCAAACATATTGAGTCGCTGAGGCCGTTCGAGGTGGCGACCTTCGATCTGCAGACGCACTGACACACACTGAGAACTGATCCGATGAATCCCCTCTCCTACGAGCGCGCCACCATTACGCAACCCGGCCACTTCAAGTCACACGGCTACGCGATCATCAATACGCCGCCCCTGTCCGGCGGCGTTGCGGCGTCGTTCGACAACATGCCGCGTGATACGCACAGTCCGGGTCGCTTCCGTCAGATTCGTCTTTCGCAATACTTCGGCTATCACGAGGAAGGACAGTGGATATTCGCACTGCTGCCAAAGCGCAAGTACATTCAGTCAGCGGCCTATATCCGGCTCGCGGAAGCGGGCGGCGTCATGCGCCATCGCGAGCAGCTCGAATGCGATCCGTCGCCGGTGATCTCGGCGGTCCTCGAAGCACTCGGTGTCGATCAGACCGTGCACTATCAGATCAACGTCAATCAGATACGCGTGATCGCGAACGGCGAGTTCAAAGGCGTGACGGTCCCCGAAGGCCCGCATCGGGACGGGCATGAATTCAGCGTCATCGTCGTGGCTAAAAGGCACAACGTCACGGGCGGGGAAACGCAGGTGATCGACCCTGCATCGCGTGACATCGTGTATCGACAGGTTCTGGGAGAGAACCAGGCCGTCCTGATCGATGACGAGCGATACATTCACTACGCGACCGACGTGAAGCCGGCACACGGCACGACGGGCTACCGGGATATCTGGGTCATCGAAATCAACAGATGGGACAAGCGCGCTTACGGTCCTGCTCATGAGCGCCTTGCGAGCGAGACGAAACTGCCCGCCGAGCTCGCGCTATGACGGAGAGCGCCTATTCCGGCAGCGGCTTGCAGAATCGAGTCTGGGTGGCGTTCGTCCGCGCTTTTCCTACCGCGATGACGCTCGTGCCGGTAGCAATGCTATGCGGCGTGCTCGCCGCCCAGTCCGGCTGGAGTGTGGAAGAGGTTCTGCTGTTCAGCACGCTCGGTTTCTCCGGAAGCGGCCAGTTCGCACTCATACCGCTGTCAGGTCAAGGTCTGGGCGTATTGACCATGTTGTTCATGGCGGTATCGATCAACAGCCGCTATATCCCGATTGCGTTCGCCACCGCATCACGCCTGCCGGCCTCGCGCACGGCCCGCGCAATGGCAGCACACATGCTCGGCGACGAAGCCTACGCGGTGGAAAGCGAGCGAGACTCGGTCGCATCCGTGGTCACGATCCGCGCGACCATCTACTCGGTCTGGATTCTTTCCAATGTCGCCGGCGTGCTTGCGCTCGGACTGATGCCGCCCGGTCTGATTGGCAAAGGCATCAATCTAGGCTTTCCGGCGAGTGTCGTGCTGCTCGTGCTATCGCTTGGTCAGCTCAAGGTGCGCGTGCCGCGCATTGGTGCGGCCAACTCACGGCGTATTGCCGAGACCGCGCTGTGCGTCATCGTTGCGATGGCGCTGTTCGGAATGCTCGGCAAGGTGTGGTTCTGGCTGCCCAGCATCGCTTTTTCGACGTGGCGTATGTGGAGGGCCGGCGCATGATTGAATCGTCACACGCGCTGGCCATTCTCGCGCTGTTTCTGACGAGCCTCACCGTGCGCGTGCTCCCCGCGCTGGTGCCGCTTCGTCTGTCGCAAACAAGCCGTGGACTGCTGGAACGCGTGCTGCCGCTCGCGGTATTCATCAACTTCACGGTCTACATTGTCTGGACCGAAATTCAGGCAGCGCCTGTGGCTGCGATAGCGGCCATTATCGTGACCGCAATTGCAACACTATCGACACGTCTGGGGCTGGTGCTTATTACGCTCGCTTCCACCGCGGTCTATGTCGTGATACAGCTCGCGATTCATTCCTGACAGCGCTTCGGCGTGAATGGACAAGGCATCGCACAAAAAATAATCGGCGCACGAGGCGCCGATTATTCTTCATAAGCTCAACGCTGCATCAAGCCGGCATCGGCGATGCGCCGCCGCCGTTGTTCGGCAGACGCGTCGCCATTGTCGCGGCGTAACGCGGTGCGGCCGCGCCGACAACAATGTGGAACGTATCCGCCGATACCCACGCCACATCCAGCGAAGACAGGCGCTGACGATCCACCGAAGCCGGATCGCGCACGACGACGCGCAGACGCGTCGCCGCGACGGCATCGAGCGAAACGACGTTGGTTGCGCCGCCGAATACCGCGAGCCAGCGCAGCGGGTCCGGATCGAGCGGGCCAGCGGACTGATCCGCCGAAGCCGCCGCCGAAGCAACCGGAACAGCCGGACCCGACGAAGCCGGCGTCGCGCCACGCGTCGACGAATGCTCCAGTTCACCGCGAATTTCATCGGCGATCAAATCCGCTTCCGGTCCGATGATCACCTGCACGCTCGTCGCGCCGCGCTTCAACACGCCACGCGCGCCGATGCTCTTCAACTGCGCTTCCGATACCTTCGCCGTGTCCGCCACCGACAAACGCAGACGCGTCGTACAAGCATCCACCAGCGTCAGGTTCGATGCGCCGCCCAAAGCCGCGATATAACGCGAAGCACGCGAGTTGGCAGCCGAAGCTGCGCCCGGCAGCGGCGGAATCAGACCTCCATCGACGGTTGCGGTTGCATCAGTTTCGGCGTCGGTCGTTGCGGGTTCGCGGCCCGGCGTCGCCATGTTGGACTTGCGGATAAAGAAGCGGAACAGCCCGTAATACACGATGCCATACACCAGTCCCAGCGGAATCGCCATCCAGCCGCGCTGCGACAGGCCGTAGTTCAGCACATAGTCGATCGCGCCCGCCGAGAACGTGAAGCCCAGATGAATGCCGAGCGCCGAACAGATCGCCAGCGACAGACCCGTGAGCACCGCGTGGATCGCGTAGAGCAGCGGAGCCAGGAACATGAAGCTGTATTCGATCGGCTCGGTCACGCCCGTCAGGAACGCGGTCAGCGCCATCGAGAACAGCAGACCGCCGACGACCGCGCGGCGCTCTTTCGGCGCTTCGTGGAACATCGCCAGACACGCGGCCGGGAGGCCGAACATCATGATCGGGAAGAAACCGGTCATGAAGCCGCCAGCGGTTTTATCGCCCGCGAAGAAACGGTGCAGATCGCCGTGCACGACCGCGCCACCATCGGGCGGCGTGAACGAGCCGAACACGAACCACGCCAGCGAATTGATGATGTGGTGCAGACCCGTGACCAGCAGAATGCGGTTCAGCACGCCGAACACGAAGGTGCCGATTGCGCCTGCGGTCGTCAGCCAGTTACCGGCTGCGTCGATGGCGGACTGCACCGGCTGCCAGATATAGCCGAACACAATGCCGAGCACCAGACACGCCAACCCCGTGACAATCGGCACGAAACGTTTCCCGCCGAAGAACGCGAGGTACTCGGGCAGTTTGATGTCCTTGTACCGGTTGTACAGATAGCCCGCCACCATACCGGCGACGATGCCCGACAACACGCCCATATTGAGCTTGTCGTTGATGTCCTTCATCACGGCCACTTCGATGAGATAGCCGATCGCACCGGCCAGACCCGCCGTGCCGTTGTTGTCCTTCGCAAACCCGACCGCCACGCCAATGGCGAACAACAGCGGCAGATTCGTGAAGATTGCATCGCCTGCGTCGGCGATCATCTTGATGTTGAAGACATCGGGCTGGCCGAGACGCAATAGCAGGCCGGCCACCGGTAGTACGGCGATCGGCAGCATCAGCGCGCGGCCTAGTCGCTGCATCTTTGCAAACGGGTTAGCGTCCATCGGGTTCTCCAAAAATATAAGTCTTGTTGTTGCTGCTTCGGGGACTGCGTTTAATCCTGCGGCCAGATTTCGCGGCTTGCCGCTCTTACTGCCTGCGCCGATTCGAGCGCGAGGCAATCCTCGGCGCGCTGGCGGCACAGTTGGTAATCGAGATTGCGCACACGCGCCTTGATGCCCGGCACGGATACCGGATCGACCGACAACTCGGTCACGCCGAGGCCGACCAGCAGCGGTGCCGCGACCGGATCGCCGCCGAGCGCGCCGCACACGCCGACCCACTTGCCGTGCTTTTCCGCGCCCTGCACTGCCGCCTTGATGAGACGCAGCACGGCCGGATGCAGACCATCGGATTGCGCGGCGAGATCGGGCTGGCAACGGTCCATCGCCAGCGTGTATTGCGTCAGATCGTTGGTGCCGATCGAGAGGAAATCCGCGTGTTTCGCGAGTTGATCCGCGAGCAACGCCGCCGACGGCACTTCGATCATCACGCCGACTTCGATCGGTTCCGTGCGGCCCGCTTCACGCGCCAGTTCGTCGATACGCGTGCGCAGCCGTTGCAGCTCGCCCGAGTCGGTGACCATCGGCAGAAGAATGCGCACCGCGCCGAGCGGCTTCACGGCCAGCAGACCGCGCAACTGATCGTCGAGCAGATCGGGACGCACTTGCGCGAGGCGAATACCGCGCAAACCGAGCGCCGGATTTTCTTCGGGCGGCAGCGTCAGATAATCGACTTCCTTGTCCGCGCCGACGTCGAGCGTGCGGATGATCGCGGTGCGTCCTTGCAGCGCATCGACGATGCCTTGATAGCTCTCCGAATGTTCAGCAACCGTCGGCGCTTGTTTGCGGTGGATAAACAGCAGTTCCGTGCGCAGCAAACCGACCGCATCCGCGCCGTTTTCGACGGCGGCTTTCGCGTCGTCGAGCGTAGCGATATTCGCGGCGACTTCGATATGACGGCCATCTTTGGTCGATGCCGCTTCCTGCGACATCTTGCGATTCGCTTCACGCACGCCGATCAGTCGATCGCGTTCGCTGCGCGCGCGTTCGACATCGAGCGCGGTCGGCGCATGTTCCAGCCGTCCCGCCGATGCGTTCACCACGACTTGCGTGCCATCGGGAATAGCATGCAGCGCGTCGCCGATCGCGACCATCGCCGGAATGCCGATCTGACGCGCGATGATCGCCGCGTGCGACGTCGCGCCGCCGCGTGACATGACGAGCGCCGTCACGCGCGAGCGATCCAGCGAAGACAAATCGGACGGCGTGAATTCGACGGCGGCCAGCACCGCTTCCTGCGGCAACTCGCGCGCGGTCGCGCTCTTCAAACCGAGCGCACGCAACACACGCTTTTCGATATCGCGCAGATCGGCGGCGCGTTCGGCGAGCAGTTCATCGTTGACGTTATTCAGCAGCGCGATTTGCGCGCCGATCGCTTCGCGCCACGCGAAGCCCGCGCTCTTGCCGAGGCTGATCAGATCGCGCGCGGCATCGACGAGCGTCGGGTCTTCGAGCAACACGCGATGCACCGCGAAAATTCCCGCTTCGCCCACCGCGCCGCGTTGCGATGCGGTGCGCACGGTTTCTTCGAGTTCAGCATCGACCTGAGCGATGGCTTTATCGAGCGCACGGCTTTCCGCCGCGGACGAACCCGTGGCCTGTTCAGGCGGCACGATCGGCTGATCGTCCCAACGCACCAGCGAACCCACCGCGATACCCGGCGCAGCGCACACGCCCGCGAGCGTGTTCGGCGGCAACGGTTCGCCCGACGGGCGCGGCACCGCAACCGGCGCAGGCGATTTGGCACGCGCCGGCGACTCTTCCACTTCGCCATGCGCCGCACGCAGCAATTCATTCGCGACCGCTTCGACCGCTTGCTGCGCCTGTGCGCCGATCCCCACCAATTCGATCGTCGCGCCGTCACCCGCGCCGAGGCCGAGCAGACCGACCACGCTTTCCACCGGCGCTTTCTTGCCTTCGTAACGCACTTCGACCTTGGCGTCGAAACCGCGCGCCGCTTCACGCGCCCGCGCTGCCGGGCGCGCATGCAGACCACCCGCATGCGCCAGCGTCAACGTGCGACGTGCTTCATCCAACACCACCGCGCCTGAACGCGCGCTTTCGGCTTTCTCGCCCGTTTTCGCGCGCAGCACCAGCAAGCGCTCGCCTGCTTTCAATACACCGCGCCCCGCGCGATCGAGCACATCGAACGCATCGCCGTTTGCGACGGCGATGACGGATACGAGACTCGGCGCATGACGCGCGACGAAGTCGGCATCGAACTCGATCAGCGGCTGACCGGCGCGCACGGTCGCGCCTTGTTCGACCATCGGCGCGAAGCCTTTGCCGCCCAACTCGACCGTATCGATACCGATATGCACGAGAATTTCCGCGCCCTGCGGCGAGCGCAGCGTGACGGCGTGATGCGTCCGCGCCAGATGCGTGACGACGCCATCGCACGGCGACACCAGCACGTTGTCCAGCGGATCGATACCGATGCCGTCGCCGAACATGCCTTCGGCGAACACGGGGTCCGGCACGTCCTTGAGCGGCACGACCGGACCGGTGAACGGCGAGAGCAGCACGACGTCGTTGGGGTTATCGGTGGAATGGTTCAACAGGGACTCCTCGGCACGGCGCATCGTCGTCTCGCTCAATGGGTTTCGGTGACCTTGTTCAGGTGGCGCGGCGCGTCGGGATTGCGCCCGCGCGCGGCGGCCAGACCTGCGGCCATCACGTAGAAGGAAAGGATCGCGGCGATCGGATCGAGCGCCGGATGATCGGTGGCGACGAGCGGCAGTTCGGCATCCGCGACATCGCCCGGTGCGGCCAGCAGCACGCGTGCGCCGCGTGCGCGCATATCGGCTGCCAGTTGAATCAGACCCGCCTGCTCCGGTCCGCGCGGCGCGAACACCAGCAGCGGATAGTCTTTGTCGATGATTTCCATCGGACCATGACGCACTTCCGCGCTCGAAAACGCTTCGGCCTGAATGCCCGAGGTTTCCTTGAGCTTGAGCGCCGCTTCCTGCGCGATGGCAAGTCCGAGGCCGCGCCCGACCACAATCATGCGATCGACGTCCTTCAACTCATTGACCGCGCGCGTCCAGTCGAGCTTGCCTGCGGCGCGCAGCGAGTCCGACAGCGTCTTCAATGCGTTGAGCAATTCGGCATCGCGCTGAACATGGGCAATCACGATGGCCGAAAGCGACAGCATCGCGATATAACTCTTGGTTGCGGCAACCGAAAGCTCCGGTCCCGCGAGCAGCGGCAGATAGAACTCGCACGCGTTTTCGAGCGGCGAACCGGCGACGTTGACCGCCGCGACCGTGAACGCGCCTGCTTCGCGCAGCGCCTGCATGGTGCCGACGAGATCAGGACTCTTGCCCGATTGCGAGAAGGCAACGGCAAGCTGACCGGAGACGCGCAACGGCGCTTGCTGCAAAGTGGCAACCGACATCGGCAACGACGCCACCGGAATGCCGATGCGGCTCATCGTCAGGCTTGCGAAGTAACTGGCAGCGTGATCCGAACTGCCGCGTGCGACCGTCAGTGCAACGTTTCGTGGCTGCTCGGCGAGCCTGACAGCGAGTGCCTCGATCTGCGAGGTATCGGCGAGTTGGGCCGCGACGACATCGGCGGACTCCAGCGCCTCATTAAGCATATTCGACAATTGATTCTCCTTCGACATACGTTGCCGTCAGCATGTGATCCCGGTCGAGCACGACCATATCGGCCCACGCGCCGCGCGCGATACGGCCGCGGTCTTCGAGCCCGAGATAGTCGGCGGCATAACGCGACAGGCGATTCGATACATCCGCGAGCGGAATGCCCAGCGAAACGAGGTTGCGCAGCGCCTGATCCATGGTCAGGGTGCTGCCGGCGAGCGTGCCGTCCGCGAGACGGACGCCGCCCATACATTTGGTGACGTGCTGGCTGCCGAGCATATAGTTGCCATCCGGCATGCCGGCGGCAGACGTGCTGTCCGTGACGACATAGAGACGCGGAATCGCGCGCATCGCGGCGCGGATGGCGCCCGGATGCACATGCAGCAGATCGGGAATCAGTTCGGCGTACTCCGCATGCGCGAGCGCCGCGCCGACCATGCCGGGATCGCGATGATGCAGCGGCGACATGGCGTTGAACAGATGCGTGAAACCGCGCGCGCCGTGCTTGAGCGCATTGACGGCGTCGTCGTACGTGCCGAGCGAATGGCCGAGTTGCACGCGCACGCCGCGCGATGCCATTTCCGAAATGATGTCGAGATGCCCGGAGATTTCCGGCGCAATGGTCACGACGCGAATGGGCGCGAGTTCGAGATATTTCAGCACTTCGTCGCGCACAGCGACGGCGGCGGCGTCCGGCTGCGCGCCGAGCTTGCCGGGGTTGATATACGGGCCTTCAAGATGCACGCCGAGCACGCGCGCGCCGCCGGACGCACGGCGCTTCGCCTGTTCGCCCAGACCTTTGACGACTTCCATGAGTTCGTCGCGCGGCGCGGTCATGGTGGTGGCAAGCAAACTGGTGGTGCCGTGCTGCGCATGTTGACGCGCGACAGTATCGGAGGCGTCGCCGCCTTCCATGATGTCGCGTCCGCCGCCGCCATGAACGTGCAGATCGATGAAACCGGGCAGGATATACGGCGCGTCGTTCGCGAGCGGATCGGCGATATGGCCTTCGAGGCCAGTCACGCGGCCGTTTTCGAAGCGGACCGTGCCGTGAATCCAGCCGTCCGTAGTGAGTATGTTTCCTTTCAGCATGAAGTTCTCTGGAAGTACGCGATGCGTGATGAGGTTCAGCGCCGTCCGCGCCATGCTGCGAGCAGGCGTGCCGCGCGTCCAAACAGACGCGGCGTGCGAATGGCTTTCTTTGGTCCTCTGGTTCTTGTAGCTGCTCTCGTGATGCTTCTTTCAGTCATGCACGCCGGATAAGTCGATGAACATCCCGGCGTTTATCGATGCAGTTCCGCGACGAAGTCGTAGTAGTCGTCACGGCAATACGTGTCCGTCAGTTCAATGGCGCGCTGATCCGCCGAATAGCCGATGCGCGTAATGACGAGCAACGCGGCGCGCGGTGCAACGCCCATCAGCCTGGCGATTTCCGCGCTCGCGTTGACCGCGCGAAAGTGCTGCAACGCCCGCACCACCGACTGCCCGCGCTCCTCGAGATACCGATAAAGCGATGCCCCGATCGCCAGCGGCTCCGGCACCACGCAAACCGGCAGCGCAGAATGCTCGACCGCCATCACGATGCCGTCCGCGCGGCGCAATCGCTGCAAGCTCGCAACGGAAGCGCCGGGTGCCAGGCCAAAGTGCATAGTTTCGCTCCGACTCGCTGCACGCACGCTGCGCTGAAGCCAGACCGAGTCGGATTTAAAGCCACGCTGTTCAAGCATTTCGGTGCAACCAATCAAGCCAGAGAGTGGATCACTTGCGCGCGGCGTAATAAAACTCCCCGCACCACGCACGCGCCGAATCAATCCCTGCTCGACCAGCCGCGCCAACGCCTTGCGCGCAGTAATACGCGATACACCCACGCCTTCAGACAAGTTTCGTTCCGACGGCAACGCTTCACCCGCTGTCCAGCTACCTGCATGAATTGCGGTGGCCAGGCGTGCTGCGAGTTGCAAATAAAGCGGCGTGCAGTTGCTCTCGTCAGGCATCAAATCCTGCCAGCGATTTTCCATCGAAAAGGCTCTTGAACGTCTGGAACGGAGCCCATTATATAACCAACATAATACCAGTCAAAGCTGAACCAACGCTTCATGACAAATGGCAGTTTTTCAATCAAATCAATTGCTTAAAAGATGTTTAGCAGACCGTATGCAACACTTTAGGCATCAGGACTTACCCCAATCATCGATCCATCGCATCGGAATGGTTCTGCGATAGAACGATTGTTCATTTTTCAGGCATTTAGCGTTAGCACGACCGTTCTTTCTTTGGCACAATGTTTTTGTTAGTTCGGAATCGCAACTAATCAAATCTAATTACAAACATGATGAGAGAGTAATGCAGATGGGCTGTTCAGATCCGATCCGGGCCGTGGAAGCCGTGCGGCGATTCAACAGGTTTTACGCGCGTCATGCCGGCGCGCTTCATGAGCGGCTTCACAAGAGCCATTTTTCCCTGACTGAAGTCCGCATCCTGCACGAGCTGGCGCACGACCGAGCGCATACGGCGGCGGACTTGTCGCGCAATCTCGGGCTGGATACCGGCTATCTGAGCCGGTTGATCACGAACTTCCAGAAACTCGGGCTGGTAATACGCACCAAGAACGAAGCAGACGGCCGCGCCCATCTGCTGATGATGACCGAGGACGCCAGAGCCAAAGTCGATGAAATGGATCTTCATATCTCTACCGAAACGGCCAATTTGCTCGGCCGTCTGTCGCCGGGAGAAGTCGATCAGTTGACCATCGGCATGGCAGATATCGAGCGCATCTTGTCGCCGGCCGGCAGCAGTCTAGGAGATGCACGTCTTCGCAGTCCGCGCTGCGGCGACTTCGGCTGGATGGTCGAGCGTCACGCGCATCTGCAGACGTCCGAGCGGGCAAAGCTCGTCAACGAGGCGCACGCGGCGTCCGTGATCGCACGGTTTCTCGCGGCAATGCAAACGAACACACCGCGCATCGCGTGCTGGGTGGCAGAACAGGAAGGCGAAGCGCGCGTCGGGGCCGCGCTGCTGACAGCCGATTCCGACTCACAGGCGCGCATCGAATTGTTGTTTGTCGAACCGAGTGCGCGCCGTCGGGGTCTCGGCGCGCAACTCGTCGCGGCATGTACGAACTTCGCGCACGGTGCGGGTTATGACAACGTGATCTGTCGCATGAATATGGCGCACGAAGATTTGTGCGGGCTCTTCATGCGAACCGGTTTCACGCCGTCGCAGGACGAATCGACGGGTGTCACGTGGCGGCGCGAGTTGCGCAAGGTCTACGCGGATTGAAGCGCGCCATGCAAAAGGGCGTCCCTGAGGACGCCCTTTTTTGCTACCGCGTTCTATGCGCTCGAAGCGCTTAAGCCATTAAAACGACGGCACGACCGAGCCTTTGAACTCGCTCTTCAGAAACTGGCGCACGTCTTCCGACTGATACGCCGCCACGAGCTTCTTCACCCACGGCTGATCCTTATCCTTGATCCGCACCGCGATCAGGTTCGCGTACGGACTACGCACGTCTTCCAGCGCGATGGCGTCCTTCGTCGGCTGCAGACCGGCTGCGAGCGCGAAATTCGTGTTGATGGCGGCGGCATCGACATCGGCGAGTGTGCGCGGGAGTTGCGCGGCATCGAGTTCGATCAGTTTGATCTTTTTCGGATTTTCGGCTACGTCGAGCGGCGTGGCGTTGTTGCCATTCACGCCCGCGCCAGCCTTCAGTTTGATCACGCCCTGCGCCTGCAACAGCAGCAGCGCGCGGTTCTCATTCGACGGATCGTTCGGCACAGCGATCTTCGCGCCTTGCGGCACATCCTTCAGCGACTTCAGCTTCTTCGAATACACGCCAAGCGGCGAGATATACGTTAGTCCTGCATTGACGATCTTGTAGCCGCGCTGCTTGATCTGACTGTCGAGATACGGCTGATGCTGGAAGCTGTTGGCATCGAGATCGCCTGCGTCGAGCGCGGCGTTCGGCTGCACGTAGTCATTGAATTCGATGACCTTAACATTCAGCCCTTCGCGCTTCGCAACCTTCTGCACGACTTGCCAAATCTGCGCGTCCGGACCGGCGATGGTGCCGACCTTGATAACCTTGTCGTCAGCATGCGCCAAGCCGACTCCAAACGCGGCCGATGCCGCCACTGCGATCACTGCCTTAAGCCAATTTCTGCGCTGCATGGTATTTCCTGTTTCGATGATGCGGATTGCTACGGGATTTGGATATTCGCACAACGTTGGTGCGATCGGAAATACAGAATGCTCATGTGAATATCACGCGCGGCAAGGTGCCGATAAAATCGCTGTACACGGTCAACATCAGACAGAGGCACGCAAACATGTACGTGATCAACCTGCGATACACCGGCGCACTCGCCGAAATCGACGATGCGCTCGATGCACACCGCGACTTCCTGATCCGCTATTTCGAAGCGGGCGTGTTCGTGATGGCCGGACCGAAGATTCCGCGCGAAGGCGGCGTGATTATCGCGTCGGGAATCGAGCGGGACAGGCTGGACGCGATCATCGCGGAAGATCCGTTCGCGCAGCAGCAGCTCGCGCATTACGACATCACGGAATTCAAGGCGACGCGGTTAGCGCCAGGGTTGAATCTGCCGGAACCTTCGTAAAAGAAAAGCGGCCTGAAAAGGCCGCCTTTGAACATCAATCCGTCAGAATCTTGAGGTCGTGAACCCACGGTTCCACGCCCTGCCCGTCGCGTGCGAACAGTCGCAGCTTGCCGTCTTTATCGAAGACATAGCTCGCGGCGGTGTGGTCCATCGTGTAGTCGTCGGCGCTCTTGCCTGCGGACTTGGCGTAATAGACGCGGAAGTCTTTTGCCACTTGCGCCAATTGCGCGTCGTTCGCGGGACGCAATCCGACATACGACGGATTGAACGCTTGCACATATTGACCAAGCAATTGCGGCGTGTCGCGCGTCGGATCGACGGTGACCATCAGCACTTGAACGTCCTTCGACTTGTCGCCGAGCTTTTGCATGGCCTGGGACAGTTCGGCGAGCGTGGTCGGACATACATCCGGGCAATGCGTATACCCGAAGAACAAGACGACGGCCTTGCCCTTGTAGTCCGCGAGCGTGCGCGTCTTGCCGTTTGTATCCGGCAACGAAAAATCGCTGCCGAATTGCTTGTTGCCGGTGATGTCGAGATTCTTGAAGTCGGGCGCTTTATCGCAGGCGGCGAGGAGCATCGCGCAGGCGAACAACGCGAGCATGCGGCGAAGAACAATGGTCATGCGCCAATCACCGTACGCACGTAATGATCGACCAGCAGCGCGACGAACAGCAGCGACAGATACACGATCGAATAACGGAAAGCACTGCGCGCAAGCTCATCCGAGTAATTGCGATACAGCTTCCACGCGTAGCCGATAAACACGCCGCCCAACGCAATCGCGCTCACCAGATACACGATGCCGCTCATGCCCGAGATATACGGCATCAACGTGACCGCGAACAGCGCGATGGTGTACAGGAAGATGTTCAGCAGCGTGTACTTTTCGCCGTGCGTGACAGGCAGCATCGGCAGACCGGCGTTTTCGTAATCCTTGCGGCGATACAGCGCCAGCGCCCAGAAATGCGGCGGCGTCCACACGAAGATGATGAGCACGAGAATCCAGGCATCGCCGGGAACTGCGCCGGTGACGGCGGCCCAGCCGAGCGCAGGCGGCATCGCACCTGAAGCACCGCCGATCACGATGTTCTGCGGCGTGTAAGGCTTGAGCAGCAGTGTATAGATCACCGCGTAGCCAACGAAGGTGGCGATGGTCAGCCACATCGTCAGCGCGTTCGTGAACGTGTAAAGCGTCCACATGCCGATCCCGCCGAGCACGGCCGAGAAGATCAGAATCTGCGTCGGCGTAATCTGGCCGCGCGCGGACGGACGCCACGCGGTGCGGCGCATTTTGGCATCGACTTTCTGTTCGACCAGACAGTTGATGGCGAACGCCGCGCCCGCCAGCAACCAGATGCCGACCGCGCCGCCGATGAGTTTGTCCCACGGCACCATGCCGGGCGTGGACAGGAACATGCCGATAACGGCGCAGAACACGGCGAGTTGCGTGACGCGCGGCTTGGTCAGCGCCCAGTACTGAGCGGCGCGGCTTCCGAGAGGGGAATTGAGTGTCGTGCTATCCATGAGAGATTGGAGTCACGCTGAAACGACGTCGCGCGAAGGAACTGCGGCGCGGCCGGGACGGCTGGAGGAGATTCGAAAGTTTAGCATAACGAGTAGCAGCAACAGGATCGCGGCCCCGCCATTGTGCGCCACCGCGATCGGCAGCGGCCATTGCAGGACGATGTTGGAAAGACCTGTCAAAAATTGAATCACAATGACGAAGAGTACGCCGTTCGCGGGCTTGCGCAGCGAGTCGAAGCGCCGCAGCATGGCCGCGAGCCACAGCATGTAAAGCACCACCACGACCGCGAACGTGCGATGCGTCCAGTGGATCGCGACCAGCGCGTCTTGCGAAATCACATCGCCGTCGCCGGTCATGCCGAGCGCGCGCCACAAGTGGAAGCCGTGCTCGAAGTTCATCGGCGGAATCCACTGGCCATTGCAGAGCGGGAAGTCCGTGCAGGCAAGCACCGCGTAATTCGTGCTGACCCAGCCGCCGAGCGCAATCTGCACGACCAGCAGCACGAGGCCGAACACGGCGGCGGGCATCCAGCGCGCAGCGGCGGAATCGAGCGAGGGAATCGGCGTCATGCGGGCCGCGAGCCAGCCGAGTGCGCCGAGCAGCGCGAGTCCGAGCAAAAGATGCGTCGTGACGATGACCGGTTGCAGCTTGAGCGTGACGGTCCACGCGCCGAACGCGCCTTGCAGCACGATCAGCGCGAGAATGCCCGTCGGCCACCACGGCGAGACGTGCAGCGGACGCTTCTTGAAGCGCGCCGTCCACGCGATGATCACCTGCGCGATGATCAGCACGCCAATCGCCATCGCGAAATAGCGATGCAGCATTTCGATCCACGCTTTCGCCACGCTCACCGGGCCGGTCGGCATCGCCTGATACGCGGCGGCGATCTGCGCATGCGCGATAAACGGCGACGACGTGCCGTAACAGCCCGGCCAGTCGGGACAGCCGAGGCCGGAATCCGTCAGGCGCGTGAAGCCGCCGAACATAATGAGGTCGAGCGTGAGAAAGGTCGTCAGCCAGACGAGCTTGCGGAATTTGCCGTCATCGGCTTTCGCCCAGACGTAGGAGAGCGGCAGCAGCGCAATGCAAATGCCGATCAGCCCGAGTTGAATCAAAAACATGTTTCTTCTACCTTGAACCTGGATTTCAGCCGATGCGCGACCACTTCAGCAGCTTCGCCACATCCGCGTTGATCTTTTTGGGATCGGGATTCTTAGGGAAGCGCATCATCAAATTGCCATTCGGATCGACGAGAAAGATGTGATCCGTGAGTTTCGTGCCGTCATCGACCGGAAGCCACGACGCGATGGCTTTCGGATCCGCGACGAGCTTGCGCGTGTCCGGCTGCGGATACGCTTTCTCGATCACGTCCGACACGGGTTTATCGTCCGTACGCAGCCAGACGTTGACCACGCGCTCACGCTCGCCCGATTGCAGCACGCGCACCTGGCGCATGAAGTACAGGCGCGTCACGCATTGCTCGTCGCAGTCGCTGCCGTTGACGGTGACCATCAGCCATTTGCCTTCGAGCGACTTGAGCGGAATGCTCTGCCCTTTCTCATCCGTGACGACGAGTTGCGCGGGAATCGGCCGTTGCGGGTCGATCAGCGTGCCATAGCTGGACGTGCCGCCCGCGGGCTTGAACACGTAATACATCAAATACGATGCAATCACCGGCGCTGCACACACGAGCGCGAGCAGCACGAGCATCCAGCGTCCGCTGGTCCACGAGCCGGGTTTCGAATTACGTCGATTGCCGCGCGGCGCGGCGGGTTGCTGAGTTTGCATGAATTCGTTCTCTGGGCGTCGTTTTCTAGGCATGTGACGCGGCTTCGCCTTTCTTCGCGGCGCGGCGCGCAGCATACAGGCCGAAGCCGATCGCCGCCGCAGCCATGCCCCACCACTGAAACATGTAGCCGTAATTACGTTCGACGCCGAGCGTCGGCGCGGGCCAGTCGCGCACAAGTTTGTCGCCGGTATCGTTGGTCTGCTGAATCACGAAAGGCTGGAACGCGAGGCCGGTTTCGCGCGCGTAAGCCGCGACGTCGAGGTTCTGCCGAATTTCCTGATGCGCCGCCGATCCCCCGTGCCCCAATTCGAACGCCTGCGACGGATTGGCACGCGCGATGCCCTGCACATCGACGATACCTTTCGGCGTTGCATAAGGCTCGATGCCCGTGCGATCCGCGAGATTGCGCGGCAGCCATCCGCGATTCACCAGCACATAACCGCCGCCTTCGAGTTTAAGCGGCATCACGACATAAAAGCCCGGCTGATCGTTATACGGACGATTATCGAGATACACCACGCGTTCCGGCATAAGCTCGCCTCGCGCCTCCACGCGATGGAATTCGATCGACTTAAGCGGCAGCGGGTTCGCGCTCACACGCTGCGCGGGCGCGTTCTCGAAAGCCGTGATCTGCGCGTTCAGCGCTTCTTTCTGATGCGCTCGGTCGCGCTGCCAGAAGCCCAAGCGCACCGTCACCGCGACGACGATCAGAATCAGCAGCGTCGGCAGAAGGCGGATCTTCACGACGGCCGCTCCGTACGGGCGGTTGCATCGAGTGAGATAATGAGATGACTCAATTCAAAACTGCTCACGGTCATTCCTGAGCGAACACGCTGGCTGGTTTCATGCACATCTTCGTTGCTATCGCTTTCATCCTCATCCTCAGCAGTCTTGCGTCGGCGCTGTATTTCATGATGACCGACAAAGGCAAGACCAAGCGGATGGTCTGGTCGCTCGCCATGCGCGTCGGACTATCGATCTCGCTGTTCCTGTTCATCCTGTTCGCGCACTGGATGGGCTGGATTCAGACCAGCGGCATTCCCATTGGTCGATAAGCCCCGATTACGACGATAACGCGGAACAAAGGTTCGGCCCCGCCGCCTATTGTCGCGGCAGTTCTTACCGCCGCCGATTCTGCAAAAGCAAACGCCGCCCGGGCAACATCAGGGCGGCGTTTTTGCGCTCAGCGCGCGTATGACTTACAGCCAGTAGACGACGACGTACAGCCCGAGCCACACGACGTCGACAAAGTGCCAGTACCAGGCCGCGCCTTCGAACGCGAAGTGATGGTCCGCCGTGAAGTGACCGCGAATCATCCGGACCAGCACGACGGTCAGCATCGTGCCGCCGAGGAACACGTGGAAACCGTGGAAGCCGGTCAGCAGGAAGAACGTCGAGCCGTACACGCCCGACGACAGCGTGAGGTTCAGTTCGTTGTAGGCGTGGAAGTACTCGTACCCTTGGCAGAACAAGAAGATCAGACCGAGCAGCACGGTAGCCGCCAGCCAGATGATCGCTTTGTGACGATGGTTTTCACGCAGCGCATGGTGCGAAATCGTCAGCGTTACGCCCGAGGACAGCAGCAGCGCCGTATTGATAGTCGGCAGAGGCCACGGCACCATCGCGCGGAAATGCGGGACCAGCGCGGCGGGACCGTTGTTCGGCCACACGGCGGAGAAGTCCGGCCAAATCAGCTTGTAATCGAGGCTGCCGAGTTCGTGCAGCGCGATCTGACGCGCATAGAACAGCGCGCCGAAGAATGCCGCGAAGAACATCACTTCGGAGAAGATGAACCAGCTCATGCTCCACCGATACGACACGTCCACGCGCTTGCCATACATGCCGCCTTCGGACTCGGAAATCGCGTCGCCGAACCAGTGCCACAGCACGAACAGCAGGAACAGCACGCCGATCAGCGTACCGAACGGCCCCCACGTATGTCCGTTCACCCACGACGCCAGCGACGCCATCGCCAGCAGCAGGCCGGCCGCAGCCATGACCGGATGCCGCGACGGATGCGGCACGAAGTAATACGGGCTCTCGTTTTGACCGCTCATTGTTGATTCTCCACTTCGATCCAGTTACTTGAGTTTTCTTATCTCGCCGTTCAGTGAACGTCACGGCGATCCGTCTATCCCACCACCGCGCGCACGATCAACAGCAGCACGGCGATAAACAGCACCGCGCCGATCACGCCGGCCGCGATCAAATGCAGCGGCTTCAGTTGCGCGGCATCGCTTTCGAGATCTGCACGCCGCCGCACGCCGAAGAACGACCAGAAGACCGCCTTCACCAGTTTCAGGAAACCGCCCTTGTTCGGTGTTTCCGCGTTCATGGCGCTCATGTCCCTCTCTAACCTCACGATCCCTTGGCCACCGACTTCGGCGCATCCAGTTCGAAGAACGTGTACGACAGCGTGATCGTCTTCACATCCTTGGGCAGCTTCGGATCGACGACGAACACCACCGGCATGCGCTTCGTTTCGCCCGGCAACAGCGTCTGCTGCGTAAAGCAAAAGCATTCGATCTTCTTGAAGTACTCGGTGGCCTGCTTCGGCGCGTAACTCGGGATGGCCTGCGCCTTCACCGTGCGGTTCTGATCGTTGGTCACCTGGTACATCACCGTCATCACTTCACCGGGGTGAAGATCGAGATTCGACTGCTCCGGCTTGAACTCCAGCGCACCGCGCGCGTTTGCATCGAATTCGACGGAAATCGTGCGGCTCATGTCCACTTGCGTGTTCTTCGCCTCTTTCGCGCCGATATCCTTCTGCACCAGATTGTTGACGCCGGTAATCGAACAGATCGCGCGATACATCGGCACCAGTGCAAAGCCGAAGCCGAACATCATCAGCGCGACGACGAAGAGCTTCATGAGCATCGACCGGTTGAAGCTGCGGTCGATATGTGTTTCTTCCTGCTGAGTCGACACGTTTAACCTCTCGACAACAGGTATTGCCTGACGACGATACCCACAAAGAAAACGGCGGCAATCAACATCATGACGATTCCGAGCCGCTTGTTGCCCGCGCGGATTTCGTCGGGCGTGCGTCTTTTTGGTGGATTCGGGGCCATTCTTTCTGCTTTTCATTCGCGGGGCATTTCGAGTGAAACGCCCCGCGATATCAACAATTACTCAACCGTCGGCGGATTTTCGAAGGTATGGAACGGCGCCGGGCTCGGCACGGTCCATTCGAGACCTTCTGCGCCATCCCACGGCTTGTCGCTCGCCTTCTCAAGCTCGCCGCCACCGCGATACGTCGGCAGCGCCACCGCGAACAGGAAGTACACCTGCGCCAGACCAAAACCGAACGCGCCGATGGTCGCGATCTGGTTGAAGTCCGTGAACTGCGCCGGGTAGTCCGCATAACGACGCGGCATGCCTGCGAGACCCAGGAAGTGCATCGGGAAGAACGTGATGTTGAAGAAGATCATCGACGCCCAGAAGTGAATCTTCCCGCGCATTTCGTTGTACATCCAGCCGGTCCACTTCGGCGCCCAGTAGTACCACCCGGAGAACAGCGCGAACAGCGAACCCGCCACCAGCACGTAGTGGAAGTGCGCCACCACGTAATAAGTGCCGTGCATCTGGATATCGAGCGGGGCCATCGAAAGGATCAGGCCGGTGAAGCCGCCCATCGTAAACACGAACAGGAAGCCGATGGCGAACAGCATCGGCGTTTCGAAGCTGATCGCGCCGCGCCACATCGTGGCCACCCAGTTGAACACCTTCACGCCCGTCGGCACCGCGATCAGCATGGTCGCGTACATGAAGAACAGCTGGCCCGTCACCGGCATGCCGGTCGCGAACATGTGGTGCGCCCACACCATGAACGAGAGAATCGCGATCGATGCGGTTGCGTACACCATCGAGCTATAGCCGAACAGCGGCTTGCGCGAGAACGCCGGAATCACCTGCGACACGATCCCGAACGCCGGCAAGATCATGATGTACACCTCGGGGTGACCGAAGAACCAGAAGATATGCTGGTACATGACCGGATCGCCGCCGCCCGCTGCGTTGAAGAACGACGTGCCGAAGTGGCGATCGAACAGCACCATGGTGATCGCGCCTGCCAGAACCGGCATCACGGCGATCAGCAGGTACGCGGTGATTAGCCACGTCCACGCGAACATCGGCATCTTCATCAGCGTCATGCCGGGCGCGCGCATGTTCAGAATCGTCACGACGATATTGATACCGCCCATGATCGACGATGCACCCATCAAGTGGACCGCGAAAATCGCGAAGTCCATGCCCGGGCCCATCTGCGTGGAAAGCGGTGCGTAGAGCGTCCAGCCCGCAGCCGTCGCGCCGCCCGGCACGAAGAACGAGCCGACCAGCAGACACGCCGCCACCGGCAGCAGCCAGAAGCTGAAGTTGTTCATGCGCGCGAACGCCATGTCCGATGCGCCGACCTGCAGCGGCACCATCCAGTTCGCGAAGCCGACGAAGGCCGGCATGATCGCGCCGAACACCATGATCAGGCCGTGCATGGTGGTGAGCTGATTAAAGAACTCGGGGCGCATGATCTGCAGACCCGGCTCGAACAACTCGGCGCGAATGCCCAGCGCCATGACGCCGCCGGACAGGAACATGATGAACGAGAACAACAGGTACAGCGTACCGATGTCCTTGTGGTTGGTGGCGAACAGCCACCGGCGCCAACCTGTCGGCAACTCGTGCGCGTGGTCGTCGTGCGCGTGGTCGTGACCCGCGTGTACATCGTGTCCGATGCTAGACATGACAATGATCTCCTAAAGCAATACTCGAGGCACTTGGCTTTCCCACCCTGCTCTTCAGTTGCCCGATATCAGCGAATGAAGAGCGCGGGTGAGTCATGTCAAGCAGCCGGACTGATTTCGACGCGGCGTGCTTCCTTCGCATCCGTGCCGCCCGTGACGGACTCGGGCTTCTTCAGCACGATATGGTCTTCCGGAACGCCTGCTGCCTTCAGCGCGTCGCGCACGGCTTGCGCGCGGCGCTTGGCGAGATCGGCGTTCAGGTCGGCGTTGCCGGTCGCATCTGTGAAGCCCGACAGCGCGAGTTTCGCGTCCGGGTGGGCTTTCACATATGCGGCTGCGGCTTGAACTGCGGTGTTGGCATCGGCGGGCATGGCGTCTTTGCCTGTTTCGAAGTAGACGCTGGCGGGCAGCGTTGCTTCGGCCGCTGCCGGAGCCGATGCTGCCGCTGCCGGCGCACTGGCTTCGGCAGCCGGAGCCGATGCAGGCGCTTCCGCCGCCGCGCCCGCAGGCGCGCCGCCTGCCGGCATCTTTCCGGCGCGAGCATCGATGACTTGCTTCGGCTGAAGCATGTCGCCCGTGTGGTTGCTCCAGTGATTGCGCTCGAACGTCACGACAGACGCGATCTCGACATCGTTCAGCACGCCTTGCCACGCGGGCATTGCGCCCTTGCCGTGCAGCACGAGGCTCAGGTGATCGGCGATGGAACCGCTCGCGATCTTCGAACCGTCGATAGCCGGGAACGGGCCACCGCCCTTGCCGGTCGGCTGGTGGCAGACCGCGCAATTCGAGTTGTAGACCTTCTCGCCGCGCGCCATCAGTTCGGGCATGGTGTAAGTCTTGAGCGGATCGTCCGTCGATGCCGCCATTTTCTGCTTCTGGGCATCGACCCACTTCGCGTAGTCATCGGCGGACAAGACTTCGACGACGACCGGCATGTACGCGTGCTCCTTGCCGCACAGTTCCGTACAGAAGCCGCGATACGTCCCGACCTTCTCCGCCTTGAACCACGTGTCGCGCACGAAGCCGGGAATCGCATCCTGCTTCACGCCGAACGCGGGCACGTACCACGAGTGCACGACGTCGTTCGCGGTGGTTATGATGCGAACCTTCTTGTCGACCGGCACGACCAGCGGGTTGTCCACTTCCTGCAGATACAACTCGGAGATCGGCTTCTGGCCGTTGGTTTCGCTACGCGGCGTGGTCAGCGTCGAGAGAAAGTTGATGCCTTCGCCCGGACCCTTCACGTAGTCGTAGCCCCACTTCCACTGATAACCCGTGACCTTCACGGTGAGATCGGCGTTGCTGGTGTCCTTCATGGCGACCACGGCGCGCGTGGCCGGCAGCGCCATCAGAATGACGATGATGAACGGCACGATCGTCCAGATGATTTCGACCGTGGTGCTCTCATGGAAATTGGCGGGCTTGAAACCCTTCGACTTGCGATGCTTGACCAGCGAATAGAACATCACCCCGAACACGCCCAGGAAAATGACGGTACAGATGATGAGCATGAAGATATGGAGGCCGTAGAGCTCCTCGGCGATCTTCGTCACGGGCGGCTGGAAGTTGATCTCGTTGACAGCGGGACCGCCAGGAACGTCACTGGCCGCAAGGGCGACACCGGCGTTGAGCATTGCGCCCGCCGCCAGCACGCCCGAGAGGGCTCGCTTGATTGTTTTCATAGCATCCTTACCCAAAATTTCCATTCAATCCCTCGACCCCCGTGGACATCGTGCAGGCTGCCGGCTCCTCTCAAAGGCGTCTGAGCGACGCCTGCAACTCGGCAGCAAACTGTTTGCGACGATGCTGTGCAAGGTGTTGTCCGATTTTCACCGATTGCCCGCGCGATACGATCGTGAGCGGTTCTCTCGGTGTCGCGCCCGTTTCGACCCGCACCCAGCGCGGATTGAACTCGAACTGCGTCAATTCTTCGGCGTTCATCTGCTCGATCAACAACCGGTTTTGATACAGCCGGATTCGCTCGAAGTCGACGGCATGCCGCGCGTAGATCACGAACGCGACGCCGACCACGGTCAGCTCGATTCCGGTGAACGGCAGCACCAGCCAGGCGCCGTTCAGAAACAGCAAAGTTGCGATCACAGCCGAAACCAGCGCCAACGACAGATAAAACCCCACGAATTGCCGTGGCGAGACCGAGCAATTCCGCTTCATCAACCAGTCTTTGATGAGCGGCTCAGAATCTGTCAGCGTCTGGCTCACTTGCATCACAGCCTCCACCAATCCTCACAATTTCGCTCGGATTTTGCCCAAATTTGTGTCAGTTCGGGCGACAAACTGACGCATTATAGGCGGGATGGTTTGCATCCACAAGCAAGGGGCATAACAGCGCAAACCCATATGCCACAAGCTTCTGCGCCGATTTGACGCACCTTTTCGGGCGACTTTTAAGCGGAAATCTCTGACATAACAATCGCCCTCTTTCGGCCTTGCACGAAACCTTTCAGCGATTCCGTTTCGGGCCCCGGCCAATATCCTCCAGCCGGACGATGCCGTGCCCTTCGGCCGTCATGCGCGGCACCGCTTTCCATGCGTGGCCGTAAATCACTTCGAACGTCAGCGGGATAGTGCCGTCTTCACGACGCAGCGCGTCGAGCTTCTCGTGAACCGCGCCACGCAAGGCTTGCGCGTCGGCGGCGTGCGCGGGCGTCGCGCGCTCGAACGGGTACGCGCCCCAGCGCGTGACGTCCTTCAACAAAGATTCGGGAGACTTATACGTGATGGTGATGACTTCCTGATCCATCACCGGAATTTCGAAGCCGCTTTCCACCAGCATGTCACCGAGATCATGCATATCGACGAAGTCGATCGTGTGGGGATGCGGCGCGAGACCGAGCGTGCGTTCGGCTTCGCGGTACGCGGCGGCGAGTTCACGCAGCGTATCGGGACCGAAGGTGCTGAACATCAGCAGGCCGTTTACTTTGAGCACGCGCTGCCATTCGGGGAACACTGCGTCGGGGCTGGCGTGCCAGTGCAGCGCGAGATTCGACCACAGCAATTCGAACGCTTCCGATGCAAACGGCAGCGCCGAGAAATCCGCCTGCGCGAGTTGCGGGCCGCGCGCGCCGAAGGCTTTCGCGAGCGTCGATGGGAGGAAGCGTTTCCAGCCTGTGGTGCTTTCGGCATCGGCCGAATCGGCTAGGCTCGCGCGCTTGAGCATGGCGGACGAAATATCGACGCCGAGCACGGATGCTTCGGTGAATCGCTCGCGCAGACCGCTGAGATCGGAGCCTGCGCCGCATGCTGCATCGAGCACGCGCGTGGGCGCGACCTTGATGTACTCCAGCCGCTCCCGCATCCGCGACGCGATTTCGCGCGGCAGAAACGCGACCTCGTTGAAGTCGGCCGCACGACGGTCGAAGATCTCGCGCAGGCGGCGCGGATCATAGGCCGGTCGGCTAGTTTTGGGGGACGTGGAAGACATGGCGGTTTTTCGCGGAGAGTGCGAAGTATACTCGGTCGTCTCGAAATAAGCCTCTGTAACCGGCCGATACGACGCGAAAACAGCTTTATTCACGGCGTAAAGGTGCGGATTCGAGGCCTGGCATCATCACTTCAGCGGGACTCTCGAAGCACATGAAAGGCGTGAGCATCTCTTTACCGTTCGGCGCGCGCGGACGCGATCTCGCGGCGATGCTGAAGCGCGCCTTCGACATCGCGCTGCCTGGTCAGTGTGCGTTGTGCGGCAATGTGTCGCATGGTGTGTTGTGCGCTGGCTGCGATGCGCAGTACTGGAACGAGCCGCGTCTGCGCTGCGCGACGTGTGCGTTGCCGCTGCGCACGGAATACACGCGGCGCGATCGCGACGATGTGCGCTTGCACTGCACCGCGTGTCTCGAGAATCCGCCCGCATTCAACGACACGCTCGCGCTCGCCGACTATCGCGCGCCGCTCGATTTGCTGGCGGTGGAGTTGAAATTTCGCGGACGACTGGCAGCGGGCGCGGAGTTCGCGCGGCATCTGCACACCTTGTTCGAAGACAGCAATTTGCCGATGCCCGATGTCATCGCGCCCGTACCGTTATCGTCCAAACGGCTGATTGCGCGCGGATACAACCAGGCGTGGACAATTGCGCGTCCGCTTGCGCGTTTGCTCGGCACGCGCGCAAATGCGACGCTGGTCAAACGCGTGACGCATACCGCGCCGCAATCGAAGCTCGATATCGATACGCGCCGCCGCAACGTCGCCAACGCGTTTCAAGTGACTGAGGATGTGCGCGGCAAACACATCGGCATCGTCGATGATGTGATGACGTCAGGCGCTACACTCGATGCCCTTGCGCGCACGCTCAAGCTCGCGGGCGCGCGACGCGTCACGAATTTCGTGGCGCTGCGTACGCCTCAGGATTAACCGTCACAACGTCCTAATTATGTTCAACGTCGTACTCGTCGAGCCCGAAATTCCGCCGAACACCGGCAACGTCATTCGCCTGTGTGCGAACACCGGCGCGCGTCTGCATCTGATCGAACCGCTCGGCTTTCCGCTCGACGACGCCAAGTTGCGCCGCGCCGGACTCGATTACCACGAGTACGCCGAAATGAACGTGCATGCAGACTGGGACGCGTTTCTTGCCAGGGAAGCGCCGGACGCGAGCCGCATGTTCGCGTTCACCACGCGCGGGTCGTCGCCCTTCTTCGATCACGCGTTCAAGCCCGGCGACTGGTTCGTGTTCGGCGCGGAAACGCGCGGTTTATCGACAGAACTGCTCGATCGCTTTCCGAATGAGCAGCGCGTGCGATTGCCCATGCGTCCGGGCAATCGCAGTCTGAATCTGTCGAATACGGTGGCGATCGTGACGTTCGAAGCGTGGCGTCAGGCGGGCTTCGACGGCGGCGCTTAAAGGCTCACTCGGCTTTTGCGTCGCGGCTGAGCAGCGCCTGCACGGCATCGCGCGGTGCGACTTGGTCGAATAGCACGCGGCAAACGGCCTGCGTGATCGGCATTTCGATACCGCGCGATTGCGCGAGACCAAGCACGGCGCGCGCGCATCGCACGCCTTCCGCGACGTGGCCGAGCGCGGCGAGAATTTCATCGAGTGTGCGGCCGCTGGCGAGCTGAACGCCAACCGTGCGATTGCGCGAGAGATCGCCCGTCGCGGTGAGAATCAGATCGCCTAAACCGGTCAAGCCGGTGAACGTCTCCGCGCGTCCACCGAGCGCCACGCCGAGGCGCGACATTTCCGCGAGACCCCGCGTGATAAGCGCGGCGCGTGCGTTGAGACCGAGGCCGAGGCCATCGGAAATGCCGGTGGCAATCGCGAGCACGTTCTTCACCGCGCCGCCCACTTCCACGCCGATAACGTCATCGCCGGTATAGATACGCATTGCGCCGTGATGGAACGCGGCGACGGTCCGCACACCCAGTTCCGCCGATGCACTCGCCACCGTCAACGCCACCGGCAAACCCTGCCCCACTTCGCGTGCGAAGCTCGGACCCGACAACGTGCCGTTGCTGCGATGCATCGGCAATTCGGCGGCGACAACTTCGTTCGGCAAGCATTGCGTATCGGCTTCGAAGCCTTTGCACAACCAGACGATATGCGCGGGAACGATGCCCGCATCGCGCATGGTGCGGCACAGCGCGCGCAAGCCCGCGACCGGCGTGGCAACGACGCAGAGGGCATCGTCAGCAGCGGCGTGGCTCAAAGCGTGCGAGAGATCCGCATCGAACGAAAGCGCGCGCGGCAGCGCAACGCCCGGCAAATAGCGCGTGTTTTCGTGCGTACGGGAAAGAGATTCGATGAGCGCGCCATCGCGCGCCCAGAGCAACGTGTCGTGCCGCGTCGCGAGGTGCCCCGCCAAAGCGGTGCCCCACGCGCCGGCGCCGAGAACGGCTACTTTCATGCTCGGCTCCGGATTGGCAGAGTCAGACGGTTATCGACGCTCAGTGCGTCGCGCCGTTCGCCGCGCCTTCCTGCGCGCCCGACAACTGCGCGAGACGCTGTTCGTACAGCGCCTGGAAGTTGATTTCGGCGAGGTGGATCGGCGGGAAGCCGGCGCGCGTGATCGCATCGGCAATATTCGAACGGAGATACGGGAACAGAATGGTCGGGCATGCAATGCCGACGAGCGGGTCGATCTGTTCAGCCGGGATATTGCGGATGTCGAAAATGCCTGCTTGCTTGGCTTCGATCAGGAAAGCGACCTTGTCGTTGACCTTCGCCGTGACCGTGCCCGTGACCAGCACTTCGAAGACGCTCTCAGCCAGACGCTCGGCCTTCACATCGACTTCGACTTCGACCGACGGCATTTCCTGTTCGAGGAAGATGGCCGGCGAGTTCGGCTGCTCGAGCGACATATCCTTCAGGTAAATGCGCTGAATATTGAAAAACGGCTGGTTGTTCTCGTCGGACATAATGATTTCCTAGGTGATTCGGTTCTGCCGCCCGGTTTCCGGCCGGGCAGCCATTGCATTTCAGGCCGACTCGAGCAGCGGCACGAGACCGCCCTGGCGGTCGAGAGCCGAAAGATCGTCATAACCGCCCACATGCGTCTCGCCGATATAAACCTGCGGCACGGTGCGGCGGCCGGTGCGCGACATCATTTCCTCGCGACGCCCCGGTTCACGGTCGATCAAGACCTTTTCGATCGATTCGACCCCGCGCGACTTTAGTAGACGTTCGGCCATCTGGCAATACGGGCACACTTGCGTGCTGTACATCAAAACCTTTTTCACTTGACTGCTCCTTGTTTCACGACCGGCATACCTGCCTTTTGCCAGGCATCGACTCCGCCCTGCAAAACGTGAACCTCGGCGTAGCCCGCTTCGGTCACGGTGCGGCTGGCGCGCTGCGACTGTTGACCGGTCTGGCATACGAGCACGACCGGATTGCCCTTATTCTTGGCGATCTGGCCGATTTTTGCTTGAAGCTCCGCCGGCTCGATATTGCGCGCCTGCGGCAAGTGACCCGTCGCGAATTCCGCGGCGGGACGAAGGTCGATCACCACGGCATTGCGGCGATTGATGAGCGTCGTGGCCTCGGCAGCGGTGACGCCGCCGCGCCCGCCGCGCCGCGTAATGGCCGGCCACAGGAGCAGAAAGCCGGAAACGAGCGCAATGACGATGAGCGCGATATTCGTGTATTCAGTGAAAAACTTCACGTCGAGAGCCGCCGAAATGTAGAGGGAAGGGAGAAAAGGGAAATGAGAACAATCGCAACATTATAAAATAACCGTTTCCCGCGATGGCCTAGGCCATTCGGCCGATTGCGACGCTCCGCAGATATTGGCAGGATTCCAGGGCGTCTTTCGGCGTGCAATGCTTTCCAACTGACCGACCTATCAATCATGTACAAGCTCGTGCTCATCCGCCACGGCGAATCGACGTGGAACAAGGAAAACCGGTTCACCGGCTGGGTCGATGTCGACCTCACCGAGCAAGGCAACCGCGAAGCGCGCCAGGCAGGCGTGCTGCTGAAGGAAGCCGGCTACGCATTCGACATCGCCTACACGTCCGTGCTCAAGCGCGCCATCCGCACGCTCTGGCACGTTCAGGACGAAATGGACCAGATGTACATTCCGGTCGTGCATTCGTGGCGTCTGAACGAACGCCATTACGGCGCGCTCGCCGGTCTCAACAAGGCCGAAACCGCCAAGAAGTACGGCGACGATCAGGTTCTCGTCTGGCGCCGCAGCTACGACACGCCGCCGCCCTCGCTCGACCCGTCGGACGAACGCGCGTCCTTCAACGACCCGCGTTACGCCAAGGTGCCGCGCGAGCAGTTGCCGCTGACCGAATGCCTGAAAGACACGGTCGCGCGCGTGCTGCCCATCTGGAACGAATCGATCGCGCCGGCCATCAAGGCGGGCAAACAGGTCGTGATTTCGGCGCATGGCAACTCCATCCGCGCGCTGGTCAAGTATCTCGACGATATTTCGGACGCCGATATCGTCGGTCTGAATATCCCGAACGGCGTGCCGCTCGTCTATGAACTGGACGAGAACCTCAAGCCCATCAAGCACTACTATCTGGGCGATGCCGATGCAATCGCGGCTGCGCAAGCCGCCGTCGCCAAGCAAGGCAAAGCAGGCTGATCTCGCTGCTGAATGATTGCCCGCAGTCGGGCAATGCGTCAGGCGATTGCGCCAAGTGGCGCTCGCCTGACGCCATGCCGTCGATATCGACAGAAACGGACATTGCCGGGCGTGAATTGCTCAGGCATTTAAGTTGCGTTTAAGTCGCCAATTAAGGTGAACGGTTATACTGGCCCGTCACCTACGATGCCGTCCATTCGATTCCGACCGCACCACTCTATGCGAAAGAACCTGAAAAACTTCGGCCTGGTCGCCGCAGGCGTTGCTGCCGGCGCACTCGCTACCTTGCAGATTTCCGCATCCGCACAGCAAGCCGCCTCAACGCCGTTGCCGCTAGACCAGCTACGGCTGTTCGCTGAAGTCTTCGGGCAAATCAAACACGAATACGTCGAACCGGTCGATGATAAAAAGCTCCTCACCGCCGCCATCAAAGGCATGGTGTCGAGCCTCGATCCGCACTCGTCGTATCTCGACAAGACCGATTACGAAGAACTGCAAGAGCAAACCAAGGGCCGCTTTGCGGGTCTCGGTATTGAAATTTCTTCCGAAGACGGCCTGATCAAAGTCATTTCGCCGATTGAAGACACGCCCGCGTTCCGCGCCGGTATCCGTCCGGGCGATCTGATCACGCGCATCAACGACAAGCCGGTTCGCGGCATGACGCTCGACAAGGCCGTCAAGCAGATGCGCGGCGAGCCGGGCACCAAGGTCACGCTGACCATCTTCCGCAAGAGCGACGACCGCACCTTCCCGCTGACCGTCACGCGCGCCGTGATCAAGGTTCAGTCGGTGAAGATGAAGGTGCCGGAGCCAGGTTACGGCTATATCCGCATCACCAGCTTCCAGGAGCGCACGGTGCCGGATCTCGCGTCGAAGCTGCAAGACCTCGCGCGCCAGCAACCGAATCTGAAGGGCCTCGTGCTCGACCTGCGTAACAACGGCGGCGGTCTGCTGCAAAGCGCGGTCGGTGTGGCGGGCGCGTTCCTGCCGGATAACTCGGTGGTGGTATCGACGAACGGCCAGATTGCGGACGCGAAGCAGACGTTCCGCGACACCTACGACAACTATCGCCTGCCGTCTTTCGACTCCGATCCGCTCAAGGGCGTGCCGGAAATCTTCAAGAAGGTGCCGATGGTCGTGCTGACCAACGCTTACTCGGCGTCGGCATCGGAGATTGTGGCGGGTGCATTGCAGGATCATCATCGCGCGTTGATCGTCGGCAAGACGACGTTCGGCAAGGGCTCGGTGCAGACCGTCCGTCCGATGACCGCGGATTCCGCGCTGCGTCTGACCACGGCGTACTACTACACGCCGAGCGGCAAGTCGATTCAGAACCAGGGCGTGCGCCCCGACGTGCCGGTCGATCAATACGCCGACGGCGATCCGGACGACGCACTCGTCACGCGCGAAGTGGATTACTCCAACCACCTCGCCAACACGCAGGATCCGAACGAGAAGAAGGAACAGGAACAGCGCGAAGCCGATCGCCTGGAACAGTTGCGGATTCTCGAAGAGCAGAACGACAAGAAGACGCCCGAGCAGCGCCGCAAGGATCGCGAGCGCAAGCCGGTCGAGTTCGGCACCAACGACGACTTCATGCTCCAGCAGGCTTTGAACAAGCTGGAAGGCAAGCCGGTCGTCGAGTCGAAGTCGTACGCGGAGCGCAAGCTGGCGCAGAACAAGCCGGCGCGTTCGGCATCGGCACCGGTGGTTGCGGCGCCTGCGCTGCCTGCCACGCCGGGTTCGGCTCCGGCTTCGGGCGCGGAACCGGCTTCATCGCCGACTGCGCAGACGAAGTAAGGCGTTTTCGCTGCTTCGCGGTAGTATCGGAAGGCTTCGCGGATTGATCGTCGCGGAGCCTTTTTCTTTGGCATCACGATATGAACGACGACCAACTTCTCCGCTATTCCCGCCACATTCTCGTCGATGAAATCGGTATCGAAGCGCAGCAGCGCTTTCTCGATGCCCACGCGATCATCATCGGCGCGGGCGGTCTGGGCGCGCCTGCCGCGATGTATCTTGCGGCGGCGGGCATCGGAAAGATCACGCTGGTCGATGCGGATGTGGTCGATCTCACCAATCTGCAACGACAGATCGTGCATGCGACTTCATCGGTCGGTCAGCCGAAAGTGGAATCGGCACGGACGACGTTGAACGCGTTGAATCCGGATGTTGTGGTCGAAGCCGTCAACAGGCGCGCCGACGCGAAATGGCTCGATGAAAACGTCCCGCAAGCCTCGGTCGTGCTCGATTGCAGCGATAACTTCGCCACGCGTCATGCCATCAACGCCGCGTGCGTCGCGCATAAAATGCCGTTGGTTTCCGGCGCTGCGCTGCGTTTCGACGGCCAAATCAGCACCTTCGATTTCCGCAGCGCCGAATCGCCGTGCTACGCGTGCGTGTTCCCGCCCGATCAGGAATTCGAAGAAATCGCCTGCTCGACGATGGGCGTGTTTGCGCCGACCGTCGGCATCATCGGTGCGATGCAGGCGGCCGAAGCGCTGCGCGTGATCGGCGGCTTCGGCGAAACGCTCGCGGGCCGCCTGATGATGCTCGACTCGCTGCGCATGGAATGGAACACGATGAAGATCGCGCGGCAGAAAGACTGCGCGATCTGCGCTTCACACCTTCTGTAACGCAGCCAGCGCGGCCTGCAACTCGTTCGGCTCGTAAGCCGCGAGCACATCCGCGACGGGCTTTTCGAACGCCTTCAGATTCGAGCGCAGAATCTCCTGCTTCACGACCAGCAACTGGCTCGGGTGCATCGAAAATTCGGTCAGACCGAGGCCGAGCAACAAGCGCGTGACGGTCGGATCGCCGGCCATTTCGCCGCATACGGAAACCGGCACGCCCGCGCGCTTCGCCTCGCGCAACGTGTACGCGATCAGGTTCAACACCGCGGGATGCAGCGGATCGTAGAGATGCGCGACGGCGTTGTCCGCGCGATCGATCGCCAGCGTGTACTGGATCAAATCGTTCGTGCCGATCGACAGAAAATCCAGACGCGACAGGAATAGCCGCACGGCAATCGCCGCTGCCGGAATCTCGATCATCGCGCCGACCTGCACCTTCGGATCGTAGGCGATACCGGCATCGTCCAATTGGCGCTTGGCTTCCTGAATCAAGTCGAGCGTCTGATCGATTTCCTGCGCGTGCGCGAGCATCGGAATCAGAATCTTGGTCGGACCGAACGCCGATGCGCGCAGAATCGCGCGCAGTTGCGTCATGAACATCTGCGGTTCGGACAGGCTCCAGCGGATCGCGCGCAGACCGAGCGCGGGGTTCGGCGCGGTTTCGTAACCATCGGCGGCGGTCATGGAATCGAGCGGCTTGTCCGCACCGACATCGATCGTGCGGATGGTCACCGGCTTGCCGTTCATCAGCTCGATCGCGCGCTTATATGCTTCGAACTGCTCCTCTTCTTCGGGCAACTGATCTTTGTGGTTCATGAAGAGGAATTCCGTGCGGAACAGGCCGACGCCCATCGCGCCCGCTTCCACGGCGACTTGCGCATCTTCCGGCAATTCGATATTCGCGCACAGTTCGATCTTCGTGCCGCACAGCGTTTGCGTGGGCGAGAACTTGAGGCGTTGCAGCTTGCGCTGTTCCAGCAGCTTTTCGCTCTGCCGATACGAATACTCTTCGAGCACGATCGGCGCGGGATCGACGATCACGATCCCGTGGTCGCCATCGACGATGATCAGATCGTTCTGCCGGATCAGCACGCTCGCCTGCTGCACGCCGACCGTGGCCGGAATGCCGAGACTGCGCGCGACGATCGCCGTATGCGACGTGCGACCGCCGAGGTCCGTCACAAAGCCCTTGAACGCCTGCGTCTTGAACTGAAGCATGTCGGCCGGCGCGATATCGTGCGCGACGACAATCATCTCGTTATGGCCGTTGCTCGCGGCCGTATGCGCCACCAAGGACGCGGTCGTCGGCGCGCCCGCCAGCGCCTTCAGCAAACGCTCGACGACCTGCTCCACGTCCGCTTTGCGCTCGCGCAGATATTCGTCTTCGATTTCATCGAAATAGCCGCCGAGAATTTCGAGCTGCTCGGTCAGCGCCCATTCCACGTTGTAGCGCCGCGTACGAATCAGATCGATGGTTTCCTGCACGAGCATGGCGTCGTTCAGGATCATCGTATGAACGTTAATGAACGCGCTCATTTCGCTGGGCGCGTCGGCGGAGAGGTCTTCGCGCAGCGTTTCGAGTTCGGCGAGCACGGTTGCCTGCGCAGCGTGGAAACGCGCGATTTCAGCGTCGATCTGATCCGGTTCGATCAGATAATGCGCGACATCGAGCGCCGCCGGCGCGATCAGATACGCGCGCCCGATGGCGATGCCGCGTGAGACGGGAATTCCGTGCAGCGTGAAGGACACGCGCTTCTCCTTATTCGATTTCTACGCGGCCGGCGT
This sequence comes from Caballeronia sp. BR00000012568055, assembly GCF_029439455.1. GTDB lineage: Bacteria > Pseudomonadota > Gammaproteobacteria > Burkholderiales > Burkholderiaceae > Caballeronia. Next base: position 148,279 of record NZ_JAQFVG010000358.1, on the reverse strand, counting down.
TGGCCCCGAAAGCCGCGCGATCATTATAAGTTCGAACGTTTGCGGAGTCGCGGAAGGCGGGGTCGGATTTGCTCCGGACATGAAAAAGCCGCGTAGAAACGCGGCTTTCCAGGAAACTGACGATACACCGAAGCGCTTACTGCCCTTCTCCGAACTTGTCGGCGATCAGCGCGAGAATGGCCTGCATGGCCTCGGCTTCATCGGAACCTTCGGTCTCAATCGTCACCGTGCTGCCGATACCCGCCGCCAGCATCATCACGCCCATGATGCTTTTCGCGTTGATCCGGCGGCCGTTGCGGCTCATCCAGATTTCGCATTGATAGTTGCCTGCCAGTTGCGTGAGCTTCGCGGATGCGCGTGCGTGAAGCCCCAGCTTATTAACGATCGTTGTTTCCTGTTGCAGCATGATGCTCCGGTCAGGCAAGTTGAGAATTGAGCGACGTCAGTGGCTGGCGGCCTTGGCAGTGGCCAGTTCCGGCGTCACCGGACAGGCGGCGACCGCATCGGGCGAACTGGCCGCCTTGTTGGCCAACGCGCATGGATTGAGCGGCGTCGATGAATCGAGTTCCTGGATGCCCTTGGTGCCGCCTTGCAGGATTTTTTCGGTGAGCGTGTCGAGCGGCGTGGTGCGGTAACACACGGCGCGCACGAGCATCGGAAGATTGCAGCCGGCGAGTACGCGCACGTTGGCGTCGTACAGGCTCGCGGCAATATTGCCGGGCGTGGCGCCGAACACGTCGGTCAGCACGATTGCGCCGTTCTCTTCCCTCAGACGATCGATTTCGGAGCGCGCAAACGCACGCACCTCGACCGGATCGCAGTCCGGCGTCACGTCGATAACACCAATACGCGCGGGCAAGCCGCCGTAAATATGTGCGATGCAGTCGCGAAGCGCGGTTGCGAGCGGTGCATGCGCAATGATCAGAATGCCAGCCATGTCAGGATTGCTGCCTCTCTAGCGACAGAAATGTCGAAGATCGCTCGAAAGCGCGCGAGCGGCGCGGGACGATATCCTTATGAGTCTCAGATGGTTCTCAACCCGAGACTTTCAACCGACCTGAATTCAGCTTGCGCCCGGATTCTTAATCACGGATGAAAGCGAAAGCAGGTGTTCGCGCCCTGTTATTTGTTGCAGCGCGAGACCGATTGTAACAGTCCCTGCCACGACCGTTTTGTGCGCGCGCTTCAGTTTCCGTCAGTGCTTGCCGGCAGCTTGTTCCAGCGCATCGACGAACATACCGGCGACATCGAAACCGGTCTGATCCATGATTTCACGGAAGCACGTCGGGCTGGTCACGTTCACTTCGGTGAGATAGTCGCCGATCGCGTCCAGTCCCGCGAGCAGCAGACCGCGCGACTGAAGCACCGGCCCGAGCGTCTCGGCGATTTCGCGATCATGCGCCGACAGCGGCTGCGCTCGCCCAAGACCGCCCGCCGCGAGATTGCCGCGCACTTCGCTGCCTTGCGGAATCCGCGCGAGCGAATACGGCACCGGACGGCCGCCGATCACCAGAATGCGCTTGTCGCCATCGACGATTTCGGGGATGAAGCGCTGGGCCATCACCGAACGCGCGCCATTCTCCGACAACATTTCGACGATCGAACCGAGGTTCATGCCGTCCGCCTTGACGCGGAACACGCCCATGCCGCCCATGCCGTCGAGCGGCTTCAGGATCACATCGCCGTGTTCGGCGTGGAAGGCTCGCAGACGCGCTGCATCGCGCGTGACGAGCGTCGGCACGACGTATTGCGGCCATTCGGCGATGGCGAGCTTTTCGGAGTGATCGCGGATTGCCTGCGGCTTGTTGAAGACTTTCGCGCCCGCGCGTTCGGCCATTTCGAGCAGCCACGTCGAATTGACGTATTCCATGTCGAAGGGCGGGTCCTTGCGCATCAGAATGGCGTCGAAATCGGTGAGTTTCTTGTACTCGGCTTGCTCGGCCGCGTACCACGGCGAGCGATCGCTGTTGGCCAGATCCCCGACGATCGTGATGCGCCGCGCGCTCGCCTCCACGCCGCCGCCCGTCCACGCGAGATGATGCGGCTCGCAGGCGTAGAGCGTGTGGCCGCGCCGGAAGGCTTCGGCCATCATCGTGTAGGTGGTGTCCTTGTAGATCTTGAAATGATCCAGAGGATCGGCGATGAAGAGGATGTCCATGTGCGTTTGCTAGTTGATGCGCGGGTTGCGAGCTTACCGCAGACCGCGCGATCACACCTGAATGGCTTCCGGATCGGTCCGTTCCAGTTCCACCGATGCCGCCAGCAGCCCCAGCCGCGCCACCACGCCGTACATGTAGAAGCGATTCGGCGGCGCCGCGCCGGGTTTGGCGTGCGTGTCCGGCAACGCGGTATGTTCGAAGCCCAGCGGCACGAAGTGCATGCCGGGCGCGTTGAGGTTCTGATCGCGTTCGCGCGAGTCGTGCACGCGATAGAAACCGCCGACGACGTATCGATCGATCATGTACACGACTGGCTCGGCCGTCGCGTTCTCCACGCGCTCGAAGGTATGCACGCCTTCCTGCACGATCACATCGTGCACTTCCAGCCCTTCCTTCGCGTCGTTCATCTTCGTGCGTTCGCGCTTGGTGAGCGCGGCGACTTCGCTGGCATCGTGCACGGTCATGACGCCCTTGCCATACGTGCCCGCATCCGCCTTGATGACGACATACGGCTTCTCGCTGATTCCATACTCGCGATACTTCTTCGCGATCTTCTTCAGCACGCCATCGATGGCATCGGTCAATTCCTGCTCGCCGGTGCGCGCTTCGTAATCCACGCCTTCGACATGCGCGAAGTACGGATTCACCATCCACGGATCGATCTCGACCAGCTTGGCGAACTTCTTGGCGATCTCGTCATAGCAGGAGAAATGCGTGGACTTGCGACGCACGGCCCAACCCGCGTGCAGCGGCGGAAGAATGTATTGCTCGTGCAGGTTCTCGAGCACGGGCGGAATGCCCGCCGACAAATCGTTGTTCAGCAGGATCGAGCACGGATCGAAATTCTTCAATCCGAGCCGCCGATGCGAACGCTCCAGCGGTTCCAGCACGATCTTCTGGCCGTCCGCGAGCGGAATGGTCACCGGTCCATGGATGTTTTCATCGAGCGTGCCGAAACGGACGTTCAAGCCCGCCTGACGCATGATCAGCGCGAGGCGCGCGACGTTTTCCAGATAGAACGCGTTGCGCGTATGCCGTTCGGGAATGACCAGCAGGTTCTTCGCGTCCGGACAAATCTTTTCGATCGATGCCATCGCCGCCTGCACGGCCAGCGGCAGCACTTCCTGCGGCAGATTGTTGAAGCCGCCGGGGAACAGGTTCGTATCGACGGGCGCGAGTTTGGACCCCGCGTTACGCAGATCGACGGAACAGTAGAACGGCGGCGTGTGCTCCTGCCATTCGAGCCGGAACCACCGCTCGATGGCGGGCGTGGCTTCGAGAATTTTCCGCTCGAGATCGAGCAGCGGGCCACTCAACGCCGTAACTAAATGCGGGACCATTGATTACTCGCGATCGGGGGAGAAAAGATTGTAGAGCAATTGCTTTGCCTAATTGGGTATGAACCGGTGATTACCAAGGGTTTCCGGGCCTGGCTTCCGCACACGTTGGACGAAACCACGACGCACGCGCTACGGACGAAAAAAAACCCGCCATTGAGGCGGGCCAAGTCGCTGCGCTCGTTCCGTGAACAGCGGACCTGTGCCGGTCCGCGTGCTGCAACTTGCTCGCCGCGCCGATCGATCGACGCGGCAGTTTCATCATTCGACGTGCTCGCCGTGCAGCGTGACGTCCAGACCTTCGCGCTCCTCTTCTTCCGTGACGCGCAGACCCATGACCATGTCGATGACCTTCAGCAGCACGAAGCTGACGACGCCCGAGTACACCAGCGTCACGAGCACGCCCTTCGCCTGCACCAGCACGCTGCCGTCGAAGCCACCGATATCCTTCACCGCGAACACGCCCGTCAGCAGCGCGCCGAGGATACCGCCCACGCCGTGCACGCCGAACGCGTCGAGCGAATCGTCGTAGCCGAACTTGTGCTTGAGCCACGTGGCCGACCAGAAGCAGACCACGCCCGCCACGATGCCGATCACGATCGCGCCCGTCACGCCGACGAAGCCCGAAGCCGGCGTCACTGCCACCAGACCGGCCACCGCGCCCGAGATGATGCCGAGCACCGAAGGCTTGCCCTTCGAAATCCACTCCGCGAACATCCAGCCGAAAGCGGCGAAGGCGGTTGCGATCTGCGTGGTAAGCATCGCGAAGCCGGCGCGGCCGTCTGCTGCGACTGCCGAACCCGCGTTGAAACCGAACCAGCCCACCCACAGCATCGATGCACCGATCAGCGAGAGCACGAGATTGTGCGGGGCCATCACTTCACGGCCATAGCCGACGCGCTTGCCGAGCACCAGACAGCACATCAGACCCGCGATACCCGCGTTGATGTGAACCACCGTGCCGCCTGCGAAGTCGAGCACGCCAGCAGAAGCCAGCCAGCCGGTCGGTTCCCAGACCATGTGCGCGATCGGCGAGTAGACGATCAGCGACCACAGCGCCATGAACACCAGCATCGCCGAGAACTTCATGCGGTCAGCGAACGCGCCGGTGATAAGCGCCGGAGTGATGATCGCGAACGTGAGCTGGAAGGCGAAGTAGACCGACTCGGGAATCGTCGTGGCCAGATGGCTGACGGTGAGCGTGGTCGCCTTGTCGCCCTTGATATAGGCCATGCCGTGCAGGAACACACGCGAGAAGCCGCCGATAAACGACCCGCCCGGCGTGAACGCGATGCTGTAGCCCACCACGGTCCAGAGGATCGTCACCAGACAGCAGATCGCGAAGCTCTGCATGACGGTGGCGAGCACGTTCTTCTTGCGGACCATGCCGGCGTAGAACAGCGCCAGACCGGGGATGGTCATGAACAGCACGAGTGCGACGGAGGTCAGCATCCAGGCGGTATCGCCCGAGCTGATCTTGGACGAATCGACCATGACCGGCTCGGTCGGTGCGGCGGGTGCGGCATCGGATGCGCCCGAAGCGGCGGCCGCCGCCGAAGCTGCATCAGCCGATGAAGCCATCGCCGTATTGGCGCTGGCCGGTGCACTTGCGGCGGAATCGGAGGCCGCGGGTGCCGAGGCGGCGGCCGGAGCGGACGCGTCCTGGGCGAGAGCGGTGCCGACATTCGCGCCGACCAGCGCGCCCGCCACCAACAGTGACATCAAAAAGTTGCGCATTCTTCTGGTTCCTCTTGTCGCTTGTTTCTTACGTCGAAATTGATGTTGTTAGAGTGCGTCGGCGCCGGTCTCGCCGGTGCGGATGCGAATGACCTGCTCGATAGCGGTGACGAAAATCTTGCCGTCGCCGATCTTGCCCGTGCGTGCGGCACGTTCCACGGCCTCGATCGCCTGATCGACGATATCGTCCGAAACGGCTGCTTCGATCTTCACTTTCGGCAGGAAATCGACGACGTATTCCGCGCCGCGATAAAGCTCCGTGTGACCTTTCTGGCGGCCGAAGCCTTTCACCTCGGTCACCGTGATGCCCGACACGCCGATCGCCGATAAGGCTTCGCGCGCTTCGTCGAGCTTGAACGGCTTGATGATTGCGGTAATGAGCTTCATGTATCCCTCGCTGTGGGTGTCTCAGATCCTTCGTCCGTTCTGCGGGGCCGCTCGGAGAAGCGTGCAGATTTGGTCCGCGCCTCTTATGCAACTCGTATGCCATGCTAATGTTTTCGCGGGTTTGCGGGATTTCGTGAAACTCGGCTGCAAAGGGTCGGCCGAATGGCTAATGCCCGGTCCGCCCGCTGGCGCGGCTTGGGCTTCGTTGCTAGAGTGGTCGCCGAGTCCCGCAAAAAGGGGCAAGGGCGGAAATCGCCAGGGCGGCGCGAGCTTAAAATCGCGACGCCTGAAAGGTGCTTCGAAGTGCGCAGACAGTCTTTCGTTACGCACCAAAATCGATCATTCGATAATTCGGGGCACTGACCTAACAATGAACGCACTAAATTTGTGCAAGAAGGGAGCAACGATGAAACAGCCCAACGACGTTTTCAACGATCTGCAGCAGAAAATGAGCGAGTTTTTCCAGAATTCGCCGGCTAAAGACGTCGAAAAGAATATGAAGGCGATGCTCGCGCAGGGCTTTTCCAAGCTCGATCTGGTCACGCGCGAAGAATTCGATACGCAGACGCAAGTCCTCGTACGCACGCGTGCGCGGCTGGAAGAGCTGGAAAAGCGCGTTGCGCAGCTCGAGCAGAAGCTGGGCGCGTCCGGCTCGGGTTCGTCGCAGTCGCAAGACTGAGCGTTCCGCTTCTTGCGTAGAAACCTCGGCGAGCGAGCCGTGACGTTCTAGTTCTATTACCGGCGCGTGGCTAGTTTGGCCGTCGCGCCGATTCGGGTGAAATCATGTCGCTTGCCGTGGTGCGCAGCCGCGCGCCCGCCCCTGGGCGCGCGCCGGAAGTTGTCGTCGAAGTTCATCTCTCAAACGGGTTGCCGTCGTTTTCCATCGTCGGATTGCCCGATCTCGAAGTCCGCGAAAGCCGTGAGCGCGTGCGCGCCGCGTTGCAGAACTGCGGCTTCGATTTTCCCGTCAGTCGTATCACCGTCAATCTCGCGCCTGCCGATCTGCCCAAAGAAACTGGCCGATTCGACTTGCCGATTGCGCTCGGCATTCTGGCGGCGAGCGGCCAGATTCCGGCTGAATCGCTGGAGCATCGGGAGTTTGCGGGCGAGTTGTCGCTGACGGGCGCGCTGCGTCCCATGCGCGGCGCGTTCGCAATGGTCTGCGGTGCAGCCCGCCAGTTCTTGTCGATGCCCGACGCGCGTGTGCCCGAGGTCTACGTGCCGCTGGCGAGTGCAGCGGAAGCGGCGCTGGTGCCGGGCATCGATGTGTTCGGCGCGGCGGATTTGCCATCGCTTTGCGCGCATCTGAACGGCGTGCCCGATGCGCGCCTCAGACCGGTGCAAGCCGTCGAAACGCTGGACGTTGCGACGAGCGCGCCATCGCCCGATTTATCCGATGTGATCGGTCAGGCGGCGGCGCGTCGCGCACTCGAAGTCGCGGCGGCGGGCGGTCATCACTTGCTGATGATGGGTCCGCCCGGCGCGGGAAAGTCCATGCTCGCATCGCGCTTGCCCGGACTTTTGCCGCCGATGACCGACGACGAAGCGCTTTCCTCCGCCGCGATTCTTTCGGCCAGCGCGATCGGCTTTACGCCTGCGCAGTGGCGTCGAAGGCCGTTCCGCGCGCCGCATCATTCGTCGAGTTCGGCGGCGCTGGTCGGCGGGCGCAATCCGCCGCAACCGGGCGAAATCACCTTGGCGCATCTGGGCGTTTTGTTTCTCGATGAGCTTCCCGAGTTCGATCGAAAAGTGCTCGAAACGCTGCGCGAGCCGCTCGAAGCGGGCCGCATCACGATCTCGCGCGCCGCGCAGCAAGCCGATTTCCCCGCGTCTTGCCAGTTGATCGCGGCGATGAACCCATGCCCGTGCGGCTGGCACGGCGATCCGAGTGGCCGATGCCGCTGCTCACCGGACATCGCCACGCGATATCTGCGCAAGCTCTCTGGTCCGCTAATGGATCGCATCGATATGCAGATCGAACTGCCTGCGCTCTCGCCCGCCGAGTTATCCGCCCGCGATGCACCGCGCGGCGAATCGAGCGCGATGGTCGCAGAACGCGTGGCCGTGGCGCGCGACATCCAACTGCGTCGCCAAGGCAAAACCAATCGCGAACTCGATGGCCGCGAAGCCGACGATGTCTGCAGTCTCGACTCGCACGGCGAAGCATTCCTGCGCGCCGCCGGCGAACGATTCGGCTGGTCGGCGCGCGCGCACTATCGCGTGCTGAAGGTCATCCGCACGATCGCGGATTTGGCGGGCACAGACGCGCCGAGCGCTGCTCACGTGGCAGAGGGCATCCAATATCGGCGCGCGTTATCGATTGCTTGAGAAAGCGAAATCAATTGGGTCTGCGCAATGCTCTGGTGAAAAATTGCCTGTCAAGTCTTGACTTATGCACACCAACGCGATCCGGATCGGATTTTCGTCGTAACTAACCAATCGTTTGCGCCTTTTTTACAGACCATTGATTTTATTGAACTATTTAACTTGCCACGAAGAAAGGCAATTTAAGGTAAACCGCATGGATCGGGCTTTTGAGGGTCGGCGCACACTCTTTTCCACACAGTTATCCACAGACATTGTG
>NZ_JAQFVG010000358.1:0-140008 GCF_029439455.1 Caballeronia sp. BR00000012568055 | reverse complement strand
TCAGCGCGCGCTGAATTCGAGGGCTTCCTCTAAAACAATTTAAACGATGTGAAGAACTGATCGGCCTGGTCTGCGGGCGGCGCTTTATCCGAGACGATAGCCAGTTGATAGACGTGCGTGCCCTTCGCGACAAAGCGTGCGTGAATGGTCCGTGCCTCGCGCTTTTCACCGCTCTTCCCTTCGACCAAGATCTCGCTGCCAAGCACCTTGCCGCCCGCCGCGAGATCGATCTGCGTGGCGCGCGCATCGGCCTGGGCGTTGACGTTGCGGGCGAGACCCTGCTGTAAGTAGTCGAGTGTCGCGCGTTGCAGCGCGGGATCGGCGCTCGGCAGCACGACGGTGCCGACGGCAAAAACCGCGTCGTTGGCTTCGGCGCTTTGCATGCGCATGGTCATCGGCTGACCGGCTATTTCAATCTTCCGCTCGGCTTCGTGCGGCTTGGCGGGCAGCGTGACCTCGTAGCCGTCGTCATTATTCATGATCGTGCGCCAGTCGTAGGCCGGCGTGCACGCGAGCAGCGCGCCGCATGCGACAGATGCGCACAGGGCGACGCGGAGAGGGTTTCGTCTGAAGAAGGAAAACGTCATGACAGATGGCTGCGTGGAAACCATCATTATCGCGCTGCGATGCCGGACCTATCGGCGCGTCACGACTTCATCTCGAAATCGGCGCTAGAATACGCGTCACTGTTCCACTGCTGCCGCGCCCGCGCGCGACGCAGATTCCGAGGTTCTCATGTCTCAAGCCACATCCGCCAATTCCAAAAGTCCGCTGCGCTATATCGTCATGGCGATCGTTGCGGGCGTGATCGCGTGCACCGGCTATTTCGCTTTCGGCGGCCAGCAAAAGGTGCCGGATGCGACCTTCACGCTGTTGTCCGGCCAGAAGATTTCCACGGCCAGCGATCTCAAGGGCAAGGTCTATCTCATCAACTTCTGGGCGACGAGCTGCGAGACCTGCATGAAGGAAATGCCCCAGATGATCAACACGTACAACAAGTTCAAGAGCCGCGGCCTGGAATTCGTCGCCGTGGCGATGAACTACGACGCGCCGATGTACGTGAACAATTACGCGCAAACGCGCAATCTGCCGTTCAAGGTCGCAATGGACGATGGCAGCGCGGCCAAGCAATTCGGCAATGTGCAACTGACGCCGACCACGTTCGTCGTCGATAAAGACGGCAAGATTCTGAAGCGCTACGTCGGCGAACCGACGTTCGCGGAACTGGATCAGTTGCTTGATAAAGCGCTGGATTCGAAGGCTTAAAGAAAAAACCCAAGAAAAAACCCGCTTCGGCGGGTTTTTCGTTTCAACGCTCGCCAGACTCGCCCTTCACCGCGATTCCATACCGTTTAATCTTCTCGTACAGCGTGGCTTTGCCGAGTTGCAGGCGACCCGCCGCCATCGCTACCGCGCCGCCGCACTGCTCCAGCGTCTCGCCGATCACCGCGCGCTCGAATTGCTCGATGCGCTCCTTCAGCGATTGCGTCGCCGTATCGAGCGATGAAACCGCGCTTTCATCGACAATCCCCAGCACCATCCGATCCGCCGCGTTGCGCAACTCGCGCACGTTGCCGGGCCAGTCGCGCTGCATCAGTTCGGCGCGCTGCCGATCCGTCATCAGCGGCGCGGGACGTTGATAACGGACGGCGGCATCGAGCAGAAAATGTTCGAAGAGCGGCACGATATCTTCGCGACGCTCGTTGAGCGCAGGCAGCGTGATCGTCACCACGTTCAGCCGATACAGCAAGTCGCGCCGGAATGTGCCGTCCGCGACGTGCTCGTTCATGTCGCCTTTGGCGGCGGCGACCACGCGCAGATTCGCGCGCACCGGCTGATTCGAGCCGAGCCGCTCCAGCACGCCGTCCTGCAACACACGCAGCAGCTTCACTTGCAGCGAAAGCGGCATGCTCTCGATTTCATCGAGAAACAGCGTGCCGCCCGATGCCGCTTCCAGCCTGCCCACGCGTCTTTTCTGCGCGCCCGTGAACGCGCCTGCCTCGTAACCGAACATCTCCGATTCGAACATCTGCTCCGGCAACGCGCCGCAATTCACCGCGACGAACGGCTTGTCGCGACGCGGCGATAGTTCGTGAAGACTGCGCGCGATCAGTTCCTTGCCCGCGCCCGTATCGCCATTGATAAGCACGGACGCGTCCGTCGGCGCGACGTTGGCGATCAGCCGCTTCACCTGTTCGATCGCCGGACTGCGCCCGATGATGCGGTTCTGCCCGCCTTCGCCCAACTCACGCCGCAACGCCTGATTTTCGAGCACGAGCTTGCGGCGTTCGAGCGCGCGCCGCACCGTTTCGATCAATCGTTCCGATGCAAACGGCTTCTCGATGAAGTCGTACGCGCCGTCGCGCATGGCTTGCACGGCCATCGAAATATCGCCGTGGCCGGTGACGAGAATCACCGGTACGTCGGGCGCGCGTTCGTGGCACTGCGCGAGCAGATCGAGACCGCTTGCGCCCGGCAGACGGATATCGCTGACGATCACGCCCGGAAAACCCGGATCGATCGCGCGCGCGGCGGACTCGACGCTGCCGTGGCCCGTGACATCGAAGCCCGCGAGTTGGAGACTCTGCACGCTCGCGCGCCGCACGAGTTCGTCGTCTTCGATAAAGATCACCTGCAATCCGGTGGTCATGGCTTGCCTCAACAAAGTGTTATGCGCGACGCAGTGTCAGCACGAATTCCGCGCCGTGCGAATGATCGGCGTCCGCCTGCGTGCCGCCTTCCGGACCGTCCGCGACGATCGGCGCCTCGCGATTGCGCGCCACCAGCGTGCCCGCGTAGTCGCGTGCAATCGCCGATGAAATCGCCAATCCGAGCCCGAGGCCGTGGCCCATTTCCTTCGTCGTGAAGAACGGCTCGAAGAGGCGCGGCAAGGCATCGGCGGGAATGCCGGGGCCGTTGTCGCGCACGATGATGTCGATCACATGCTCCGTCGCCGCCAGTTCCACGATCACGCGCGGTTTATCGCAGGAGGCGACCGCATCGAGCGCGTTGCCGATCAGGTTGATGAAGACTTGCTCAAGACGCAAGTCCTCGCATCGCACGAAGATGGGCGCGGCGTCGCCGCTGAGTTCGGGCGCGATATCGAGCGCGACGTTTTTCAGGCGCGGACGCAGCATCGACACAACATTGCGCAGCGCGCGCGCGACGTCGGCGCGCGCATTCTTCGGGCGCGCCTTGGTGACGAACAGTTTGAGCTGATTCGTGATGTTGCCCATGCGCTCCGTCAGCGAGGCGATCGCTTCGAGATTCTCACGCGCGGCGTCCTGGTCGCCGCGATCGATCAGCACGCGGGTGTTATCGGAGAAACTGCGCAGCGCGGCGAGCGGCTGATTCAGTTCGTGCGTGATGCCCGCCGCCATTTGCCCGAGCGCGGCGAGTTTGCTGGCCTGAATGAGTTCATCGTGCGCGGCGCGCAAATCCTGTTCGGCGCGCGTGCGTTCGTTCACTTCCTTCGTGAGTTGCGCGTTCGCATCGGACAGATCGGCCGTCCGTTCGGCTACGCGCTGATTCAGTTCGGCATAGGCGCTCTGCAACATCTCGCGGCTGCGAATCATCTCGCGCACGCGCGCGCGCCGCATGCGCCAGTAAAACGCCAGCAAACAGAGCGATACGAACACCAGCGCCGTCACGATCACCGCGTTCGTCGCTTCGTTTTCGACGGGATCGAGCGGCGCCATCGTAATCAATTGCCAGTCCGGTTCGCCGATGGAACGGCGCGTCGCCAGATAGCTCGGCGCATTGCGCCCGCCGCCGACGCGCACGATCTGCGCGCCGCCTTCCAGCGTATTGACGATGGACATCGGCAGCGGTGTGATCGGCTGTTGCGCGTACTGACGCGTCTCGTACACCGACGCCTCGATCTTTTGCGGCAGCGGCCGCACCGTGTGGTACTTCCACGCGGGCACGGACGACAGAAAGATCACGCCATGATCGTCGGTAACGATCAGCGGTTCGGACGCATCCGCGCCCGTCAGCCATTCGAGATTGAGCTTCACCACCGCCACGCCGATCACATCGTGCGATCCTTCGCGATAAACCGGCTGCGAGATGTAATACCCCGGCTCGACCGAAATCGTGCCGATACCGAAGAACCGGCCAACGCTGCCTTTCACGGCATCGACGAAATATGGCCGGAAGTTATAGTCCACGCCGACAAAACTGTCGCCCGCGTTCCAATTGCTCGCGGCCACGCAAATGCCGTTGGCGCGAATCAGATATGTGTTGGTGGCGTGCGCACGCGCGTTGAGATCTTCGAGATAGCGATTCGCGCGCTCGACATTAGCCTGATCCGGATGATCCAGCGCGTTCTGCACCACCGGATGCCGCGACAGCAGATAAGGAAGATATTCGTAGCGGTCGAGCGTGCTCTTGAGCGTGTTCGTGGTGCGATCGACGCGCGCCGCCGCATTGCGCCGCAACTCGTCGATCCCGCGTTGCCACGCGACATGCCACGTCAGCGCGCAGCACGCCACCAGCGCGGCGAGCAGCGCAAAAATCACGAGGATGCGGCGCGTCACGTGAGCAGATTCCCGCGAGTGAGGATCGCTCATTGTGTCATACGCGCTCTCGGGATAAGACGCCGGAAACGAACGCGGCGAAGCGCTCGCTGATCGAGGCTTCGCCGCGTGCATTACCGTGTCCTCAGTGCGGGACGTGCTCAGACCGTCTTCGCTTCTTCGGTGTCGGTGACATCGACACCGCGCGTCAATACCGCTTTAAGCTTCGCGCGATCTAGTTCCTTCTCCCACGCCGACACCACCACCGTCGCCACACCGTTACCGACAATATTCGTCAGCGCGCGGCATTCCGACATAAAGCGGTCGATACCCAGAATCAGCACCATGCCCGCGAGCGGAATGGTCGGCACCACGGCCAGCGTCGCGGCGAGCGTAATGAAGCCCGCGCCCGTCACACCGCTTGCGCCCTTCGACGTCAGCATGGTCACGGCGAGCAGCGTCAATTGCTGGCCCCACGTCAGGTCCGTGTTGGTCGCCTGCGCGATAAACAGCACGGCCATCGTCATGTAGATGTTGGTGCCGTCGAGGTTGAACGAGTAGCCGGTCGGCACCACGAGACCCACGACCGAACGCGAGCAGCCGAGCTTTTCGAGCTTCAACATCAGTTGCGGCAACGCGGCTTCCGACGACGACGTGCCGAGCACGATCAGCATCTCTTCCTTGATGTACGCGACGAATTTGATGATCGAGAAACCAACCATGCGGGCGATTGCGCCGAGCACCACCAGCACGAAGACGATCGACGTGAGATAGAACGTGCCGACCAGCTTGAGCATGGGCAGCAGCGAGCCGATGCCGTATTTGCCGATGGTGAAGGCCATCGCACCGAACGCACCGATCGGCGCGAGCTTGGTGATGATGCCGACCATGCCGAACAGAATGCTCGACAAGCCTTCGATAAAGTTCGTCACCACGCGGCCACGTTCACCGATATGCGCGAGCACCGAGCCGAACAGCAGCGCGATCAGCAGAATCTGCAGAATCTCACCCTGCGCGAACGCCGATACCAGCGTGTCCGGAATGATGTGCATGAAGAAATCGACCGTGCTCTGGCCGTGCGCCTTCGTCGCGAAGGAATCCACAGCTTTGTGATCGAGCGTGGCCGGATCGACATTGAAGCCGACGCCCGGCTTCAGAATGTGCGTGGCGGCCAGACCGAGCACCAGCGCGAACGTCGAAACAATTTCGAAATACAACAGCGCCTTGCCGCCGACGCGCCCGACCTTCTTCATGTCCTCCATGCCGGCAATCCCGGTCACGACGGTACAGAAGATGATCGGCCCGATCACCATCTTGATGAGCTTGATGAAGCCATCGCCGAGCGGCTTCATGTCGGTGGCGAGAGCGGGATAAAAATGCCCGAGCGCAACACCGATGATGATCGCAGCGATCACCTGCACGTACAGGACTTTATGGAGTGGTTTTTTCACGATGGTTCCAGGCTCTGAAAATCAGGCAGTTGGCAAAAGACAGCCAGCGGCAGGGCGCACGGGCGCGCCGATTCGCATCGAACGAGCGACAGCCGCTTCGTCGACGGATTCAGGGACGTTTGGATGCGAGAGGGGTCATCGAATTGTCTCCTTGAGTTTTTTAAGGCGGCTTCGCGGGCCGTGGCTCTTATATTGCAAGGTCGATGCCAGTTTTTGGATGCGCTAATACCCTGATTTTGTGGGATTTTTCTTAGGGGATGGTTGCTCGGAGTCTGGGAATCTGGAAATTGGGATTGGGGGTGTCTGGTGATCTGGACGCGTCAACCCGCACACGCTACCGCCGCTCAGGCATTGCTGAACGGCGATAGTAGATCGATCATCGGTTAAATAGATTCATGATGTACGGTCCGCACAGCGAAATCACTGCCAGAAAAAAACCAAACATTCCGCTCGCCAAGATCCACCGTCCAATTCTCTCGACGCTGTCGTCTTCCATGACTTACCCCAAGTGAACGTGCACATAGCACGAGATTACTAACGTTACGATGCTCAGATAGACCGAAATCCGGAAAAGAGTGAAGTGCCGCCATTTCGATACGCCCGCAGGCTTCTCCTTCGGAGGATTCGACGCCCCTACCGCAGCGAGCATTCCACCGGAAGCGGCGATCGTGAATAGAGCGATAATCCCGCCCATCCGCAACCCAATCGACAGACCGCCCATCTTCGCCAACTCAAAGACAGCAGCCATCGCCCAGCCGAGCACCATATAGCCGAGTTGCGCCTCCCGATACGGCGCAAAGTAGCTGACCGTAAAGGCAAACGGATGCTCCAAGTTCGCGGTCATCTGATTCAGTTGCCTCATGGCATACATGCCGATCAGCGGCGCAAACACACCCACCACGACATTCGTCCCAAGCCAACCAATCAAATCGACCCAGTGAACCCACAACCAAGTTGAAACGAGTTCAATCACATTCAGCGCTCCTTCATTGTTTCGCCGTCCTAAAACTCAACGAAACAATTCTATGGAAACGCCCGAGCTTGCCAACTAGGCCGAACGGCCATCGCGCAAATAAAAACGGCCTGACCGCGATTCGCGATCAGGCCGTTCGATCAAACAACTGCCATTAAGCAAAAACCGTCAAACCACGCCCGCCCCATGCGCCTGCTGATCCGCGTGATAGCTCGACCGCACCATCGCGCCGACCGCCGCATGCGTAAAGCCCATCTTATAAGCCTCTTCCTCGTACATCTTGAACGTATCCGGATGCACATAAGCGCGCACCGGCAGATGGTGCTCCGAAGGCTGCAAATACTGGCCGATCGTCAGCATATCGACGTCATGCTCACGCAGATCGCGCATCACCTGAAGGATTTCCTCCTCGGTCTCACCCAGCCCGACCATCAATCCCGACTTGGTCGCCACTTCCGGATGCAGCGCCTTGAAGTCCTTCAGCAGCTTCAGCGAATGGTGATAATCCGATCCCGGCCGCGCTTCCTTATACAGACGCGGCACCGTTTCCAGATTGTGGTTCATCACATCCGGCGGCGCGGCCGTCAGAATATTGATCGCGCGATCCAACCGCCCACGAAAATCCGGCGTCAAAATTTCGATACGCGTTTCCGGCGAATGCTCACGCACATGCCTGATGCACTCGACGAAGTGCGCCGCGCCGCCATCGCGCAGATCGTCACGATCGACGGAGGTAATCACCACGTACTTCAGCTTCAACGCGCCGATCGTGCGCGCGAGATTCAGCGGTTCGTCCGGATCCAGCGGATCGGGACGGCCGTGGCCGACGTCGCAGAACGGGCAGCGGCGCGTGCACTTGTCGCCCATGATCATGAACGTCGCGGTGCCCTTGCCGAAGCATTCGCCGATATTCGGGCAACTCGCCTCTTCACACACCGTATGCAGATTGTGCTCGCGCAGAATCGTCTTGATTTCGTTGAAGCGCGAATTGCCGGTCGCGGTGCGCACGCGAATCCACTCGGGCTTCTTGAGCTTTTCGATCGGAATGACCTTGATCGGAATGCGCGACGTCTTCGCCTGCGCCTTCTGCTTCGCAGTAGCGTCGTACGCGGGAACGGCGGTGTCGCCAGCCAGGTTTGCGGTTGCGTCTGTCATTCGGTCGATCCGGTTGTTGCAGCGGGAAGGCTCGCGCCTTCGTGCAGGGGTGCGGCGCTTGCGGGAAAGCCGCCGATTTGATGTGCCAGCCGTTCGGCCAGCATGAAGGCTACGTCGCGCCAGCCGGCATCGACGCCGAGCGTCGCCATATCGACTGTTTCGAGTCCCGCGTAGCCACACGGATTGATAGCGAGAAACGGCTGCAAGTCCATTTTCACGTTCAGACTCACACCGTGATAACTGCATCCGTTGCGAATTTTCAGGCCCAGCGCGGCGATCTTCGCGCCCTGATGCGCCGACGGCGCCGTCACGTAGATGCCCGGCGCACCGGCCTTGCGGTCCGTTTCGAGATTATAGGCCGCGAGCGTTTCGATCACGGCTTCCTCGATTCGCCGCACCATCTCGCGCACCATCAGCTTGCGGCGGCGCAGATCGATCAGCAGATAAGCGACGATCTGCCCCGGCCCGTGATACGTAATCTGCCCGCCGCGATCCACCTTGACGAGCGGAATGCCGCTGTCCGCCAGCAGCAGATGCGCCGGGTTCCCGGCCAGGCCGAGCGTAAAAACGGGTGGATGTTCGACGAGCCAGATTTCGTCCTGCGTGTCGGGCGTGCGGGCGTCGGTAAAGGCGCGCATCGCGTCGAAGCTTTGGCTGTACGGCTCGAGGCCGCGCCAATGCAGCGCGATCGGGTCGTGGCCCGATGCGTCGTCGGTAAAAGCGGGGATTTCTAAGAGCGGAGTGGCGGACATGGTGACGATAGTTTACCGAAATCGTCCCCTGCCCGCCGATGGTGAATTCGCATGCATCCAATGGCAAAAGCGAATAAATGCATCAAACCGTGCGCCAGCCATCATGGAACCGGCGCGCGAGGCCTTCGAAACGCTTCGCCAGCCAGCGGATCGCGCGTTCGTCGCAGCGCGGCTGGATCATGAAAACCACGCGCGCGGGATTCTCGCCATCGACCGAAAGCCATAGGCGTTCGCGTTCACGCAGCTTGAGGTTGTCGCCGGGCGTCAGCCAATAGTCTTCGATATCGTTGCTGCGCGTCGCCCACACCGTGCCGCCCTGCACCGACAGCCGCGTGCCGCGCGCGATGCGGAACGGCACGGTCTTGCCCGGTTCGATTTCGAACGTGACGCTTGTTGAAATTTCTAGCATGATCCACTCCGTCAGAGGTACGCTTTGGTGACTACTATCCTAGGCGTGGCAAGGCATCGGGCAAAACGACGAATTTTCATCGCTATGTGAGCCGTTTTAACAATGACGATCCCAACCGCGAGCATCCACATGGACCTCCGCCAGCTTCCCGCACTGAACGCGCTGCGCGCCTTCGAAGCCGCGTCGCGTCACGAAAGCTTTTCCCGCGCCGCCGACGAGCTTTTCGTCACGCACGGCGCGGTCAGCCATCAGATTCGAGGATTGGAGGCGGAACTTGGCGTCACGCTGTTCGCGCGCGATGGCAAGCGCGTGCGTCTGACCGATCGCGGCCGCCAGTACGCCGCCGAAGTGCGCGCGGCGCTGGTGGCGCTGGCGGAATCCACGCGGCGCATCCGTTCGGGCGATCGGGACAGGCGGCTGATCGTGTCGATGTTGTCATCGTTTTCGGCGCGATGGCTGACGCCGCGCGTGGGCCGTTTCATCGAAAAGCATCCGGAATTCGATCTCGAGTTGCTCTCGACCAACGCGCTCACCGACTTCAATCGCGATGACGTGGATGTGGCGATCCGCTTCGGCTACGGCAAATACGCGGGCGTGCACATGGAAGAACTGCTCGACGAAGTGTTCTTCCCGGCATGCTCACCGAATTTTCGCGGCGGCGAACTGCCGAGCGAACCGCGCGATCTCGCCAATCTACCGCTGATGCGTTCGAACGACGAACTCTGGCGTCCGTGGTTCGATGCAGCCGGCATGACCGACTTTCCCGAGCCAAAACGCGGCGTTCTGTATGAGGATTCGTCGAACTTGCTGCAAGCGGCGATCGACGGTCAGGGCATTGCGCTCGTGCGTCGCTCGCTTGCGATGGAGGAGATCATCAAAGGCCGCCTGGTGCGGCTCTTCAATATCGACGGGCCGAGTCCGTGGACGTACTTTTTCGTATGTCCGCACAGCCTGCTGGAAACGCCGCGCGTGCAGGCGTTCAGGGAATGGATTTTCGAGGAAGCGCAGCAGTTCAGGCTGCTCTACGAGCGCACGCCCGCCGTATGTGACGGCGAAGCCGCGCCCGCAGCAAAGAAACTCAGAGCACTACCTTGACCATCGGATGGCTGGTGAGCGCGCGGTAAATATCGTCGAGATGGGCACGGTTTTGCGCGCGGATCGTGCACGTCAGGCCGGTGTAGTTGCCGCCCGACGACGGACGCGTTTCGACGCGCGAGGCATCGAATTCGCTGTCGAAACCGCGTAGCAGTTCGACCATCGTGTCCTGAAACTCCGGATTTGACTTGCCCATCACCTTGATCGGGAAATCGCAGGGGAAGTTGAACAGTTCGTCGGCGCTGTGGGCAGCGGCGTCGGTTGGATCGGTGGAAATAGGTTTGGGATCGGTCATTTCAAGCTCCTTGCTTCGCGCGGTTTCGGATCAACTCGAACTCGCGCGCTTTGGCCCGCTGGTAGGCATCGAACAATGCAGCATAGACCGCGCCGGGCCGGCCGTCACCCACGCTTTTGCCATCGAGCGTGGTCAGCGGCATGACTTCCTTGGTCGCCGACGACATCATGATTTCGTCGGCGCTGCGCAGTTCGGCTTCGGTGATATCGCGCTCTTCGAATGCGATGCCCGCCTCGCGCGCCAGTTCCTCAATCAGCGAATAACGGATGCCTTCGAGAATGCGCGGTCCGCGCGGCGCGCCCAGCAGCACGCCGCCCTTCACGATCCAGATATTTGAGGACGATCCCTCGGTCAGCAAGCCATCGCGCAACTGGATGGTTTCGAGCGCGTCGTTTTCGGCGGCGTACTGCGCCATCAGCACGTTGCCGAGCAGCGACGTGGATTTGATATCGCAATTCAGCCAGCGCTTGTCTTCCGCCGTCACCGCGACGCCGCCGCGCGCGCGGGCTGCATCGGTTGGGAACGCGAGCTGGCCGACCATCACGAACGCGGTCGGCGTGATGCCCGCCGGAAACGCGTGCCCGCGACGTTTGGCGACGCCACGCGTCACCTGGATATAGACGAGCGCATCGCCGGGGCCGGCGTTCTCCTGAATCGCGCGATCGATCAGCGCGCGCCAACCGGCGTCATCGAACGGATTGTCGATGCGAATCTTGCCGAGGCTGCGTTCCAGCCGCGCGAGATGCTGCGTCAGGCGGAACGGCAAACGCGCGCCGTCAGCCTGCGCGTACAACGGCACGACTTCGTAGATACCGTCGCCGAAGATGAAACCGCGATCCAGCACCGGAATGCGTGCCTCGGAAAGCAGGCCCCATTCGCCATTGAGATAAACCGTCGGGTTCCAGTCTTCAGCGTGGGTCATCGACTCAACTCCTTACTTCTTCTTTTGCCACATCAGCAACGCGGAATCCCACAGGCGGCCGAAGATGCCCGCTTGCGGCACATCCTGCAGCGCGACCAGCGGGAACGCAGCGACTTCCTTGCCATCCGCGACCATCTTGACGGTGCCGATCTGCTGGCCCTTCTTGATCGGCGCGATCAGCGTGCCTGTGTCCGTGACTTGCGGCTTGACCTTGTCGCCTACGCCCTTCGGCACGGTCACGTATTGATCGGTCAGCACGCCTGCCTGCACGTTGTCCGTCGCGCCCTTGTACACGCGCGGCGATTCGATCACCTGATTCGCCTTGAACAAGCGCAGCGCGTCGTATGCGGTGTAGCCGTAGTTCAGCATCTTCAGGCTGTCCTGCACGCGATTGTGCTCTTTCGGCTCGCCCATCATCACGGCGACGAGACGGCGTTTGGCATCCGGCGTGCCGTCGAGCGGACGCTGCGCGGTCGCGATCAGGCAGTAACCCGCCGCTTTGGTGTGGCCGGTCTTCAGACCATCGACGGTCGGATCGAGCCACAGCAGGCGGTTGCGGTTCGGCTGCTTGATCTTGTTGTACGTGAATTCCTTCACCGAGAAAATGCTGTAGTACTCGGGGAAATCGCGGATCAGGCGAGTGGACAGCACGGCGAGATCGCCTGCGGTCGTGTAGTGGTTGGGATCCGGCATGCCGTTGACGTCGGCATAGTTCGTGTTCTTCATGCCGATGCGCTTGGCCGCGGCGTTCATCATCGAGACGAACTGGCTTTCGCTGCCGCCGACGAGTTCCGCCAGCGCGATCGCGGCGTCGTTACCCGACTGCACGATCATGCCGTACACGAGGTCATGCACGGTCACCGGCTTGTTCGCCTCGATGAACATGCGCGACTCGTCCGTCTTCACGCGACGCACGTTCTCGCTCGGCATCACGGTCTGATCCATATTGATCTTCTTCGACTTCAGCGCGTCGAAGACGAGGTACGCGGTCATCAGCTTGGTCAGCGATGCAGGCTCGACGCGCTGATCAGGATTACCCGATGCGAGCACCTGATTGCTGGTGGCATCGACGAGCACCCACGAATTCGCGGTGACTTCGGGCGGCGCGACTTGCGCGAACGCGCTCGCGGCGACCAGCATGGCGGGCAGCACGAACGCGGTTTTGAGGGAAGCGGAAACAGAAGGCACAGACAAGCCGGAAGGGACAAAGCGCATAGGATCGATCGGCAGAGAAAGCAGGCTGCGTCGATGGCGATCGGGGATCGGGAGATCGGCGAAGCACGGGTTGAACAGGCGGACCGCGAGACCGGTCTTTAGTCTCTTCGCAAGACAGCGACGCACGCACAGCGAAAAAGCGCGACGCGGCAAAGAGCGCAGTTTCGACAGACGGACGCTCATTCGGTTCTCGAACGTCGGGGTTGTCGAACGCTGCGAGGAACCGATTTCGGGTCTATGTGTATCGTTTGCAGCGGGACGCAGCAGAAAAATTGCTGCGCCATTATACGCGCGGGGCGCAGCGCTTTCGCCGCTTTTGCTTCAGGACGCGAGGTTTCGGGATTTGCCTTAAGACGCTGTCCGCTTTGTGGTTCGTGGCGCGAAACGATGCTTCGTTTGGCCTTCGAAAGGCTTGCGATTCAGCGGCTCAACGCCTCAGCGCCTCAGCGCCTCAGCGCCACGCATCGACGATGACGCGTTTGAGAATGTGCAGCTTTCGATGAAAGAAATGCTCGCCGCCCGGAATCACGACGATCGGCAATTCCTGAGGACGCGCCCAGTCATAAACCGATGCGATCGGCACTGTCTCGTCCACTTCGCCGTGGATCACCAGCGTGGTGTCGGGCACGGTCGCCACTTCCCAGCGGCTCGCCGCCGTGCCGACGAACACCATGCGTTCGATCTGCTGACCGGCATCGAGCAAACGCTTTGCAACGTGCGACAGCACGAAAGTGCCGAAGGAAAATCCGGCAAGCACGAGCGGTACATCGGCCTGGCCGGGCTGCGCGCGCATATGGTCGATCAGCGTCAGCAAATCGTCCTGTTCGCCGATACCGTTGTCATGCTCGCCCGCCGTCTGTCCCACGCCGCGAAAGTTCGAGCGATACGTCGTGTAGCCCAGTTGCACGAAAGTGCGCGCGAGCGTCTGCGCGACCTTGTTGTCCATCGTGCCGCCGAACAGCGGATGCGGATGCGCCACCAGCGCAATGCCGCGCGACGAAGCATCGGCGTTATCGAGCGCACACTCGATCTTCCCGACCGGACCATCGATAAGAAACTTCTCGGTTTGCGCGTTCATGCGGGCTGATCGATCAAAAGACGTTCGACGATTTTTCCGTTTGCCAAATGCGATTCCACGATCTCGTCGATATCGGTTTCATCGACATACGTGTACCACGTGCCTTCCGGATACACGACCACGACCGGCCCGAGTTCGCATCGGTCCAGACAACCGGCCTTGTTGATGCGTACCTTGCCGTCGCCTGCGAGACCGAGTTGCTTAACGCGCTTTTTCGCGTGTTCCTGCATGGCCTGCGCATTGCAATTCGCGCAGCTCGGGCGCGCTGCGTCGGCATCGCGCTGATTCAGGCAGAAGAACACGTGATACTTGTAGAAGGAATCCATATGCGGCCTTTTTTGGTATCGATCGATTATAACGAGCGATGTTCGTGCCCGCCGTTGCCATCGTTTTTCCCCCTGCGCGCCCGCCGCCACGCGATAAACGCATGCTCCGCCGCCGATGCGAGCCAGCCGAGCGCCGCGTACGGCCACATCCACGCGAGCCAGTGCAGCAGACCGTTGAAGTGCAGATAACGCCCCTGCCGCCAGTCCGCGAGCACGATATCGAAGTACGGATTCACCGGCAAGAGATTCGCCAGCACGAGCGCGACAACCAGCGCCGCGCCCGCCGCCGCCGCACGCCACGCACGCGGCAAAGTCACCGACAACACGCCCGCCACGAAGCCGATACCAATGCCTTCCAGCGCGCCATCCGTCGCCCAGTCGAAGGTGAGACCGGCGCGCGATTGCATGAACGAAGCCGCAGCCTTCGCGAACAAGGTGCCGGCGGTCAGCAGGATCATCAGGCGGATACGCGGCGCGCGCTGACGTGTCAGCAACGTGGCGAGCACCAGCGCGGCAAACAGATTCGACGACGTGATCAGCGCTTCCCACGAATCGTCCGGCAGCAACGCGGAGAAGCGATCCGGCCAGGTTTCGATATCCCATGAAGCGGGCAGCCACGCGAGAATCGCGTCCTGCATCGCCGGATCGAGACCGTCCCACAGCACGCGCGGCAAGTCGCCGCCACCGAACAGATATGGCGATGGAAACAGCGCCGCGAACGGCCACAGCGCCGATAAGCCGATGACATACGCCGCATCGCGCTCGAACCACGCGAAGCGCATACGTCGCAGCAAACCACGATCGAGCAGCGCGCTCGTCGCGGGCGCGATCAGCATGCCGCCGATCAGCGCGCCGAACGCGTTCGCGGCGAGATCGAGATTCGAGGCGACGCGTGTCGGCAGATACGTCTGGATCGCTTCCATCGTGCCCGAGAGCAACGCGCCGCCGAACAGCGCCGCGCACACCGCGATCGATCCACGCCAGCGCGGATACAGCGCCAGCACGATCAACGCGCCGAGCGGCATATAGCCGATCACATTGGTGACCACATCGAACACGGTGATGTATTGCGGCAGCGGGTCGCCGAGATAGGCGAACGGCCCGATGCCGAGCGTGCGCCAGCCCGAAAACGGATACAGCGAGCCGTACACGACCAGCGCCATGTACGCGCCGAGCGCCTGCCGCGAAAACGCCGATGGGCGGCGCTGCCACTGCTTGATGGTCATGTTCCGGCGATGAAGAAACGGGCGATCATCGTCCTGCAGTGAGAGGTTGCGCCGCGAGCCACGATGCAAGCTGCGCGATCACATCGTCCGATGCCGCCGCCAGCGCGCGCGCGCCGCCGGGTGCGTCGGCGGTCGGTGCGGGGGCGCTTGCCGAAAAGCTCCGCTGCGCGACCACGCGGCCTTGCTGCGTGATCGTCGCGCGCACGGCGACGAGGCCGTGGCTTTGCTGAGGCGCGTCGAAGTCCTGCTCGAAGTTCGTCAGTTCCACGTCAAGCATCGGCACGGCGCGCACGGGGTCGGCACCGGAGAGAATCGGGCCGCGCGCGGCGAGCGCATCGCGCAGGCGTTGCGTCAGGAGTTGCGCGGGCGGCATCGTCCAATGGCTGTTGGAGTAGGTGCCGGTGCGTTGCGCATCCACATAGCTCAGGCGATAGACGAACGAATCGGCTTCCAGACTGCGCGGCGCGCTGACGGCGAGCACTTTCACCGGCGGCATCGGCGCTGCGTTGGTGTTCGCGGGTTGAGTGGACAACGCACCGAGGTCGTATCGCTCGTTCGGCATTGCGTTCGGTTGCGACGCGCAGCCCGTCAGCACGACCGCGAACGCAAGCGCCGCGGCCAACAGCTTGAAGTGGTTGATTGGCATTTTTCTTATCCCGATCGATCAATGCGCCGGCTGCGCGGGCCACGTGAAGCCCGGCTCGCCCGGACCCGGCGCCTGCTGCGGCGCGCCGAACAGCACGCTGCGCGGATTGGTGCTGAAGGCATCGGCCGCGCGGTCGATGGAACGCGCCGCGCTGCCCACGTCGTCGCCCAACGAATAGAGACGCGGCAAGGCTTCGAAGCCCACGCGCGCCGTCACCACGCGCAGCGATTCGTTCATGTCCGCGAGCGCCGCGCTCGCATCTTCCGCCGCCTTGCCCGCCTTGTTCAGATTGGTGACGAACGGGCCATCGGGACGATTGAGGTTTTGCACCAACTGATTCGTCGATGCCAGCGTGGTGTTGATCTGCTTAAGCGTCTGCGGCAATTGTGCGGTCGCGGGCGAGACCTGATTCGTCAACGTGGCGATGCCATCGGCGGCGTTCTTCAGGCTCTTGGTCGTGTCCATCAACTGAGTACGTACGTCGTCGGAGAGGAACTTGTCGGCGTCTTCGGAGAGGCGTTCGAACTTCTTCAGGATCACGTCGCCGCGCTCCTGCAACTGCTCAAAAAGACCCGCGCGCATCGGCACTTCGGCGACGTGTTGCGGCGATGAAGCGAGCGCGCTGGTGTCCTTGCCGGTGTCGTCGAGTTGCACGAAAGCGATGCCCGTCACGCCCTGAAAGCCGAGCGTGGCGTACGTGGAGTGCGTCATCGGCGCGTTCTGATCGACGAGAATGCGAATGCGGATTTGCCCCGGATGCGCTTTATCGAAGCGAATCGACTCGACCTTGCCCACGCCCAGACCGCGATAACGCACGGCGGCATCGGTGAACAGTCCGGTGACGTTGGTGCGCGCGATCAGATCGTAAGGCACGCGCACGGTGCGATCGACGTTGAAGAAGAACACCGCGAACGCAATCGCCAGCACGAGCACGATCGTGAATAGCCCGGTCCAGAACGCGTGTGATTTGTTTTCCATCGGCAGGTTCCTTAGGCATCGCCTTGTGCGGTTTCCGGCGATTATTTGTTCACGCTGAGCGGTGCATCTTCGAGCGCGGCGGCGGGCAGCTTCGCGCGGCGCTCGGGCGGCAGCGCCTGCAATGCGCGCCGTCCGCGCCGCCCCAGAAAATACTCGTGGATGAACGGATGATCCACCGCGCACGCCTCTTCCACGGGCGCGGCGACCAGCACGCGCCGGTCCGCGAGCACGGCGACGCGCGTGGACAGCGCGACCATGGTATCGAGATCGTGCGTAACCATCACGACCGTCAGACCCAGCGCGCGATGCAACGTCGCAATCAAATCGACGAATTCGTCCGATGCCTTCGGGTCCAGACCGGCGGTGGGTTCATCGAGGAACAGCAGCTCGGGTTCGAGCGCAATCGCCCGCGCAATGCCGACGCGCTTCACCATGCCGCCCGACAACGCCGATGGCATTTTGCTCGCGTGTTTGCACGACAAGCCAACCATCTCCAATTTCAGCATGACGAACTCGCGGATCAGATCCTCGGGAATCTTGCCGAGTTCGCGAAACGGCTGCGCGATGTTGTCGTACACCGACAGCGACGAGAACAACGCGCCCTGTTGAAACATCATGCCGGAGCGCGTGCGCAGCATCTTGGCGGTTTCCTCGTCCATGCGCGCCCATTCCTCGCCGAGCACGCGGATGGTGCCGGACGTCGGAAATTCGAGACCCAAAATCTGGCGCACGAGCGTGGTCTTGCCCGAACCCGAACCGCCGAGCAGCGCGACGATTTCACCGCGCCGTACATCCAGATTCAGATGCTCGTGAATGACCGTGCGGCCGTATCGCTTGCTGAGATCGCGCACTTCGATCACCGGCTCCGCGATAACGGGCGGCGGCTGATGTCGAACGGCAGTGGCGAGCGTGGTGGACATGATCGCTTTCTCTTTCTATAAGCCCACGTTCTGAAACAGGATGGCGAACACGGCGTCCGCAAGAATCACGACGGTGATCGACGTAACCACGGATGTCGTCGTGCCTTCACCGAGACTCTGCGAATTCGCCTTGATGCGGAACCCGAAGTGACACGCGGTCAGCGCGATCAGCATGCCGAACACCACGCCTTTGCCTAAACCGATCCACAGATTGGCAATCGGCACCACGCTCGGCAGCGAGCGAATAAAGAACGACATATCGATCGACAACACCAGCTTCGCCGCGAGCGCCCCGCCCGTCAGCGCGATGATATTGGTCCACATGACGAGCAGCGGCATTGCCACGCCGAGCGCGATTACGCGCGGCAGCACGAGGCGCAGGCCGTGCGGAATGCCCATCACCTGCATGGCGTCGAGTTCTTCGGTGACGCGCATCACGCCGATCTGCGCGGTGATCGCCGAACCCGAGCGCCCGGCGACGAGAATCGCGGACAGCACCGGCCCGAGTTCGCGGATCACCGACAGCCCGAGAATGTTCACGATGTACTGGTTCGCGCCGAACACGCGCAACTGCTGCGCCGACAGATAACTCAGCACGATGCCGATCAGAAACGCGACCAGCGCGGTGATCGCCAAAGCCTGCGCGCCGGCGCTGTAGATGTTCGCGGAGATCTCCGTCCACGGCGTGCGCTGCGGGCGGCGGATCAGCGAAAACAAATCGAGCACGAAGCCGCCGAACATCGCCAGGCCGCCGTGCAAGTGATCGAAGAACTCGAAGATAAGCTGGCCGAGACGCGTAACCGGATCGACATGATCGATGACGTCGGGCTCCTCGCGCTCCTGATCGAGCAACGCGACGCGCTCGAAGATTTCGCGTTGGGTATCGCTCAGTTCGACGGTGGCGGGCATGCGCCTGCCCCAGATGCGCCACAACGCCTGACCGCCGACATGATCGAGCCGCTCAATCGCCTGCAAGTCCCAATGCCCGATCGCCTCCCGCCCGATGGCGCGAAGCCTGCGCGTAACGCCGCTCTTGGCGCGGTCGCGCGCGAGCGCGAGCGCGGTCCACTGGCCCGAAAGCCGGACGACCTTGCCTTGCTGACCTGCTTCAACCCGAAGGCGTGGCGGCGTGTCGAAGTCCAAGGGTTCTGGGCGCGAGGCGCGCGGGTTAAGGGGGAAGGGACATTCTAGCGGGAAGTGCTTGGCTGGCGTCGAATGGTGTCGGATGGCCTATGCCATTCGGCCGAATATCGGGAAAGCGCGTGCGACGGAAGACTAGAGCGTCGATGACTCTACTTTCCAAACATAGCAAAGATGCTAATATCGAACGACGCAAAATGAGGTGAAAGATCATGGATAAAGCGCAACTTCAACGCGAACTCGCTCGTCGATACAAGCCGGTTGCGGAGACAAAAGAGGATCGGAAACGGTTGTTCGAAGATCCAGAGTTGAAGGCCGCTTACGACGCGCTGGAAGAGGAATACGCGGCACTCGATGCCTTGCTCAAGGCACGCAAGGAAGCTGGACTCACGCAGGCGCAAGTCGCCGAACGAATGGGCACGACCGCCTCCGCCGTCGCGCGACTCGAAGGCGCGATCGTGAGGGAAAAGCATTCGCCGACTTTCGCCACGTTGAAGAAATACGCCAGAGCCTGCGGCAAGTCGCTGCGGATCACGCTCGTCTGAGCGCGTTCCAGTTAAACCGCCCCGCTACAATACCCGCCATGAACCTGCCGCCCTCTTTCGCCCCCGACGCCCCGTGGCGCATCGACCGCAACCGGCTCGCACAACTCGCCGAGCGGCCCGCGCACGACTGGACCATCGAGATCGTCGATGAAACAGGTTCGACGAATGCCGACCTGCTGGAGCAGCTTCGCGCGTTGCCGCGTGAAGCCGCGCATCAGGAGCCGATCGCGCGTATCGCGTATTCGCAGACGGCGGGGCGCGGACGGCGCGGCCGGACGTGGCTCGCGGAACCCGGCAATGCATTGTTGATGTCGGTGGGATGCGTGCTCAAAAGGCCGATCGAAGGCTTGTCGGGACTGAGCCTCGCCATTGGCACTGCCGTGCTCGATGCCCTCGCGCGCTTGCCGCTGTCGCCCTCCGCGCGCCCCGCGCTGAAGTGGCCAAACGACGTCCTGCTCGACGATGGCAAGCTCGCCGGCATTCTTATCGAAACGGCGTGGAGCACGGCGAGCGCGACGGCGGTGGTGATCGGAATCGGCGTGAATCTGCATGGCGCGGATCAACTCGCCGCTCAGGTCGATGAAGCCAATCGGCAAGCGGCGTCCATCGTGCCGGGCGCGGCACCCGCGGCACTCGCGCGCGCGTGGCCCGACGCCAATCTCACCGATGCCCTCGCCGCCCTGCTCAACGCCCTCGACGACGCGCTGCCGCGCTTCGAGGCGCACGGCCTCAAGCCCTTCCGCCAGCGCTGGTCCGACGCACACGCCTATGCCGGACGCGAAGTCGCGCTGCTCGATCAGGGGCAGGAAGTGACGCGCGGCATCGCGGCGGGCGTTGACGATCGCGGGCAATTGCTGATCGAAACGCCCGAAGGTCCGCGCACCGTCGCGACCGGCGAACTCAGCTTGCGGCTCGCGCGGGAGCGTCCGTGAGCGACACGCCGTATCTGCTGATCGATGCGGGCAATAGCCGCATCAAGTGGTCTGCGTCCGCTGCGAGCGGCGCGTTCGAACATGACGACGATCGATTCGCCGCATGGTCATCGCTCGGCAAGCCGGGCAGCGCGTGGATTTCGAACGTGGCGGGCGCAGCGGTGCTGGCGCGCATCGAGCGAATGATCGACACGCATTGGCCAAACTTGCCGCGCACCGTCGTGCGTGCGAAAGCGCAGCAATGCGGCGTGAAGAACGGCTACACGGAACCCACGCAACTCGGCAGCGACCGCTGGTGCGGCCTGATCGGCGCGCGTGCGGCTTATCCCGAAGAGAACGTGCTGATTGCCACTTTCGGCACCGCGACGACGCTCGAAGCCTTGCGCGCCGACGGCATGTTCACCGGCGGCCTGATCGCGCCGGGCTGGTCGCTGATGATGCATTCGCTCGGCCATCACACCGCGCAACTCCCGACACTCGACGCCGACGACGCCCGCCGCGTGCTCGACACCGTATCGAACCGCTTCGCGACCGACACCGCTGCCGCGCTCTCCGCAGGCTGCGTGCTGGCGCAGGCCAGTCTTATCGAACGCGCGTATCGCGATCTTCAGGCAGACTGGCAAGCCGATATCCGCCTCGTCCTCAGCGGCGGCGCGGCGAATGAAATCGCGGGCGCGCTGCGCGTTCCGCATACCCGACACGACTCTCTGGTGCTGTCCGGCCTCGCGCTGATCGCGCGCGACGCGGCCGCATCCTCAACGCTTTGATGGAGCACGCATGCTGCGCTGGCTGATCGCCTTACTCATTCTGGCCAACTTGCTGATGGTCGCGGTCGTGCAGGGCATGTTCGGGCCGCTGCCCGCAGCCGGCGCGCGCGAGCCGCATCATCTGTTGCAGCAGGTGCATCCGGAAGCGCTGAACGTGCGCCCGCTGCATCCCGAAGACGCAGTCGATGCGCCGCAAGTCGGCGGTCCCGCGCCTGCCGCGAATGTGCAGGCGTCGCCGCTGAATCAATAAGAATCAGGACTGCGCGCGAACTTTTTTGAGCAGCGCGGTCGTCGATCGGTCATGTTCGAAGGCGATGGCGAGCGCCTTGCCGCCCCAGCCGCGCACCAACGCCGATTCCGCGAGTTTGTCCATGTCGTAATCGCCGCCTTTCACGAGCACGTCCGGATGCACCGCGCCGATCAGTTCCAGCGGCGTCGATTCCTCGAACTTCACCACGTAATCCACGCTTTCCAGCGCCGCGAGCAGCGCCATGCGGTCGTTCTCGTTATTGATTGGCCGATCGTCGCCCTTGCCGAGCGTTCGCACGGAAGAATCGCTATTGACGCCGACGATCAGCGTCGCGCCGAGCGCTTTGGCATCGGCGAGATAAGTGACGTGACCGCGATGGAGAATGTCGAACACGCCGTTGGTGAAAACGACCGGTCCGTTGAGCGTGGGACGGAGCGCGGCGAGCGCATCGCGCGTGAAGATTTTGCGTTCGAAGATGGCGGGCATGGCGTCGCTCGATTGCGATGTGCTGAAAGCGCGCATTGTCTCATGCAGCATTGGTGGCTTTGGCTTCGCGCGAACGCAGCCTCGGCGCGCACAAACGAAAACGGCCCGCCAAGGTTTCCCCGGCAGGCCGTTGTTTGATGCTCTTTTAGGCAAACTTAAGCGGGCTGTTCACCGCCCGAAGCCTGCAACCGCAACGTCACTTCCTTGCGATATCGGTTCAATTCCTGCGCCGTCGCGAACGAGCGTTCGAACAAAATCGACAGGTTGTGCAGAATGCGTTCGACAACCTTTTTCTCCCAGCTATCGTCAAAACGGATTTGATCGTCGAGCCAGCGCTCGAGCCATTCCGGGTCTGGCAGACGCGACTGCACCGTATCGCGCGGGAAAAGCGCCTGATTGACGTGCAGATTCGTGGGATGCAGCGGCTTTTCCGTGCGACGCGCCGACGCCATCAGCACGCCGATCTTAGCGAACGCCGCGCGCGCCGTATCGCCAGCCTGAACCAGCGACTTTTTCATGTAACGCAGATACGCGCCGCCGTGACGGGCTTCGTCGCGCGAAATGGTTTCGTAGATATGCTTGATGACCGGTTCCGTATGCCATTCAGCAGCACGGCGATACCAGTGGTTCAAGCGGATTTCGCCGCAGAAGTGCAACATGAGGGTTTCCAGCGGCGGCGCCGGATCGAACTCGAAGCGCACGGCGTGCAGTTCTTCCTCGCTTGGCACGAATTCGGGCTTGAAGCGGCGCAGGTATTCCATCAGCACGAGCGAGTGCTTTTGCTCTTCGAAGAACCACACGCTGATGAACGCGGAGAAGTCGCTGTCGTTGTGGTTGTCGCGCAAGAACATCTCGGTTGCGGGAAGAGCGGACCATTCGGTGATCGCGTTCATCTTGATGGTCTTGGCCTGCTCGTCGGTGAGCAGCGACGCATCGAATTTGTCCCAGGGGATGTCCTTCTCCATATCCCAACGGACGGATTCCAGCGATTTATAAAGTTCCGGATAAAGCATGGTGTTCATTGTCCACCCCTGAAGCCACTTATGCGACGTTATATCTGTATTGACCATCGGCACGCGATGAGCGGTTAAAACCGTTGAGCGCGAGCAACCAAGCTTTCAATTTTACGCGGGATTCCGGCGGCCATAGACGTAATCCGACAACGAAGCGCCACATTCTGACGCTGCGGCAACGCGTCGCGCGCCGCGAAAACACTGCACTTCCCCGTGCGAATGTTACGTTGTTTGCGTCTTGCTCTACCGTGGGTGAGGAGCGAAACCTGTGCCTGAGGTATGAAGAACAGCCTGTCTGCCGGCGGTCCACGCGGGCCGCGCAGTATGCCGCATCAGCGTGACAACGATGCGAATTCCCGCGCGCGCCGGAAGCCGATGAGCTCGCCCGACGCTGCGGCCACACCCGATTCACGGTCGGCGAATCGGGCGTTTTTGATCATAGCACGGCGGTTTGACGCCAATCGGCGACCGTTTCGTCGATAGGGCCTAATCCCGCGATGTGATCGATACCGTCGTGCGCCTTGCGCCGCAAGGCCGGACTGCTTCCGCCGACCCACACGCGCACGTGCGGCGGCAAAATCTTGCGCAGATCGACGAGCCCGTTAGCGATGGTCTGCGCGGGCAGCACCGACGAAAACGACAGCGCAACGATATCCACGTTATGAGCGTTCACGGCATCGACGATATCGTGCAGCGGCGTCTGCAAGCCAAGCTGAATGCACTCGCACTCGGAGAGCGTGAACATGGCTTCGGCCATCAAGATGCCGAGACCGTGACCTTCGCCCGACAACGTGGTCAGCAACACACGCGGACGGCCGCCGCGACCACGCAGCGCGTCGGATAGCGGACGCATCAGCGCGCGCAACGCTCCGGTAATCGCTTCGCTAAAAAGATGCTCGTGATAAACCTGAAGCGTGCCCGCCGCCCACGCATTGCCGATGCGCGCGGAAAGCGGCGCGGCGACATCGACCGTGAAGCGTTCCAGGCCTTCCCGCGTGGCGCGTTTGAGCAGTTCGTAACGGAAATCTTCGTAGTTGCCAGCCCGCAGCAAGGCGATCATATGATCGAGCTCCAAGTCCGGCGCGTCCTGCCCGATTCCCGACGATTCCGCCAGGTGCTGCAACGTCTCGATCGACTGTGCCAGCACCTTGCTCGGCCGATGCCCCGCGTCCAGCAGGCGCTTCACCAGCCGCAGCTTCGACACCTGCTCCTGCGGATACAGCCGCTCGCCGCCCGCCGAACGCATGGGTTGCGGGAAACCGTATCGTCGCTCCCACACGCGAAGTGTGTCCTTCGTCAGACCAATTTCCTGCGCGATCGCGCCAATGCCGATGCCGACCATCGCGGAATCGTTAGCGGGCCCGTCGAGCCGATCCGGCAACGAGGTCAACTGATCGGAGTCGCCAGCCGACGAATCCGGCTCGAATTCTTGTTCAGATGAATTTGTCATGGACAGTCAAAATATAGACAGCTCTACACGTCGATGCACAATGCGTGCCATAGCAGCGCGGGTAGACAAGCCATCTCTCGTCGAACGCTTCATCATAGACAGATTTCACGGTCGCAGACAAATGTGCAGCCAGCATCTGCATCCGCGGCCGGATGAAGCTTTTCGTATCGCGAAACAATACAACCCGCCTGCGTATTGATCGATACGCATCAGCGCGCCCGACGGATGCATCGTACGGAAGATCTGTCGAAGACGAACGAGCGTGAAAGGAATGTAGAGTGCGGACGAGCGCCGCACCGAATCTGGCTGAATCTGGCCCAAGCTCGGCGGACGGGCGTCCGCCGGACCGTCATATCATTCCGAAGGGTTCGGCTTCTTGCGCGGCGCGGCCTTTTTCGCCGGCGCTTTTCGGGCTGCGGCGCCGGGCGCTTTGTCCTCGTCACTTGCAGTTGCAGAAGCGTTGGTTTCATCCGCCGCGCCGGATGCCGCCGCCTCAGGATTAGCCATGCCGGGCTGAATCATCGCGAGATGGGCAAGTTGATTGAACTGCGATTGCAGTACGTTCCACCAACCGCTGGGATCGAAGCCGGGCGGCGGCGGATCGTTGGTAATTTTTTCTTCGGCGGTGCTTTCGTTGCGTGCTTCCGGTTCCGGCTTCGGCGTTTTCGGCACGGCGTTCATCGGCCATCCGGGCGCAGCCGGTTTCTCCGATGCCGCCTTTTGCGCGCCTTCCACGGACGACTGCGCATACGCGCCGAACGCGCGCAGCGTGGCCAGCGTCGCGCGCTGCACTTCGAGCGCCTGAATGGCCGATTGCAGCATATTCAGGTTCAGCTTGAGCCAATGCTCGACCGCGCGCATGTCGGTCACGCGCTTGTCGAGTTCTTCGATATTGGTGAGCGGAGCGAGCATGTCGGACATCATCGAAAGAGAGGGAACGCCGCCCTGAGCGCCGCCCTGCATTGCGGCGGTGAAGGGATTCAGGCGCATCAGTTCCCACATCTTGCCCATCATGTCGGCCTGGCCGAATCCGGGAAAACCGGGAATCGAGAATGGCGGCGTGCCGCCCGAGTTGTCGGTCATTTGCGTGTCCTCTTTTCTGATGTTCGGTTTTCTTGCGTGTGTCGTGTTCAGAACGGCGAACCGCCGGGAAAATCCGGCGCGCGCCGCTCGCGCAGCGAACGCATGCCTTCGTGTACGTCCGGCCCGGCGAAGCCCATGAATTCCAGCGCGAGCGATGTATCGAAAGTCGGCCCGGCTGAGCGCAGCCAGTTGTTCAACGCGTACTTGGTCCAGCGTATTGCCGTTTGCGAACCGTGCGCCAGACGATTCGCCACGTCCATCGCCTTCGGCAGCAATTCGTTCTCATCCACTGCCAGCGACACCAGTCCGATACGCTCCGCTTCCTCGCCGCTCACCGGCTCGCACAGCAGCAGATAGTACTTGGCCTTCGCCATGCCACACAGCAGCGGCCACACGATCGCCGCGTGATCGCCCGCCGCGACGCCGAGCCGCGTATGCCCGTCGATGATGCGCGCCGATTTAGACGCGATCGAGACATCGGCCAGCAAACCCGCGACCAGCCCCGCGCCGACCGCCGGGCCGTGCATCGCGGAAACGATCGGCTTGCTGCAATTGATTACGTTGTACACGAGGTCACGGGCTTCGCGCCACACGCGTGCACGCACATCGAAGTCATTCGCCATGTCTTCGACCAGACCGAGATCGCCGCCCGCCGAAAATCCCTTGCCTTCGCCGCGGATCAGCGCGACGCGCGTTTCAGGATCACGGTCGATATCGCGCCAGATTTCCGCGAGTTCGCGATGCATATTGGCATCGGCGGTAGAGAGGCCGCTCTTGTTCGCGCCCGCACCGTTCATCACCACTTCCAGCACGCCATGCGGATGACGGCGCAGTTCGAGCGATTGATAGCCCGAGTACATCGAAAGATCGCTCATGTTCTCTCGCACAAATTGTCAGCGCGGCTGATAAACCCACTTGCCGTCGCGAATCTCGACCATCACGCGCGCGCGTTGATCGAGGCCGATGTGATCGTTGGGCGACATGTTGACCTGCCCGTTGGTATCCGCGAAATTCTTCGTGCCTTCGAGCGCGTCGCGCAGGGCTGCACGGAACGCGGGCGTGCCGGGCGCGCCCGCTTTCATCGCGATCGGCGCGGCGCGGTTGAGCAACATGCCCGCGTCCCACGCATACGAGCCGAACGCCGACACCGAACCCGCGCCCTGCTTCGCCTCGTACAGTTTGATGTAGTCGAGCGCGAGGCGTTTGGCGGGATGATCGTCGGGCAACTGCGCGGCAACGAGCACGGGACTTGTCGGCAGGAAGGTGCCGTTGCAATCCGCGCCGCACACGCGCAGGAAGTCGCGATTGCCTACGCCGTGGTTGTGATAGACCTTGCCTTTGAATCCTCGCTGGGCGAGCGTCTTTGGCGGCAACGCGGCGGGCGTGCCGGCCGCGCCGACTACGACCGCGTCCGGCTTTGCGGCGAGGATCTTGAGAATCTGCCCGGTCACGCTGGGATCAGTGCGATTGAAGCGCTCGTTCGCCACCACGTCGATCTTGTGCAACTGCGCGAACTTGGCGACTTCGGCGTAGAACGTCTCGCCGAGCGCATCCGCCTGACCGATATACGCCAGCGTCTTCACGCCATGATTGCTCGCATGTTCGATGATCGCGGATGCCATCATCGCGTCGGTCTGTGGCGTCTTGAAGACCCAGCGGCGCTTGTCATCCACCGGTTCGATAATCTTCGCCGATGACGCCAGCGAGATCATTGGCGTCTGCCCTTGCGCGACGACATCGATCATGGCCAGCGAGTTCGGCGTGATGGACGATCCGATAATCGCATCGACCTGATCTTCGCTGATCAGCTTCTTGGTGGTCTGCACGGCCTGCGTGGTGTCGGAAGCATCATCCAGCACGATGTAATCGACGGGCTTGCCGCCCATTTCCTTCGGCAGCAGCGCCACCGTGTCGCGCGCGGGAATGCCGAGCGATGCCGCCGGTCCCGTGAGCGACAACACCAGGCCGATTTTCACGTGCTGCGCCTGCTGCGCAAACGCCGATGTCGATGCCGACAACGCCAGCATCGCCGCGATCAGAAACTTGCCGCCTGCAACCATCGATGTCTCCTTGTTATTTTCATCGCGGCAAGTGTAAGGCGGCTGCGTTCTTACCGCGATTCGGGCGACTCAGTACTTCCTTCAGTACTCCGGCTGCAGAACCGCCTGATCGATCGCGCCGAAGATGGACTTGCCGTCTTCATCGAACATTTCGATTTTCACGCTGTCGCCGAACTTCATGAATTCGGTCTGCGCCGCGCCGTGTTCGATGGTTTCCAGGCAGCGCTTCTCCGCGATACAGCAATACCCGCGCTTCGCGTCCTTGTTCGAGATCGTGCCCGAACCGACGATGGACCCCGCGCGCAGATTGCGCGTCTTCGACGCATGCGCGATCAACTGGCCGAAGTGAAACACCATGTCCGTGCCGCAATCCGGCTGGCCGACCTTCTTGCCGTTCCAATGCACGATCATCGGCCGATGCACGCGGCCTTCGCGCCAGGCATCGCCGAGTTCGTCGGGCGTGACGGCGACCGGCGAGAACGCCGTCGCGGGCTTGCTCTGGAAGAAGCCGAAACCTTTCGCGAGTTCGGCGGGAATGAGATTGCGCAGCGAGACATCGTTGACGAGCATCAGCAGGCGCACTTGCCGCAAGGCTTCGTCGGGCGTGGACGCCATATCCACGTCCGACGTAATCACCGCGACTTCCGCCTCGAAGTCGATGCCATACGATTCCGTCGCGCACACGATATCGTCCGTCGGTCCGATAAAGTCGTCGCTGCCGCCTTGGTACATCAGCGGATCGGTCCAGAATTCGGGCGGCATTTCCGCGCCGCGCGCTCGTCGAACCAGTTCGACGTGATTCACATAGGACGAGCCGTCCGCCCATTGATAGGCGCGAGGCAATGGCGCCATGCAGGCTTTGGCATCGAAGGAAAAGGTGTTGCGCGCGCGGCCCTGGTTCAGCGCTTCATATAGCTCGATGAGTTGCGGCGCGTAGAAGGTCCAGTCGTCCAGCGCGCGTTGCAGCGTGGAGACGATCTGATCGGCAATGGCGGCCGTGCGCAAATCGCGCGAGACGACGACGAGTTGGCCGTCGCGCGTGCCGTCCTTCAGGGTTGCGAGCTTCATGGAGCAGTCAGTGACGTTGGAGGAAATGTATTTTACGATGGTGAATCCCGCCCGACGACTCAGCCGAACGGCATAAGCCTTTTGCACACATTTTCATGCAGACCATCGAGAACGACGACGACGACATCAATGACGCCACCGAAGAGAAAACGCGCTCCGGCATACAGTCGATCGAAGTCGGCTTCAAACTGCTTGATGTCCTGACCAACGAGCCGCGCGCCATGATGCTGCGCGATCTGGCGCAGCGCGCGGGCATGAGTCCGGCGAAGGCGCATCGGTATCTGGTGAGTTTTGTGAGGCTCGGGCTGGCGTCGCAGGATCCGGTGTCGGGGCGTTACGAGCTTGGCGGCTTCGCGTTGCAGATGGGACTCGCGCGGCTCGCACGTGTCGATGGCGTGAAGCTCGCGCGTCTGGCGCTTGCCGAATTGCGCGATCGCATGGATATCACGGTCGGTATCGCCGTTTGGGGTAATCAGGGGCCGACGGTGGTGCACTGGATGGAGTCGAGTCACCCGGCGAAGGCATCGCTCAAATTGGGCGATGTGATGCCGCTGCTTACTTCGGCCACCGGTTTGCTGTACGCCGCGTATCTGCCGCGCAGCAAGACGCAGGCGATGCTCGATCGCGAACTCGCCGCCCTGCGCAAGACACTCGCCGATGTCGAGCCGCTATTCACCGAAGTGCGCGAACACGGCGCGGCGCGCGTCGAAGGCATGCTGCTGCCGACCATTCATGCGTTCTGCATGCCTGTTTTCGATTCGACCGGCGATCTGGCCATCGGACTGATCGCGCTCGGTCACGAAGGCTCGTTCGATACGCGCTGGGGCGGTGTAATCGATTCCGCATTACGCGAATGCGCGAGCGGGCTATCGTACGAATTGGGGTATAAGGCGGGCGAGCGCTGAGGAACATCGTTCCGTCCGCGCGTGTCCTAAACGTTCCGAGTGTTCCGTAACGTAACAGTTACGCGCATTACGCCTTTTCTCCAGCCGATGTCGTTATTCCCGTTCCACCGCCCTTCACCCGATAGCGGTTCCGATCAATCCACGCCGCCGCGCCGCTGGTGGCGATGGGCGCTCGCGATCCTGATCGTCGCCATATTGCATTTCAGCGCGATGCGGTGGATCGACCGTGCGCGTTTGCCATCGAATGAAACGAAGGTCGAACCGCCGCCTGTGCAGGTGGAATTGCTGACGCCGAAGCCGATTGCGCAGCCTGCGCCACAGCCGCCTGCGCCTGCTCCGGTTCCTGTAAAGCCCGCGCCGCCGAAGCCCGTCGCGCGCAGGCCCGCGAAAGCAGAACCGGTATTGAGCGCGAAAATGCCCGACGCGAACGCAACTGCGCCTGCGGAAACCGCGGCACCCGCAGAACCCGCCGCAAGCGCGACGTCAGCAGCACAAGCAGCAGCATCGGCTCCCGCGCCGGCTCAACCGCCAGCAGCCAAGGAATCCGGCGATAAATTCAGCGTCCCGCCCGCCGGCGAACTGCGTTACGACACGCTCGTCAACGGCATGATGAATCAGACCGGCACGATCCACTGGTCCAACGATGGCCAGCACTACGAGATGGTCGTATCGATCCCGCTGCCCTTTGTCGGACCGTACGTGTATTCGAGCAAAGGCCATATCGATGGCTTCGGTATCGCGCCGGAGCAGTACTCGGAACAACGCGGCCGCCGCGCCGCCGATATCGCCATCTTCAATCGCGAAAACAAGCAGATCGTCTACACGAAAACGCCGCAGTCGCAGCCGCTCGCGGACGGCGCGCAGGATCGCTTCAGCGTGGTGATGCAACTCGCCAGCCTCGTGCGCGGCGCACCCGACAAGTACAAGCCGGGCGTCACACGCCAGTTCAGTGTCGCGGACAACGACAGCAACGAAATCTGGCCGATCGAAACCGTCGGCGACGAATCCGTGCAAACGCGCGGCGGATTTACCACGGCACGCCACTTCACGCGCCTGCCACGCCGCGAAGGCGACAAGCGAAAACTCGATATCTGGCTCGCGCCATCGCTCGGCTGGCTGCCGGTGCGAATTCTTCAAACCGAACCGAACGGAATGCAAATCGAACTGCTCTGGGCGGGCAAACTCCAGCCGCCTGGCGCGTCGCAGCAAGGCGAGGAGGCTGGCACGCAAGCTGCGTCTGAAGAATCCGCGCCTGCCGCGCCCGCGCCGCTTCGACCGTAATGCCGGTGATTTGTCACACCAGACCGGTACCGTAGAAAGCGGCGAAAAGTGCGGCAATGCGCCATGCAAGGCATCGCGAACCGCATTCTCTACGGAGCCGATATGCAGTTGACGATCAATCGCATCGACACGCGTTATGTACTCGACAACGAAGGCGGCGGTCCCTGGCTGACCTTCATCCATCAACTCGCTGGCGACCACTCCGTGTGGGACCAGATGGCCGGCTACTTTCGGCACAAGTTCACCGTTTTACGCTACGACCTGCGCGGTCATGGCGGCACCACGGTATCGCCCGACGACTTCACCATCGACGATCTGTCCGACGATCTTTCGGAGTTGCTCGACAAACTCGGCGCGCCTTCGACGCACGTGGTCGGTTTATCGATCGGCGGAATGGTTGCGCAGACCTTTGCGGCGAATCACGCCGACAAGGTCGATTCGCTGACCGTCGTCGGCGCACCCGCGTTCATCCCCGAAGACGCACGGCCAACCTTTGCGCAGCGTGCGGAATCCGTGCGCGAAAACGGCGCTGCGAGTATCGTGGATCCAACGCTCGAACGATGGCTCACGCCAGAATTCCGGAAGGCACATCCGGAAGTCGTCGAGCAGATCGGCGAAACGATTGCGCGTACGTCACCCGAGGGTTTCGCACGCGCGGCTGTTGCAGTGAGTCGTTTCGATGCGCGCGACAAACTCGCGTCCATCGATGCACGCACGCTGGTTGTCGCAGGCGAACGCGACAGTGGCACGACACCTGCTCAGTCGAAGGTGATCGCCGATACGGTGAAGGGCGCGCAATTCCAATCACTCGATGCCGCGCACCTGAGTCCAGTCGAGCAGTCGCAGCGCTTCAGCGCATTATTGGATGGGTTTTTGCACAACGCGGTTTGAGAATATTTGACAAATAAGCCTCGATACCCCAGGCATTACGTCGAGGCCACCCCTTGAATTCCCACCCGATCGCTCCATCTAGGCAGCAGATTGCCACGGAGCAAACAGGAATAAGGAGTGTCGCCATGCAAATGATCTACAACAGCCCGAACTACTGCGTCGTCGAGTTTCCGCCGCAAGACAACCATCTCGCGATGATGTCGGGCGGCTACGAGATCGTCGATAAAAACACGCAACGGGAGATTTTCATCGACGGTGCGCTCGCCGCGAAGTTTCGGGAGCATGTGCAGAAGCTGATCGAAGAAGAACCGTCGCTCGAAGATGTGGACGAATTCCTCGGTCAGTTCGATATCTTGATGAATCAACCGGTCGTGCTTCACTAACGCAGCAACGCGCGGACGGCTCGCCGCCGTCCGTCACGGCGACATCCACGCACCCCGCCTTCACGGCGGGGTTATTTTTTGGCGCGCACCGCCACGCGCGGCGGCGCTATCGTGGTCCGGCTACAATGCCAGACTATTTCACACACGCGTCACAAGGTCCGTCCGCCATGAACCCGACCGCCAATTCGAAAGCTCCCGCGCGCGCCTATACGCGCGGCGCCGCGCTCCCTGCGCTGCTGCAACAGCGCATCCTGATCCTCGACGGCGCGATGGGCACGATGATCCAGCGCTACAAGCTCGACGAAGCGGCGTATCGCGGCGAGCGCTTTGCGGACTACGGACGCGATATCAAAGGCAACAACGAATTGCTGTCGCTCACGCAGCCGCAGGTGATCCGCGAAATTCACGAGCAATACCTCGCGGCAGGCGCGGACATTCTGGAAACGAATACATTCGGCGCGACGCGTGTGGCGCAGGCCGACTACGGCATGGAAGACTTGTCGGCGGAGATGAATATCGAGTCGGCGAAGCTGGCGCGCGAAGCCTGCGACAAGTATTCGACGCCCGACAAGCCGCGTTTCGTCGCGGGCGCGATCGGACCGACGCCGAAAACCGCGAGCATTTCCCCCGACGTGAACGATCCCGGCGCGCGCAACGTCACCTTCGACGAATTGCGCGATGCGTACTACGAACAAGCCAAAGCGCTGATGGATGCGGGCTGCGATCTGTTCCTCGTCGAAACCATCTTCGACACGTTGAACGCAAAAGCCGCGTTGTTTGCTTTGGACCAATTGTTCGATGACACCGGCGAGCTGTTGCCGATCATGATTTCCGGCACGGTCACGGATGCATCGGGCCGCATTCTGTCGGGGCAAACGGTGGAAGCGTTCTGGAATTCGCTGCGTCATGCGCGGCCGCTGACGTTTGGATTGAACTGCGCGCTGGGCGCTGCGCTGATGCGGCCTTACATCGCCGAACTTTCGAAGCTCTGCGACACGTTCGTGTCGTGCTATCCGAACGCCGGCCTGCCGAACCCTATGAGCGATACGGGCTTCGATGAAACGCCGGACGTAACGTCGGGATTGCTGAAGGAATTCGCGACGGCTGGATTGGTGAATCTCGCGGGTGGTTGCTGTGGCACGACACCGGAGCATATTGCGGAGATTGCCAAGGCGCTGGCGGATGTGAAGCCGCGCAAGTTTCCCTCGCAATACCGCGACGCGGCCTGACATCGAACAAGAGAAAAAACATGACCGATCACACGATGCGTCTCTCCGGCCTCGAGCCCTTCAACGTCACCGACGGCTCGCTGTTTATCAACGTCGGCGAGCGCACGAACGTGACCGGCTCGAAGGCGTTCGCGCGCATGATCCTGAACGGCCAGTTCGATGAAGCGCTCGCCGTCGCGCGCCAGCAAGTGGAAAACGGCGCGCAGGTTATCGATATCAACATGGACGAAGCCATGCTCGATTCGAAAGCCGCGATGGTGCGCTTTCTGAATCTGATCGCGTCCGAGCCGGATATCGCGCGCGTGCCGATCATGATCGACTCGTCGAAGTGGGAAGTGATCGAAGCGGGCCTGAAGTGCGTGCAAGGCAAGGCGATCGTCAATTCGATCTCGCTCAAGGAAGGCAAGGAGCAGTTCCTTCACCACGCCAAACTGATCCGCCGATACGGCGCGGCATCGGTCGTGATGGCGTTCGACGAAAAAGGCCAGGCCGATACCTTCGAGCGCAAGACCGAAATCTGCAAACGCTCCTACGAGATACTGGTGAACGAAGTCGGCTTCCCGCCCGAAGACATCATCTTCGACCCGAATATCTTCGCCATCGCAACGGGCATCGAAGAGCACAACAACTACGCGGTCGATTTCATCAACGCGACGCGCTGGATCAAACAGAATCTGCCGCACGCGAAGATCAGCGGCGGTGTATCGAACGTGTCGTTCTCGTTCCGGGGCAATGATCCGGTGCGCGAAGCCATCCATACCGTGTTCCTGTATCACGCGATTCAGGCGGGCATGGATATGGGCATCGTCAACGCGGGACAACTCGGCGTGTATGCCGATCTCGATGCCGAACTGCGCGAGAAAGTGGAAGACGTGGTGCTGAATCGTCGTGAAGACGGTACGGATCGTCTGCTCGAAGTCGCCGATAAATTCAAAACTGGCGCGGCCAAGAAGGAAGAGAATCTCGAATGGCGCAATCAGCCGGTCGAAGCGCGCCTCTCGCACGCGCTGGTGCATGGGATTACTAACTTTATCGTCGAAGATACGGAAGAGGTGCGCCAGAAGATCGATGCCGCCGGCGGGCGTCCGATCAACGTGATCGAAGGGCCGCTGATGGACGGCATGAACGTCGTCGGCGATCTGTTCGGGCAGGGCAAGATGTTCCTGCCACAAGTCGTGAAGTCGGCGCGTGTGATGAAGCAGGCGGTCGCGCATCTGATTCCGTTTATCGAAGAAGAGAAGAAGCGGCTCGCCGAAGCGGGCGCGGATGTGCGCTCGAAGGGCAAGATCGTGATCGCGACCGTCAAGGGCGATGTGCACGATATCGGCAAGAACATCGTCTCGGTCGTGCTTCAGTGCAATAACTTCGAAGTGGTCAATATGGGCGTGATGGTGCCCTGCGCGACCATCCTTCAGAAGGCGAAGGAAGAAGGCGCGGATATCATCGGCTTGTCGGGGCTGATTACGCCGAGTCTCGAAGAGATGGCTTACGTCGCCTCCGAAATGCAGCGCGACGAATATTTCCGTGGCAAGCAAACGCCGCTACTTATCGGCGGCGCAACCACGTCGCGCGTGCACACCGCCGTGAAAATCGCGCCGCACTACGAAGGACCGGTCGTGTATGTGCCGGATGCATCGCGTTCGGTGTCGGTGGCGTCGAGTTTGTTGTCGGACGAAGGCGCGGCGAAGTATCTCGATGACCTGAAGACCGATTACGACCGCATCCGCGATCAGCACGCCAACAAAAAGGCGCAGCCGATGGTCACGTACGCCGAGGCGCGCGCCAACAAAACGAAGATCGACTGGAGCGCGTACACGCCGAAGAAGCCGAGCTTTATCGGCCGTCGCGTGATCAAGAACTACGATCTGGCCGAACTGGCGAATTACATCGACTGGGCGCCGTTCTTCCAGACCTGGGATCTCGCCGGTCCCTACCCGGCCATTCTCAACGATGAAATCGTCGGTGAAAGTGCGCGTCGCGTGTTCTCGGACGGCAAGTCGATGCTCTCGCGCATCATTCAGGGCCGCTGGCTCACGGCAAATGGCGTCATTACGCTCTTGCCCGCCAACACCGTGAACGATGACGACATCGAAATTTATACGGACGAGTCGCGCACGCAAGTGGCCATGACCTGGCGCAATCTGCGTCAGCAAAGCGTGCGTCCGGTCGTCGATGGCGTGATGCGCCCGAACCGGTCGCTGGCGGATTTCATCGCGCCGAAGGATTCGGGCGTGGCTGACTATATCGGCATGTTCGCGGTGACGGCGGGTCTGGGCGTCGATAAAAAGGAACGCCAGTTCGAAGACGATCACGACGACTACAGCGCGATCATGCTCAAGGCGCTCGCCGATCGTTTCGCGGAAGCCTTCGCCGAAGCGCTGCACGCGCGCGTGCGCCGCGAATTGTGGGGATACGCGGCCAACGAATCGCTCGATAACGACGCGCTGATCGCCGAGAAGTACGTCGGCATTCGGCCTGCGCCGGGTTATCCGGCATGTCCGGACCATCTAGTGAAAAACGATATGTTCGAAGTGCTTCAGGCAGGCGAGATCGGCATGACGCTCACCGAATCTTTGGCGATGCTGCCGGCCGCCAGCGTGTCGGGCTTTTATCTCGCGCATCCGGACAGCACGTACTTTTCGGTCGGCAAGATCGGTGACGATCAGGTGGCGAGTTTCGCGGAGCGCATGGCCATCAGCACGAAGGACGCGGAGCGCGCGCTCGCGCCTCTACGCTAAATCGCGTGTAAGCAACATATCGCCAACGTGATATCGAAAAAAACACACGCTATCGGCGGGAATTTTTTGATTTCCGTAGACTGTCTCCGCGATAAGCCGTCACGAGGACGGCCACGCACTCAATCCGTCACGGAGAAAGTCGCATGAAGAAGATGACGTCCGCCGTATCCGCAGCGATCGCCGCGGCTGTGCTCGTGGCATCGAGTTCGGCCGCCTTTGCGCAGGCCAGTTCCACTCAGGCGTCGTCGTATTCGCCGCCGCAGTCGGAGCACAAGAAGAAACCGAAGAAACCCAAGAAGCCGAGAACGCCAGCTCAACCCGCCAAGCCGGAAAGCGGTCAGTCGCAGTAAGCAGCAAACGTCACGGCGTTGCTTCACCGCGTTATTTCG
Organism: Caballeronia sp. BR00000012568055; assembly: GCF_029439455.1. Classification (GTDB taxonomy): domain Bacteria; phylum Pseudomonadota; class Gammaproteobacteria; order Burkholderiales; family Burkholderiaceae; genus Caballeronia. The sequence goes on along the minus strand of NZ_JAQFVG010000358.1, from coordinate 103,440 downwards.
TCGGACAAAAAAGCCCGCATCGTCGAACGATGCGGGCTTTTGTTTTCGCGACCGCCAAGCCAGCGTCAAACGCCCCAGAGAATATCTTTGTTCTCTTTATGCGCGAGTCGCAGCATGTCGAGAAACGGATACGCGCGCTGCGCCAGGCCAATCGGAATCTCGTGCGGCTCGTGCCCTTCCTCGCCTTCGTGGAAGTGACCGTCGCCTTCGGCACGCTTTTGCTTGTCGGTGCTGACGGCGGCTTCGAGTTTCTGAATCGCGCCGGGCATTTCATCGACCGTAATGACGCCCCGTTCGGTGAGATGCTTGCCGATGATACCCAGCAGATACTCAGCGAGATTGTCGAGCATCATGACGTCCGGCGTAGCGGGACTTTTGAATGTGATCAGCATGATGGAAGGTCCTTTTCCTTATGTTGGATGACAACTGGTCTTTGTGTGAGACGCGCCGATGAGCCGATCCTTGCTGCCCTGAACCATCTTTTGACAGTCTAGCACCCTGCTAAAATCGTGATATCACTTAGACATCGCGTAATCACCGCGTAGTCATCACGTTCTACTAGATCAGAATCAGCATGCTGCCCGCACACAAAGAAACTCTGGAAACGCTCCTCTCCGACGCGGTCAAGCAGGTCGCGCAAGCCACGCAAGGTGCGACCGAAGCCGCTTTCGTTTCGCCGACCATCGTGCTCGAACGACCGAAAGTCGCCGCGCACGGCGACGTCGCGTCCAACGTCGCGATGCAGCTCGCCAAGCCGCTGCGCGCGAATCCGCGTCAGCTCGCTCAGCAGATCGTCGATGCGGTGCTCGGCCATCCTTCCGCGAAGGGTCTGGTCGAGGGCGCGGAAGTGGCGGGTCCGGGCTTCATCAATCTGCGTCTCGCGGCATCGGCGAAGCAAGACGTGATCCCGGCCGTGCTCAGCGAAGGCGCAGCATACGGACAATCGACGCGCGATGCAGGCAAGCAGGTGCTGGTCGAGTTCGTATCGGCGAATCCGACGGGTCCGCTCCACGTGGGCCACGGCCGTCAGGCCGCGCTCGGCGACGCGCTGTCGAATTTGCTCGCCACGCAAGGCTACGATGTGCACCGCGAGTTTTACTACAACGACGCGGGCGTGCAGATCAACAACCTCGCCACGTCCACACAACTGCGCGCGCGCGGCCTCACGCCCGATGATCCGCAATGGCCGGAAGCCGCGTACAACGGCGAGTACATCGCGGATATCGCGCGTGACTACATGGCGGGCGCGACCGTCGCCGCCAAAGACGGCGAGCCGGTCAAGGGCAAGGGTGACGTCGAAGATCTCGAAGCCATTCGCCACTTCGCGGTCGCGTATCTGCGTCACGAACAGGATCTGGATCTGACCGCGTTCGGCGTGAAGTTCGATCAGTTCTATCTGGAGTCGTCGCTCTACAAGGAAGGCCGCGTCGATCAGACCGTGAGCGCCCTGATCGATGCAGGCAAGACCTACGAGCAGGAAAACGCGCTGTGGCTGCGCACCACCGACGACGGCGACGACAAGGATCGTGTCATGCGCAAGTCCGATGGCACGTACACGTACTTCGTGCCGGACGTGGCTTATCACGTCACCAAGTTCCAGCGCGGCTTCACCAAGGTCATCAACGTGCAGGGTTCGGACCATCACGGGACCATCGCGCGGGTGCGGGCGGGTTTGCAAGGCCTGGGAATCGGCATTCCGAAGGGTTATCCCGACTACGTGCTGCACAAGATGGTCACCGTTATGCGCAACGGTCAGGAAGTGAAAATTTCCAAGCGTGCGGGCAGCTATGTCACGGTGCGCGATCTGATCGAATGGTCGGGCGGACTCGCGCCGGGCCACGAGACCGCGCCAGATCAGATCGATGAAGACACCATCCGTCGCGGCCGCGATGCCGTGCGCTTCTTCCTGATCTCGCGTAAAGCCGACACCGAGTTCACGTTCGATATCGACCTAGCGCTCAAGCAGAACGACGAGAATCCGGTGTACTACGTGCAATACGCGCACGCGCGCATCTGCACGATTCTGAACGACTGGAAGGAGCGCTACGCCGGCGATCTCGCGCAAGCCGCGAAGGCCGACCTCTCGCCGCTGTCCAGCGACCGCGCGATGGCGCTGCTCAACAAGCTCGCCGAGTATCCGGAAATGCTGTCGCACGCCGCCGATGAACTCGCACCGCACGCGGTCGCGTTCTATCTGCGCGATCTCGCCGGTGAATTTCACTCGTTCTACAATGCCGAGCGCGTGCTGGTGGACGAAGCGCTCGAGCGCAACGCGCGCATCGCGCTGCTGGCGGCCACGCGTCAGGCGCTGGAGAACGGGCTTGCGACCATCGGCGTGTCGGCTCCGCAAAAAATGTAAATCTCATGCTATGCCGTTTTCGCGCAACGTTTCGGCGTGCGCGAACGGCGTCATGGCGCGGGCTTGCCTTGTCGCGCAGCTATAATCGTCGGCCAACTCGAAGACTTTTCGCAGGTTATTCATACGATGGCAAAACCACGCCGCACAACTAGCCAGGGCAAGCAGTCGAAGCAAACCGGGGGCACCTTTATCGGCATCGTGCTGGGCCTGATCGTCGGCCTCGCGATCGCGGTGATCGTCGCGCTGTACATCACGCGCGCGCCCACGCCGTTCGTGGCAAAGGTCACACCGCCGCCTTCGGACAATTCGGCATCGCAGTCCTCCTCGTCCGCTCAGCCTTACGATCCGAACCGCCCGCTTCAAGGCAAGACGCCGGGTCAGGCCGTGCCGCAAGCCGCGCAGCCCACGCCGCCGAACACCGCGCCGGGCCAGAGCAGCAATCAATCGCAGTCGTCGGGCATGCTGGACGAACCGCAGATTGTCGAAGTGCCGCCTTCAGGCAACGCGGCTTCGGAATCGAAGAATACGGCGAAGAATCAGGCCAGCGCGCCTGCCGCGACCAGCAGCGCCAACGCTTCCGCGCCGAAGAACGGCTCGCAGCCGAATGCGACCGCCAAGACCAACCCGCCCGCTCCCGGCGATGTGAACACCGGTTATTACCTGCAAGTCGGTGCATACAAGACGCAGCAGGATGCCGAACAGCAGCGTGCGCGTCTGGGCTTTCAGGGCTTCGAATCGAAAGTGACGCAGCGTGATGCAGGCGGGGTGACGTATTACCGCGTCCGTGTTGGTCCGTTCGCGAAGTTCGAAGAGATGAACACGGCGCGTCAGCGTCTGTCGGATGCGGGTGTCGATACCGCAGTGATCCGTTTCTCCAAGCAGTAAGCACAAGGAATACGCGGGCGGCGTTCCGGGTAGTGGACATGAGCGGGAAAGCCTTCATCGTCCACTGCCTTTAAGCCAGGCTTAAGCGTCGTATGTCCCACTTATGGACCTCCTTTGCATCCCCTTTAATCATGAAAAAACTGTTTAGCGCCGTCGCTCTTTCCCTTGGCATCGCTGCCGCGTCGTTGTGCGTTGCGAGCGCGGCCAATGCACCGCCGGCAGCGCCCGCCGCTGGCAAGGACTACACGGTGCTGCAAGCGCCGCAGCCGGTCGGCGCGCCTGCGGGCAAGGTCGAAGTGATCGAGTTCTTCTGGTACGGCTGCCCGCACTGCAACGAATTCGAACCGGTTCTGGAAGCATGGGAGAAGAAGCAAGGTCCGGACGTCGTGTTCAAGCGGGTTCCGGTGGCTTTCCGTGACGACTTCGTCCCGCATTCGAAGATGTATCACGCGCTGGTGGCGCTGGGCGTCGCGGAGAAGGTCACGCCGGCCGTGTTCAACGAAATCCACGTGAAGAAGAACTATCTGCTGACGCCGCAGGCGCAGGCGGACTTCCTCGCCACGCAGGGTATCGACAAGAAGAAGTATCTGGACGCGTATAACTCGTTCTCGATTCAGAGCGATATCCAGCGCGACAACAAGATGCTTCAGGACTACAAGATCGACGGCGTGCCGACGGTTGTCGTGCAGGGCAAGTACGTGACCGGCCCGGCGCAGACCAACAGCCTGCAAGGCACCACGCAAGTGATGGACTTCCTGGTCCAGCAAGTTCGCGACAAAAAGATGTAATGACGCACGCGCCGGCATGACTGCAACTCCGCTCAGAGTTTTCATCACCGGCGCGTCCAGCGGGATCGGCCTGGCGCTGGCCGAAGAGTATGTGAAGCGCGGGGCCGTGCTCGGCCTCGTCGCCCGACGCGCCGATTCTCTCGCGGCATTCGCCGCACGCTTTCCCCAATCCTCCGTTTCGATCTACCCCGCCGATGTCCGCGACGCCGACGCGCTCGCCGATGCCGCACGCAGCTTTATCGCGCAGCATGGCGGCGCGGATATCGTGATCGCGAACGCGGGCATCAGTCAGGGCGCGCTCACCGGCCACGGTGATCTGAACGCCTTCCGCGCGGTCATGGACGTCAATTACTTCGGCATGGTCGCGACCTTCGAGCCGTTCATCGAGTCGATGCGCGCATCGCGGAGCGGCACGCTGGTCGGTTTGGCGAGCGTCGCGGGCGTGCGCGGGCTGCCGGGATCGGGCGCGTACAGCGCGTCGAAATCGGCGGCGGCGAAGTATCTGGAATCGTTGCGGGTGGAAATGCGGCCGCAGGGCATTTCCGTGGTGACCATCGCGCCGGGCTATGTGCGATCGGAAATGACCGCGCACAATCCGTATCCGATGCCCTTCCTTATGAACGCCGACCGCTTCGCCGCCAAGGTCGCCAACGCCATCGCCCAGAAAGTGCGATACGCGACGTTTCCGTGGCAGATGCGTATCGTCGGCATGGCGCTGCATGTGCTGCCTCGCTGGCTCTACGACTTCGCGTTCGAGCGCGCGCCGCGCAAGCCTCGCGCGAGCGAATAAAAGAATAAACGCCCATAAAAAAACCGGCTGCGTCGCAAAACGCAGCCGGTTTTTCTATCTACATCCAAAGCAGAAAATCAGAACGCCACGTAAGGCGAGCTTCCCTGCACGTCATAGCCGACATACACGTGACGGCCGAAGAAGAACGGCAGACCGAAGTCGAAGTAGCCGGTCATGCCCAACTGCCCGCCAAGGCTGTTGAACGCGTACTTCCCGCCGCCCGACGTCAGCGTGCGAGCGCTTACCAGCGAGAACGGCACCGTCACGCTGTTGGTGTTCGAAGTCACGCCCGTAATGACCGCCGACAACGACTGCTCCGAACTCGGGCAATAGAACGCGCTCGTGCTCGAACAGAGCGTGAAGCTGTCCTGGAAGAAGTTGCCGTTCGATCCGGTGTCGAAGAAGGTCTGATTCGCCGTGCCTTTGTAGCTGCCGGTCAGGTCGCCGTAGCCGTCGGTGCCGTACTTGGTTACGCCGGTCAGCGTGTTATTGCTTTGCGTGCCGATGCCGAATATCAGCGTGCCGCTGGCGCTGGCCGAGCCGGTATCCGCGACGGGCGGCAACTGCACGATCACGCCGTTGTTGTCGGAGGCGAACTTCGTGACCGGATTGGTCACCTGCTGCGCGAGCGGCACGGCGACGCCCGTGCAATTCGCGCCGTTGGTGCAGGAGAAGTACATCGCGTTTTGCGCGGTGCTGGCGCACGACGAACCGCAGTCGTACGTCGCCGATCCGACGCCGAGAATACCGTTCGCGCCGATATCGCCGAGCGTGTTTTCATCGTTGCCCGAAGGACAGCCGTTCGCCCCGGTCGGCGCTGACGTCGATGACAGGTCGCCGATGATCTGCACCGGCACGTTCGATGCCACTTCGGTGCCCATCTTCACGTCCGCCGTGCGCACCGTGCCCCACGTATAACCGTCCGCGAAGCCCGCACATTCGGCAAGTTGCCCGCCATTCGATGCCTTGGTGTTCGGCAGGTTGCCGAGCACGCCCGTGGCCGCCGAGCTGAGAATACGCAGACCGAAGGACGCCGTATCGAGCTGAATATTGTTGATGGTCTGACACACCGACGTCCCCGGCGCGCACACCGTCACCGATACATTCGGAATGTTGACGAAGCCCGCCGCGCCCGCATTGACCGAAATCGGCACGGCGTTCGTGCCGTTGGGGGCGCTGGGCTGCGCGTTGGCCGTGCTGGTTCCGCCGCTGCTGCCGCCGGACGAACCGCCCGAGCCGCCCGAACTGCCGCCGGACGACGATCCGCCCGAGCTGGAACTGGAATTGTTGTCGCCGCCACCGCCGCACGCGGCGAGCATCAGCGCGAGCAAAAGCGCGCCGAACCAGCGAGAAAGTGAAGACACCGAAGCGCCTGAAGTCGATACACGCATGCAGGATTCTCCGGTCGCTTACTGAATGTCGCTGGCGGAAACGCCCGCCGGCAACGCTTGAGGCAGGTACGCATTGCCCGCGAACGAGCCCATATGGCCGCTCGACTGGACCACGAGGCCCGAGTCCTGCACGCTCACCGGCCCGCGCCCGCCGCGCGCGACGCGCTGCGCCTTCAGGCCCTGCTGATACTGCGGGAAATAGGTTCCGAGCAAGGTGGCGAGATCGGGCACGCGCGGCCCTTTCCAGGCGATGCCGAAGACCGTGCCGTCGCTGCCCGTGTATTCGTTGACGGTGGTGCCGCTGGCGTACGTGGTCGTGTTGACCGAGTAATTCGCGGCCTTCGTGGCCGTCGTCGATGCCCCAGACGCCGCCGCCGCGCGCACGACAGCCTTGCTTGTCGCCACTGCGCCTTCGGGCGCGCTGGAAGGCGCACCGCCGAGGACGGCGAACGCGGGCATCGCCACGCACGCGCCGATCGCGCTGGCGAGCATCGCCAACGCTTTAATCCGATGCCCGTTACGGGGCTGCTTCATTGCCTTCACTGGGCCTCTCCGATCGGTTTTTAACCGAATGCGTTAAAAACTGTGCATCCGAATTCTGACGTTCAACTGACAGATCTGTCACCGCTTGGTTCGCATTATTTCTCCATGCGAATGCACTAGTATGCCAGCCAAGCGGAATAGTCCTAACGTTCGCAAATTTCCACAAAAAACGCGATGCGCATTTGCATGCACATCGCGTTGCTTGATTTGCGGGTCGTCGCAGCCTGCAAGCGCCTAAAACGGCACGCGCCGTCAGAAGCCGAGGCTCGCCAGCAGATCGTCCACTTGCGACTGATCCTGCACCACGTCGCTCTTGCCTTCCGGATTGATCTGCGGACCGTTCAGCAGGCTTTCCGGGCTGCCGCTCGCCGACATCAGCGCCGCCGCCGATGCCGCGAACTGCTCCCGCCGCTCCGGCGCGATGTTCTCCAGCAGCACGCCCAGCAACTGCTGTTCGATGAGATACACCACGTCGGTGATCTTTTTGATGACTTGACCGGTGAGATCCTGAAAATCCTGCGCAAGCATGATTTCCATCAGTTGCGCGTGCGTCGCTTGCGTGCGTTCCGGCACGCTCTGCAAAAACGTGCGCGTCTCGGCCAGCAGTTGGCCCGCTTCGCCCTGCGGCAGCGGCTCGCCATACCATTGCGACCAGCGCGCTTCCAGCGACTGCGCTTCACGCTGCATCGCTTCCTGAAGCGGCTGGGCTTTTTCGATCGCGTTGAGCGCGCGTTCGGCGGCCTGCTCGGTCATCGTCGCGACGTACTTCAGGCGATCGCGCGCGTCGGGGACGGCTTGCGCGGCCGCTTCCAGTTGCTTGTCGAGGCCGAGTTCGCGCATCGAATCACGCAGCGTGCGCGTGAGTTGCCCGATGCGCGCGAGAATGCGATCGCTCGATTGATCGCCTTCCATATCGGCGACGGCGGCGGCCAGTTCGGAGGTCAGATCGTTCAAGATCAGCTCCCCGCTTTAGCCATCTTCTCGAGAATCTTGGTGACCTTCTCGTCGAGCGTCGCAGCCGTGAATGGCTTCACGACATAACCGTTCGCGCCGGCCTGCGCCGCCGCGATGATGTTTTCCTTCTTCGATTCCGCCGTCACCATCAGCACCGGCAGATGCGACATGGTCGCGTCGGCGCGGATTTGCTGGAGCATCGCGAGACCGTCGAGGTTCGGCATGTTCCAGTCGGAGATCACGAAATCGAAGCCGCCGCCGCGCAGGCGCGCAAGACCCGCTGCGCCGTCTTCCGCTTCGTCGACGTTCGTGTAACCCAGCTCCTTGAGCAGGTTGCGCACGATACGGCGCATCGTCGGGAAGTCATCGACGATGAGGATTTTCATGTTCTTGTCCATTGCTGCTCCCGTGTGTTCCATTCAATGCGGCGATGCCGCGTAACTTAAAGATTTCAGACGCGCTGAACGCGTTCGCCCATCGATGCCAGCCGCGTCATCACGCGACGGCTCATTTCCGACAGCGGCGCGATTTCGCTCGCGCCCCCCATTGCAATTGCTTCGCGCGGCATGCCGAACACCACGCAACTCGCTTCGTCCTGCGCGAACGTGTATGCGCCCGCGTTCTGCATTTCCAGCAAGCCAGCCGCGCCGTCGCGGCCCATGCCGGTGAGAATCACGCCGATCGCGTTCTTGCCCGCATGTGTGGCGGCCGAGCGGAACAGCACATCGACTGATGGCCGATGCCGGTTCACCGGCGCGGCATCCGACAGATGCGCGACGTAGTTCGCCCCGCTGCGCGCCAGCAGCAAATGCGAATGCCCAGGCGCGATATACGCATGACCCGGCAAGACGCGCTCGCCGTGCTCCGCTTCCTTCACCGTGATGCGGCACAGCCCGTTCAGGCGCTGCGCGAACGATTTCGTGAATCCCGGCGGCATGTGCTGCGCGATCAAGACAGCGGGCGCATCGGGCGGCAGCGGCGTGAGCACTTCGCGGATCGCTTCCGTGCCACCCGTCGATGCCCCGACGATCACCAGCTTTTCCGTCGATAGCAACGGGTTGTTCAGATGCGGCGTCGGCTTGTGCACGTCCTGCGCGGCGTGTGCCGATGCGCTCGCCGCATGCGTGCTCTGCTTCACGCGCGCCCGCGATGCCGCGCGCACTTTGTCCGCCAGCAGCGATGCGTAATCGAGCATGCCGTCGCGGATGCCGACTTTCGGCTTGGTCACGAAATCGACCGCGCCGAGTTCCAGCGCGCGCAACGTGATTTCATTGCCGCGCTCCGTCAGCGACGACACCATCACCACCGGCATCGGCCGGAGGCGCATCAGCTTTTCGAGGAAGTCGAGGCCGTCCATACGCGGCATTTCGACATCGAGCGTCAGCACATCCGGGTTATGCAGCTTGATGAGTTCACGCGCAACGAGCGGATCGGGCGCGGTGGCGCACACGTGCATATCGGGCTGCGAGTTGATGATCTCGGTCATCAGGCTGCGCACCAGCGCCGAATCATCGACGCACAGCACCTTGATTTTGTTTCCTGTGCTCATGCTTCCTCCGCGGTTCTTATGCCGCGCGGCTTGAACATTTCGACGCGCGGCTTAGGCTGCGCAGTGAAGAGTTCCGCACGCGGCTTCGCGGTTGCGTTGTTGGAAAACAATTCGACGCGCGCCCGCGCTTTCGCGAGCCTCTCTGCGCGCTGTTCCGGCGTACGCTGCACGAGCGCGGCTTCACGCTCGATCACGACCGGGTCTTGCTGCGTCATCAACTTCTTGACCATCACCTGACCGGAACGCGGCATGAAAGCGACCTTGCGCGGATGCATGCCCTGCAAGTCCTCGGCGACGATGCGAATCTTTTCCAGCGCCAGATAGCGCCGCACAAATTCCGAATTGCGATCGCCGATATTGATGGTCGTCATGCCCGCCAACACCGCGCCGCCGCCGAACACCTTGGCTTCGAAACGCTCACGGCGTCCGCCGCGCTTGATGAGTTCGTTGATCAGCACTTCCATCGCGTACGAGCCGTAGCGCATGGAATCCGAAGTAGCGTGCGACGCGTCGGCGCCGTCATCGGGCAACATGAAATGATTCATTCCGCCGATGCCCGCGGTGCGGTCGTTGATGCACGCCGCCACGCACGAGCCGAGCACGGTCACGAGCACCATGTCTTCGCTCGTCATGTAGAACTCGTTGGGCAACAGCTTTACGCCCGGCTTCTTGAAGTGATTATCGAAATACAGGTTCGATGCGATCGGCAGCGCGCTCATGCGACTTCTCCTGCGAGCGCACGCCTGGCCGTGGTCGTGCTCTTCGAATCGCGTGTCAGTTCATACACGGTCTGGCCGCGCAATCTGAACGCCTGCGTCACATACGTGAAGTTCTCCGAATGACCGGCGAACAGCAGCGCGCCCGGCTTCATCAGCGGTTCGAAGCGCGACAGCACTTGACCTTGCGTCGGCTTGTCGAAGTAGATCATCACGTTGCGGCAGAAAATGGCGTCGAACGGACCTTTGATGTCGTAACGCGCATCGGTCAGATTCACGCGGCCGAAGTTCACCATCGCGCGCAGTTCGGGGCGCACTTTCACCAGGCCCGCGTGCGAGCCGGTGCCTTTGAGGAAGAAGCGCTTCAGCCGATCCACCGAAAGCGTCTTGACCTGATCGAGCGAGTAGACGCCTGCTTCGGCTTTCGCCAACACCTGACTGTCGATATCGCTGGCGAATACCGTGCACTGACGCGCGGCGTGATCGCCGAGCGCTTCGATCAGCGTCATCGCGATCGAATACGGCTCTTCACCCGTCGATGCCGCCGAACACCACACGCTCATCGGCTGCTGACGGCGTTTGGCGAAATCCGCGAGAATCGGAAAGTGATGCGACTCGCGGAAGAAGGCCGTGAGGTTGGTCGTCAGCGCGTTCGTGAAGGCTTCCCACTCGGCGTTGTCATCGTTCGATTCGAGACGATCGAGATACTGGCGGAACGTGTCGAGACCACAGGCGCGCAGACGGCGTGCGAGACGGCTGTACGCCATGTCGCGCTTGTGATCGGACAGCGAGATGCCCGCGCGGCGATGAATCAGCTCGCGAATGCGGGCGAAATCCGCCGATGTGAATTCGAAATCGCGTTCGACTTCCGTGCCGCGCGCTGAAGTTGCGGGCGCGGTGTCGAGGCGTGCGTTGCGCGTGGCCGTCATGATGCTTTGTGATTTCCTGGCGTGTTGATCGCGCGCCGCGTGGTCGGTTTCGATTGATCGGCGACGATCGACCATGCCTGCGCGTGCTGCTTGTATGTTGCGAGTGCGGCTTGCATGGTCGTATCGGTCCGAACGCTTTTACTTAGAAGGTTTCCCAGTCGCCGGCATCGACGGTGGTTTTGGTTGCGCGCGGTGCGGGTGCCGGGGTTTGCGCCACCGGCTTTTTCACTGCTGCTTCCTTGATAACGGCGGGCTCGTGTGAAACTTTCGAGATCGCGACAGCAGGTTTTTTCGCCGCTGCAACCTTCGGTTCGACGCGTGCTGCGAGCGCTGCGGGCGTTGCTTTAGCTACAGATACGCTCGCCATTTCCACGCGCCATTGACCGACCACGCCCTTCAACTGACGCGTCTGTTCTTCGAGCGATGCAGCAGCCGCCGCCGCTTCTTCCACCAGGGCCGCGTTCTGTTGCGTGACGCTGTCCATCTGCGTGACGGCGAGATTGACCTGCGCGATGCCATCGGATTGTTCTTCCGATGCCGCGCTGATCTCGCCCATGATGTCCGTCACACGACGCACGGCCTGCACGATCTCGCCCATCGTTTCGCCAGCCTGCGCGACGAGTTCCGAGCCGTTCTGCACCTTCTCGGCCGAATCGCCGATCAGCGATTTGATTTCCTTCGCCGCCGCCGCGCTACGCTGCGCCAGCGATCGCACTTCGCCTGCAACGACCGCGAATCCGCGTCCTTCTTCACCGGCGCGTGCCGCTTCAACCGCCGCGTTCAACGCAAGAATATTGGTCTGAAACGCGATGCCTTCGATCACGCCGATGATGTCCACCACCTTGCTCGAACTCGATGCAATCGCGTTCATCGTATCGACGACTTGCTCGACGACTTCACCGCCACGCGACGCGATATCCGATGCGTTCACCGCAAGCTGGCTCGCCTGACGTGCGTTGTCGGCGTTCTGCTTCACGGTGCTCGTGAGTTGCTCCATGCTCGAAGCCGTCTCTTGCAGCGATGCAGCCTGCTCCTCCGTACGCTGCGACAAATCCGTGTTGCCGCTGGCAATTTCCCGCGCGCCGACATCGATCGATTCCGCGCCGCGATGCACCGAGCCGACCATCGACGTGAGATTGGTGCGCATGCGTTCGATACCCGCGAACAAGCGACCGATTTCGTTCGTGCTCTCCGTGTGCGCCGACTGCGTGAGATCGCCGCGCGAAATGCGCTCGAAGTGCTCCACCGCGTCTTCGATCGGCTGCACGATCAGACTGCGCAGCGCGAAGCGCGTACCAATCAGAATCAGCACCGACAACACCAGCAACACGCCGATCGTCACATTCAACGTCGAAATATTCGATGCCGTGTTCGCGCGCAAATCTTCCGCGTGCTTTTGCTGCGCCTGAACGGCGGCAACCACTGCGTTATCGAACGATACGAACATCGGGCTGATCTTCGTGTCGGCGATGGCGTGATACGCGGCCATATCGTTGGCGCGGATCGCGGTGAACTCGGGTTCGACGCCGCTCTTCAACAGCGTGTCGTGCTGCGAAATGAGTTCGTCCATCGTCGCGCGCGGCAAGGTCGATTGAACCGTGTCGAGATAAAGCTTCCAGTTCTCGTTGCTCTTGTCGAGCAGATACTGGCCGCGCTCCATCGCTTTCTGCGACTCGGCCGTGTTGCCCGCTTCGATCAGCGAGCGCACGCGATCCAGCGTCACGCGCGAACGCAGCAAATACGACGACGCTTCCGACAGCGCGCGCGCCGCGACCATATCCTGTTGCGCGAGCGTGGAAATCGACGTGCTGGCCGAATTCAGACCGACTACCGACAACCCGCCGATCACGGCGGCGCTGGCGACGAACAACAAACCGACGAGCGTGAGCGTCGTGCGAATCGACAACTTCTTTAGCATGGCTATCTTCTTGTTGGCTTAAGCGACAGTGTCGATCAGTTCCATCTCGCGGCTCGTCATGAGCTTCTCGATGTCCATCAGAATCAGCATGCGGCCATCGACCGTGCCGAGTCCGGTGAGATATTCCGTGTTGAGCGTCTGGCCGAATTCCGGCGCGGGCATCACTTGTTCGGGCGAGAGCGTGAGCACGTCGGACACGCCGTCCACCACCATGCCGACCACGCGATGCGCCACGTTCAGAATGATGACGACCGTCTGGTTGTCATACTCCACGCGACCCAGATTGAACTTGATGCGCATATCCACGATCGGCACGATAATGCCGCGCAGATTGATCACGCCTTTGATGAAACCCGGCGCATTCGCAATCCGCGTCACGCTGTCGTAACCGCGAATTTCCTGCACCTTCAGAATGTCGATGCCGTACTCTTCCGCGCCGAGCGTGAAGACGAGAAATTCCTGACCGGCGGCTTCGCCGTGCTGCGCGTCGTGACGCGAAGCGGGATGGATCGATTGAATATCAGCCACAAAAGCCCCCAACAGTCTTTTAATGAGTCTGCGATGCGTGCGCGGCACGCGATTCGCGATTGAGCGCGGCAACGTCGACGATCAGCGCGACACTGCCGTCGCCCAGGATGGTCGCGGCGGAAATGCCGTGCACCTTGCGGTAATTGGTTTCGAGGTTCTTCACGACCACTTGCTGCTGGCCAACGAGTTCGTCGATCAGCATGGCCATGCGTCGGCCTTCCGTTTGCAGGATCGTGACGATGCCTTGCGTCGGTTCCGTGCGTGCGCCGTCCACATCGAACACCTGATGCAGCGCGACCAGCGGCAGATATTCGCCGCGCACGCGCACCACGCGTTCGCCGTTGGCGACCGTGTAGATATCGTCGGCGACGGGTTGCAGCGACTCCATGACGAAGTTCAGCGGCAGAATGAAGATCTCGTTGCCGACCTTCACCGACATGCCGTCGAGGATCGCCAGCGTGAGCGGCAGCACGATCTTGGTCGTGGTGCCCGCGCCCTGACGCGACATGATTTCGACGTGACCGCCCATCGACTGGATGTTGCGCTTCACCACGTCCATGCCGACGCCGCGGCCGGAGATATCGGTGACTTGTTCTGCGGTCGAAAAGCCCGGCATGAAGATGAGTTGCCAGACGTCTTCATCGGACATCGAGTCGCTGACGGCGAGACCTTGTTTCTGCGCCTTGGCGAGAATCTTGTCGCGACGCAGACCCGCGCCGTCGTCGCTGACTTCGATCACGATATTGCCGCCGTGATGCGCCGCCGACAGCACGAGCTGACCAGTCGTCGGCTTGCCCGCCGCGCGACGCGCTTCCACCGTTTCGATACCGTGATCGAGCGAGTTGCGCACCAGGTGCGTCAACGGATCGATGATGCGTTCGATCAGGCTCTTGTCCAGTTCGGTCGCCTGACCGAAGGTGACGAGTTCCACTTCCTTGCCGAGCTTGCCGGCAATATCGCGCACGAGTCGCGGGAAGCGGCTGAATACGTAATCCATCGGCATCATGCGGATGGACATGACGGCCTCTTGCAGGTCGCGCGCGTTGCGCTCCAACTGCGCCATGCCGTTGAACAGACGATCATGCAGCGCGGGATCGAATGCGCTCGTCGTTTCCGCGAGCATCGCCTGAGTAATGACCAGTTCGCCGACCAGATTGATAAGCTGATCGACCTTTTCCACGCCCACGCGAATCGAGCTGCCTTCCGCCGATGCGGCGGCTTGCGGGCGGGCTTTCTTTTCTGCGTCCGCTGCTGCGGCCTTGGGTGGCAAGGCGGCCGGTTCACTGACCGCCTTCGCCGGTTCCTCGTTCTTGTTCACCGATGCGGATGCAGACCCTTCCTGCGCCTGCGATACGCCCGGTTTTTGCAGCGCGTGATGTACTGCGGGTGCTTCCATGACTGCCGGTGCTGCCTGTGCTTCTGAAACAGCCACTGTTTTTGCCGCCGTGTTCGACGGTTCTTTATGTGCGACTGGCTCCGTCGCCTGGCCGCGGCTGATCGTGATTTGACTTTCGTCGATCACGAAACAGCACACGGCCACGATGTCGTCGGCGCCGACGTCCGACTCGAGCCACAGCACGAGTTCGGCATCGGTCTTTTGCTCCCCGACGATATTGCCCAGATTCCCCAACTCTTCAGTCAGCGTCTCCAGGTCCTTCGCGCCCACCCCCCGTAGCGTAATTTTCAGGTGGGATCCAACATTTGCTGCTAGTTCGTTAACCTTATTATCGGCAGCGTTTCCTGCATCTTGTGCGCTATCTTTCAGTTCGAACGCGCCGTCCCAATTGCCGTCGTCTTCGATCGCTTCCATCGCTTGCGCGATGACGTGCGGCGGCGGTGCGTTCTCGCCTTCATACATGGCCGGTGCGTTCGCGTTGATCTCCGGCAGGAGCACGGGCTCCGCAACCGGCGCTTTCGCGTCTTCGTTCTTCAGGCGTTCCAGCTTCGCGCAAATCGCGATCGCCGCTTCCATATCCGGCTCGGCGCTCGCGCGATACGCGGCAAGCTGATCCTGCAACACGTCCTTCGTCGCGAGGAACGTATCGATCATGTCGCGGCGCAGAACGAGTTCGTTATTGCGCGCGCGATCCAGCAGCGATTCGAGAATGTGCGTGGTTTCGGTCAAGGCGGTGAAGCCGAACGTGGCCGCGCCGCCCTTGATCGAATGTGCCGCGCGGAAGATCGCCGCGAGATCCTCGGGATCGGGATTCGCGATATCGAGCACGAGCAGCAATTGCTCCATCTGCGCGAGGAGTTCATCGGCCTCGTCGAAGAAGGTTTGATAAAACTGGGTAATGTCGAGAGTCATGCTAAGAATCACCGCTTTTTAATTGCTCAATGCTGCTCTTGAGGTTCCGAGAGGGCTGCGACCAGTTCGGTCAGCAAATCCGGATCGACCGGCTTTTCGACCCAACCCGTCGCGCCGGCTTCGCGCGCTGCATCCTTGAACGGCTCGCCGGATTCGGTGGTCAGCACCAGAATCGGCGTCGCGCGGTAAGCGTGATTCGCGCGCAATTCGACGATCAGATCGAGGCCGTTTTTCTTCGGCATATGCTGATCGGTCAGCACGAGATCGAAGCGTTCGGCGAGCGCCCATTCCAGACCTTCGTTGCCGTCGGATGCGACCGTCACTTCGTAGCCCGCGCTGGTCAGCGTGGCCGAGAGGATTTGCCGCATGGCGGCTGAATCGTCGATTGCCAGGATGTTCTTGATCATGTGTTGCCTTGGTGGCTTGCTGCGCAAGTTCTTGTTCGGTTGACGGCGCGATTAGCAGAAGTCTTGAGTCGATTTATTGCTGAGCCATCGAAGCCGACGTGCGCGCGATCCCCGCGCGCGGCAGCGTCGAGTCGAGCACGCCCGCGCCGCTGCCGTTGTCGATGGTCGTGCCCGCGCTGCCGCTGCCGTCGTCCTGCACCATCTGCGCTTCCGCGCGTCGATTGAGCACGATCACGCTGATGCGCCGGTTTTCCGGGTCCATCGGATCTTTTCGATTCAGGTTCTGTGTCGATGCCAGCCCGAGCACGCGCAGCACCTTCGCTTCATCCATGCCGCCCGCAACCAGTTCGCGCCGCGACGCGTTCGCGCGATCCGCCGACAGTTCCCAGTTGCTGTAGCCCTTCTCGCCGCCCGCGTACTGCACGGCATCCGTATGTCCCTGCACGACGATGTGATTCGGCACGCCGTTCAGCGTCTTGCCGATCTCGCGCAGAATGTCGCGCATATACGGCTGCACGTTGTTGCTGGAGAGCGCGAACATCGGCCGCTTTTGGGTATCGACAATTTCGATGCGCAAGCCTTGCTGCGTGGTCTCGATGCGAATCTGCTGCTTGAACTGGCGCATGGTCGGATTGGCTTCGATCGCGGCCATCAGCTTGATTTGCAGATCGTGCAGACGCTCTTGCTCGCGGCGTTCCATTTCGTTGGCCGCCGCCTTGAGCAACTCGTCGTCCGTCCTCTGGTTCGATGAACGTTGCGCGAGTTGCGTCTTGCCATCGGTTCTGCGTGCGGCGCCGGGTTCCGTGCTGGAGATATCGCGACCGCCGCCTTCGAGAATGCTGTTGTCCATGCCGACGGTCTTGCCACCGACCATTGCGGCCTTGAGCGGCATCTGAAAATATTCGGCGATACCGCGACGCTGCACCGGCGAGGTCGATGACAACAGCCACATCAAGAGGAAGAACGCCATCATCGCGGTCATGAAGTCCGCATACGCGAGCTTCCACGCGCCGCCGTGATGCCCTTTCGCACCCTTGACGATCTTCTTGACGAAAATGGGCCGGTCTTTTTCGGAAGTGCTCATGGCTTACTTGGCCTTGACCTTGCGCACGTGCTCTTCGAGTTCCGAGAACGACGGACGCTCGGTCGAGAACAACACCTTGCGGCCGAACTCCACGGCAATCGACGGCGCGTAGCCGTTGAGGCTGGCGAGAATCGTCACCTTGATGCACTGAAGCATCTTGGTTTGCTCGGCAAGACGTTGTTCCGCCACGCCCGCCATCGGACCGATGAAACCGTAGGAAAGGAGAATGCCGAGGAAGGTGCCGACCAGCGCCTGCGCGATCATTTCGCCGAGGATAGCGGGCGGTTGATCGGCCGAGGCCATGGTGTGCACCACGCCCATCACCGCCGCGACGATACCGAACGCAGGCATCGCGTCACCGACTTTATGCAGCGCCTGCGCCGGCGCTTCGCCTTCGACGTGATGCGTTTCGATTTCCTCGTCCATGAGGCTTTCGATCTCGAACGCATTCATGTTGCCGCCGACCATCAGGCGCAGATAATCCGTAATGAATTCGACGATGTGATGATCCGCGAGCACGTTCGGATACTGATTGAAGATCGGGCTCTTGAAGGGATCGTCGATATCGGATTCGAGCGCGAGCGTGCCTTCCTTGCGCGCCTTGGCCAGCAACACGTAGAGCAGACCCATCAGTTCCATGTACACGTCCTTGCTGTACTTGGAGCCTTTGAACAAGGTGGGAATGACGCGCAGCGTCGCCTTGATCGTCTTCATGTTGTTGCCGAGCAGAAATGCGCCAATGCCCGCGCCACCGATCATGAGAATTTCGACGGGCTGCATGAGCGCGCCAAGGTGACCGCCTTCGATGGCGTATCCGCCAAAGACGGACAGCAATGTCACGAGCGTTCCAACGAAAATCAGCACAGTCGAGTCCTCATAATTTGCATGCGGGATGACCGCCGTTATGTTGGTTTACGGCACTCGACAAAAAAACTTTGGTAGGACGTTTCTAACCGGGCAAACGGTAAAAGCCACGCGGGGATTGGCTGTGGCTGATTGATGCGGCGTCGTTTTTACTGTTTTTAGGCAGCGGTTGTGTGACGCGCTATGTCTGGAAATTGCGCCCGGCGGGTTTTTCCGGCACGCGATGGCGGCTGGCATAAGCCGCATATGTAACCGGGCCGCGAATCGTAGGCATGCGCGACGAAACGTCCGCCGCAACGCGTGCAGACGGTGGTTTGCAGCATCTTCGAATCGAAGTAGCGGACCAGCGTCCAGGCGCGCGTGAGCGTCAGCACGGGTTCATCGCCATGCAGGCCGAGATGCTCCAGATATAAACGGTAGCTTTTGACGATTGCTTGAATCGTCGGCTGCGCGGGGTCGTGTGTGGAAACGAATCGGTAGATCGCGTGAAACAGGGACGAATGGATATTCGGCTGCCACGTCATGAACCAGTCGGTCGAGAACGGCAGCATGCCTTTCGGCGGCGACGCGCCCTTCAGCTCCTTGTAGAGCTTGACGAGCCGGTCGCGCGACAGGCTGGTCTCAGTTTCGAGCAATTGCAGCCGCGCCCCCATTTCGATCAGTTCGATCGCCAGGGTGATCTCGCGAACTTCCGCGACGACGCTGCGCGTAGCCATCGGCCCGCGGCGCTGGAGAGCCAACGAGCCGCTCAGCCGATCTGTTCGGTGGGCGCGTCGGCCAGCAGAATCGCGGCGTGCGCGTGGGAGAGCGCAGCGCTCTTTTCCTTGTCGGCGAGCGTCGCGAGGATGGTGTGATCGTCGAAACGGAAGCGGCACAGCAAATGGCTGGACGACGCCACCTTCACCGCCTGCGCAAGCGAAAGCGAACTCAGCACCTGCGCGACTTGTTCCGATAGTCCGAGACGGTACATCGCCGACACGCGGTCTTCGTGTAACAGACGCTGCGCGAGGAGCAAGTACGACAGATTCACCTCGCGGATTTCCGCGAGCGTACTGGTATGGCTGGCCGTCATTTTTTCCCCGAGTCGATACATGGCTGGTCAGGCCGTGCGGGAAACGTTTGCTCGGATTCGCCTCGTGTTCGGGCTGGGCGATCCGGTCCCGCTCGTAGTTTCGACGCGATTGTGAGCCAGGTCTGTGCGCGGGGGTATCGGATGAACGCGCCGAGAGCGAGCCGGAAATTTTCGAGTTTACGTGTAGGAATTCTTCTTACACGTCGATTCCGGTACGGGTTGGCGGCGGCGGAAATGTATATCGGCGCGTATTCGTCTTACTTAATACGCGCAGGCACACGCAATGCTAAAGCCCTTCTTCGCGGCAAGCGGGATGCTCCATATCGACCTTCATCGTAGGAAACAGTGCAATTTTCGACTTCGTAACAGCAGTTGTTTCGCGCTGTAACAACGATAAGCGATTGAAAAATGACGTGAAATGCCGCTCTCGATCCCGATAATGAGCATTAAGGGATAACCCGGTCACGAGCACTTCGTATTTCCGGGCCGATCTCGGGCGGCGTCACCAGACACACGCGGCCCGCCCGAATGGCATGTTGAGCGCTCGACCGGAGCGTGACTGCAATGCCTAACCAATAAGGAGAGTCACGTTATGCGAATCGCACAAATTGCACCGTTGCACGAAGCAGTTCCCCCGAAGTTTTACGGCGGCACTGAGCGCGTCGTGTCGTATCTGACCGATGCACTCGTCGATCTCGGCCACGATGTAACCTTGTTCGCCAGCGGCGATTCGCAAACGAAGGCAACGCTCGAAGCGGCCTGGCCGCGCGCGCTGCGTCTCGATCCGACCATCCGCGATGCGCTCGCGCCGCACATGCTGCTGCTCGAAAACGTCCGCCGCCGCGCGCACGAATTCGACGTGCTGCATTTCCACCTCGATTACATGCCGTTCCCGCTGTTCACGCAGATGGACACGCCGTTCGTGACGACGCTGCACGGCCGTCTCGACCTGCCCGAACTGCAACCGATCTTCAATACGTTCACGAAGGCGAACGTGATTTCGATTTCGGATAACCAGCGCGGACCGCTGCCGCAGGCAAATTGGCTGAACACGGTTTATCACGGTCTGCCGGACGATCTGCTGACGCCGCGTACGGACAAGAAGCCGGAATATCTGGCGTTTCTGGGCCGTATTTGCCCGGAAAAGCGCGCTGATCTGGCGATCAAGATCGCCGCGCAAAGCGGGTTGCCGCTGAAGATCGCTGCGAAGGTGGACAAGGTCGATCAGGAATACTTCAAATCGACGATCGAACCGCTGCTGTCGCAGGCGCATGTCGAGTTCATCGGCGAGATCAACGAGGCGCAGAAGCCAGAATTCCTTTCGGGCGCGAAGGCGCTGCTGTTCCCGATCGACTGGAACGAGCCGTTCGGCCTCGTGATGATCGAAGCGATGGCGTGCGGCACGCCGGTGATCGCGTTCAATCGTGGTTCGGTGCCGGAAGTGATCGATCACGGCGTGACCGGCTTTATCTGCGAAGACGTGCAAGGCGCAGTGGGCGCGCTGCATCGGATCGATGAACTGAATCGCACGGAAATTCGCGCGCAGTTCGAGCGCCGCTTCAGCGCAAAGACGATGGCGCAAAACTACGTCGATAGCTACACGGCGATGCTTCAGGCCGCCAAGCGTCCGGTGCTGCGTCAGGTTGCGGTGGGCTAAGACCTGTTCCGACTGTCTGCGTAGAACGAAAAAGCCGCCCCATTTCGATGGGGCGGCTTTTTTATCTTATAAAAGCGAAACAGTTTCCCCGATTGCAACCAGTCTCGAACCGGAATAATCCGAAGTTTCAGCCTACTTGCTGTAATTTGAGCGCCGATCGACCAATTTTGACAGTTTGCAAAAGAACTCGCCATTAAACTGCGCTCCGCATCGAGCGCGGTTGCTCTTGCATTTGACAAATAGTCGTTCACCACTTCAAGTAGGCAGGATCATGCATCTGACCAAGCGTCTCGGCGCTGAAATTTTCGGTACTTTCTGGCTCGTGCTGGGCGGTTGCGGAAGCGCCGTGCTCGCCGCAGCCTTCCCTCACGTTGGTATCGGTCTGGCTGGCGTTTCGCTGGCGTTCGGCCTTACCGTGCTCACCATGGCGTTCGCTATCGGCCACGTGTCGGGCTGCCATCTGAATCCGGCTGTCAGCATCGGTCTCGCGGCGGCTGGCCGTTTCCCGGTGCGTGACCTCGTGCCGTATATCGTGGCGCAAGTGATCGGCGCAACGCTGGGCGCGTGGGTGCTGTCGATGATCGCAACCGGCGCGCCGGGCTTCGATCTGGTCGCCAGCGGCTTTGCTGCAAACGGCTTCGGCGAGCACTCGCCGGGCGGCTATTCGATGATCGCAGCGCTGATCTGCGAAGTCGTGATGACGTTCTTCTTCCTGTTCGTGATCCTCGGCGCCACCGATGACCGCGCACCGAAGGGCTTCGCACCGATCGCCATCGGTCTGTGCCTGACGCTGATCCACCTGATTTCGATTCCGGTCACCAACACGTCGGTGAATCCGGCTCGCTCGACGGGTCCGGCATTGTTCGTTGGCGGCTGGGCGCTGGATCAGTTGTGGCTGTTCTGGATTGCGCCGATCGCTGGCGCGATCATCGCCGGTATCGTTTATCCGGCACTGACGCGTGAAACGCGTTCGCACGTTGCGGGCGTGGTGGCGCGTTAATCGGCCAGTAGTTCACGCTGTAAAAGAAACGGGCGCTTCATGCGCCCGTTTTGCTTTTCCGCCGTCAGGATTAAAACGGCGCGACAAATGTAATCGGCAATTACGAAGCATGCTTATTATTTTCGTTGCGGGATTCATCGGCGGAATATAAAGCCTTGCCACATAAGGCTTTCGCGGCAATCACAACGCCAAAACCATCCTTTCGCCTCGCTTGCACACAGTAACAAGTCGTCGAAGCGTGTAAGACGGGCGGCGCTTACATTGGACTCATGCGACACGCGTCGCTCTAAAGGAGAACCACAATGAAGCGCATCGTCACCCATATGCTCGTAGCTGCCGGCCTCGCGATCGGTGCAGTCGGCGCGGCTCAGGCTCACACCGACCTGAACATCGGACTGTCGC
The DNA here is from genome assembly GCF_029439455.1 of Caballeronia sp. BR00000012568055. Lineage (GTDB taxonomy): Bacteria > Pseudomonadota > Gammaproteobacteria > Burkholderiales > Burkholderiaceae > Caballeronia. The sequence goes on along the minus strand of NZ_JAQFVG010000358.1, from coordinate 81,296 downwards.
TCGGCGCGCCGGCTTACGCTGCGCCGGTGTACGTGCGACCCGCGCCGCCGGTTTATCGCGCGCCGTACTATCGTCACGATGAACCCCGCTGGCACGACAACTATCGTCATGACAACGGCCACTGGAACCGCGCCGGCTGGGATCACGGTCCCGATCACGGCAACTGGGGCCGTCGTGGATAAGCGCAGTTAAATGAGGCTCAAGCGCCCGAGGCGAGGTCGTCGCGAATCTCGAACAGCTTGCGAAGCTGATGCGCGACGCCCGCCTCGAAGTTCGAGCCAATACGCGGCACGTTCGGCAAACGCTTGATGAGGTCGGGATTCGCGTTGTTCATCATGAACGGATGCCCAGCCGTTTCCAGCAAGTCGATATCGTTCATGTTGTCGCCGAAGGCCACACACTGCTTCGGACTCGCATCCAGCCGATCCAGCACGAAGCGCAGCGCGCGCCCTTTCGATACATCGCAGGTCATGACTTCAAGGCAATCGGGAAGCGAATACGTGACGTAGAGCGAATCGCCGAACTCGCGTTCCAGATTGGCGGCGGTCTCCTTCAAATCCGCCGGATCGCCGATATACAGCACCTTCGCGATGTCCTCGCCGTCGTGCTGCGTCAGATCCATCACCTCGTACTTGAAGCCGGAATCCTGATGGAACACCAGCAGTTCGGGAGCGTGACGATCGATCAGCCAGGCGTCGTCGGCGAAGAGATTGACGACCACGCGGCCGCTGCCGCCCGCGAGATCGGGCTGCACCAGACGGCGCACGAAAGCGGGATCGATATTGCGCGAGTAGACGCACTCGTCGCCAGGCGCATGCACACGCGCGCCGTTCGACGTAATGAGATACGCGTCCACGCCGAGCAGATCGCGAATTCCGGCGACATCGCGGTAATGTCTGCCCGTCGCGATGATGATGTCGATACCACGCGCCGCCAGCGTGCGCACGGTTTCAGCTGTAAAGGGATCGAGCGTGTGGTCGCTGTGCAGCAGCGTACCGTCGAGATCAGTTGCGATGACCGAATACATGACTGCCTTTTTTGAGCGGATGGAAGGCGCTGCGAAGTGCGTTATTTTATCGCGCGCTTTTGACGGCCCTTCGCGCGAGTTCCAGCGCACCGGCGGCGGAATCGGCGCGTGGTGCGCGCAAGCGCTCGCGAATGGCGATCGGCACGAACGGTTCGAAGGGCGCGCCGAGACCGCCACACAACGCGACAGGTAACTCGCCGCGCGGATCGAGCGCCGTTACGAGCAGGCCGATTTCCTCGCCCGCGCGTTCGAGCAAACGCGCGGCCTCGGGATGATCGCGGAACTCGAAGACCGTGGGCGCGAGCGTCGCGTAGGCGGTTTGGTTCGCGGCGCACAGCCAGACCACCAGGCTGTCGCGATCCGTCGCGCCGGTGCGGGCGAGCAGTTCGCGCGACCAGGCATCGGCGGGGCTGCGGCCATCGAGTACGCGTTGAAGATGCACCACGGCGCGCAGGCCGAGCCACGCGCCACTGGCTTCGTCGCCGCTCGGAAAACCGTAGCCGCCGGAAATGCGACACACGCCCGCCGCATCCAGCGATGCCGCGATGCTGCCCGTCCCAAGCGCGACGATCACGCCCGCCGCGCCGCCGTGCGCGCCGAGTACGGTCGTGTAGGCATCGCTTTCGACGCTGAGCGCACGGACGTCCGGCGCGTGCGCCAGAAACGCCGCGAGCCAGTCCGCGTTATTGACGCCCGCGAGGCCGCAGCCGAGCGAACACGCGCGCCAGTCGAAGGCGAGGCCGGCGGTATCGAATGCGCGCTTGCAGGCATCGCCGATCGATTGCCACGCACGCTCGACGCCAAGCCCGAGGCCCGACGGACCGCCGCTGGCGCGCGCGAGTTCGATGCCGTTTGCATCGGCGAGAATCACGCGCGTGCCGCTGCCGCCGCCGTCGATACCGAGCAGGAAATCGCCCGAAAAATGAGATGAGGTGAGAGTCATGCCCGCAAGCTTACCGGCGACAAGGACGCGCGCCAATCAGCCGAACGGCATAGGCCGCGCGACGCCGATCTTCCGCTATGCTGGCGCGATTCTGAAACCGGGGGTATCGCGATGAAGGCGACCGAAGCAAAACGCTGCGCATGGGCAACGACCGATGCGATGGCGCATTACCACGACACCGAATGGGGCGTGCCATCGCACGACGATCATCACTTGTTCGAAATGCTCGTGCTCGAAGGCGCGCAGGCGGGCTTGTCGTGGTCAACCATTCTCAACAAGCGCGACGGTTATCGCGCGCTATTCAAAGACTTCGATATCGATAAGGTTGCGCGCATGACGGAGAAGGACGTCGATCGGATCGTGGGCGATGCGCGGATCGTGCGGCATCGCGGGAAGATCGAATCGACGCTGCTGAATGCGCGCGCCGTGAAGCAGATTCAAGCCGAACACGGATCGTTCGCCGACTTCGTCTGGTCCTTCGTCGATGGCAAACCGATCGATACGCCGCGCAACGCGAAGAACCCGACGCCCGCGTCCACGCCTGAATCGGATGCGCTATCGAAAGCGCTGAAAAAGTACGGCTGCAAGTTCGTCGGCACGACCATTTGCTATGCGTTCATGCAGGCGGCCGGCCTCGTCAACGATCACGCCGACGACTGCGACGCGCGAACGAAACCTAAGACAAAACGCAAATCCACAGCCAAGTCAAAAACCTGAACAGCATCGGCGTGAAAGATTTTTGCTTTTTGACAACATGCTTGAGCGCAAACTACGCGACTCAGGGTAAATCCCGATAGGAGCAAAGTTTTTTGCAGTGAAGCACGCCGAAATGCCCGCCCGATAAGGGTTTCCGATGCTTCTTCCGCACTGCACGAACGTGCGGTTCGTGTAAAAATGTCGTCCTCGCGTGCGCTGCCGCACCTTTTTACCGGACCAAAACGTTATAACTGACACGTGCGGGCCGTTAACAAGATAGGCACCGCGGTGAGCACCAAGGCGCGGTGAGACCGAGCGCCCATAGCTGAAATAGCCGAAAAACCGTCGTGCTCCATAGCAGTAGCCGGGAAGCGACAAGCGTCTTTAGGTTGCGCGTCATGCGCGACGGCACGCTGACCGGTGTTGCAGGTGCGGGTTGCTCGAACACTTAATCGCATGGCCGCTGCGCAGGGGCGCAGGGGAGAAGATCATGAAAAGCCTGAACTTCCTGACGCATCAGGAGATTTTCAACAACGCCGTCCAGCATCTCTTCGTGCAGGGGCAAGCCGCTTTGCTGCCGCACGGTGGCGGTGCTTATCGCGGTTACTGCGGCGGCTGCCCGATCGGCGGCATCATCAAGCCGCGCGATTACGTCACGGCCATGGAAGGCGTGCCGGTGCGCTTCATCAACAAGTCGCCGGACGCGGTGCCTGCCTATATGGATGTCGGCGTCGCCGCGCTCAAGCGTGCGCTGCTGCGCGCCCGCATCAACGTCTACGATCCGGCCACCGTCGAACTGCTCTCCTGCCTGCAAAACGTCCACGACGTGTTCGGCAAATGGGAATGGCGTGATCGTCTTACTTCGATTGCGCGTCAGTTCGGTCTGTCGGCCGAGCTTTTGAAATCGGCTGCGTAAGCGTTCGGGTGTCGCGATGTTGAGCCCTATCAAGATGTTGAGCCCGCAGGACATTTACGAACACGTGCGCGGGCATTTGCTCGCGCAGGGCGCGGTGTCGGAAGACGATAACGGGTCGTGCCGGCTGCGCAGTCCGAATGGCCGCAAGTGCGCGATCGGATCGCTGGTGCGTGACGATCTTTACGATGCCAGGCTCGAAGGCGTCGGCATTTCGTACTATCGGCACGCGCAGGATGGCGCGCTGCTGCGCACGCTCTACGCATCGAACGTGAATGCGTACGATCCGAACGTGATCAATCTGCTGATCGAACTGGAGCAGATTCACGACGACGCCAGCGTCGAGGAATGGCCGCATTTGCTGGCCGCGCTGGGCAAACGGCACGCGTTCGCATAAAGCAAACCACGGACGCAGAAACAAAAACGCTTTAGTGCATCTTCTTCGGCAGCATCTGGCTACGCAGGCGCTTGCGCAGACGCGCGACCGCGGCGGCCTTCTTGCGCTTACGCTCGGTGGTCGGCTTTTCGTACGACTGACGCTCGCGCAGTTCGGCGATCAGGCCGTTACGCTCGATGGTGCGACGGAAGCGACGGATCGCGACGTCGAACGGCTCGTTTTCTTTGAGGGTGATGGTGGTCATGGAAATCCTGTTTCGCTAAACGTGTTTCTAAATGCGCGACGGTGTTGATGCGCCGCGCGCCGGCACTCCGATCGTCCGGCGGCACGCAATGAAACGGCGCGACGGACACGAGCAAAGCGGCCACGGAGGCCGGAAAAGAGAGAGTTTGAGTTTCAACAACCGCGTGAGCGGTGTGCGTGCTCGGAGGAAAAAGCCAGAGCGCGCATTTCGGAGCCGGTCGCTGTCTTTGATCGACATTGTCTTTTTCGACGGCGACGGCAAGAAATCGGGCACATTTCTCGATTCGGGCGCGATGTTACCAGATCATCGCGCCCGCGCCAAGCCCTTGATGCGCCAGCGTTATCGCTGCCAGGCGCTGGCGTCGTCGAGCAATTCGATGTCGTCGGACGAAAGCGTGAGGCGCGTGGCGTGCGCGAGACTTTCGAGTTGCTCGACCGACGTCGCGCTCGCGATCGGCGCGGTGACGCTCGGCCGCGCGATCGCCCACGCCAGCGCGACGGTCGCGGGCGTGGTGTCGTTGCGTTTGGCGACTTCGTCGAGCGCGTCGAGAATTTTCAGGCCGCGCGCATCGAGATATTTTTCCACGCGCGAGCCGCGCGCTTTGCCCTGCAAATCTTCCTTCGAGCGATATTTGCCCGACAGAAAGCCGCTCGCCAGGCTGAAGTACGTCACCACCGCGACCTTGTTCGCCGTCGCCACCGGTTCGAGATCGGTCTCGTAGCCTTCGCGGTCGTACAGGTTGTACTCCGGCTGAAGAATCTGATACGCCGGCAAACCCGATTCCTTCGCCACCTTCAGCGCCTCTTCCAGCCGCGCGCCCGTGTAGTTCGACGCGCCGATCACGCGCACCTTGCCCGCCTTGATGAGCTTTTGATACGCGTTCAGCGTCTCGTCGAGCGGCGTCTTGTCGTCGTCGAGATGGGAGAAATAGACGTCGATGTAATCGGTTTTCAGGCGGCGCAAGGAGTCGCCCACCGCCGCCGCGATATTCGCCGCCGACAGCCCCGCGCGCGTGCTCAACATGCCGACTTTGGTCGCCAGCACGATTTTGTCGCGCTTGCCGCTCTCCTTGAACCATTTGCCGATGATGGTTTCCGACTCGCCGCCGGTATGTCCTTCGATCCACGCCGAATAAACATCGGCGGTATCGATGAAGTTAAGTCCGTGATCGACAAAGGCATCGAGGATGGAAAAAGACGTTCGCTCGTCAGCAGTCCAGCCAAAAACATTGCCACCGAATACGAGGGGCTGAACTTTCAGGTCCGACGTGCCGATATTGCGTGCAGACATGGATGCTCCGGGAGTTATTGGAAACGAACGGAAAAGCATACGCGCGATTGCTCCGCCTTGCCGGGCGGGCGTTTGCAAGCGAGCGCACGTACGCGCAAGCAAGCCCCGAGCACCTGTTGCGATTCGTTACACAAATAAAGTCAACGGCTCTTAAGTTTTGTTCTAAGGGGCCGAAAACCAAAGTAAGCGGCCGGCTATCACCGAATAAGCAGGTTCGCTAAGAAGCAAAATCGGTGTTAAGCCAAAGCCAGACTTATCTCCCAAGGAGAAATTTAAAATGATCGGTATCAATAGCAATATCAACTCGCTCGTCGCTCAGAACAACCTGAACAACACGCAGAGCGCCCTGTCGTCGGCTATTTCGCGTCTCTCGTCGGGCAAGCGCATCAACAGCGCAGCAGACGACGCAGCAGGTCTCGCGATCTCCACCCGTATGCAAACGCAGATCAACGGCCTGAACCAAGGCGTGTCGAATGCGAACGACGGCGTGTCGATGGTCCAGACGGCGTCCAGCGCACTGTCCTCGCTGACCTCCAGCCTGCAACGTATCCGTACGCTGGCTGTGCAAGCTTCGACGGGCACGATGTCGTCGAGCGACCAGGCCGCGCTGCAACAAGAAGTTTCGCAGCAAATTCAGGAAGTGAACCGTATCGCGTCGCAAACGACGTACAACGGCACGAACATTCTCGATGGCTCGGCTGGCATCGTGAACTTCCAGGTCGGCGCGAACGTCGGTCAGACGATCAACCTCGATCTGTCGGGCAGCATGTCGGCGAACAGCCTCGGCGGCGGCGTGGTGGCGAAGGGTCAAACGGTCGGCACGGTCAGCGGCCTGCAACTGTCGTCCACCGGCGCTTACACGAGCACGGCTTCGAGCGCATCGATCACGGCGGTCAACGTCGTGTCCGACGGTTCGGGCGGCTTCACGTTCACCGACCAGAACGGCACGGCACTGACCAGCACAGTCGCCAACACGATTTTCAGCGCAGGCACGACCGGCGGCTCGGCAACGGCTCCGATCACCACGCTGGCACTCAGCTCGGGCGCAACCAGCTCGGGTATGTCGGCAGCTTCGCTCACGGCAATCAGCAACGCCGTGGCGCAGATCAACAAGGTCAACAAGCCGGCTAACGTGTCGAACCTCGACATCAGCACGGTGAGCGGTGCAAACGTCGCGATGGTTTCGATCGACAACGCGCTGACCACGGTGAACAACCTGCAAGCTCAGCTCGGCGCAGCACAAAACCGCTTCACGGCAATCGCTTCGTCGCAGCAGGCTGTTTCGACGGACTTGTCCTCGGCTCAGTCGCAAATCACCGACGCCAACTTCGCGCAAGAAACGGCGAATCTGTCGAAGGCTCAGGTTCTGCAACAAGCAGGTATCTCGGTTCTGGCGCAAGCGAACTCGGCACCGCAGCAAGTTCTGAAGCTGCTCGGCTAAGTTTGACGAAGTAGAAAAGCGCCGCGCTCCGACGGGCGGCGCAGTAAAAAGCAGCAAATGTTGGGAGGCTCGCCTCCCAACACGCATTTGTTTCACGGGATCGGTTGCACGCGCGCGAAGCATATTGATGTCGATGCGCTCCCGATCATCGTCTGTTTTACTGAATTTCCGAACCACGGAGCATTACGATGTCAACCGTTTCGTCGACCAGTGCCGATCAGACCGCTCTGCAACAAGCCGCGCAGTCGATCATCAGCGGCTCGACCGGCAATTCGAGCATGGACGTCAGCTCGCTGGTCTCCACCCTCGTCAATGCGAAGGTCGCCGGCCAGACCGCCACGCTCGCAAACCAGGCCAGTTCCGACAACACGCAGATTTCCGCGTACGGCACGCTGTCGTCCGCGTTGAGCGCGTTGCAGACCGGTTTATCGACGTTATCGGATGGCACGTCCGCCACCAAGTACACCGCCACCATGAGCGGCACCGGCATTACCGCGACCGCGGCTGCCGGCGCTGTCGCTGGCTCTTATTCGATCGCGGTCAACAACGTGGCTTCTTCGCAAGCCTTGTCGTCCGCGGCATTCGGCGCATCCACTGCGCTCGGCGCGGGCACGCTTACGGTTTCCGTGGGCGGCAAGTCGAGCAGCATCAGTGTCGATAGCACCAACAACACGCTGTCCGGCATCGCGGCGGCGATCAACGGCGCGTCCGACAATCCGGGCGTGACGGCGACTATCGTCAACGGTACGGACGGCGCGCATATCGTGCTGCGCTCCACTACGACGGGTTCGGCCAACGCGATCAGCGTCTCGACCAGCAACATCACCGACGACTCGGGCGGCCTGTCCAGTCTCGGCGTGACCTCGACGGCAAGCAGCACGGGCGGTGCATCGACGATTACCTCGGCGAACACGGCTTCGGCGTGGACGCAGAGCACGGCGGCGCAAGACGCGTCGTACAGCATCAACGGCATTGCGGGCACGAGTTCGACCAACGCGATCAACTCGGCCATCGCGGGCGTGACGATCAACCTGAGCGCCGCCGCCGCGAACTCCGCGAATAATTCGCAAACCTTGACGATCGCCTCCGACACCAGCAGCCAGTCGAGCGCGATCAGCAACTTCGTCAGCCTCTACAACACGCTCGTCACGACGATGAGCACGCTGACCAAATACGATTCCACCGCGTCGTCGCAAGGCCCGCTGCTCGGCGATTCGACGCTGAACTCGGTCAAGAGCACGGTGTCGTCGATCATCGCGCATGGCGTGACGTCGGGCGGCACGACCTCGAGCCTGGCGTCGATCGGCATTTCGCTGAACGCGGACGGCACGCTCGCGCTCGACAGCACCAAGCTCAACACTGCGCTGACCACCAATGCATCGACGGTGAATTCGCTGTTCAACGCGACCAACGGTATCGGCAAGCAATTGAACGATGCGGTCACCTCGTTCACCTCAACGACCGGCATCATCGCGGCGCGCACGACGGTGCTGAACAAGGACCTGACCAATCTCACAACGCAGCAGTCGAATCTGGCGACGTACACATCGCAATTGACGGCGCAGTATCAGGCGCAGTTCACCGCGCTGAACACGCTGATGGCGACGATGAACAACAACTCGCAATATCTGACGCAGTTGTTCGGCGGCACCAACAGCGCAGGCGCGCTGGCCACGGCCAAGAGCTAAGCGGGAGCGATGAACATGGAACGCATGGACCAGGCAAAACTGATCGAAGCATTGCTGGCGAAGACGCAGGAAATCGAATTCGCCGCCACGATGCTCGACTGGACCCGCGCCGCGCAACTCGCCGACGAGCGCACGGCGCTGCTGCATCGCCTGAGCCCGGAGCAGACGCCCGAAGCGATGGAATCGATCCGCCGCATTCAGGCGAGCGCCGCGACCTTGTTCACGCGCGCACGCGAGGCGCAGGACACGCTGCAAACGGAATATCGCGCCGCGATGGGCCGTGTAAAAAGCGTCGGCATGTATCAGCGGACCGCGTCGCTGTAAGGCTGCGCAAGCCGATTCAGACTCGAAGCCCTCCACGCGAGGGCTTTTTTCATTGGCCGCCGATTGCTCAATTTGGCGGGATTTTTGGTGCTTTCTCCCGGCTTCGGCGGCGCGGGACCGACGGGATAATCCGTCTACATCCTAAACGCGCCATGCCATGACTGAAATTTCCCTGACGCCCGCCGCCGCGACGCTCACGCCCGAACAACAGTTCGAGCACGATATCGCGCTGGTCATGCAGAGCGCGATCGAGCATCACACCGAAGAGCGCTTCGACGATGCCGAAGCGCTCTACGAAGCCATCATCGGCGCGGTGCCGAATCATGGCGACGCGAACTACAACCTCGCGGTCCTGAAAGTGCAGACCGACCGCCCCGCCGATGCCATCGCGCTATTCGAAACCGCGCTCGGCATTGCGCCGAACAACGGCAATTACTGGGTCAGCTATATCAACGCGCTGCGTGAGAGCGGGCAGACCGCTGCGGCGTGGATCGCGGTGGAAATCGCGCAGAAACAGGGCGTGCATGGTCCGGCGCTCGACGGCCTGATTTTGCAGATGGCCACGCCCGGCGTTGCGCTCCAGACCAGCGCCAATGGCGCGCAGCCGATTCAAATCACGCTCGAAGCCGCGGCGCAACCCGGCACGCCGGAACAAAAACCCGCCGATAACGGCCGCCGCGCCAGCAAGCACGAGCTGGATCAGCACGCGATGCACTTCGCCAAGAGCCGCTTCACCGAAGCCGTCACGGCGGCGCGCAAGCTGGTGAAACGCTATCCGTCGGACGGCATGACGTGGCGCGCACTGACCATTTCCCTGCACAAGCACGGCGATTTCCTCGAAGCCATCGAAACCGCGCGGAAAACGCTGGCCATGCTGCCCGCCGATCCGATCACGCATTTGCTGCTCGCCGATACGCTGCGCCTGCTGGGCCGTTCCGCCGAGTGCGAAGCCGCCGCGCGCGCGCTGCTGGCCGTCGATCCGCAGCACGCGGAAGGGCATCGCCTGCTGGCGCTCGCTCAAGCCACGCAAGGCCGCTCGGACGCGGCGATCATCACGGCCAGACGGGCTATCGAGCTGGCGCCGAATGTCGCGGCGGGACACAGCGCGCTCGGGTTCATCCTGCTCGAACAAGGCGTAATGCGTGCCGCCGAGGAAAGCTTTCGCCGCGCCATCGAACTCAATCCGATGGACGACGTCTCGCACAGCAATATGCTGTTCTGCCTGACGCACAACGAAAACATCACGCCGGACGATCTGCGCGAACAGCACGGCGTCTTCGGCGCGCGCCACGAAGAACGCGTGCGCGCGCTTTGGCCGGAGCACACCAACAACCGCGACACCGAACGGCAACTGCGTATCGGCCTGGTTTCGGGCGACTTGTTCAATCACGCGGTTTCGTCCTATCTCGTGCCGGTGATTCGCCATCTCACCGAGGACGCGAGCCTTTCGCTGCACTTCTATCAAAACGACCCGCGTGTCGATGCAACCACCGACCTGCTGCGCGGCTGGGCCGATAGCTGGCAGGAAGTCACCGGCCTCACCAACGAAGCCTTCGCCGCACAGGTGCGCCGCGATCGTATCGATATCCTGATCGATCTGTCGGGCCACACCGGGCGCAACCGGCTCGTCGCGCTGGCGCGCAAGCCCGCGCCCGTGCAGGTTTCGTGGATCGGCTATCCGGCGACCACGGGTTTGAAAGCGATGGATTATCAGATCGCGGATCGTTTCATCGCGCCGGAAGGTGAGTTCGAAAAGCAGTATCTGGAAAAGATCATCCGTTTGCCCGCCATCGCGCCGTTCATGCCGCCGCAGCATTGCCCGCCGGTCAATGGCCTGCCCGCGCTGCACAACGGCTATATCACCTACGGCAGCTTCAACCGGCTCAACAAGCTGCGTCCGGATGTGATCGCGGTGTGGGCGCGCGTGCTCCATGCCGATCCGACCTCGCGCATGATTCTGGGCGCCACCGGACGCGATCTCGACCGCAAGCAGTTCCTCGACTGGTTCGCCGCCGAAGGCATCGACGCATCGCGGCTGGCGTTCCGTCCGCGCGCGGGCGTGCCGGTGTATCTGCAGCAGCATCATCAAGTCGATCTGTGTCTCGACGCCTTCCCGTACGCCGGTTCGACGACCACGCTCAACGCCTTATGGATGGGCGTGCCGACCGTCACGATTCCCGGCGACACGCTGGCGAGCCGCGGCAGCGCCTGCTGGCTCAGCCACGTCGGATTGAGCGAATTCATTGCACGCGATCGCGACGATTTCGTCGAAAAAGCAATCGCCCTGTCGCGCGATACCGTCGCGCTCAACGCACTGCGAACCAGCCTGCGCGAACGATGCACGCAATCCGCCGCATTCCAGCCCGCAAAAGTCGCAGCCGGTTTGTCGCAAGCCTTGCGCACGATCTGGACGCGCTGGTGCAAGGGACAAGCCACCGAATCTTTCGAAGTCAGCCTGCCGAGCGCAGACGCTTTGCCATCCGTGAATTCGTAAGGGGCACGCCATGACCGCCAGCCTTCCGTCGCAAGCCACAACGAATCTGGTGAGTGACCGCATCTATGTCACTCAGCCTTATCTCCCGCCGCTGAACGAATTCCTGCCTTATCTCGAAGAAATCTGGTCGAGCAAGGTGCTGACGAACGCCGGACCGTTCCATCAGCAGTTCGAGCGCGCGCTGTGCGAATACCTCGGTGTGCCGCATCTTTCGCTGTTCGCCAACGGCACGCTCGCGCTGGTGACCGCGCTTCAGGCGCTGCGCATCACCGGCGAAGTCATCACGACGCCCTACTCGTTCGTGGCGACCGCGCACTCGCTGCTGTGGAACGGGATCAAACCCGTATTCGTCGATGTCGATCCGAACACGCTCAATCTCGACCCGGCGCGCATCGAAGCTGCGATCACGCCGCAGACCACGGCGATCATGCCGGTTCACTGCTACGGCCGCCCGTGCAACGTCGATGCGATTCAGAAGATCGCCGACAACTACAACCTGAAGGTGATCTACGACGCCGCGCACGCGTTCGGCGTGCAGACGGAAAACGGCAGCGTACTGTCGAACGGCGATCTGTCCGTGCTGAGCTTTCACGCGACCAAGGTCTTCAACACCTTCGAAGGCGGCGCGATCATCTGCCCGGACGCGAAGACCAAGCAGCGCATCGATCACCTGAAGAACTTCGGTTTCGTCGATGAAGTGACGGTGGTCGCGCCCGGCATCAACGGCAAGATGAGCGAAATCAACGCGGCTTTCGGCATGTTGCAGCTCAAACATATCGATCACGCACTCGCGCGCCGCGCGGATTTCGACGCCCAATATCGCGAGCGGCTGGCCGGCGTGCGCGGCATCCGCTGTCTGCCGAAGGGCAGCGAGAAGGTCGCCAATCACGCGTACTTCGCCATTCAGGTCGAAGACGATTTCCCGATCGACCGCGACGCGCTCTACGATCACTTCAAGCAACACGATATCTACGCACGCCGCTACTTCTACCCGCTGATCTCCGAATTCCCGATGTATCGCGGTTTGCCTTCCGCCAACAAAGAGAATCTGCCGGTCGCCACGCAGGCGTCGCGGCGCATCCTTTGTCTGCCGATGTTCGCCGACCTCACGGCGGCTCAGGTCGATCGCATCTGCGACGTCATCGCGGGGATCAAATGAGCGCGCGTCATGTGCTGGTGTTTCCGGCGGGCACCGAGATCGGCCTGGAGATTCAACACGCGCTGAAGGATTGCAAGGAAGTCCGGCTGTTCGGCGCGGGACAGGACATTCCCAATCACGGCAAGTTTGCGTATGGCGAGTACCATCGCCTGCCGCATATCGGCGATCCGAACTGGCTGCCCGCGTTGCAGGATCTGTGCGAAACGCTGTCGATCGACTACATCATTCCGGCATATGACGATGTCATCGTGGCGCTGTCGCGCGTCTCGGATCAGTTGAGCGCCGCGGTCATCACTTCGCCGCGTGAGGCGTGCGAAATCACGCGCTCGAAGTCGCAGACCTATGCGGCGCTGACGGGCATCGTCGCGGTGCCGCATCTTTATGCCGATGCCGCCGATGTCGATCGTTTTCCCGTCTTCGTGAAGCCGGATCGCGGGCAGGGATCGTTCGGGGCGCGGCGTATCGAGAATCGCGAACAACTGGATGCGGCGCTTGCGGACGTGCCCGGATCGATCATCTGCGAATTTTTGCCGGGCGAGGAATACACGGTCGATTGCTTCTCCGACCGCGAGCGTGGTCTGCTGTTCGCGCAGGCGCGCGGACGCAGGCGCGTGCGCAACGGCATTTCGGTGAATTCGATCACGCAGGATATCGAAGGCGTGCCCGCGCTTGCCGCGAAAATCGGCGCGCGTCTTGGTCTGCGCGGCGCGTGGTTTTTTCAGCTCAAGCGCGCCGCGAACGGCGAACTGACGCTGCTCGAAGTCGCACCGCGAATTGCGGGCGCGATGGCGCTGCATCGCGTGACTGGCGTGAATTTTCCGCTGATGAGCATTTTCGAGCACGAACGCAAACCGCTCGGCATTCTGGTGAATCCCGGTGAAGTGGAAATCGATCGCGCGCTGGTGAATCGTTATCGGCATTCAATTTCCTTTGCCACGCTGTATGTCGATCTGGACGACACGCTGATTCTTGGCGACGCCGTCAACACGCGTCTTGTCGCGCTGATTTTCCAGTGCCTCAACGCGGGCAAGCGCGTGAATCTGATTACGCGACACGCGTCGGATTTGAATGCGACGCTGCGGCGGCATCGCCTGAGCGGATTGTTCGATCGTGTGATTCATCTGCGCGACGGCGAGAGCAAGGCGGATTACATCGCCGAGCCGGACGCGATTTTCATCGACGATAGCTTCCGCGAGCGGCTGGATGTAACGAAGCGCCTTGGCATCCCGACATTCGATTGCAGCATGATCGAAATGCTGACGCAGCAGGCCGAATCGATGAACGCGCGCGGTGCGTCCGACGTGCGTGAACGGTCGGTCGAAGGGGTATCGTAAAAAATCGAAGCGGGCGGCTAAAGTTTCCCCGCCACGCTCCGATAACCTTAATAAGAACAACAAGAACGACGCGCCAGGATCAGAGGCGCGGCTTCGCTCTTGATGCCCGCCTCGTGCGGGCATTTTTTATTTGGAGGGCTGATTACCGTGTGACTAGCGCGTGATTAGCGCCCAAGCGTCAACGTCAAATACGCCACATAAAGCGCGCCATTCCCCAGCAACGCCCACAGCACCACCCCATTCACCCGTGCATTGAACCGCAGCCACGCGGCAGCGGCCAGCGTAATCAATACGCCCGTCAGCACTTCGATACGCGGTTCCCACGGCGTCAACATAATGCCGATCGCGGGCAGCAACGTGCCCTGAAACACCATCGCGCCGGTGATATTGCCGAACGCGAGCGTGTCCTTGCCGCGACGCGCCCAGATGATGCTGTTCACCTTCTCCGGCAACTCGGTGGCAATCGGAATGATGATCAGCGACAGCAGCAGCGCCGACACGCCCAACACCTGCGACACGCCTTCGACGCCGTGAATGAAGCCCTTCGCGCCGCCGACCAGCAACACGATGCCGATCAGAAACTGCAACATGATCGACCCAAGCGACGTCTTCAGACCGATGCGCGTGATGAACAACGCTTCCGGCGCTTCCGTGCCGTGCCCGCTTTCGACCAATGACGCCGACGCGCGGAACGTGCAGATCACATACGTCACGTACACGCCGACCAATCCCGCCGAGAACAACGCGCGCACTTCCCACGCGTGATGCGGCACGAACATCGCGCCGCAGGCGATCAGGAATGCGAACAGGAAGAAGTTGAGATCGCGCGTGAAACCCGTGCGCTCGGGCACCACGCGCCCTTTCAAACCGCGCGACTTGATGATGGCCAGCGTCATCAGAAACGTGGACAGCGTGGCCAGCATCAACGGCGCGCCGAGAATCGCGCCGACGCCGATTTCCTCGTTGACCGCGCGGCTCGGCGTGCCGCCCAATAACGCGATGATCGGCACCGTGGTTTCAGGCAGCGCCGTGCCGACCGCGGCGAACAGCGAACCGGTCACGCCTTCGGAAATGCCGAGCCGTTCGCCGAGATGTTCGAGCGCATTGGTGAAGAGTTCGGAGGCGATCAGAATGACCGCGAGCATCAACGCGAGTTCGATGAATAGCCACGTCATGCGGCACCTCGCATCGAACAAAAAAATGAGCGATGAAGCGCGTGCGAGAGACGCGCGTGCAACCGCGCGAGGGGAAGATATAGTTTTTGTGGGGACACGATGTTTCCGAGGTCGGACGTCAGCGAACCACGATGCGCCATGCCTCGTCCGACCAGGAACGACATGCCGCATCGATGGTCTCGCCAAACCGGACCGGTCGAACGCGCCACGGCACGATAGCCGAGGATGTTGACGCGTTCTCCTCCCATTGCGGAAGGAAGGCTACTCCCCAAAGACGGCGCAAGTTTAGCCTGATGCGGCCCGACTCGGCAAGCCGCGAATATATGCGTATGTCGATCGAATCGTTGTCGATCATCGATCATTTCGCTAATCTGGCCGCGCGGGCGCGATGCTTGCTCTTTTGTCGGACATTCTTTCGCGCCAAGTCATACGAACGCCACAAAAACAATCCGCTATACCGTTGTGTGACCCAGGGTCACGGGAGATCTCATGCGTCTGAAACAATTCGCTGCCGTAGCTTTGGCCTTGTCTCCGGTTCTGGCGTTTGCCAAGCCGCTGACCGTGTGTACCGAATCGAGCCCGGATGGTTTCGATGTCGTGCAATTCAATTCGCTGGTAACGACCAATGCATCGGCGGATGTCATCTTCAATACGCTCGTGTCCTACGATGAAGCGCAGAAGAAAGTCGTGCCCGCGCTCGCAGACAAGTGGGACGTCAGCAGCGACGGCCTGAGCGTCACGTTCCATCTGCGTCCGAACGTGCAGTTTCAGACCGCCGACTGGTTCAAGCCGACGCGCGCGCTCAATGCCGATGACGTCGTCTTCACCTTCGAACGCATGCTGTCCGACAGCAATCCGTGGCACAAGGTTGCGGGCGCGAGCGGCTTCCCGCACGCACAGTCGATGGGTCTCGTGAAGCTGATCAAGTCCGTCAGCAAAGTGGACGATCAAACCGTCAAGTTCGAACTGAACGAGCCGAACGCCACCTTCGTGCCGATTCTCACGATGGGCTTCGCATCGATCTATTCGTCGGAATATGCGGACAAGTTGCTCAAGGCCAATCAGCAAAACGATCTGAATGCCAAGCCGATCGGCACCGGCCCGTTCGTGCTCAAGAGCTATACGAAGGACGCGGTGATCCGTTATGACGTGAATCCGACGTACTGGGGACCGAAGCCGAAGATCGATCGATTGATCTACGCGATCACGCCGGACGCCACCGTGCGCGCGCAGAAGATCAAGGCGGGCGAATGCCAGATCGCGCTATCGCCGAAGCCGCAGGACGTGCTCGATGCGAAGAAGGACAAGTCGCTCAAGGTCAGCGAAACGCCCGCGTTCATGACGGCCTTCGTCGCGTTGAATACGGAGAAGAAGCCGCTGGATAATCCGAAGGTGCGTCAGGCGCTCAACATGGCGTTCGATCGCACGACGTATATGAAGACCGTGTTCGAGAATACGGGCACGGCGGCGGTGAACCCGTACCCGCCGAACACGTGGAGCTACGACAAGAACATCGCTGCATACAAGTATTCGCCCGATGCCGCCAAAAAGCTGCTCGCCGATGCAGGTTTGCCGAACGGTTTCGAGACGACGATCTGGGTGCGTCCGAACGGCAGCGTGCTCAATCCGAATCCGAAGGCCGGCGCGGAATTGCTGCAAGCCGATCTCGCGAAAATCGGCGTGAAGGCGCAGGTGAAGGTGATCGAATGGGGCGAGCTGATCAAGGAAGCCAAGCAAGGCCACCACGATATGCTGTTCATGGGCTGGGCCGGCGACAACGGCGATCCGGACAACTATCTTTCGCCACTCTTTAGCTGCAACGCGGTGAAGTCCGGCATCAACTTCGCCCGATACTGCGATCCAACGCTCGACAAGGCGATTTCAGACGGCAAGACCACGGCTGACGTCAGCAAGCGCACGAAGGCTTATATCGATGCGCAGAAGATCATCCACGATCAGGCGGTGTGGATTCCGCTGGTTTATCCGACGGCTTATGCGCTGACGCGGGGCAACGTCAGCGGGTATAGCGTGAGTCAGTTTGGGCGGGTGAATTTTGGGGCGGTGAGCGTGCAGTAAGTGAAGTCAGACCGGCGCGAACCGAATCACGCCATCGTCGCCGGTCTGGCGTTTCAGCGTGCCATCGAGCCAGAGCAGATTCAGATGCGCCAGCGCTTCACCGAGCGCGAACGTCATTTGATGGATATCGAGCTTGCGTTTGAACATGAGCGGCACGATATCCGCCGCGCTGCATGGCTTTTCCGCGCACGCCTCGCGCACTTCCGCCAAACGCGCGCGATGATGATCGCGTAATTGACCAATCCGCGTCTTCACGCCGCGAAACGGCTTGCCATGCGACGGCAACGCAAGCACGTCCTCCGCCATCGATTCGTAACGCCCGAGCGATTCCAGATACAGCGCAAGCGGATTGCCTTCCGGTTCAAGTCCGAACACCGACACGTTCGTCGAAATACGCGGCAAGACCATATCGCCGGAAATCAGCAGCTTGTCTTGCGCGTTGTACAGCGCGCTATGTTCGGGTGAGTGACCGTAGCCCGACACTACTTCCCAATCACGCCCGCCAATTTCGATGCGATCGCCATCGCGAATGCGCCGGTATTCGAGCGGGATCGATGGCACGAGAGTCGGGTAATAGCTATCGCGTTTGCGTAACGCATCGAGCGATGCTTCGTCAGTGAGGCCGTGCGTTGCGAAATGCAGCGCGGCGCGCTCGCCGCCTGCGTTCGAGCCATCGCCTGCGGCCATCACGCGGCCCATCGCGTATTCGCCAAGCGATATCCACAGGCGCACGTTCCAGCGCTGCTTGTCGCCACCGTTGCAGATCCAGTCCGCGAGGCCGAGATGGTCCGGATGGCAATGCGTGACGATTACGCGCAGCACGGGCAGACCGTCGAGCGCTTCGTCGAATACGCGTTCCCAGTTGCTGCGGATCGTGGCGTCCGAAATGCCGCAATCGACCACGGTCCAGCCTTGCACGCCATCGATTTCATCGCGCAGCAGCCAGAGATTGATGTGATCGAGCGCGAACGGCAACGGCATGCGCAGCCACAACACGCCCGGCGCGACTTCCTTCACATGACCGGCCTCGGGCAAGGTATCGCCGAAAACATAGTCGAGTTGATGTTCGAGTGCGTTCATGTGATCCGTGTCTCCGGGTTTGCGCCGCGTTGCAATTTGATCAAGTTGACGATAACGTTAACTTCCACATTCTAACGTTGCGCGAGAAAACACGCCCGGCGATGACTCAGTCCACCATGCACTTCACCATCACCGAACTCGCGCGCGAATTCGATGTCACGCCGCGCGCCATTCGCTTCTACGAAGATCAGGGCTTGCTCGCACCCGCGCGCGAAGGTTCGAACGGTCTGCGGCGCGTGTATTCGCCGCGCGACCGCACGCGTTTGAAGCTCACCTTGCGCGGCAAACGGCTCGGCTTCACGCTTTCGGAAATCCGCACGCTGCTCGATCTCTACGATTCCCCCACCGGCACCACCGCGCAACTTCAAGCCTTCGCCGATACCATCGCCGCGCACCGCGAAGTGCTCGAACGTCAGCGCGAAGACCTCGACACCACGCTCGCGGAACTCGCCGCATATGAAGATCAGGCGCGCGCGTTATTGAGCGCAGATTCGGAAAAACGCGGGCGCAAACCGAAGGCTGCGTAACACATGAAGCACTTCCCGAAACTGCTTTCCTCGCAAATCGGTTTCGATGTGGCCGAAACGCTGCTCGATGGTTTCAATCGCCACTACCGCGTGTTTCGCGATGCCGCGATTCAGGCCAAGCAATATTTCGAAGAAGGCGACTGGCTCGCGCTTCAAACGCTCGCGCGCGATCGCATTGCATCGTATGACGATCGGGTGGCTGAATGTGTGACGAGTCTCGAAGATGAATACGACGCCGAAAATATCGACGACGATATCTGGCAGCAAATCAAGCTGCATTACATCGGCTTGTTGACGACGCATCGGCAGCCGGAATGCGCGGAAACGTTTTTTAATTCGGTGTGCTGTCAGATTTTGCATCGCTCGTATTTCAACAATGACTTTATCTTCGTGCGGCCGGTGATATCGACCGAATATATCGAGAACGACGAACCCGCCGCCAGGCCGACGTATCGCGCGTATTACCCCGAGAAAGACGGGCTGGCCGCGACGCTCGAGCGTATTGTCACGAACTTTCAATTGGCGTCGCCATTCGAGGATTTATCGCGCGATGTGCAGTGCGTGATGCAATCCATGCACGATGAATTCGGCGCCTTCACGCCCGCGCCGAATTTCCAGATTCATGTGCTGTCGTCGCTGTTTTATCGGAACAAGGCGGCGTATATCGTCGGGCGAATCATCAATGGCGACGCGCTGTTGCCATTCGCCATTGCCGTGCGCCACGTTCAGCCACGCGTGCTCGCGCTCGATACCGTGCTGCTGACACGCGAGCAATTGCTCATTATCTTCAGTTTCTCGCACTCGTATTTTCTGGTCGATATGGAAGTGCCATCGGCTTATGTGGAGTTTCTCGGCACGATCATGCCGCATAAACCGAAGGGCGAAATCTATACGTCGGTCGGTTTGCAGAAGCAGGGAAAGAATCTGTTTTATCGCGACTTGCTGCATCATCTGAAGCATTCGAGCGATCGGTTTATCATCGCGCCGGGCATCAAAGGGCTGGTGATGATCGTGTTCACGCTGCCTTCGTTTCCTTACGTGTTCAAGCTCATCAAGGACGCGTTTCCGCCGCCGAAGGACACCACGCGGCAGAAGATCAAAGACAAGTATTTGCTCGTCAAACGGCATGATCGTTTAGGCCGGATGGCCGATACGCTCGAATATTCCAGCGTCGCTTTGCCACTCGCGCGTCTCGACGACGCGTTGATCCGCGAACTGCAAAAAGAAGCGCCTTCGATGATCGAATACGAAGGCGACAAGCTCGTGATCCGGCATGTGTATATCGAACGTCGCATGGTGCCGTTGAATCTGTATTTGCAGAACGGCGACGCGGCGCAGATCGATCACGGCATCAAGGAATATGGCGATGCCATCAAACAATTGATTCAGGCCAATATCTTTCCCGGCGACATGCTGTATAAAAACTTCGGCGTCACGCGGCACGGACGCGTGGTTTTTTACGATTACGACGAGATCGAATATCTCACCGATTGCAACGTGCGCCGCGTGCCGCCGCCGCGCAACGAAGAAGACGAGATGTCGGGCGAGCCGTGGTACAGCGTCGGTCCGCACGATATCTTTCCCGAAACCTACGACACGTTCCTGCTCGGCGACCCGCGCGTGCGCGAAGCCTTTATGCGCCATCACGCGGATTTCTTCGATCCCGCGCTCTGGCAGCATCACAAGGAACAAGTGCAGCGCGGCGAACTCGCCGATTTCTTTCCCTACGATCAGGCGGTGCGCTTCAGCGTGCGCTATCCGGCGCAATTCGCGCAGACCGCCTGAAGCTGAATCATCATGACTGACATCAATCCCCTCGCGCATCTTTTCACCAATAACGAGAACTGGGTTTCGCACAAGCTCGGCGAAGATTCGCAGTTCTTCGAGCGGCTCGCGCATCAGCAGACGCCGGAATATTTGTGGATCGGTTGCGCGGATTCGCGTGTGCCCGCTAACGAGATTATTGGTTTGCCGCCGGGCGAAGTGTTCGTGCATCGGAATATCGCCAATGTGGTGGTGCACTCGGATCTCAACTGTCTGTCCGTCATTCAGTTCGCGGTCGATTTGCTGAAGGTGAAGCACATCATGGTCGTCGGCCATTACGGCTGCTCGGGCGTGGGCGCGGCGCTGGTCGGCAAGCGCGTCGGTCTCGCGGATAACTGGCTGCGTCACGTCGAGGATGTGCGCGAGAAACATGCGGCCTTGCTCGATGAATGGCCGGTCGGCGAGGCGCGGCATCGTCGATTGGTGGAACTGAATACGATCGAGCAGACCATCAACGTGTGCCGCACAACCGTCGTCGGGGACGCGTGGGCGCGCGGACAGGATTTGACCGTGCACGGCTGGACCTACGGCGTGCACGATGGCCGTCTGCGCAATATGGGCATGATGATCGGCAAGCAGGACGAGATCGATCCGGTGTATCGGTCATGCGTCGCGGCGCTGGGCCGCGGCAGCGCGCATGGCGCGGAGAACGACGTGCTCGCATCCGATGCCGCGCGTCTGGGCGATCTGCCCGCCGTCATACAAAGCGTTATCAAGGAGATGAAACATGAGTGATGCTGTGGTTATCGTGTCGGCGGCGCGTACGCCGATGGCAGCGTTTCAGGGCGATTTCGCATCGCTGACGGCGCCGGAACTCGGCGCTGCGGCGATCCGCGCGGCGGTCGAGCGCGCCGGTTTAAAGCCCGAACAAATCGATGAAGCCATCATGGGCTGCGTGCTGCCTGCTGGACAAGGGCAAGCGCCCGCGCGTCAGGCGGCGCTTGGCGCCGGCTTGCCGCTCGGCACGGGCTGCACGACCATCAACAAGATGTGCGGCTCGGGCATGCGCGCGGCGATGTTCGCGCACGATATGTTGCTCGCCGGTTCGGTCGATGCGATCGTCGCGGGCGGCATGGAAAGCATGACAAACGCGCCGTATCTGCTGCCGAAAGCGCGCGGCGGCATGCGCATGGGACACGGTCAGGTGCTCGATCATATGTTCCTCGACGGGCTGGAGGACGCGTACGACAAAGGCCGTCTGATGGGCACGTTCGCGGAGCAATGCGCGTCTTCGTACGAGTTTTCGCGGGAATCGCAGGATGCGTTTGCGGTGGAATCTTTGCGGCGGGCGAAGCGCGCGAACGAGGATGGTTCGTTTGCGTGGGAGATTGCGCCGGTGACGGTCGCATCGCGCAAAGGCGATACGGTCATCGATCACGACGAGCAGCCGTTCAAGGCGAACATCGACAAGATTCCGTCGCTGAAGCCGGCGTTCGCGAAGGATGGCACGGTGACGGCGGCGGATTCATCGTCGATATCGGATGGCGCGGCGGCGTTGGTGATGATGCGGGAATCGACAGCTCAACGGCTCGGCGTGACGCCGCTTGCGCGCGTGGTCGGACACAGCACGTTTGCGCAGCAGCCCGCGTTGTTCACGACCGCACCGGTCGGTGCAATCCGCAAATTGTTCGATAAGAACGGCTGGCGTTCTGGTGACGTCGATTTGTACGAGATCAACGAAGCGTTCGCCGTGGTCACGATGGCCGCGATGCGCGAGCATGATTTGCCGCATGATCGTGTGAACGTGAATGGCGGCGCTTGTGCGCTTGGGCATCCGATTGGCGCTTCGGGCGCGCGAATTTTGGTGACGTTGATTGGGGCGTTGCGGGCGCGTGGGGCGAAGCGCGGGGTGGCGAGTTTGTGTATCGGTGGTGGTGAGGCGACGGCGATGGGGATTGAACTGGTTTGATCGACTCGGGCCGGCTTTTCTTGCTTGTTGCTTATTGGCTTCGGGCCGGCCTTGCGTCAATCAAAAGGATTCAGCACTTTCACGTCGGTGCCCTCGAAGTCTTTTACATTGCGCGTGACGACGGTGAGTCCGTGAACGATCGCCGTCGCCGCGATGAGCTTGTCCAGCGCGGGTTCCGCGTGCGGCACGCGAAGGCGGCCCCATAGTTCACCGATGGCTTTATCGACGGGAAGGATGCGTTGTTTGTATTCCTCTTTGACGGAATCGAGCCAGTTGCCGTAGATGGACGCCGAGCGGACATCGCCGCGACGGCGCGACATTTCGACACCGCGCCGGATCTCCGCGATTACGACGATGGAGAGATGGACTGAATCTTCTCCTTCCTCTCGCTCAAAGAACTCTCGTACGCCTTTGTTTGCACGATGGAGCTTCCTATGCTCGCTCATGACGTTGGTATCAGCGAGATACATTTCCGCGGCCCTCATTCAATATCTGATCGAGAATGTCGTCTTCTCCAAAGTAAGGCATGGTCGCGAGAAAGGCGTTGAAGCGCCGGTTATCTTCGGGTTCGTACTTGCGCTCGCACGCAGGACCGAGACCGCCGTACTTCATATCGGCGCGAAGTTCGGCACGAAGTTTTTCGATATAGGCGGGATCGATTTTTTCGGAGTCGGGTAATGGGGTGGGGTTGGTCATGGGTGGTCGTTTATAGTGATTGATTAAACTACTCGAATGGATTCAGCACTCTGACGTTCGTGCCTTCAAAGTCCTTCACATTACGCGTGACGACCGTCAAGTCGTAAGTCAGCGCGGTTGCCGCAATCAGTTTGTCGATGGCCGGCTCTGCGTGTGGCACACGAAGTCGTCCCCACAATTCGCTGATTTCTCTGTCGACTGTCAAGATCAGCGGCTCGTACTCTCGCATGATCGAGAATAGCCATCTTTCGAGAACACGCGCCTGCTCATCGTCTGATCTGCGACGAGACATTTCGATGCCGCGCCTGATTTCGGCAATCGCCACGACTGAGAGATGAACAGCGCGTTGGTCCTTCTCCGCCTGCTCGAAGAAGGCACGCACACCTTTGTTCGCGCGCTCCTCTTTCCTTCGCTCACTGATGACGTTGGTATCGGCAAGGTACATAGCGTTTCGCTCAACGCTCAGACTCTTGCGAAGTCTTCGTCGTCGCCGACATTCGGCATACGCATCAGATCTTCGATGAAGGCCCGATTACGAGTCTGCTCCAATCCGTGTTCGAGGATTTCGAGGTGATACGCCTCCGGGCTCTTCAGGAACAAGCCAGCGACTTCCTCCAGGCGAGCAATCAGTTTTTCGTCAACATTTCGCAAAATCAGATCTGCCATTCCGGCTCCTTGTTCGATATGCAACATTTCGACTCTATCGCAATCCGAACGATTTGCGAGCTAGCCAGAAGGCATAAGCCAAACCTCACTTCCCCGCCAACGACATCGCCACCGCGCGCCTGAATGGCGTGACTTTTTCCCCGATCCGCAGCAACACATCCCGCGCCACCTTGGCCGGCAGGGAGTCGCGCGTATAGACATCCGCGATCACGCGCGTGAGCTGATAAAGCGGCCACGTAGCCATTCGATGTACCCGCTCATAGCGCTGCAAAAGCGCATCGCTGGCGATATCGCGATGGGCGGCGTGCGCATCGAGGATCGCGAGCGACAGCGTTTCGATGCCCCCCAGCCCGAAGTTGAATCCATGCGCGGTGACCGGATGCATGCCGACCGCCGCATCGCCGGCCGTGGCAAAGCGCTTGCCGACCAAACGCCGCGGATAAACGCCAATCAACGGATAAACATGTCTGCTCGATATCAACGACATGCGTCCGAGCCGACATTCGAAACGCCGCTCGATGTCACGCGCGAACGCGTCCGCATCGAGTTGCTGCAATTGCTCAATTTTTTGCGATTGCAGTGTCACAACCACGGACGATCGGCCGTCATGCATGGGTAACAACGCAAGCGTCTGACCGTAGCCAAACCACTCCCAGGCCGAGTGATGGTGCGGTTCGTCGTGAGTCATGCAACACACCAACATGGACTTGCCAAAATCGTGCATATCGGCAGCGATACCCATCATGCGTCGCGTCGCGGAGAAGCGGCTGTCGGCGGCAATCACGAGTTGCGCGTCGAGCGTCTTGCCGCTCGCCAGTGTCACGCGCGCGCCCGAAGCATCGGTTTTCAGATCGGTCACGCGCTCGGAAGTGACGACATCGAGCGAGCCTGCTTTCAACGCTTCGAAGGCCGCGCGGCGAATCAGATGATTCGACACCAGCCAGCCAAGCTCCGAATGGCCGGTCAGCTTGTGCCCGATCTCCATCGCGAACGGCGACGATCCGTTCATCACGCGCGCATCCCGCAGCGGCGATTTCGCGCGCTCGCCAATCCGCTCCCACACGCCCAGCGTCTTCAGCATCGCCACCGACTTTTGCGTCAGCGCAATCTCGCGTCCATCGAATGCCGGGGCGCGCAGCGCGTCCTCGCTCTGCTGCTCGATCAGCGTGATCGACAAGCCCGCACCGCTCAGCGCATTCGCCAGACACAAGCCCGCCGGTCCCGCGCCGACAATCACGATATCGGTATGCATCATCACCCGTTTGTACGAAGAAAAATCGAAGAACGATACTGCAACGCTCGCGAAAGGAAACGCGACAGCGGGTCGCGTTATAGTCGAAGTCAGGCCCACAACGTTTATCGGCGACCAACATGAAAACGGCTCTTATCATCGGTGCGTCACGCGGTATTGGTCACGAGTTCGCGCGCGAATACAGCCGCGACGGCTGGCGCGTGCTCGCCACCGCGCGCGACAAATCATCGCTGCACGCGCTCGACGCAATGGGCGCGCAAACTTTCTCGCTCGACGTCACGCAGCCCGAGCAAATCGCCTCGCTCGCGTGGCAGTTGGACGAAGAAAAACTCGATGTGGCGATCGTCGTTTCCGGCGTCTACGGTCCACGCACCGAAGGCGTCGAAACCGTCGATGCGCAAGACTTCGATCAGGTCATGCACACCAATGTGCGCGGCCCCATGCAGCTGATTCCCGTGCTTCTGCCGCTCACTGACGCCGCGCGCGGCGTGCTCGCGGTGGTATCGAGCAAGATGGGCAGCATTGGCGAGGCGAGCGGGACGACGGGCTGGCTGTATCGGACGAGCAAGGCGGCGCTGAATTGCGCGGTGAAGGTGGCGTCGCTGGAGTCGCGGCATTCGGCGTGTATTGCGCTGCATCCGGGCTGGGTGCGCACGGAAATGGGCGGGCCGTCGGCGGCGATCGATGTGGCGCACAGCGTCTCGGGCATGCGCGCGGTGATCGCGCAGGCGGGCGCCATGCGTGACGAATTCAACGGCACCTTCGTGCAGTACGATGGCACGAAGCTCGAATGGTGAATCTCAGGACTTCGACTATGACTTATGAAGTACACGGCGTTTCGTCGTCGGGCAACTGCTACAAGGTTCGCCTCGTTCTCGAACAACTTGGCCTGCCGTATCGCTGGCATGAAGTGGACATGATGAGCGGCGCGTGCCGAACCGAAGCGTTCCGCAAGCTCAATCCGAATGGCAAGGTGCCGGTGCTGATCATCGACGGGAATACGACGCTGTCGGAATCCGGCGCAATCATCAGCTATCTCGCGGACGCCTCGCCGCTGCTGCCCACCGATCGCCTCGAACGCGCGCAAGTGCTGCAATGGATGTTCTTCGAGCAATACAGCCATGAGCCGTATGTGGCGGTGGCGCGTTTTATCCGCGTGTTTCTGAAGCAGCACGACGATCCGCGTCTGCCCGAGAAAACCGCCGGTTCGTATCGCGCGCTCGATGTGATGGAGCAGCATCTGGCCACGCGCACGTTCTTTGTGGGCGAGCGCTACACCATTGCCGATATCGCGCTGTACGCCTACACGCATGTCGCCGATGAAGCCGGTCTCGATCTCGCGAACTATCCGCATATCCGCGCGTGGCTCGAACGCGTGCGCACGCAGCCGCGTCACATTGAAATGCCGGGCGTCGATCAATGAAGCCAGTGGAATGTCCCTGCGGCGGCGCATCGCCGGTGCGCCGTCCGAATGCGAAAGCGCCACGCTATGACTTATGCTGCGCGCGCTTTATCGAAGGCGGCGAAAAGCCCGCGAACGCAATGGAACTGATGCGCTCGCGCTACACCGCCTACGTGCTCGGCAACACGCCTTACCTGCGCTCGACGTGGGCCGAAGAAACCTGCCCGCCCGACCTCGACGCGTCCGACACCACCACGCGCTGGCTCGGTCTCGATATCAAACGCCATACGGTGGTCGATATCAATAATGAGGAAGTCGAATTCATCGCACGATATAAAGTAGATGGGCGCGCGCATCGGCTTCATGAAGCCAGTCGATTCAGACGTAATAGCATCGGCAATTGGATATATATCGACGGAGAAATCAAAAATAAGTAAACACATCTTTAATATAAAAAGATGCTTGTGCAAGTATTAGTTTCCTGAATTTCTCCTTTCAGATTAAGCAGTTACGGGGATACGCTAATTGTGCAGTGCAATTTTGAACAGTTAATCTGTGGTTCATGCCAGACCACCGTCAGCTTGGTGACATGGCAATGCAGCGAAGCCCCGTTTTGAAGCCATTTGTCATGCTTGTTCAACGCATGACTCCCGGAAACCGCATTCGATACTGCTCATCAGAGCAGCGCGACAGGTTTGACTTCAATTCAGTCATTTGGGGCCAAGCCGAATCAACGTATTAATCGAATGCACCTGCGAATGCGGGCCGGAGTGCGCGGATGGGAATCAAGACTCTGTTGGTCGGATGCAGTATGGCGATTTCGCTTGCGACGTCGTTGTTCACGTCCCAGGCAAGCGCCGAACCGATCGGCGGAGTGCGTCCTTCCGAAGGTCTGCAAGCGCCCGCGTTCGGTCAGACCATTCCGGATTCGCTCGATCAACATTTGCCGGTCGTCGCCAATGGTCTGAATGAATCCGTCATTCAGGTGCCCGAAGGCGATATCGCGCTCGAAACCACCGTGTTCAAACCGGACGGCGCGGGTCCGTTCCCGATGATCGTCTTCAATCACGGCAAGCTCCCCGGTGACGCGCACAATCAGCCGCGCAATCGCCCGGTCGCGCTTGCACGCGAGTTCGTGCGTCATGGCTATGTGGTGGTCGTGCCGAATCGCCGTGGCTTCGCGGGTTCGGGCGGTCAATACGCGGGCCACGGTTGCGATGTCGAAGCGAACGGTTTCGCGCAGGCGCAGGACGTTGCCGCCACCGTTGATTACATGAGCCAGCAGGCTTACGTGGACAAGACGCATATCGTCGTGGCGGGCACGTCGCACGGCGGGTTGACGACTATCGCTTATGGCGCGCGCGATGCCGTCGCCGCTCCCGGCGTGCGCGGTCTCATCAACTTCTCGGGCGGTCTGCGTCAGGACGAATGCGAAGGCTGGCAAAAGAATCTCGTCGATGCTTTCGGCGACTACGGTCAGCACGTACGCCTGCCGTCGCTGTGGATGTACGGCGACAATGACTCGGTCTGGCAAGGCGACCTCTCCGCAAAAATGTACGCGTCGTTCGTTTCGCACGGCGCGCGCGCCGAGATGACCGACTTCGGCAAGTACAAGAACGACGCGCATCGGCTGGTCGGGGATCGTGACGGCGTGCAGGTCTGGTGGCCGCGCGTGAAGACCTTCCTCGCGCAGATCGGCATGCCGACGGCCGTGCAGTATCAGGTCGCCGAACCGAGCCTGCCGAAAGCAACGGACTTCGCCAATCTCGACTCCGTGAACGCCGTTCCGTATGTCGATGAAAACGGCCGCGAGGGTTATCGCAACTTTCTGAATCAGTATTCGAGCCGCGCGTTCGCCGTATCGGATTCCGGCGCGTGGTCGTGGGCCGAAGGCGGCGACGACCCGATGTCCGTCGCGCTGGCCAGTTGCCAGAAGCAGAGCAGCGATCCGTGCAAGCTGTATGCGGTGGATAACCGCATCGTGTGGAAGGATCAGGCGGCGGACACGCAGACCGCGTCGAACTGAAGTCAAACTGAAGCACGTTTAAGCGAAATTTCGAAACGCCGGCCTCGCGCCGGCGTTTTCGCATCTTGAAGCGATAACGCCGCCAGATCAGCGAAGTTAGGCGCGATAGCGCTTTTTCGCATTTCGGACAGGCGTGTACGCCTCAAGCGAAAGGCCGTGGAAACGCGAAGCCCGCGCGTGTTTTAGCGATAATCGACCTAAGCCGTATCTCACGCTTATCCATGCAGGCACCTGCTTGTCCGAAGTATCCGGCTCGCAAGCAACGCGGGCCAGGGAGTCGTTTTTGAACACTGAAGCCAATCAAGACTGGGTCGCGCGTTCGCTCGCCGCCGTGTGGCATCCGTGCACCCAGATGAAGCACCACGAACGCATGCCGCTCGTGCCGATCGCGCGCGGCAAAGGCGCGTGGCTGTTCGATCCCGCTGGCAATCGCTATCTCGATGCGATCAGTTCGTGGTGGGTCAACCTGTTCGGCCACGCGAACGCCGATATTAATCAGGCGCTGAAAGATCAGCTCGATACGCTCGAACACGCGATGCTCGCGGGCTGCACGCACGCGCCCGCCGTCGAACTGGCCGAGCGTTTGTCGGCGCTGACGCAACGCACGCTCGGTCATGCGTTTTTCGCATCCGATGGCGCATCGGCGGTGGAAATCGCGCTGAAGATGAGCTTTCACTTCTGGCGCAACCACGGCCGCACGGAGAAGCGCGAGTTCGTGTGTCTGGCGAATAGCTATCACGGCGAGACCATCGGCGCGCTCGGCGTGACGGACGTCGCCATTTTCAAGGACGCTTACGACCCGCTGATTCGTCACGCGCATGTGGTTGCATCGCCAGCGAGCGTGGGCGAAGACGAAGCGCTCGCCGCCATGCGCACGCTGTTCGAGCAACGCGCGGCGCAACTGTCGGCGGTGATCGTCGAACCGCTGGTGCAATGCGCCGCAGGCATGGCGATGTACGACGCCTCGTATCTCACGCGGCTGCGCGCGCTCTGCGACGAGTTCGACATCCACCTGATCGCCGATGAAATCGCGGTTGGCTGCGGCCGTACCGGGACATTTTTCGCGTGCGAGCAAGCGGGCATCTGGCCGGACTTTCTGTGTCTGTCGAAGGGCATCAGCGGCGGATATCTGCCGCTGTCGATCGTGCTCACGCGCGACGCCATCTACCAAGCGTTCTACGACGACGACTTCACGCGCGGCTTCCTGCATTCGCATTCGTACACCGGCAATCCGCTCGCCTGCCGCGCCGCGCTGGCCACGCTCGATCTTTTCGAACGCGACAACGTGCTGGCAGAAAATCGCCGCAAGTCGGCATTGCTGCGCGAAGCATTCGCGTGGGCAAAGAACCTGCGCCAACGCGGCACCATTTTCGCCTTCGACGTCGATACCCAAGACCCGACTTTCTCGCGCCGCTTCTTCGCCAATGCGCTCAAGCGCGAACTGCTGATGCGTCCCATCGGCAAAACGGTTTATCTGATGCCGCCGTACACCCTCTCTGACGACGAACTCGTCCTGCTCGCGCAACGCACGCGCGACACGCTCGACGCCACGCTTGCGGAGACGGCATGAGCACGACATCGAACGCGCTTTACGAAACGCTGAAACAAGGCTTGAAAGATATCGACGCACGCGGTCTGCGCCGCCGCCGCAAAACCACCGACAGCGCGTGTTCCGCGCATATGACCGTGGATGGCCGCGCGATCATCGGCTTTGCCAGCAACGATTATCTGGGCCTCGCCGCGCACGAAGGCATCCGCGCGGCGATGGCCGAAGGCGCGTCGAAGTACGGCGCGGGCAGCGGCGGATCGCATCTGCTGGGCGGACATTCGCGCGCGCACGCGCAACTCGAAGACGATCTCGCCGCGTTCTCCGGCGGTTTCGTCGATAACCCGCGTGCGCTGTACTTCAGTACCGGCTACATGGCGAATCTCGCCGTGCTGACCGCACTCGCCGGACGCGGCACGCTGGTGTTTTCGGACTCGCTGAATCACGCCTCGCTGATCGACGGCGTGCGTCTGTCGCGCGCGCAAACGCAGATTTATCCGCACGCCGATATGGCCGCGCTCGACGCCATGCTCGACGCATCGCGCGATGAAAACGCGACGAAACTCATCGTCACGGATACGGTCTTCAGCATGGACGGCGATACCGCGCCGCTCGCGCGTCTCGTGGAACTCGCGGAAAAATATGGCGCGTGGCTCGTCGTCGATGATGCGCACGGTTTCGGCGTGCTCGGTCCGCAAGGACGCGGCGCGCTGGCCGACGCCGCGTTGCGCTCGCCGCATCTCGTTTATGTCGGCACGCTCGGCAAGGCGGCGGGGGTATCGGGCGCGTTCGTGTGTGCGGATAAAACCGTCGTCGAATGGCTGATTCAGCGCGCGCGTCCGTATATCTTCACGACGGCGTCGCCGCCGGCGGTCGCGCATGCGGTGTCGGCGAGCGTGCGGATCATTGCCAGCGATGAAGGCGATGCACGCCGCGCGCATCTCGCCTCGCTGATCGAAACCACGCGCGCGATGCTCAGGCGCACGCGCTGGATGCCGGTCGATTCGCACACCGCCGTGCAGCCGCTCGTCATCGGCGCAAACGACGAAACGCTGGCAATTGCCGCCGCGCTCGATGAGCACGGACTCTGGGTGCCCGCGATCCGTCCGCCGACCGTGCCTGCGGGCACATCGCGGCTGCGCATATCGCTGTCGGCTGCGCACTCGGAAGACGACCTCGCCAAACTCGATCACGCTCTGAATACGCTATGACCGCTTTGTCTTTGTTCGTCGCCGGAACCGATACGGAAATCGGCAAGACCTTCGTCTCGTGCGCGCTGCTGCAAGGCTTCGCGCGCGCGGGCCTGCGCGCCGCCGCGATGAAACCGATCGCCTCGGGCGCAACGGAACGCGACGGCGTGCTGCACAACGAAGACGCCGATCAACTCGATGCCAACGCCAACGTCGCGCTGCCGAACGCAATCCGCACGTCGTTCATGATGCGCGAGCCGATTGCACCGCATATCGCGGCGGCGCGTGAAGGGATTGCGTTGGACATCAGGCGGATTGTCGAGGCGCATGCGATTGCGCGCCAGCAAGCGGATATCGTCGTGGTCGAAGGCGTCGGCGGTTTCCGCGTGCCGCTCGACGATCAACACGACACCGCCGATCTCGCCGTCGCGCTGAATCTGCCCGTCGTGCTGGTCGTCGGCATGCGGCTCGGCTGCATCAGCCACGCGCTGCTGACGGCCGAAGCCATCGCGTCGCGCGGGCTGACAATCGCGGGCTGGGTGGCGAACCGCATCGATCCGAACATGCTGTATCCCGACGAAAATATTCACACGCTGAAGCATCGACTCGACGCGCCGCTGCTCGGCGTGATTCCCCACATCGCTCCATCCGATGCAACGCGCGCGGCCAGCCATCTGGATATCGCCGCGTTGCTCGACCGAATTCGCATTCAATAAAGGACTCTCATCATGACCACAACTCAATCTCGCTGGCGCGTCGCCGATGTCGTCGCTCTGTACGATCTGCCGTTCAACGACCTGCTGTTTCGCGCGCAAACCGTGCATCGCGAACATTTCGATCCAAACGCGGTGCAGTTGTCCACGTTGCTGTCGATCAAGACGGGCGGCTGCGAGGAAGATTGCGCGTATTGCCCGCAGTCGGTACATCACGAGACCGGTTTGAAAGCCGAAAAACTCATGGAAGTCGATGCCGTGCTGCAAGCCGCCGAAGTCGCCAAAGCGAACGGCGCGACGCGCTTCTGCATGGGCGCGGCGTGGCGCAATCCGAAGGATCGTCACCTCGAGCCGATCAAGGACATGATTCGCGGCGTCAAGGCGATGGGCCTGGAAACGTGCGTGACGCTCGGCATGCTGGAGCAGCATCAGGCGCAAGGTCTGCGCGACGCGGGCCTCGACTACTACAACCACAATCTCGATACCTCGCCCGAGTTCTACGGCCAGATCATCTCGACGCGCACGTATCAGGACCGTCTCGACACGCTGGAGCACGTGCGCGATGCGGGCATCAATGTGTGTTGCGGCGGGATTGTCGGCATGGGCGAATCGCGGCGCGAGCGCGCGGGGCTGATCTCGCAGCTGGCGAACATGGAGCCGTATCCCGAATCGGTGCCGATCAACAATCTGGTACAGGTTTCCGGCACGCCGCTGACCGGCACCGAAGCGCTCGATCCCTTCGAATTCGTCCGCACGATCGCGGTCGCGCGTATCACCATGCCGAAAGCGATGGTGCGTCTCTCCGCGGGCCGCGAGCAAATGGACGAAGCGCTGCAGGCGCTGTGCTTCGCCGCGGGCGCAAATTCGATTTTCTACGGCGATCAACTTCTGACGACGAGCAATCCGCAAGCGGAAGCGGATCGCAAGCTGATCGAACGATTGGGCATGCGCGCGGAAACGGCGCAGAACGTGAGCGCGCCCCAACGCGATCACGAGCACGCGTGCGGCGGCGTATCCGTGCACGCGCACTGAGTCGCCGCATACGCTCACTGCCCGACAATCGGGCGGTGAGCGACTTGGGTTTATCGATGCGAGTCGGTCAGGCGCAACAAATCGGCCGCAACGTCTTGCATCACGGAGTTCCAGTCCGCGAATTGCGGCTGACGATACAACCGGACGCTCGAATACCACGGAGTATCAGCACGGTCGAGTTGCCAGACCCAATACGGATTCACATCCAGCAGCACCCACGTCGGGCAACCCAGCGCTCCGCCCAGATGCGCAATCGACGTGCAGACAGTAATCACGAGATCGAGTGCGCCGACGAACGCAGCGGTATCGTCGAAACTGTTCAGTTCGTGCGTGAAGTCTTCCATATGCAGGCCGGCCGCGCGCGCTGACCGCACATCGGCTTCAGCGCCTTTTTGCAGCGAGTAAAAAGCCACGCCCGGCATGTTCTTCAGATACTCCGCGTAACGCTCCCAGCCGACTCGTCTGAATGGATTTCGCGAATGTGTCGCGCTGCCGGTCCAGACCAGCCCGACTTTGAATCGCCTTTCATGCGACAGACGCTGTTTCCAGAACGCCGAGTGCGCGGCGTCTGCAAACAGATAGGGCGCGGCGGGGATGGTTTCATCGCGCAGGCCTGTTACCAACGGAATACTGAGCAGAGGAAGGTGATAGTCGTAATGCGGCAAGTCGTCGAGTCCGCCTCCGATCGTGAAACCATCGACATGCTGGCTCAGACTACGCGCGAGCAAAGCGCTCATCTGCGGGAACGCGTTCCATTCAATTCGCCCGCCCGCTTCGTGCACTCGCTGCGCCAGCGCTGGCACCAGACGACAGAACTGGAGCACATCGCCCATGCCTTGCTCGCCCCACAGCAGAAGTGTCTTGCCGTCCAGAGGCTGTCCTTCCCAGCGTGGCTGCGGAAATTCGGGCCACTGTCCGTGCGAGATATGTGCCCCGCGCCATCTTGATTCGAACTCGGGCCAGCCTTGTTCGTAGTCACGCTGCGCCAGGCGAAGGATCGACAGGTGGAATCGATAGGACGCGTCGTGCGGCGCCTGATTGCACGCGGCGACGGCGTATGCCGTGGCCTCGTCAATGCGGCGCGCTTCCGCCAGGACAAGCGCATAGGCATACAAGCTGGCGGCATGGTGAGGCGCCAGTTCGACCGCGCGCTTTCCGGCGATCAACGCGCCATCGAGATCGAAGGTTTTGAAGCGCAGTATGCAAAGGTTGCTCCATGCCAGCGTTTCCTGCGGATCGGCCTTGCAGGCATCCTCGAGCAAGGCGATCGCTTCGCGCAAGTCGCCGCCTGACTGATGGATCGCCGATGCGAGATTGGTTCTGAGATTGGGGTAGTCCGGGCTGCAAGCCAACGCATGCCGATAAGCCGTAAGCGCCTCGCGCTGGCGGCCGGACATATCGAAAAGGCAGCCCAGATAGTATGCGGCGGCGACCGAGCGCGGACGGAGCTGCCGCCAGGATTCGGCGATAGCAAGTGCGTCCGGCACGGCTGACTGCGCGGCCAGCGCCTCCACTAGCATGATCAGCGAGTCGTCGTCCGTTGCATGCAAATGCGCGGCGGCATTCAGCCATGTCTCGCCGGCTTCGACGCGTCCTTCCGTATGCGCCGTCACGGCATTCTTTAAAAAAGCGATGAATGGCTTGATCAGTTCGATCGAGATTTTATGCATGGGACACTTCTTGTTGCTTCAATCTTCAGCGCGGACATTGCGCTTTTTTATTCGTTTATCTAACTATGTTTCCGAACACAGCGACTCAGAACTCGTTCTTTCAAGAAATGCTACGCTCTGACGTACTTTTCCGATGAAATGCCAAACCGAAGGCGCTCGGCCCGACCCATCATACTGTGATGCGCTTCTCATGAATATTATCTTCTACGAGCAAAACACCAACGTCGATGCCTGGCTCGGCGGCCTGAAACGCGAGTTGCCCGACGCCGACCTGCGCCTCTGGCAACCAGGCGATACCGCGCCTGCCGACTACGCCATCGTCTGGAAAGCGCCGCGCGAATTGTTCGCGAATCAGCCCGACCTGAAGGCCGTGTTCAATCTGGGCGCGGGCGTCGATGCCATTCTCGATGTCGAACGCAAAGAGCCTGGAACCTTGCCGCCGAACGCGCTGCTGGTGCGTCTGGAGGACAGCGGCATGGCGCAACAGATGGTCGAATACGCGAAGTATTGCGTGCTGCGCTATCTGCGTCGTTTCGATGAATACGAAGCCGAACAACGCGAAAAGCGCTGGACGAGGCTGCCGCAACATACGCGCAGCGCGTTCACCGTCGGCGTACTCGGACTCGGCGTGCTCGGCGGCGAAGTCGCGAAGGGTTTGCTCGATCTCGGCGTGCCGGTGCGCGGATATAGCCGCAGCGCGAAAAGCATCGAAGGGATCGACGTGTATGCGGGCGCGGATCAATTCGATGCCTTTCTTCATGACGTGAAGGTGCTGATCAACCTTCTGCCGCACACGCCGGACACCGAAGGCATTCTGAACGCGCGCACGTTCGGCAAGCTCGCGCACGGTGCGTATGTGGTGAACGTCGCGCGCGGCCCGCATCTCGTCGATGCCGATCTGCTCGCCTCGTTGGACAGCGGCCAGATCAGCGCCGCGACGCTCGATGTGTTCCATACGGAACCGCTGCCGCAGGATCATCCGTTGTGGACGCATCCGCGTGTCAGCGTCACGCCGCATATCTCGGCGGAAACGCTGCGCGAAGAAAGCATCGTGCAGATTGCGGCGAAGATCAAAGCGCTTGCGCGCGGCGAAAGGATTGGCGGTATCGTGGATTTCGCGCGCGGTTATTGAAGATCGATACGCGGCGGCTTTACGCCGCCGCGCGCCGACGACGCTTATGAAAGCGCCACTGCCATGTCACCCATGTCACCCACGTTACCCATTGCGGCCGGAAAGAAGCCTTCCTCACGCAGATACCGCACATACGTCTCGATCAACGCGCCGTAACTCTCCGCAATACCCACATCGAACTGCGCAAGCCGACTGATCGTGCCGATCTGATCGACCGGCATATCGTGCGATGTGAGATCACCCGTATAGAAGTCACGCAGCAGCGCGAGCCCGTTGGAAGAATCGATCGTCGTCAGACGCTGCTTCCATTGCGCGGGCGCTTCGGGCTGTGCGTGCAATCCGAGCGCCGCGAGCGACTCGAACCATTCGCGCTGCCCGATGCTGACCGGATTCTGCAGATTGGCGACCTGCAAGCCATCGCGCGGATGCAGCGCCAGCGCGCACATCGCGGAGGCGAGCACATCGACCGGCGTCATCTCGATAGCCTGCCCGGTCAAGGGATAAGCCTCCATCTGCAAACATCCCTGATTAAACAGCCAGAAATGGTTGTGCGCATAGTTGCTGTAACCCGTACGGCTGTTTCCGGTGACATTGCCCACGCGCATGACCGTGACCGGCAAGTCGAATGCGCGGCTGTACGCCGCCACGCGCTGCTCGCTGACCCATTTGCCGAGCAAATAACCGTTGTCCGACAGCGGACGCTCATTGCCGATTCGCTCCTCTACACGCGATACACCGTCGAGCATCATCGGCACGGACAAGGTCGATACGAAGCACAGCGGCTTCCGGCGCACCGAGAGCGCGAGCCGCAGCAACGCTTCGGTACTGCCGACATTCGCGTCCTTCAGACTCGCGTACCCGTGCAGATGATGCACATGCGCCCCGCAATGCAGAATCGCGTCGGCCTCTTGCGCGAGGCGCTGCCAGTCGGCATCGGCGAGTCCGAGCGCGGGACGGGCGAGATCGGCGCATATCACCTGCACGCGTGAGAAGTCGATCGTGAGACCGGCGGCCCGTGCTTCGCCCAGCAGACGCGCCCGTCCCGAGGCGGGATCGTCGCAACGCTGAAGGCAGAACACCGTCTCCACGCGGCGGCATAACTCATACAGCAAATGAATGCCGATGAAACCGCTTGCGCCCGTCAACACGATCTTGCGCACCGGGTTCGCGCCGTCTCCGCGCCACGCCGGAACGACGTCCATGCGCGGCAGCGCTGCCGAAGCATCCGCGACCGCGCAAGCGATATCGTCACGCGCGACGCCCGCCATCAGCGCAGCGATGGTCGGCGCACGATAGAACGCGGCCATCGGGAAGTCGAAACCGGTTTCGGCGCGGACCTGCGCGTGCATCCGCATCGCCAGAATGGAGTTGCCGCCGAGGTGGAAGAAGTGATCCTCGCGGCTCACGCAATCGACATGCAGCAGCGCACACCAAACGCGCGCAATCGCTGTTTCCAGCCCTTCGCGCGGCGCTTCCCCCGCCGATGTCACCGGAGGCACAGGCAAGGCGTTGCGGTCGATCTTGCCCGAACCGGACAACGGCAGCGCATCGAGCTCCACGTAACGCGCCGGCGCCATGTAGTCCGGCAACGTGGCGGCGATGTGTTCGCGCATGGCCGCCTCGTTCACCGGCGCGCCGTGTTGCCGTACGTAGTACGCGGCGATATAGCGCTGCTCGCCTTCGCCACGAATCGCGCAGGCCGCGAGCTGCACGCCGGGCATGCCCGCGAGCTGATTTTCGATCTCGCCGAGTTCGATGCGGTATCCGCGCAGCTTGACCTGCGCATCGTTACGGCCGAGATATTCGATCGTTCCGTCCGCCAGATAACGCCCCAGATCGCCGGTCCGATACATCCGCGCATAGGGCTTGCCGGCGAAAGGATCGTCGATGAAGCGGCGCAGCGTCAGCGTCGCCTCGTTGCGATAGCCGCGCGCCAGATTCTCCCCGCCGATACACAACTCGCCCACGGAACCGGGCGGCGTGACGCGGCCGTCCGTATCGAGCAGATAGACGTCGTAGCCGGGCAGCGGCTTGCCGAGCACGCGCACCGGACCGTCCGGCTCGATCTGCCCGCTCGTCGCCATCACCGTGGCTTCGGTGGGTCCGTACAGCGAAAGCAGGCGCGTATGGCGCGACCACCAGCGCGCGGTGGTTTCATCGAGCGCGTCGCCACCGAACGCGAGCACGCGCAAGTCGGGCGACACGACTTTGGGCAGACCTTGCAGCAGCACGGGCGTGAGAATCGCGTGTGTCACGCGCGCGCTTTCCAGCAGCCGATGCAGCGTTTCGGAATCGCGTCGCGCGTCTTCCGGCGCGATCACGAGCGTGCCGCCGTTTAGCAGCGCAAGGAAAATCTCGAGCACGCTCGCATCGAAATTGATCGATGCAAGCAGCAGGTTCACGCAACCCGGCTCATAGTTCAGCGGTCCCGCCGCGCCCGCGATCATGCGCACGACGCTGTGATGTTCGATCAGCACGCCCTTCGGTTTGCCGGTCGATCCCGACGTGTGGATGACATACGCGAGCGCATCCGGCGAGACTTCGTGGAGCGCGCGCGGCGCGGCTTGCGCGAGTTCGTCTGCATCGACGAATTGCAGATGCGTGAGGCCAGCCGCAGTCAGACCAGCACGGCCTCGCGCATCTGCGATACCCGCCGTCAACGCGCAGTTCTCCGCGAAGTGCCGAAGCCGCTCGGCGGGATAGGATGGATCGAGCGGCACATAGGCGCAGCCGGCCTTGAGCACGCCGAGAATCGCCGCGACGAGCATCGGCCCTTTCGACATCGCGAGTCCCACGCACGCGTCCGCCGAAACCCACTGCGTCAAACCGCTCGCAATCCGGCTGCTCAGCGCATCGAGCGTGGCGTAGCTCAGCGTCCGGCCTTCGAAGCGCACCGCATCCGTCGATCCGAATCGCGCCGCAATCTCGGCAAAGCGCGCGGGAATCGAAGCCGGCGCATCGGAGATCGGCGTGCCGCGCGAGAAACGCGTGACGAGCGCCCGCTGCGCATCGTTCAGATACGGCAGTTCGCCGACCAGCGTGTCCGGCATGCGCGAAGCGCTGTCGATCAGCGTCGTCAGCACATCGCGCATGGACCGCGCCGAGTGCTCCGCGATCAGCGATCCGTCATATTCGATGCGTCCATCGATCGCGCCGTTCTGACTCGCGTAGAAGATCGCCGCGATATCGGCCTTCGATGTCTTCGACGGCATGTCTTCGACCGTAAAGCGGCCCGCGCCAATCCGCCCGCTCAGATCGATTCCGCTTTGCAGGCTGAACAGCGTATTGAGCGTCCCGATATCCGCCACGCCCGCTTCGTACGCGGTGGCCAGCATGTGATCCCGGTCTTCGAGCATTTGCCGATGAACGGCCGCCACCAGTTCGCCGAAGCGTTGGCGCGGATCGATGCGCGTGGTTAGCACCGCCATCGACACGAGCATGCCGTAGATCGTTTCGCTGCCAGGCTGATCGCGGCCGGCTTGCGGATAGCCGGTAACCGGCGCGTCGTTTCCGCTGACTCGCCACAACCACAGCAGATGCAGAGCGAATAGCACTGGCGAAAGCGTCGTGCCCTGCGCCTGCGCGATCGCGCGCAATCGCGCGGTCTGATCCAACGTGAGACTGACGCGCAATACGCGATTGGAGTCGGGCTTGCGCGTGGTCGAATCGAACGGCAAGTCGAGGCGCAGCGGCACATTGGCGAGCTTGCGTTTCCAGTAGTCGAGCGCGCGCGCATACTGCGGCGACGGCTCGATTCGCCGCTTCCACGCACAGTAATCGAACCAGTTCAGCGTGCGCGATTCCGCCGCTCGACCTTCGTATTCGGCAGCGATTTCGTCCATCAGCAGCTTGAGCGACCAACCGTCGAACATTGCGTGGTGAATGCAGAACAGCAAGGTGCTGGCGCGGCTTTCCGTGTCGAGCAACATCTCGGCGCGCCAGCACGGTACGTCTTCCGGGGAAATCGGCGTCTGAATCCAGGCTTCGGCCTGCGCGCGGATGGCGTCTTGCGTCGCCGTTTCGATCGGAATACACGCGGGAATGCACGCGGCTTCCGCATTCAAAAGCACGAGATGCATTTCACCATCGACATCGACGAGCCGGGATTTGAAGAGCGGATCGCGTGCGAAAACGCGTGTGAGCGCCGCGTGCAGATCGAGCGGATTGACCTCGCGGCTGAAGTCGGCGCGCACGACAATGTTGTAGGCGTTGTCCTCGCGATTGAAGCGCACACGATGCCCGATCGCCTGCGCAATCGCGCTCGTCACCGCCACGCCCGCCGCGTCGTGTTCGCCACATTCGATCGGCGGCAGCGCGTCGTCCTGCTGCATGCTGTCGCGCAACACGCGGCAAAACGCATCGAACGATGGATGCGCGAGCAGCATGCCGGGTTTCGCGCCACACCCGAGCGCCGCGCCGATGCGCGCACAGGCAAGCGTCGCCAGCAAGGAATGACCGCCTGCATCGAAAAAGTGAGTGTGTTCGTCGATCAACTCTTTCGGCATGCCAAGCGTTTTTGCCCAACATGCCTGAACCGTGCGTTCGAGCGCATCGAAGTCGCGCGCTTCGGCATGGGACGCCGTCGCCAGCGGCTCCGGCAAACGCGCACGGTCGATCTTGCCGTTCAATGTCAGCGGCCAGGTATCGACGGGTACGAGAATGGCCGGAATCATGTACGAGGGCAGGCGCGTTTCCAGCCGCCGGCGCAACGCCGCCGGGCCGAGCGCGCTTGCCGAATACCACGCGACCAGCGCAGTGCTGCCCTGCTGCGCGCGCGTACCGATACACACGGCGCTCACTTCGGGCTGCGCCGCGATCACCTGCTCGACCTCGCCAATTTCGACGCGATACCCCCGCACCTTCACCTGAAAGTCGCTGCGCCCGAGAAATTCGATATCGCCGGTCGGCAGAAAGCGCGCGAGATCGCCCGAACGATACAAGCGGCCTGCGCCCTGCGGATCGTCGAAGAACTTCTGCGCGGTAAGTTCCGGCCGCCGCAAATAGCCACGCGCCACGGAAGCCCCGCCAATACATATTTCGCCGATACCCCCGAGCGGCACGGCGCGGCCGTTGGCATCGAGCAAATGAATGGCGTAACCCGGCAAAGGACGCCCGATCTGATTGGCGAGCTTTTGATCGTGAAAGGTGTTTTCGGCGCACATGATGGTGATTTCGGTCGGGCCGTAGATGTTCGACAGCCGCACGACCGATGACCAGAACCGCACGGTGTCGTCGTCACTCGCTTCGCCGCCGCACAGGATCGTGCGCAGATCGGGCAACGGGCGGCGCGGCAGCAGACGCAGCACGGCAGGCGGAAGAAACGCGTGCGTCACGCGCGATTCGCGCAGGAATTCGAACAATGCGGCCGGATCGGCGCGCACTGTCTCGGGCGCGACGATCAGATGGCCGCCCCTGGTCAGCGGATTGAAGATCTCCAGCACACTCGCATCGAAATTGACCGATGCAAACTGCAGCCAGCGCGTGTCCATGCCGCGCTCATAGCGCCCTTCCAGCGACGCGATCGTATTCGCCAACATGCCGCGTTCGATCACGACGCCCTTCGGCTCGCCGGTCGTGCCCGAGGTGTAAATCACGTAGGCGGCAAGCGCCGGATCGGCGGCACGGCAAAGCGTCGGCAAGTCTGTGGAGGACTGCGCGAGCAGATCTTCGATCAAAACGATCGCGCAAGCGAACGTGGTCTGCACGCGCGCGAGTGTGTCCGCATCAGCGATGACGGCGCTCAGTTGCGCATCGGCGGCCATGAAGCGCAAACGCTCTTCGGGCATCAGCGGGTCGAGCGGCACGTAGCCGGCGCGCGCGCTCAACACGCCGAGCATGGCGGGCACCACGCGCGCGCCACGCGACAGACACACGCCGACAAGCTGACTCTGCGCAACATGGGGCGCAATGCCCTCCGCGATACGCGCCGCCGCGCGCGCCAGCCCGGCGTATGAAAAGTGCTCGTCGTCGCCGCCGACGGCGGGCGCGTCGGGATGGTGCCGCACGCGTTCGTCGAAGCTCGCCAGCACATCGTGTGGTTCGATCACGAGCGGCCCGCCCGTGGACCACGCGCGGCGTCGCGCACTGAGTGCGTCGGTATCGAAATCGAGTTGGCCGATCGGCGTGTCGAGTTGCTCGCCGATTCTGCCAAGCAGCGCTACGTAATGCTCGAGCGCAATGGCCAGCCCGCGCGCGCTTTGCGGATGACGCACGCTCACGTCCAGCACGATCTCGTCCGCCATGCGCAGATAAATCGATGTGTCGCGCCCGTCGGCACGCTCAGAGAAATGCGTGACCAACACGCCGCGCAGATCGCCGAGCACGAGCGCGTCGTGCGGAAGTTCATCGCGCTCGCACAGCACGGTGGTCGCGCGGTCGTAGCCCGGATTCAGACGCTTCAGTTCTTCCAGGACATCGCCGGCCGGAATGTTCGCGTGGAAGTCAGCCATCGCGAATTTGGACGCGGCGTGCAAGAAAAATTGCCGCAGCGTCATCGCATCGTCGAAATTGCTGCGGATAAAGTGCACGCGCTCGTCGAAGCCGATCTGTCCGAGCGTATCGCGCCGTCCGCGCTGATGATGTGCCGTAATCACCACCGGCTGACGCGCGAGTGTTTGCAGCAGCACGTGCAGACACGCCTGCAATAGAAATTCGGTGCTCAGGCCAAGTTCTTCGGCCCGTATGCGCAGCTCGCGACTGAGCGCCGCGCCGAGCGGCACGCTGAATCGCGCGTCGGCGGACTCGCCTTCGAGACGCGGCGGCTGCCACGCGAACGCGCCGTCACCCAATTCGCGCACCCAGAACGCCAGATCGCCGCGCCATTGTTCCGGTTCGAGCGAGGCGCGCTCGGCGTCCAGCACGGCTTGCTGATCGAGACCGAGTTCATCGCACGGAGATTCGCCTGTGCCGGCGTAGGCTTGAGAGAGCGCGGCGAAGAGCGGCGTGAGCGAGAAGCGGTCGAGCAGACCGGCGTGGCAGGCGAAGACGAGGTAACTCGCGCCATCGCTACAAAGCAAGGTGATGGCCCACGGCGCGCCCGCGTCCAGACGCAGCGGACGCTCACACAGCGATGTAATGGCGCACGAGAGCGAGGCTTCATCGGCGTAATGGGCTTCATCGGCGTCGATGATGTCGATGACGTCGAGTTGCGCCAGCGCCGCGTCGTGCAGCAAATAACGCGGTCCGTCTTCACCGTGAATGACATGCCAGCGCAGCGGCTTGCAACGATCGGCGACGCTGGCGACTGCGCGCGCCAGACGC
This sequence comes from Caballeronia sp. BR00000012568055, assembly GCF_029439455.1. Taxonomy (GTDB): domain Bacteria; phylum Pseudomonadota; class Gammaproteobacteria; order Burkholderiales; family Burkholderiaceae; genus Caballeronia. Next base: position 38,170 of record NZ_JAQFVG010000358.1, on the reverse strand, counting down.
GCCTTATCGGGCACTCCGGGCAGGCGGAAGACGGCACGCAGGTTGGGAGATTGTGACGCGGCTTGGGATGCGCGTGCCTGCGTGCGTGCAAGAGTAAGGACATCGAACTTCATGAGATAGCCTCGCTTGTCGTTCGGGAGTCGAAGCGAGGTTTCGGCCGACTTTCGGGCCAACCCCATTCGGGCCAACCCATCCGTGTCCCGACCCTCGCTTGCGAATTCATCATAGGGTCTCGGGTCACTGAATCCGCTCGAAGTTTTCCGAATTCGCGGCGCGAAAAATGATTCAAACAGGCGGTCTTTTTCACCAGCCAAGACATTCCGCGGTTGGCAGCTTTTGGGAATCGATAGCAAAATGCGATGGTTTGCAATGCAACGGAGGAGACAAACCCATGATCCCCACGAAAGTGAAAATCGTCGAAGTCGGGCCGCGTGACGGCTTGCAGAACGAGAAAGAGTTCGTATCCACCGAGACGAAGATCGAACTGGTGAATCGGCTCGCGCGCGCGGGCGTGCGCAACGTCGAAGCAACCTCGTTCGTGTCGCCGAAATGGGTGCCGCAAATGGCCGATGGCGCGGCGGTGATGAGCGGTATCGAACGGCGTGCGGGCACGATCTACTCCGTGCTGACGCCGAATATGCGCGGCTTCGAAGGCGCGCTCGAAGCCAAAGCCGATGAAATCGTGATCTTCGGCGCGGCGAGCGAGGCGTTCTCGCAGAAGAACATCAATTGCAGCATCGCGGAGAGCATCGCGCGATTCGAGCCGGTGGCGAAGGCCGCGAAAGACGCGGGCCTGCGCGTGCGCGGCAGCATTTCCTGCGCGCTCGGCTGTCCGTATCAGGGCGAAGTGAGCATCGATTCCGTGGTCGATGTGGTCGAACGCATGAAGGCGCTCGGCTGCGATGAAATCGATATCGCGGACACCATCGGCGTCGGCACGCCGAAGCGCACGCGCGAAGTGATGGCGGCGGCATCGAAGGTGTTTCCGCGCGAACGTCTGTCCGGCCATTTCCACGATACCTACGGTCAGGCCGTCGGCAATATTTATGCGGCGCTGCTGGAAGGCATCGAGATTTATCACGCGTCGGTGGCGGGTTTGGGCGGCTGTCCGTACGCGAAAGGCGCGACCGGAAATGTGGCGACAGAAGATGTCGTGTATCTGCTGAACGGCTTAGGCATCGAGACCGGCGTGGATCTCGATCAGCTCGTGGATATCGGCGATTTCATTTCGCGCGCGATCGGCAAGCCGAGCGCGTCACGCGTTGGCCGGGCGCTGTTGGCCAAACGGCAGAGTGGCGCGGCGGCCTGCGTCTGAGGCACGCTGCTTTTTATCGCATATCAACAGGATTTCGATGACTCTCGACTCTTTACCCGATTCCGCGCGCCGCGTCGCGCTGTTGCTGAAGGAACGCGGCCATCCGCACGAAGTCGTGATGCTGCCGGAAACCGGCAAGACCTCGGCGGAAGCGGCGGCGGGACTCGGCTGTTCGATCGCGCAGATCGCCAAATCCATTCTGTTTCGACGCCGCGAAGACGATGCGCCCGTGCTCGTGATCGCCAGCGGCGCGAATCGCGTGGACGAAGCGAAAGTGGCGGCGCGCGTCGGCGCGTTGGGCCGCGCGGACGCGAAGTTCGTGCGCGAAAAAACCGGCTATGCGATCGGCGGCGTGTGTCCGATCGGCCATGCGGTGGAACCCGTCGTTTTGATCGATGAAGACTTGCTTGCGCTCGACAGTCTGTGGGCGGCGGCGGGCCATCCACATGCCGTGTTCAATCTGTCGCCGCAGGAGTTGGTCGAACTGACCGGCGCGCCCGTGGTCGATGTCGCGTTGCGCGAAACGGCGGCTTCATGAGCGATGTGGCGTCGCCGTGCATCGACGTGTGTCGCATGAACGCGGAAACCGGCTTCTGCGATGGCTGTTTTCGCACCATCGACGAAATCGCGTCGTGGTCCGCGTATGACGACGATGCAAAGCGCGACGTGCTTGCGCGCGTGGAAAGCCGTCGGCAAGGCGCGCGCGTGGTGACGCTCGGTGAATCGTTCGAAGCGACGCTGGAATTGCCGCCCGATTCCATCAAACAATTCGCCACGCTCGTCAACGACACCAACCCGCTGCATCACGACGATGCCTACGCGCGCGCCAGCCGCTTCGGTTCGCTGATTGCGTCCGGCACGCAGCCGACCGCGCACTTGATGGCGATGCTCGCCGCGCATTTCTCGCAGTACGCGCAGCCGCTCGGCCTCGAATTCGGCATCAAACTGACGCGCGCGGTGAAAGCGCACGACACGCTGACCATGCGCTGGCGCGTAATCGAAGCGAAGTGGAAAGCGAGCCTCAAAGGAGATCTCGTCAAGCTCGAAGGCGACGCCATCAATCAACTCGGCGAAACGGTGATGAAAGCGACCGCGACGATTGTGGTGATGCCGCTATGAATGCGCTGCCGGAATCGATGACGGTTTTCGAGCGAGGCTGGCTCTCGTCGAATAACGTGCTGTTCGTCGATTCCGAACGCGCGACGCTGATCGATACCGGCTACGCATCGCATGCTCAGCAGACGCTTGCGTTGCTGCGTCAAAAGCTCGGCACGCGTCCGCTGGATACGATCATCAACACGCATCTGCATTCGGATCACTGCGGCGGCAACGCGCTGCTTCAGCAGACTTACGCGTGCGAAACGCTGATTCCATCGAGCGAAGCGCGCGTCGTGCGCGAATGGGATGAAGACGCGCTGACGTTCCGCGCGACCGGCCAGCGCTGCGAGCGTTTTGGCTTCACAGGCACGATCGATAACGGCATGACGTTGACGCTCGGCGGCATCGAATGGAACGTGCTTGGCGCGCCTGGCCACGATCCGCATTCGCTGATGCTGCATAGCCCGGACGCGCGCGTGCTGATCAGCGCGGATGCGTTGTGGGAAAACGGCTTCGGCGTGATTTTTCCCGAACTGGAAGGCGAAAGCGGATTTGCGGAGGAGCGCGCGGTGCTGGAGCTTATCGCTGGATTGGACGTGGATATCGTCATTCCCGGCCACGGCGCGCCGTTTTCGGATGTGGCGCGCGCGTTGGATATCGCGTCGTCGCGGCTGGATTATTTGCAGGCCGATCCGGCGCGCAATGCGAAGAACGCGCTGAAAGTGCTGATCGTTTTCAAGCTGCTCGATGCGCGCTCGATGACCTTCGAAGCGTTGCTCGCCCTCACGCAACAAGCCCGCGCGATGCGCGCCGCTGCGGACATGCTCGGTTCGCCGCAAACGCATCGCGCGTTGCTGGCAAAACTCATCGGAGAACTGGAAAAAGGCGGCGCGCTGAAAGTGAACGGCGATACCATCATTTCAAACTGAGCGCAAAGTAAGCGCCCAAAAAGAAAGCCGCTTGTCAGCTACGGCAAGCGGCGGAATCGTTAAGACGTGATCAACGTCAAGAATATCCTAACTCGACGTTATTGCGCAGACATCGGTGCTTTCCCTACAGATATTTGACGGGCAGCTAAATAGTGCATGAACGTTTTCATGTGTGCCGTCACGAAGGCTCCGTGCCGAAAAACGCGAGCATCTCCGCAATCAACGCTTCCGGTTGTTCTTCGGGAATGTAGTGCCCGCCCGGCAGCGCGCGGCCGCTGACATCGCGCGCGACTTTGCGCCATTCGGCGACCGCATCGAAACGCTGTCCGATCACGCCCTCCTCGCCCCACAACACGCGCAGCGGACACGCCATTTTCACGCCGCGTTCGAGATCGTCGCGCTCGTGCTCCAGATCGATGCTCGCCGCCGCGCGATAGTCCTCGCACGTGGCATCGATTACACCGGGCGCAGCAAAAGCATCGCGATACGCCTGAAGCGCGTGCGGCGCGAATAGCGCGAGACCGGCCGAACCACTGCCGAACAGCCGATCCAGATACGCATCCGGATTGCCGCGAATCAGCGACTCGGGCAACGGCGCGCGTTGAATCAGCATGAACCAGTGGAAATTCGCGGTCGCGGTAAAGCGGTCGGTGGCGTCGTACATGGCGAGCGTCGGCGCGATATCGAGCAGCATCAATCGATCGACGGCATCGGGAAAATCCACCGCCATGCGATGCGCCACGCGCGCGCCGCGATCGTGTCCGCAGACCATGAATCGGTCGAAGCCGAAATGGCGCATCACGTGCACCTGATCGGCGGCCATCGCGCGTTTCGAATACGGCGCGTGAGACGCATCGCTGGCCGGTTTCGCCGATGCACCGTAACCGCGCAAGTCAGGCGCGATCACCGTGAAGTGGCGCGCGAGTTCATCGGCGCAGGCGTGCCAGATTTCGTGCGTCTGCGGATAGCCATGCAAGAGCAACAACGGCGGCCCTTCACCGCCCTTCGTTCCCGCGATCTCGACGCCCGCGGCATCGACGCGAAACGGTTCGTAGTCTCCGAAGGACATGGCATTTTCTTGTTCGTGGCATTGCGAATGATTTTAGGCGCGGGTCGCGCCATGCTGATGTGACCAAAGCCTCTTGGAGGCCGAAACCGAAGAAGTCCTCGGGATTTTGCGAATCGGCATGACGATCGCTATGCCTATAATCGAACGATCGTTCGCGCAAAGATTGAATGATCGTACGTGCCGGTTCCGCGCATTACGACCGTAAAATCAACCACTGCTGCATCGCCCTTTTCTGGAGATTCGCGCCATGGCACTTCCCGCCATCCTGCAGCACCTCGCACTGCCCGTGATCGGATCGCCGATGTTTATCGTCAGTTATCCGGAGCTGGTGCTCGCGCAATGCAAGGCGGGTATCGTCGGTTCGTTTCCGGCGCTCAACGCGCGTCCCGCCGAGTTGCTCGATGAATGGCTCACGCAGATTCAGTCTGAACTCGCGGCGCACAAGGCGGCGAATCCAGACGCGGTGATCGGGCCGATCGCGGTGAATCAGATCGTGCATCAGTCGAACGCGCGGCTCGAACACGATGTGCGCGTGTGCGTCGAGCATCAGGTGCCGATTTTCATCACGAGTCTGCGCGCGCCGGTCAGGGAAATGATCGACGCCGTGCATTCGTATGGCGGGATCGTGCTGCACGATGTGATCAACCTACGCCACGCGCAGAAGGCGCTGGAAGCGGGCGTCGATGGTTTGATTCTCGTCGCGGCGGGCGCGGGCGGTCACGCGGGCACGACATCGCCGTTCGCGCTGGTCGGCGAAGTGCGCAAGATTTTCGATGGTCCGATCGTGCTGTCGGGATCGATCGCCAATGGCGGTTCGATTCTCGCCGCGCAGGCCATGGGCGCGGATATCGCCTACATGGGCACGCGCTTTATCGCGACGAAAGAGGCGCACGCGCTGGAGAGCTACAAGCAGGCTATCGTCGATGCGAGCGCGGCGGACATCATCTACACGAACCTCTTTACGGGCGTGCACGGGAATTACATTCGCGAGAGCATCGTCGCAGCGGGACTCGATCCGGACGCCTTGCCGCAATCCGATAAAACCGCGATGAATTTCGCCGATCCGAAAGCGAAGGCGTGGAAGGATATCTGGGGCGCAGGCCAGGGCGTCGGCCTGATGGAAGACGTGCCGAGCGTGGCCGAATTGGTTTCGCGTTTGCGAACCGAATACGACGAAGCGAAAGCACGACTTTCCATCCGCTGAAAACAAAACACCGCGCCCGAGAGCGCGGTGTTTTGTTTGTGCCAGCAGGCGCGTTTAGAACTTCGCGCGGATGCCGACGCCGAAGGTATCGCCCGTCGAGACGCTCGTGTACTTGTCGTTCAGGTACGCGGCGTAGACATCGGTGCGCTTCGACAGCGGATAGTCGTAGCCGACGGCCCAGCTCTTGTGCGTCTGATCCAGACCGCCGTTGCTGCGCGAATACGCGTAGGAGGCCATCACCGAGCCCGGTCCGAGCGGCACGGTCACGCCGCCTTGTCCGGTGTTGACGTGGAATGTGCCGGGGCCGTCGTAGTCGTTCTTTGTGTACATGTACTGCGCGAAGAACTTCACGTACTTCAGGTCGTACGACGCGCCCAGTTGCGCCACGCTCTGGCTCTTGAAGCCCGGCGTCTGGAAGCCGTCGATGCTCGTGAAGTCGCCCGGCGTGTTGTTGAAGTTCACGTACTGATACACGCCGGTCGCCGCGAACGGGCCGTGGAAGTACAGGAACTGCGCGCTGTACTTCTTCGAGCGGCCGTCGCCTGCCGTGTTGCCGAACGTGTACATCGCGCTGCCCGACAGACCGTTGAAGTCCGGCGTCGTGTACTGCACAGAGTTGTTCCAGCCCGAATCGCCGATCACGCCCTGATCCGTGCGATACGTCGGGAACGTGCCCGCGCCGAGGAACACGTGGTAGACCATCGGCGAGAACGTGTACGAATCGACGAACGGGTTGAACAGAATCGTCGATACGAACAGTTGCGTGGTCAGGCGGCCAGCGGTGAACGTACCGATCGGACCTTGAATGCCGACGTACGAGTTACGCGCGAAGAAGGTATCGCCCTGGAAACGGCCGGCCTGGCCGTTCTGCGCGCGGAAGAATGCTTCGAGGGTGAAGATGGCCTTGTAGCCGTTGCCGAGATCTTCAGCGCCCTTCATGCCCCAGTAGGACGTCGACATACCGCCGCCGCCCACATTCCATGCGCGGTCCTGGCCCGGAAACTTGGTGGCGCCGACCCATTCGTCGACCTGTCCGTAGAGCGATACGCTCGATTGCGCCTGAGCCGCGCCTGCCGCGAGAAAGCCGAACATCGCGGCGACTACGGTGGCCTTGACCGTTGCTTTCACCGCTTTCTTCGGCGCACGGTTGACGGTTGGCTTCATGAACAACTCTCCTGTCGTTTGTCAAAAATTGAAAGCTTGGCGGGCGAGGGGTTTTACAAGGTGCGCTCGCCAAGTGGACCGGCGTAATTGGTTTCTCGGGCGAGCGGCAACGCAAGTGGAGCGGCACCATCTTTACGGACCATTTTTCCGGTTAAAATTCTTTTTCATTATTGCGGGTATAGCGGTTTGAATAGGCCGCTAAGACGCCAAACCGTGACGACCGTCGAAGATGCGCGATTAATGACAACACGCAACCAACGCAACGCCACGGTTGGCGCATCGGACAGCGATTTTGAAACTGCTGATGCCGCGCAAAGGAAAACAAGGCCGCATTGTCCTTGCGCGGAAAAAAGAGGGGAATGAAGATTCGATTTCTCTCGCGCGACTGTGGCGAGATTACGTCAATGTGACAGGCGAACTGGACGCGCCAATAGTTTTTGGATAACTGCGGGGACGACGCAACCGCGTTTTTTAGTTGCGGTAGTTTGCGTTGGCAGGCGAGCGGGCGTCGTCGGATTGACGGCCCGGAGGACGGGGAATGCTGCGCTCTTCGTTGTAGCGCGTAATGTCGGCGCGGATCGAACCGGCGTTACGGAACGATGCACCCTGATCCGCGCGCGGCGACGGCCGCATCTCGGCACTCACGGGCGTGAGACCTTCGGTGGCGGCGACGGGCGTGTAGTGCAGCGAATGACGGCTGCTGGCGGAGTCATCGAACACGGCGGGCGACAGCCATTCGGCGCGCGGGCCGGCGAGCGCAAGCGATCCCGCGACCGCCAGCGCTGCGAGCGCCGTGGTTGCGATGATTCGAGTCGTCTTGCGTATGCCAGTGAGCGTCATGTCGAAAACGGTGAGTCTGCCGGTCTTCGTCGGATGAATTCAGGTGGAGCATCAGAACGATGCGCGCACCCGCCGACCGGTGTATTCGACAATTTATTTCCCGCCGCGACGACAGTCGAGCCAAAAAGTGTTAGGTCTGGTCGATGGTTGTAACACCATGTTACGTCAGAGTTTTTTTACTTAGCCCGACTGAATTGAAGCCGAAAATGTAAGACGAAAAATGTGCTGGCAACGTTTCGATCAACGCATCATGATTTGCTGATCGCGGCCCGCCATTTGCTACAAGTTTCAGGTTTGAGTGCTCACTGGTTCATGCCATTTCCGCATCAATCGATCAATGAAATGAATTTGCCATTTCAATCGGCTACAAGCGAGAATCATGGTTTTCCCTCATTCGATACCGCGTTCGCCCGGTAGTTCGTCCGGTGGCGCGGCGCAGTCCGATCCCAAATCCAATGGCACGGCCCAAACTTCTTCCCGATAACTTCACGCTGGCGCTGGTCGGCACCGTCATTCTGGCGAGCCTGCTGCCGTGCCGGGGAAGCGCTGCGACAGCGTTCAACTGGATCACGAACGTAGCGATCGGGCTGCTGTTTTTCCTGCATGGCGCGAAGCTTTCGCGCGAAGCAATCGTTGCGGGCGCAACGCACTGGCGGCTGCATCTCGTCGTGCTGCTGAGCACGTTCGCGCTGTTCCCGCTGCTCGGCCTCGGACTCAAGCCGGTCTTGACGCCGCTCGTTACGCCCGCGCTCTATAGCGGCATTCTCTTTCTCTGCACGCTGCCGTCCACGGTGCAATCGTCGATTGCATTCACGTCGATGGCGAAAGGCAATGTGCCTGCCGCCGTGTGCAGCGCTTCGGCGTCGAGCCTGCTGGGAATCTTCATTACGCCCGCGTTGGTCGGGCTGCTGCTGAGCAGTAACGCCACCACCGGCTCGCCGTGGCATACGGTCGGCAGTATCGTGCTGCAACTGTTGGTGCCGTTTATCGCCGGCCAGTTGTTGCGCCCGGCAATCGGCAAATGGATCGACAAACGCAAGGCCGTGCTCAAGTTCGTCGATCAGGGTTCCATTTTGCTGGTCGTGTACGTTGCGTTCAGCGCGGCCGTGAACGAAGGAATCTGGCATTCGATTTCGCTCTCGGCGCTCGCCGGTCTGCTCGCGGTGAACATTCTTCTGCTCGCGCTCGCGCTCTTCATCACGGCTTTCGCGGCGAAGCGTTTGGGCTTCAGCCGCGCCGATCAGATCACCATCATTTTTTGCGGCTCGAAAAAAAGTCTCGCAGCCGGCATTCCCATGGCGAAGGTGATTTTCGCCTCGCACGCGGTCGGCGCGGTCGTGCTGCCGCTCATGCTGTTCCACCAGATTCAGTTGATGGTGTGCGCCGTGCTCGCTCAACGCTGGGGCGCGCGAAAGACTGTCGCCGAATCCATGCGCGAATCCAAGAATGTCGGAGCGCCCGCACGCCGCTGACTTCACCTTTTGCTCCTGTTCATGAAGGCCGCCTCTTGCGGACTTTTCGTTATTTAACCCTGCCCGAACAAAGCCGAACAGTCAGCCAGAAGGCATAGGCCAAAACGACGGATTTTCGGCATCGACCAGACAGCAATACACAGCCGACAGTCCGACGCTTTTGCTTATGCCGTTCAGCCGAATAGCGGTCGGGCATGTCCCTTGCCACACTCTTGTTCATGAGCCGCGCCATCCGAACAGGAGAACCGATGTCGATTCAATCCGCACTGCGTGCGTTTCTCGCAGAGACGCCTTTCGAGCGTGGCAACGTCGTGCAGACGGGCGAATTGCTGCACGCGTTGATCGATGCGCGGCTGGATCGCCTACCCTTGCCCGGACAAGGCGCGACGCTTGCCCGATGGCAATCGCTAGGCGCCGTGGCTGCATTCGATCTCGCATTGACGAAGCTCTACGAAGGCCACACGGACGCGCTCGCGATCCTTGCCGAACTCGACGGCGCGCAACCGGACGACGGTTCGGCATGGGCCGTCTGGGCCGCGGAACCACCAGACGCAAAGTTGCGCGCAAACGGCGATTGCCTGCTCAACGGCACGAAGGCGTGGTGCTCGGGCGCGGCATCGGTAACGCACGCGTTGGTGACTGCGTGGAACGAGCGCGATGAATCCGTGCTCGCTGCCGTCGATTTGCGTCAACCCGGCGTGACCGTCACCGATAGCGGCTGGAAGGCGGTCGGCATGCAGGCCAGCGCAAGTATGGACGTGCAGTTCCACAACGTGCCCGCGCGACAAATAGGCGCGCCGCGCGCGTATCTCGAACGGCCGGGTTTCTGGCAAGGTGGCGCGGGTATCGCCGCATGCTGGTTCGGTGCGACGGCGGGTATCGCCGAATTTGTCGCTCGAAGCGCGCGTCGCCGCGCCGATCCGCACACGCTGGCGCATCTCGGCGCTATCGATACCACGCTCAGCGCCACCGCCGCTTTGCTGCGTCAGACCGCCGCGTTTATCGATCGCACGCCCACAGCCGATGCCATGCTGCCGACGCTGCGCGCGCGTCTGGGCGCGGAACATGCGGCATCGCTCGTGATCGCGCATGCCGCTCGGGCGCTCGGCGCAGGACCGCTGTGCCGCAACAGTCATTTCGCGCATCTGATGGCTGATCTGCCAGTATTCATTCGACAAAGCCACGCGGAGCGAGACGAGGCATCGCTTGCTCAACGCGTGTTGGAACAGCCAGAGGAGGAAGGCAATTCATGGCAACTGTGACCACGCAGCCGCAGACAATCGCGGAGGAAGATCGCCGCATCAAAGGTGAAGGCACGCCCGAAGCCACATGGCAAGGTTGGGCGCGGCTGGCCGCGTTGCCCGAGGTCGATCCCGCCGAACTGGTGCCGTTCGGTGCGCGCGCTGTCGTCATTGCGCCACATCCGGACGACGAAGTGCTCGGCACGGGCGGCCTGCTCGCGCTTCTCTCAGAAATCAGCCGAAGCGTATTGATCATCGCGGTAACGGATGGCACCGCGAGTCACCCGAAATCGACTCAATGGCCGCCGGATCGGCTTGCCAGCGTGCGTCCGCTGGAAACGCGCGAGGCGTTGCAACGGCTTCATATGCGGCAAGTTCAGGTCGTGAGACTCGGTTTGCAGGACGGCGGCGCGAAGCAGTTCGAAGCGAACTTATCAGGACTTCTGTCGAAATATCTCCAACCGGACGATATCGTTTTCACTACTTGGCGTTACGATGGCCATCCTGATCATGAGGCAACGGGGCGGGCCGCCTACGAGGCGGCGAGCGCAGCGCGCTTGCCTCTGATCGAAGTGCCGCTATGGACGTGGCACTGGGCCTCACCGGACGACCCGCGCGTGCCGTGGAGCCGTGCGCGTCGCGTCGTGCTGGACGGCGCCACGCACGCTCGAAAAGTACGCGCGGTTCAGGCGTTCCGAAGCCAGATTGAGTCTGATCCGGCGACGGGTAAAGCGCCGGTTCTTCCCGAGCATGTGTTGGCACGCCTGACGCGGCCATATGAAGTCATCCTGATATGAGCACACAGAACGATACTAAGCACTACTTCGACAATCTTTACCAAGACAGCGACGATCCCTGGAAAATCAGCAGCCGCTGGTACGAGCAGCGCAAGCGCGCGCTCACGCTGGCGGCGCTGCCGCGCGAGCGCTTTCAGCGCGCGTTCGAGCCGGCCTGCGGCAACGGCGAACTGACTATCCAACTTGCGGCGCGCTGCGACGAACTCATTGCGGCGGACATCAGCGAGGACGCGGTCGCGCTCACGCGAAAGCGCGTTGCATCGCTTGAACAGGTGAACGTGAAGCAGATGGTTTTGCCGGATGCATGGCCAGACGGCAAGCTCGACCTGATCGTGTTCAGCGAAGTCGGCTATTACCTGGACGATGCACAGCTTGATCGCGTGATGGTACAGATGCGCGCATCGCTTTCCGATGACGGCGCGATCGTCGCGTGCCACTGGCGCAGGCCGATAGAAGGCTGGGCCCTGAATGGCGAAGAAGTGCACGCCATCCTGCGTGGGCGCATTCAACTGCCTTTGCTCAGCCATTACTGGGACGACGACCTCGTGCTCGACGTCTGGACCCGCGACGCCCGATCGGTTCATCAACGAGAAAGCGAGCAGTGAAGCGTTTCGCGTTTTTACTAAACAAACAAAAAGCCTTCAATCGTCAATGAAACCAAGGGTCTAGTGGTTTTCTCCAATCCGTGTTTGCGCTATTTTCGCTGAGTTTTACTATACAATCGCCGCAAACAAGCGAACCCGCTCCGCGCGGTAAACATAGGCACGGGGCGACGCATCACAGGAGAACGAGAACACCACGATGGCTACCACCATTCGCGATGTCGCGCGCGCAGCCAGCGTCTCGATCGGGACGGTCTCGCGTGCGCTGAAAAATCAGCCCGGACTGTCCGAAGCCACGCGCGAGCGCGTCGTCGAAGTCGCGCAACAGCTTGGCTACGACTCCGCACAACTGCGCACACGCATTCGGCGTGTCACATTCCTGCTGCATCGGCAGCACAATAATTTCGCGGTCAGCCCGTTTTTCTCGCATGTGCTGCATGGCTTCGAGGAAGCGTGCCGTGAGCGCAAGCTGGTGCCATCGGTGCTGACGGCGGGACCGACGCACGATCTCGCGCAGCAAATGCGGCTGCACGCGCCGGACGCCATCGCGGTCGCGGGTTTCGTCGAGCCGGAATTGCTGGCGCATCTGCATTCGCTGGCGCGGCCCACGGTGCTGATCGATTTGCGTGCGCCGGGCTTTCGCTCCGTGAATATCGACAACGTGAAGGGCGCGTCGCTTGCCATGCAGCATTTGTTTGCGTCGGGAAGAAAGCGCGTGGCGTTTATCGGCGGATCGCTGGCGCATCACAGCATTGCGCAGCGGGCGCTTGGCTATCGAAAAGCCTTTTTCGATGCCGGCCTGCTGTTCGATCCAACACTCGAAGTCAACACGCAGCCCGGCCTGCCCGCCGATCTCGCCGCCGCCGACGCCATGGAACGCCTGATCGCCGATGCCCGTGCGCAATCGAATCCGTTGCCCGACGCCGTTTTCGCCTATAACGATGCAGCAGCCCTCGCCGCGATGCGCGTCTGTCTCGCGCACGGGCTGCGCGTGCCGGAGGACATCGCCTTCGTCGGTTTCGACGATATCCCCGCCGCCACGCAAAGCACGCCGCCGCTCTCGACCGTCACCGTCGATAAAGAAGCGCTCGGGCGGCGCGGCGTCGAATTGTTGCTGGAAGATCAGGCGGCCGCGCAAGGCCAGGCGGATACGCTCGTCGACGTGAAATTCATTCCTCGCGCGAGTTCGGGCGCGAGAGAGGACATCAACACGCCATGAACATGACCGCATCGCCTGAAATAGCGACTGACACGCTCAAGACCGCCATCGACTTCCGCAGCCGCGACTTTCTGCTGGCGCACGTACGCGACACGCTCGCGTTCTACGCGCCGACCGCGCGCGATCCGTCCGGCGGCTTCTTCCACTACTTCAAGGACGACGGCACCGTCTACGACCGCACCACGCGCCACCTCGTCAGCAGCACGCGCTTCGTTTTCAATTACGCGATGGCGTATCGGCATTTCGGTGACGCGAGCTATCAGGACGACGCGCGCCACGCCTTCAACTTCCTGCGCGATGCCCATTGGGACGCCACGCTCGAAGGCTACGACTGGGAACTCGAATGGCGCGATGGCCAGAAGCGCACGCTCGACGGCACGCGTCATTGCTACGGTCTCGCGTTCGTGCTGCTCGCCTGCGCGCATGCCGCGATGGCAGGCATCGACGAAGCGCGGCCGATGATCGACGAAACCTTCGCGCTGCTCGAAAAGCGCTTCTGGGACGCCGACGCCGGTCTCTACGCCGACGAAGCCACGCCTGACTGGCAGTTGTCGGACTATCGCGGCCAGAACGCCAACATGCACGCGACCGAAGCGCTGCTCGCCGCCTACGAGGCGACCGGCCACGTCATCTATCTGGATCGCGCGGAGAAGATTGCCGGGAACATCACGTTGCGGCAGGCGAAGTTGTCGAACGGCATGATCTGGGAGCATTTCAAGCCGGACTGGTCCGTGGACTGGCACTACAACGAATCGGACAGTTCGAATATTTTCCGGCCGTGGGGTTTTCAGCCGGGACATCAAACGGAGTGGGCCAAGCTGCTGCTGATTCTGGAGCGGCATCGCAAATTGCCGTGGCTGGCGCCGCGCGCCGCCGAATTATTCGATGCCGGTTTCAGCCGCGCGTGGGACACTCATCACGGCGGGCTGTACTACGGCTTCGGCCCGGACGACAGCATCTGCGATCACGATAAATACTTCTGGGTGCAGGCCGAAAGCTTTGCGGCAGCGGCGCTGCTCGGCGCGCGCACAAAAAGCGAGCGCTTTTGGGATTGCTACGACGAGCTGTGGCGCTATAGCTGGGCGCATTTCGTCGATCACGAATACGGCGCGTGGTATCGCATTCTCACGTGCGACAACCGCAAGTACGGCGACGAAAAATCTCCCGCCGGCAAGACCGATTACCACACGATGGGCGCGTGCTACGAAGTGCTGAACGCGCTGTCCTCGTCTCCGAACGCACGGTGAAAAACATGGCAAGCGAGCAAGCAAACTTTCCGCAATTCGTCTCCGCTGGCGACATTCTCACGGACATGATCCGCACGGACGTATCGAGCTGGCTGTCGCGTCCGGGCGGCGCGGGCTGGAACGTCGCGCGTGCGGTGGCGCGGCTCGGGCTGCCGACGGCATCGGCGGGATCGCTCGGCACCGATAATTTCTCCGATGATCTGTGGGACGCGAGCGTTGCGGCTGGCCTCGACATGCGCTTTATGCAGCGCGTCGAGCGCCCGCCTCTGCTTGCCATCGTCCACAAGACGCAGCCGCCGACGTACTACTTCATGGGCGAAAACGGCGCGGACCTCGCGTTCGATCCGTCGAAGCTGCCGCAAGGCTGGATGGAGCGCGTGAAGTGGGCGCACTTCGGCTGCATCAGTCTCGTGCGTCAGCCGCTTGGGAGCACGCTCGCCAAACTCGCGGCCGAATTGCGCGAACACGGCGTGAAGATCAGTTTCGATCCGAACTATCGCAATTTGATGGAACACGGCTACGAGCCGATTCTGCGCAACATGGCGAGCCTCGCCGACCTTATCAAGGTATCGGACGAAGATTTGCATATGTTGTTCAAAGGCATTCCCGAAACCGACGCGCTCGCCAAAGTTCGCGCGATGAATCCGCAGGCGACCGTGCTCGTCACGCGCGGCTCGGCGGAAGCCACGCTCTATGTCGGCGATGAAACCTTCAAGGCGCGGCCACCGAGCGTGGAAGTGGCGGACACGGTCGGCGCAGGCGATGCGTCCATCGGCGGATTGCTCTATAGCCTGATGGCGCGTCACGGCAACTGGGGCGATCACCTGAAGTTCGCGCTGGCATCGGGCGCGGCGGCGTGCCGTCATTCGGGCGCGCATTCGCCTTCGCTGGACGAGGTCGAAGAATTGCTGAAATAAGCGTCACAGGTCGGAAGAAATAGCCGTCGTACGCGCGAAATATCTGCGTGCTAGCATGGATTTCACCCTCAGCGTCTCTTGCTGTTCTTCGCTGGCTTCGGCCGAGAAAGGTGCATCCATCATGGAAGACACGACCTACACGAAGGGCATTTACACCGCGACGATCGGCGTGCGCGCCATCGACTCGGGACAGTATCAAGGGCTCGTTTCGCTGCTGCGCGACGACGGCGAAGGCAACGACGCAACGGTCTACGAAGTGCATGCCTCATCGGAAAACGAAACCGAGGCGCTGGCGGAAGCTCGCGCGCTCGCGCATCGGATTCTCGGGGAAATCGAGCTTTAAGCTCGGCCATACTGCGGAGGGCATCATGCCGGAGCAGATCTTTCTATACGGCGTCTATTCGATCCACGTCCGGCCCGTCGAGCTGCAAGGCGCGCGCTGGGACGCGGAGTACGAAATCCGCCATAACGATAAAGCCGTGCAGGAGTGGGCTACGGTCGGTGGCGACGACGGCCTGGCCGATAAAGCGCAAGCCGTCGATCTGGCGCATCAGCGCGCGGTGGCGGATATCGAAGCGGGCGCGGGCATTCCGAAGCCGCGCGCGTTTCCTTAAATCAAGATGTTTTGATTGCGCCGACATGAGGCCGCAGCGCCAGCCGCTCGGCTTCACGATGATCGATCGCTGCCGCGCGTTCGTATCCTTCGCGTGCCACCGCGCGTTCGACGTAATCGAACAGCACGCCTTCCGGTTCGATCAGCTTCGCCATAAAGGCGATTTGCAGCGTGCTTGCCGTGAGGATATCGGCGGCGCTGAACTGATCGCCCAGCAGCCACGGCCCCTCTTCCAATGCCGATTCGATCGCGTGCTCCACACGTGCGAGATCGCCCCAGCCGAAACTCACCGTATTGCTCTGCGCGCCGGTCATGCGCTCGGCCATCGCCGGTTCCAGGCATGAGCCGGTGAAGAACATCCATTGCAGGAAGCGGCCGCGCGCGGGGTCATCGAATGGAACGCCTAAGCCCGTTTGCGGATAACGGTCCGCGAGATACAACAGCACCGCGCCCGACTCCGCCACGCACACGCCGTTGTCCTCCAGCGCAGGCAATTTCGACATCGGATTAACGCGGCAAAACGCGGCGTCGTTCTGCGCGCCCGCGCGGATATTCACGAACTCGAAGTCGTACGG
Source organism: Caballeronia sp. BR00000012568055 (assembly GCF_029439455.1). GTDB lineage: Bacteria > Pseudomonadota > Gammaproteobacteria > Burkholderiales > Burkholderiaceae > Caballeronia. Next base: position 21,868 of record NZ_JAQFVG010000358.1, on the reverse strand, counting down.
CACGCGCATTTCTTCGAGCATCCACAGCGCGCGGAAGGCGCGTGTCTTCGGCCAGTAATAGAGCTTCATCGGCGTCGTTTTCCTCGTTTGTGCAGACATTCAGGTTAGTCGCAATGCACGCGTGCGCCCGATCCGGGTATACGCGCAGACATTCAGTATCGAGAAGATTTTCCTCGCGTTTGCTGAAAATCAACGCATCGCTTTGCGATCAAGGAGCAATCGGAGCGAGTCAGCAAAAACATTCTGCAATTGTCGGCAAAGAATGGCGTATCGCCTCACATAAAACAAAACGGAGATTTCATGAACGCGCGCGTCCCCGCCGATGCCTTTATTCCCACCGCCCTGTCCGACTATCAACTGAGCGACAACCTCAGCGCCACCAAGGGCCGCATCTTTCTCACCGGAACGCAGGCGCTCGTGCGCCTTCTGCTGATGCAACACGATATCGACCGCGCCGCCGGAGCGAATACCGCCGGTTTCGTCAGCGGCTATCGCGGTTCGCCGCTCGGCATGGTCGATCAGCAATTGTGGAAGGCAAAGAAACTGCTCGCATCGCACGATGTGCGGTTCTTGCCCGCGATCAACGAAGAACTCGGCGGCACCGCCGTGCTCGGCACGCAGCGGGTGGAATCGGATACGGAACGCACCGTCGATGGCGTGTTCGCGATGTGGTACGGCAAAGGGCCGGGCGTCGATCGCGCCGGCGATGCGCTCAAGCACGGCAACGCCTACGGCTCGTCGCCGCACGGCGGCGTGCTCGTGGTCGCGGGCGACGATCACGGCTGCGTCTCGTCATCGATGCCGCATCAGAGCGACCAGACGATGATCTCGTGGCACATGCCGGTGATCAATCCATCGAACGTGGCGGATATGCTGGAGTTCGGCATCTACGGCTGGGCGCTGTCGCGATTCTCGGGCGCGTGGGTCGGCTACAAGGCGATATCGGAGACGGTGGAGTCCGGTTCGACAGTCGATCTGGATGCGCTGAAACTCGACTGGCACATGCCCGAGGGTTTCACCGCGCCGCCAGGCGGTTTGCATAATCGCTGGCCCGATCTGCCGAGCCTGACCATCGAAGCGCGCCTGCACGCCAAGATCGATGCAGTGCGGCACTTCGCGCGGACGAACAGCATCGACAAATGGATTGCGCCGAGTGCGCGCGCGAACGTGGGCATCGTAACGTGCGGGAAGGCGCATCTGGATTTGATGGAAGCGCTGCGCCGCCTCGATCTCACCACCGACGATCTCGATGCGGCAGGCGTGCGCATCTACAAAGTCGGTTTGTCGTATCCGCTCGAAACCACGCGGCTCGATACCTTCGTCGATGGTCTGTCCGAAGTGCTGGTGATCGAAGAGAAAGGGCCGGTGATCGAGCAGCAAATCAAGGAGCACCTCTACAACCGCGCGCACGGTGCGCGGCCGGTTGTGGTTGGCAAGAACGCGCCCGATGGCACGCCGTTGTTGAGCGCGCTCGGCGAACTACGGCCTTCGCGTGTGCTGCCGGTGTTTGCTCAATGGCTCGCGCATCACAAACCCGCGCTCGATCGATGCGACCGCGTGGTCGATCTCGTCGCGCCGGAAATCCTGTCGAATATCGCTGATAACGTGAAGCGCACGCCCTACTTCTGCTCGGGTTGTCCGCACAATACATCGACGAAAGTGCCGGAGGGATCGGTGGCGCAGGCGGGAATCGGCTGTCACTTCATGGCCTCGTGGATGGAGCGCGACACGACCGGTTTGATTCAGATGGGCGGCGAAGGCGTGGATTGGGCATCGCATTCCATGTTCACGAAAACGCCGCACGTGTTCCAGAATCTCGGCGATGGCACCTACTTCCATTCCGGCATTCTCGCGATCCGTCAGGCCGTCGCGGCGCGCGCGAACATCACGTACAAGATTCTTTATAACGATGCCGTCGCCATGACCGGCGGTCAGCCTGTCGATGGCAGCATTTCCGTGCCGCAGATTGCGCGTCAGGTTGAAGCGGAAGGCATCGCGCTGTTGATCGTGGTCAGCGACGAACCGGACAAGTATCAGGAAGATCAGTTTCCACGCGGCACCACGTTTCATCATCGCGATGAACTCGATGCCGTGCAGCGCCGTCTGCGCGATACGCCCGGCGTGACCGTGCTGATCTACGACCAGACGTGCGCTGCGGAAAAGCGTCGGCGTCGGAAGAAGAAGGAGTATCCCGATCCGGATAAGCGTCTGTTCATCAACGAAGCCGTGTGCGAAGGCTGCGGCGATTGCGGCGTGCAATCGAATTGCCTGTCTGTCGAGCCGATCGAAACAGAGCTCGGGCGCAAGCGCCGTATCGATCAATCGTCGTGCAACAAGGATTACTCGTGCGTGAAGGGCTTTTGCCCGAGCTTCGTCACGCTCGAAGGCGCGAAGCTGAAGAAGGCCGAAGGTCACGCGTTCGATCCCGCCGAACTCGCGCGCCGCGTCGATGCGCTTGCCATGCCGCACACGCATTTGGACAACGCGCCGTACGACATTCTCGTGACCGGCGTCGGTGGCACGGGGGTGGTGACGGTCGGCGCGTTGATCAGCATGGCGGCGCATCTGGAGGGCAAGAGCGCATCGGTGCTGGATTTCATGGGCTTTGCGCAGAAAGGCGGCTCGGTGCTGTCGTTCGTGCGCTTCGCTGCGACAGATGCGTTGCTGAATCAGGTGCGTATCGATACACAGCAAGCCGACTTGCTGCTCGCCTGCGATATGGTCGTCGGCGCGAGTCCGGAAGCGCTGCAAACCGTGCGGCATGATCGGACGAAGATCGTCGTCAATACGCACGCGATTCCGAACGCGAGCTTCGTGCAGAACCCCGAAGCCAATCTTCATGCCGATGCCTTGCTCGACAAGATGCGTCACGCAGCGGGCATCGATGCCGCCAACGCGATGCGTCATTGCGATGCGCAAGCGCTCGCCCAACGCTTTCTCGGCGATACCATCGGCGCGAACATTCTGATGCTCGGTTTCGCGTGGCAGCTCGGGCTGGTGCCGGTTTCGCATGCGGCGCTGATGCGGGCGCTTGAGTTGAATAACGTGGCGGTGGCATCGAATAAATTGGCGTTCGCGATCGGGCGGCTCGCGGCTGAGGATATGAACGCGCTGGAATCGCTGACGGCGCAAGTGGTGGCGAAGCATGTGACGCAAGCGGAGATGTCGCTCGATGAACTGATCCGCGATCGTGAAGCGCGTTTGCTCGCGTATGGCGGTGAGAAATATGTGACGCGATATCGTGCGTTGCTGGCGAAGGCTGCATCGAACGATGACGTGAAGCGCGCCTTGGCGATCACGTTTTATAAGCTGCTTGCCGTGAAGGACGAATACGAAGTCGCGCGCTTGTACACGGATCCGTCGTTCCGCGCCGCGCTTGCCGCGCAATTCGAAGGCGATGACTACACCGTGAAGTTCAACCTCGCGCCGCCCACGCTTTCACGCAACGGCGATGCGCCGAAGAAGAAAACCTTCGGCCAGTGGATGTGGCCCGTGCTCGGCGGACTCGCGAAGTTTCGCGCGCTACGCGGCACGATGATCGATCCGTTCGGGCGCACGCTGGAACGTCGTATGGAGCGGCAACTCGCGGACGACTTCGAAGTGACGATATCGCGTGCGTTGTCTTCGATGAACGTCGATAACGCAGAGCACGTGAAATCGCTCGCTGCGCTGTTCGAACGCGTGCGCGGCTACGGTCACGTCAAGCTCGCGAACGTCGCGATGGTCAAGCGCAGCGAACGCGATATCGCGGCGCGTATCGGCATCGAAGCCGCCACCGGCGATGCAGTCCGCGCGGCCATCGGCACGATGAAAGGCGCGGCGAGTCTGAAGGGGATTCCGGTGGTGGTGGCGAAGTGAGTGAATTGAGTTATGCGATGTCCTCTTCGGGAAACCAATCCACATCGCCACACAGTACACACCGCTTGCCATCCAGCCGTGTCTCCACCGACAAGGTCACGCAAGGCATCGCTTCATTGATCGACAGATAAGGCTTCGTAACATGCACGCGCTCGGGGTCTCCGAGCGCGGCGCGAAAGTAAGGACGACGCAGCCAGTTCGCTCCCTGCGCATCGACCAGCGGCAAAAACCGCGCCTCAGTCGCCGCACGATCCGCACGCAGCACGACATTGCGTCCCGCCTGCTTGCCATTGGCATCGAGCAAAAAGCAGCGGGCGGCGTTATCGAGCGCGAGGAAATTCCAGCACACCTCTTCCAGCGGCTCGCCCGCCGCCAGCCGCTCGGCCGCACGCTCGAACGCGCGAATATAAGGCTGAAGCCGCGTCGCGACACGCCGCTCGCGCGCTTCCGTTTGCAATCGATATCGCTCCGTCAACTCACCGATCACCGTCTGCGCATGCACGCCATCCGCCGGTCCCGGATGCGGCCGCGCGAAGAAAAAGCCCTGCACAAAGTCCGCGCCGCTCGCCAGCGCAAGTTGCGCTTCGTGCTCCGTCTCCACGCCTTCGATCAGCACCAGCTTGCCCGCCTCATGCAGCAACGAGACGATGCCCGACAGCACCGCTTCCATATTCCGCCGCTGCTTGATCGTGCGCGGCGACAGCGGCGCGTGCACGTTCTGCCCCGCGTGCGAAAGCATCACGCGATCGAGCTTGACGATATCCGGATCGAGTTGCCAGATCCGTTCGATATTCGTGTGCCCCGCGCCGAAATCGTCCAGCGCGATCAGAAAGCCGTGTTCGCGGAATTGCTGAACCGCCTGCGCGAGCCGTTCGACATCCTCGGCGCTTTGCTCCATCACTTCGAGCACCACGCGCCGCGGTTCGATATGCAATCGCTTGAGATTCGCCAGCAGCGCCGCCGCGTGATACGGCTCGGTCAGCGCGCCGGGATGCACGTTGAGGAACAGCCATTCATCGCGCGCGCCGAGCATCTTGAAGTTTTCCAGATGCAGCGCCTGCGCCAGCCGGTCGATCACCAGCGCCTCGCCAATGCGCGACGCCTGCCCGAACACATCGAGCGGCGACACCGGCCGGTCGAGCGAATCGTGGGCGCGCAGCAATCCTTCGTAGCCGACCGCGCGCATATGCGACAAGCTGAACACCGGCTGAAACACGCTCGATAACGTGAGGCCGCCATGTTCGACGGAATAGCGGTCGAGACCCGACATCACGCCGAGTTCGAAACTGCGCGTGGTCACCGTCGATTTTTCCGGATTTGCGATCACCATGCCGACGCTCCCGCTCGCCGATGCGCCGACACCTTACGTCCCGTTTCCATAGAACTGCCCTCGTTGGTCTTCCGGGACTCTCTCGCATCCCGGGTACGTCATAAAGCAAGCTCCATGCGCGCATTGCACCCTCGTTTTCCGGCTTTTCGATGTCGCTATGCACCGGCACACGGCGATTTCGCATGACATATGCACCGATTCGGTGCGCTTCCATCGCTTGTAAGGAATCTGCCCGATTTTCATCGACGGGCTAAACTTCGGTTCACTTCGCAAAACAATGCTAGACGCCGGCCGCAGACGACGCCATCGCGCGTCATGCCGGGTCGTGCTTTAGCGCACAAACGCTTCCACGCAAAACAGCGCCCACATGGAAATCGTCTTTACCGTCCTCATTCTGCTGCTGGCGGTCGCGCTGTCGGGACTGGGCCTGAGCCTGCTTCCGGTCAAATTGCCGCTTCCGCTCGTACAAATCGTGATCGGCGCAGTGCTGGCGTGGCCGCGTCTCGGCCTGCACGTCACCTTCGATCCCGAACTGTTCATGCTGCTGTTTATCCCGCCGCTGCTGTTCGCGGATGGCTGGCGCATTCCGAAGCGCGAGTTGTACATGCAGCGCCGCGCCATCCTTATGCTCGCATTGGGGCTGGTGTTCATCACCGTCGGCGTGCTCGGTTACTTCCTGCACGCCATGATTCCGTCGATGCCGCTGCCCGTCGCGTTCGCGCTCGCCGCCGTGCTTTCGCCGACCGATGCCGTGGCGCTCACGGGTATCGCCGGACGCAATCGCATTCCGGCCAACCTGATGCACATTCTCGAAGGCGAAGCGCTGATGAACGACGCCTCGGGTCTGGTGGCGCTCAAGTTCGCCATCGCGGCGGCGCTGACCGGTGTGTTCTCTTTACGCGATGCCACCGTCAGTTTCCTCATCATCGCGGCGGGCGGCCTGGTGATCGGCGCGGCGATCAGTTGGGCCGTCACCGAGATTCCCGCGCGCCTGCTCAAATTCTCCGAAGACGACGATCCCGCCGCGGGCGTCGTGCTGACGATCCTGATTCCGTTCGCCGCGTACGTGGTCGCGGAGCGCGTGGGATGCTCGGGCATTCTGGCGGCGGTATCGGCGGGGATGATGATGAATATTCAGAGTCTGCGCGACAGCATTCCGAGCGCGGTGCGCGTGCGCATGACCAGCACGTGGACGATGATCGAATTCGTCTTCAACGGCATGGTGTTCATTCTGCTCGGGCTGCAGTTTCCGCACATCATCGGGCAGGCGCTGATCGAGGCGCATCACGATGGCAACGCGCAAGTCGGCTTGCTGTTCGGCTATGTCGTGGCGACGGTGCTCGCGCTCTATGCGCTGCGTTTCGTCTGGGTGTATTGCCTGCGATGGGTCGCGAGCCGAGGCGCGGCGAAGCATGGGATCGACAGCGCTGCGCCCGGCATGCGCACGCTCGCGTTGACGACCATCGGTGGCGTGCGCGGCGCGGTGACGCTGGCGGGCGTGTTGTCGCTGCCGGTGACGCTCGAAAACGGCGCGCCGCTCGAAGGACGCGATCTGGCGATTTTCATTGCATCGGCGGTGATTCTGGCTTCGCTGATGATCGCGGTAATCGGCTTGCCCATTTTGATGCGCGGCACCGCGAAGATTCGCAATCCGCACGCCGCCGAAGAACGCATGGCGCGACGCCGCGCCGCGCAGGCCGCGATTCGCGCCATCGACGAGGAACACGACGAATTGATCGAGCAAATGGACGAAGCCGCGTCCGCCCGCTGCGCCGATTCCGCCGCGCGCGTGATGGGCATGTATCGCCAGCGCCTCGAACAACTGGGCGATGACGAAGCGCCTCGCGTGGCGGCGAAGAAAGGCGAAGTGATCGAGACGCGGCTGAAAATGGCTGCGCTGCGCGCCGAACGCGCGGAACTGCTGCGGCTGCGGTCGGCGCAAACCATCAACGATGAAACGCTCAACAAGCTGATGCGCGAGCTGGATCTCTCGGAGACGGCGATTGTGAATCGCAAGCGCGGGATGGCGGCTAGTTGAACGTATGCGATACGCCGACCACCGCGCCCACATCCGGCGATGACAACGTCGGTGTGACCGTGAGGCCGCCGTTGACGCGCCAGCGACCGTCATCCGAAGTACCGCCGACGCCCGCCGCAAGGCCCATCTGGCTGTGGTAGTAGCCCACTGCCGCAGCCGCTGAAACCTTGCCGGGACGATCGTCGTAACGCAATCCGGCAATCGCGATGGCCGCAGCCGTGCCGCCGTACGACTTCTTCAGGTTCGATGAAATCTGATCCTGAAGATTCGCCACGTTCGCGTTCATCTGGTTCTGCAGATTGCCGAGCCCCGTGTTCAACTGATTCACGTTGACGGCGTCCGTGCCGGCCGTGCCCGCGGCGACGTTGGTCACGCGCCGCTCGTTGCCCGCCGACCCGACCGACACCGTATTCGCCTGATCCGCAACGGAATTCGCGCCGAGCGCAACGGAATTGTCGGCGCTTGCGACCGCGCCCGTGCCAATCGCCGTCGATGCCTTGCCCGATGCAACGCTGCTGCTGCCTGCGGCGAGCGCATCGGTTCCGGTGGCGGACGGCGCGGTGACCGTCGCAGGATTGCTCGCGACCCATTGATCACCGGTCGGCCCGATGTTGATGACCGCCGCGTTCACCACTTCGTTGAGTTGCGCGACGTTCACGGCATCGGTGGCGGCGACGCCCGCAGCGACGTTGTGCAGCGCGACCGGCGATGTCGCATCCGGACCGACCAGCGTCACGTCGTTGCTCTGCGGCGCGCCGTTCGGGCCGAGGCCGGTGGTCGGCGCAGCGGCCGTCGAGTACTGCACGGGCGCGCCGCTCTGCAACGCGGCGATCGCGCTGGCGACATCCGCGTTCGCCTGGCCATACACCGTGAAGGCGGGCGCGCCAATCAAACCGGTCGATGGATCGAAGGCCGCGCCGCCGCCGAACGCGTTGGCCACGCTTGAGCCGAGCGCGTTCACCTTCGCGTCCGCGCGCGCCATCGCCTCGTTGAAGGCGTTCAGTTGCGAACCGTTCACGGCGTCCGTGCTGGTTGAATCGATACGACCCGCCGCGACGTTCGTCAGCGTGCGCTCACTGCCCGCGCTGCCGATGCTCACCGTGCTGATCGGCGTCGTTCCGGCGAAGCCGTAAGTCGCGCTATTGATCGTCACCGACGACGTTCCGACTGCCGCCTGCGTGATGCTACCCGCGCCAAGCGCCACGTCGCCGTCGTTACCGGCCTGCGCGCCCTTGCCGAGCGCCAATGCATTCGTCCCCGACGCCAATGCCTGCGCGCCGAAAGCCACCGCGTAATTTCCAGCGGCGACCGCGCCCTTCGACGCGTCGCCGCCGAACGCGAGCGCGCCGGTGCCGCTGGCCACGGACTCCGCGCCCATCGTGATCGCGTAATCGCCGGTCGCGGTGGCGCCGTCGCGATACGTGTGACCGCCGATGGCGATCGAATTCATGCCGGTCGCGGTGGCATGGTCGCCCACGGCGACTTGCGAGCCCGCGCCGCTCGCGTTCGACTTCGAGCCGATCGCAACCGGCGACGAGCCGCCCTTCGACGTCGAATCACCGTTCGCCATAAATCCGATTGCAACGCCCGATCCTGGCTGGCCGCCCACCACGTTATCCGCATGCGAGCCGAAACCGAGCGTCTGAGCGTTCGCTTGCAGACCGCTCGTCATTCCCAGGCAAGCCACAATGCCCGTCATCCATATCTTCAGAGACGCGCGTCTTTTCGATATTTGCCCACCAGCAGCCGATTGCTGCTGCATTCCTGCAACTTCCGTTTTCATCTTGCTTCCTTGCCCACGATCCATAGTTGATATCAGTTGAATTCGAGCTTTAGCTGCCAATGCAAAATTGTTGACTGGCAGCTTTGATTTGCCATCCTAAGCAATTGATTCGAACCAAGGTATGGCACTGCAAGCCCGCGCGCTAAATGTAGCGAGCACGCCATACGCGCGACACACGGAAATTCCTAAAAATGGATCGGGAAATGGGGGGGGGCACGTCAGCGGGAGAACCGCGCGGACCGGAACCGCAGAGAAAAAAGAACGCGCGCCGAACGTAGCGGTTCCGATGCCGCCGAGCGCAAAACCGCCGAGCTTCAGCGTGAAGTCACCGGTGCCAAGCACCAGCGTCACAGCCGCGACAATCAGATTGCGGTTATCCGAGAAGTCCACTTTATTGACGACCCAGATACGCGCGCCCGTCACCGCGATCAACCCGAACACGACGATCGATACACCGCCCAAAACCGGCCCTGGAATGGTCTGGATCAGCGCGCCGAACTTCGGCGAGAAACCGAGCACGATGGCAAACAGCGCGGCGATCACGAACACGAGCGTCGAATAAATCTTGGTGACGGCCATCACGCCGATGTTTTCCGCGTACGTGGTCACGCCCGTGCCGCCCGCAAAGCCCGATACGACGGTGGCGATGCCATCGCCGATAAAGGCGCGGCCGATGTACTTGTCGAGGCTCTTGCCCGTCATTGCGCCGACCGCTTTGATATGGCCGAGGTTTTCCGCGACGAGAATGATCGCGACGGGCGCGAGCAGCGCCATCGCGGGAGCCTGGAAAACCGGCGCGGTGAAATGCGGCATGCCGAACCACGCGGCATTCGCGACGATCGCAAAATCGATCGGCTTGCCCATGCTCATGCCATTGGTCAGCACCGCGTAAATCACGTAGGCGATCGCCAGGCCGATCAGAATCAGCAGCCGCTGCGCCATGCCGCGCGCGAACACCGCCACCGCGCCGACGGAGAGCACCGTGACCAGCGCCATCCACGAATCGAAATTGCTGCCCATCACGCCTTTTACGGCGATAGGCGCAAGATTCAGCCCGATCACGCAGACAATCGCGCCGGTCACGACCGGCGGCATCAGCGTTTCGATCCACTTCGTGCCGGCCGCCGCAACGATCAGCCCGATCAGCAGATACGCCACGCCGCACGCAATGATGCCGCCCAGCGCGACAGGAATGTTCATATTCGGACCGTGTCCGGCGTAACCGGTCACCGCGATCACCAATCCGATAAACGCAAAGCTCGATCCGAGATAACTCGGCACGCGCCCGCCGACCAGCACGAAAAACAGCAACGTGCCGATCCCCGACATAAAGATGCACAGATTGGGATCGAAGCCCATCAGGAGCGGCGCGAGCACGGTGGAGCCGAACATCGCGACGACGTGCTGCACGCCCATCGCGATCATCTGCGGCCACGGCAGGCGCTCGTCAGGCGCGACGACGCGGCCGCCGGAAGCATCCGGCTGGACGGGCCAGCGCGGGAAAAATGAATCGGACATGAGCGCACTCCTCGGCGTGGACGCGCCGCTCATCGAGGTATCGAAAAGCGGCGCGCGTGTTTCTGGAAATTTGCGCGAGTTTACGGAGTGCGATGCGGGGTGGCAAGCGATCAGAAATTACGCCGTCTGCGCCAGTTCGAACACCGCAACGGCGCTTTTCAATTGCTCCGCCTGATCGGCCATCGCGCCGGCCGCCGCTGCCGCCTGCTCGACCAGCGCCGCGTTCTGCTGCGTCACCTGATCCATCTGCGCGACCGCCTGATTTACCTGCTCGATGCCCGTGCTCTGCTCGTGCGATGCCGTCGAAATCTGTCCCATGATGTCCGTGACGCGCTGCACGGCCTGCGTGACTTCGAGCATGGTCGATCCGGCGCGTTCGGCAAGCGCCGCGCCGCTGCCGACGCGCGCCGTAGACGCTTCGATCAGTTCCTTAATCTCTTTCGCCGACGTCGCGCTGCGCTGCGCCAGCGCCCGCACTTCGCCCGCTACGACCGCGAAACCGCGTCCTTCCTCGCCCGCGCGCGCCGCTTCGACCGCCGCGTTGAGCGCGAGAATGTTCGTCTGAAACGCAATTCCTTCGATCACCGCAATGATGTCCGTCATGCGCTTCGAACCCGCCGCCAGCTCGCGCATATTGTCGGCCACTTCGCTCACCAGTTCGCTGCCCCGCGCCGATACATCCGACGCGCCGCGAGCCAGACCGCTGGCTTCATCGGCATGGTGCGCGTTCTGGCGCACCGTTGCCGTCAGTTGCTCCATGCTCGACGCCGTTTCTTCCAGCGACGCCGCCTGCTCCTCCGTGCGCTGCGACAGATCCACGTTGCCCTGCGCGATTTCGCGCGACGCGTTCAGGATCGAATCGCTCGAATGACGGATGCCGCCGACGATATCCGCCAGCTTCGCGCTCATATTGCCGAGGCTCGCGAGCATGCTGGTGTCATCGCCGGGGCGCGTGGCGACGCGCGCCGTCAGATCGCCATGGGCGATGCGGTCGGCAATATGCGCCGCGTACGACGGCTCGCCGCCAAGTTGCGTAGACAAACGTCGGCCGATCAGCCAGGCGAGCAGCGCGCCCGCGACCATCGCGCCGAACACGAGCGAGAGCATGACCACGCGCATCGTCGCGTATTCGGCAGCGGCGTGATTGCGCGCTTCCGTGGCACTCTGACGCGTGAAATTGGCGAACCGTTCGAGCGCAGCGCGCGCGGTTTCGCTCGCGGCAATCGCACGCGAAACCAAACCCATTTGGTCGACGTCGATCGGCATCGGCTTCGTGCCCATCTGCATCTGAACGATATCCTCCCAGCCGCCGACCGCCTTCACCGCGTTGTCGTAGAGCGACTGGCCTTCGGTGGAGATGATCGTCGGACGCAACTGGTCGATCGCCCGGTGCATGCCATCGAGCGACGCGGACATATCGGACAGGAGCTTGGACTTGCCGGCTGCATCGGCGAAAGTCAGATTCGCGGCGGCGAGGTCCGTGTTCAGCTTGTTCTTGTTGACCTCTTCGACCCAGTACACCCCGTCCAGATGGCGATCCCCGATCTCCGCGATCAGCCCGTTCATTTTCGCCAGCGACAGCACACCCATGCCACCCACGCACGCGGTAATCACAATCACGACGGCAAAGGACACCAGCAGCTTGCCGATCACCGGCAGGCGGTCAAACCATTTCATCGATCTCTCCTCACTTGCCCCACGGACGGCGTCCGCGCTCGGCCAGCCGCGAACGCACGTTCACGTACCGTCAGGCTTTACGGCGCTTGGCCGGGCATTCTTGAGCGTAGATATGGGAGATATCGCGCAAGCCATGTCGGATCGCTTATCTCCGACTTACTGACCGTTTTGCTGACAATTAGCAATCAATTAAGAGACTTCCTAATATTAGGAATAGTCGTATATGGGGGTGCGATCAGGCAACGTATGCTGTCCCTGTGCGTATCCCCATGTATATGCACATAGTCGTTGCAACTCTCCGATTACCGCCCTGGTTCCCCGGCTTGGGCGGTTCTTTTTTTGTGCTGGCGCTTTAATGCGTTCTTATTCGAGCCAGCACAATCTTTCCCTGCTTTATTGCCGAACCGGCTTCTTCGCCAGCTTCCGCTGCAACGTCCGCCGGTGCATATTCAGCGCGCGCGCCGTCGCTGAAATATTGCCGTTGTTCTCCGCCAGCGCGCGCTGGATATGCTCCCATTCGAGCCGCGCCACCGACAGCAACGCCGGATTTTCGATCGCCTCTTCCGCCGTCTGTTCGCTTGCCTGCTCGTGCAGCGCGGCGAGAATCGACTCCACGTTCGCCGGTTTCGCCAGATAGTTGTCCGCGCCGTCCTTCACTGCCTGCACCGCCGTGGCGATACTCGCGTAGCCGGTCAGCACCAGCACGCGCGCGTCCGGTTGCAGATCGCGCAGCGGCGCGACCAGACGCAGGCCGGAGTCTTGTCCGAGATGAAGATCGACGGTGATGCAGTCGAATTTGTGCTGATTGGCGAGACGGATGGCCTCGTTTCCGTCATGCGCGACGTGCGGGGTGTAGCCGCGCCGCGTCAGGCCGCGCGCGAGAATGCCCGAAAAGACTTCATCGTCGTCGATGATCAGGAAGTTCATATCGCTCATGCTGCTTTTCTCCGTGTTCCTTGAAAGCGCGCTCACGCGCCGCTTCGTTCAATATTTGCCGGTTGTACCGGCGGTGTGCTTTTCGCGCGATTCGGCAAACGCAGCACGGCACGCGTGCCGCGCGGTTCGCCCGCGACCAGTTCGATCGATCCACCCAGCCGCGCCGCCGATGCAAACGCCAGATAAAGCCCGACGCCGTGGCCGCCCTGCGTGCTGTCCACCGGCGACGCACCCAGCGATGCGCGCAGCGCGGGCGGAATGCCCGCCCCGCGATCGCAGATGTCGAATCGCACGGTGCTGACGCGCTCGAACATTTCCGTCGATACCCGCAGGCTCACCGACTCGCTGCTGGCGCGCGCGGCGTTATCGAGCAAAATGGTCAGAATCTGGCCGACCGCGACCGGATCGTCGATTGCGACGTCGGGCGGCGTGTCCTCGCTCTGCTCGAATTTCACTTGCGGATGCCGCAGCCGCCATTGATCGATAAAACTGGCGAGCCATTCGTCGAGCGCCTGCCGCGTGGACGGGCCGGTCGCGCGGCTGCGCAGACGCGCCAGCGCCGACGTGCACAGCGCCATTTGTTGTTCGAGCAACTCGAAATCCGCCGCGTAGGGCGCGAGGTTGCGGTCGTGCGCGGCGGAATCGCGCAATTCTTCGGACAGCATCGCGATGGTGGACAGCGGCGTGCCCATTTCGTGCGCGACGGTTGCCGCCTGCACGCCGAGCGCGACCGCGCGTTCGTCGCGCAAATGGCGTTGCTGGGCGTCGGCGAGCGCGGCGTCGCGCAGGCGCAGGCCACGCGACATTCGCGCGACGAACCAGCCGATCAGCCCCACGCTGACCATAAAGTTGACCCACAGGCCGGTGCGGAAATAATCGAACAGATTCGCCGGATTTTCGATGTTGAGCGGCACGTAGTTGTAGCTCAGCAGCGCATAGCACGCGACCGCGAAAACCGCGAGGCAGATCATCATCGACCAGGGTAAAACGGCGGCGGCGATGGCAAGCGACGGAATGTAGAGCGTGACGAACGGATTGGTCGCGCCGCCCGACAGAAACAGAAGCGCCGACAGCGCGCCCAGATCGACCCACATCTGGCCGAACAATTCGAGGTTGGTCTCGGGACGGCCGCGCGCCACGCGCAGCCACGTGAGCCCGTTGAACATCATTTCCAGCAAGATCACCAGCAGCATGGCGGGCAGCGGAAGTTTCGCGCCATAAAAAATCTGCACGATCGCAATGGTCGATAACTGACCGATGATCGCGAACGAGCGCAGCCAGAACAAATGGCCGAGGTTGACGCGTGCGGAACTGGTGATGCGGTGCATGGAGTCGAGTGCGTGTCGTGCCGCCCCGTGGGCGTGCCTTGCGACATTATCCCGCTTGCGCGAACGGCGCAGATGCGGGTGGCGCGATATGTCGCACCTTCAGGCTTGTTTCGCCGTTTCGTCGCGCAGACACGCCGGACAGAGGCAGCGCGCGTCCGGTTTTAATCGTTCGATACATTCGATACCCAACGCCGGCAGCGACGCGCACCAGCAAGTCGCATCGCCAGCGATGGCGCCGCAATGAAAAGCCGCGCCGCATCGTTCGCAGTGTTGCATCGATTCAGCCGCCGATGCGCCGGGTTCGGGCTGCACGTTCATCATCCTGTCATGATTGCGCGCATCATCATCGCATGCAGGGAACCTTCGCGCTGACGCGCGTCAAAACGACCTGTTGCGCCGCGTCAGTTGTGTACAATTCGGCGTGTTTAAACGCTCTTGCCTCGATGCCGCCATGTCCGAGCTACCTGACCTCACACAGATTGCGCCTACGCTGAAAGCTGAAATTCTGGCCGAGGCGCTGCCTTATATTCGTCAGTATCACGGCAAGACGGTCGTGATCAAATACGGCGGCAACGCCATGACCGAAGAGCGTCTGAAGCAGGGCTTCGCGCGCGACGTCATTCTGCTCAAGCTGGTCGGTATCAATCCGGTAGTCGTCCACGGCGGCGGTCCGCAGATCGATCAGGCGCTGAAGAAGATCGGCAAGCAAGGCACCTTTATTCAAGGCATGCGCGTCACCGACGAAGAGACCATGGAAGTGGTCGAGTGGGTGCTCGGCGGCGAAGTGCAGCAGGACATCGTCACGCTGATCAATCACTTCGGCGGCCACGCGGTCGGTCTCACCGGCAAGGACGGCGGTCTGATCCACGCCCGCAAGCTGATGATGCCGGATCGCGACAATCCCGGTCAGTTCATCGATATCGGCCAGGTGGGCGAAGTCGAAGCCATCAATCCGGCGGTCGTGAAGGCGCTCCAGGACGACGCGTTCATTCCGGTCATTTCGCCGATCGGCTTCGGTGAAGACGGTCTGTCGTACAACATCAACGCGGATCTGGTCGCGGGCAAACTGGCGGTGGTGCTGAACGCCGAAAAGCTCGTGATGATGACTAATATTCCCGGCGTGATGGACAAGGAAGGCAATCTGCTCACGGATTTGTCCGCGCGCGAAATCGATGCCTTCTTCGAAGACGGCACCATTTCCGGCGGCATGCTGCCGAAGATTTCCTCCGCGCTGGATGCCGCGAAGAGCGGCGTGCGCTCGGTGCACATCATCGACGGGCGGATCGAGCATTCGGTATTGCTCGAAATTCTGACCGAGCAGCCGTTCGGCACGATGATCCGCTCGCATTAAGCCTTCACCTTCGATTCAAACGCCCGCCCCGCGCGGGCGTTTTCACATCCGCCAATGACTCTTTCCCGCCGTCGCCCAGTAAAGACTCCCGGTCCCGTCTGGCTATTCGATCTCGACAACACGCTGCATCACGCGTCGTATCGCATTTTCCCGGCGATCAATCACGGCATGACGCAGTACATCATGTCGCGGCTGAACGTGGATATCGACGAGGCGAATCGGCTGCGCACGGGTTATACGCAGCGTTACGGCGCGGCGCTGGTGGGCCTGATGAAGCATCATCAGATCGATGGCGATGACTTCCTGCGCGTGGTCCACACCTTCGCCGATCTGCCGTCGATGGTGCGCGCCGAACGCGGCCTCAAACGCATGTTGCACGCGCTGCCGGGACGCAAGATCGTGATTACGAACGGGCCGTCGATCTACGCGCGCGAGGTAATGGCGGAGTTGGGTATCGAGCGGATGTTCGAGCGGGTGATCGCCATCGAAGATATGCGTCAGGGCAAGCGCTGGCGCTCCAAACCCGATCCGGCGATGCTGCGCCGCGCGATGCGTCAGGCGCACGTCCGCCTGCGCGACGCGATCCTCGTCGAGGATACGCGCGGGCATTTGAAGAGTTATCGGCGGCTGGGGATTCGGACCGTGTGGATCGTCGGGCACTTGCCGGTAATGCGCACCGGGCGGCCGCATTATGTGGATCGCACGGTGCAGTCGTTGCGTGCGCTGACGCTCGGGCTGCGCGGACGCGCGCTCTGAGCGTCACATCCGAAACAAGCGCCGCGCCAGAATATCCTGCAAGTCCGAGCGCAGATCGACGACGAGATGCACGTAGATGGTTTCATCGTCCACTTTGTAGATGATGCGGTTGGTGCCGCTCACCACTTCGTAATAACCCGTCATGCGGAAATCGACCAGCTCGGGCGGCGTCGCGCCGCGCCGCGGATGCGTTTCGATTTCCGCGATGGCGTCCGCGATCTTGTCGCGCGTCGCGGCCCACGCCGCGCCGCCAAAATGGTTGATGACATAGCGGCGAAAGTCCTGCAAATCCTGCCGCACAGGTTCGAGAAACACGGTTTTCACCTGACGCCTTCTTCGCGGTCGAGTTGCTGGATTTCGGTGAATACCTCGTCGGCGCTGACGCAATCGCCGGCTTCGATATTGCGCTGTCCCATCGCCAGAATCTTCAGCAATGCGAGCGTCTGTTGCAGATCTTCGTACGACTGCACATCCTGCACGACGACTTTCGCCTCGCCGTTCTGCGTTATCAGCATCGGCTCGCGGCTTTCGACGATATTGCGGATCATCTCGGCCGCGCGGCTTTTCAGATGGCTCAGCGGTCTGACACGGCTCGGCTTCATATACGTTTTGTCGTAAGACGAGTCTCATCAATATAGACAGGAAACCGCATCGCATCCAAGGTGTCGATTGCAGGCGTTATTACGATTTCCGCTATACTTCGAAGTCACATGTTTCAACACGCGCCGATTTGCTGACTCGATTGCGGGCGCGCGAACTTCAGAGCACACATGCCGAAGTTCACTACAAATGCGGCTAAAGAGGTCGTCAGCCGCGCACGTTTTTCCTCGCGCCCGCCGACACCGTTTAGCCGCTTATACAAGGCGGAATGAATGGAATCGATCGGCATCGTCACTCCCCAGATTTTGCGCTTTACCGAACCGCTCGCCATGCAGAACGGTTCGATGCTCGGCGACTACGAACTCGTCGTGGAAACGTACGGCGAACTGAACGCCGCGCGCTCGAACGCCGTGCTCGTCTGCCATGCGCTGAACGCGTCGCATCACGTCGCGGGCGTGCATGCGGACGATCCGAAGAACGTCGGCTGGTGGGACAACATGGTCGGACCGGGCAAGCCGCTCGACACCAATCGCTTCTTCGTGATCGGCGTGAACAATCTCGGCTCGTGCTTCGGTTCGACCGGACCGATGAGTATCGATCAAACCTCCGGCAAGCCTTACGGCGCGCGTTTTCCCGTGGTGACGGTGGAAGACTGGGTGCATGCGCAGGCGCGCGTGGCGGACCGCTTCGGTATCGAACGATTCGCGGCGGTGATGGGCGGCTCGCTCGGCGGCATGCAGGCGCTGGCGTGGAGCATGATGTATCCGGAGCGGCTGGGGCATTGCATCGTGGTGGCATCGACACCGAAGCTCTCGGCGCAGAATATTGCGTTCAACGAAACGGCGCGCTCCGCCATCCTTTCCGATCCCGACTTTCACGGCGGCGATTACTACGCGCACGGCGTGAAGCCGCGTCGCGGATTGCGCGTGGCGCGCATGATCGGCCACATCACCTATCTGTCCGATGACGACATGGCCGTGAAGTTCGGCCGCGCGCTGCGTCGTGCCGAAGGCGCGCTCGACGCGTACAACTTCAATTTCGATGTCGAATTCGAAGTGGAGTCGTATCTGCGCTATCAGGCCGACAAGTTCGCCGAATACTTCGATGCAAACACGTACTTGCTCATCACGCGCGCGCTCGATTACTTCGATCCCGCCAAAGCCTTCGACGGCGACCTGACACGCGCGCTCGCCAACACCACCGCGAAATATCTGATCGCGAGCTTCTCGACCGACTGGCGATTCGCGCCCGCGCGCTCGCGTGAAATCGTCAAGGCGCTGCTCGACAACAAGCGCACCGTGAGCTACGCCGAAATCGATGCGCCACACGGCCACGACGCCTTCCTGCTCGACGACGCGCGTTATCACAACCTGATGCGCGCTTACTACGAACGCATTGCCACGGAGATCGGCGCATGAACCAGCTCACACTCGATTCGCTCGCGCTGCGCTCGGACTTTCGCGCGATTGCGCGCTGGGTGGAACCGCGCTCATCCGTGCTCGATCTCGGCTGCGGCGATGGCTCGCTGTTGTCGCTGCTTGGCGAAGAACTGGAAGTGAACGGCTACGGCATCGAAATCAACGATGCGGGCGTGCTCGCGTGCGCGCAGAAGGGCGTCAACGTGATCCAGCAAAATCTCGAAGACGGCTTGCGTCTGTTCGAAGACGACAGCTTCGATCTCGCGATTCTCTCGCAGACCTTGCAGACCATTCATCAGACCGCCGCGATTCTGCGCGAGACGGTGCGCGTGGGGCGCGAGTGCATCGTGTCGTTTCCGAACTTCGGGTATTGGCGGCATCGGCTGTCGGTGCTCAACGGGCATATGCCGGTGTCGAAGTCGCTGCCTTATCAATGGCACAACACGCCGAACGTGCGCGTGCTGACTATCAAGGATTTCGAAGCACTTGCGCCGGAAGTGGGCATCGAAATTCTGGATCGCGCGGTGCTGCATGAAGGGCAGACCATCCGTTGGGGCGAGAACTGGCGTGGTAGTCTTGCGGTCTATCGCGTGAAGCGCCGGTAAAATCGCCGGCTTTCCGCATCGACTATTCCCGCTACACGTTATGCCCGATACGCCACACGAGGCGCCCGCTTTATCCGCACACGAAGAGCATCCCGGCTGGCGCGCGTTTCTCAACGCGCGCATCCTCATTTGCGTCTTTCTCGGCTTCACGTCCGGCTTGCCGCTCTTCACGCTCTACAGCCTGTTGCAGGCATGGCTGACGACCGCGCACGTCAATGTGCGTGAGATCGGCCTGTTCGCGCTGATCGGCATTCCCTATACGTGGAAATTTGTGTGGTCGCCGCTGATGGATCGATACATCCCGCGCTTTCCCGGCTGGCGTCCGGGACGGCGTCGCGGATGGATGTTCGTCACGCAGATTCTCGTCGCGGTGGCGATCGGCTCGTTCGGGTTCTTCTCACCTGCGGAGAATCTGTGGGCCGTGGCCGCGATTGCCGCGCTCGTCGCGTTCTTCAGCGCGAGCCAGGATATCGTCATCGACGCGTATCGGCGTGAGTTGCTGGCGGATACCGAGCAAGGTCTCGGCAATGCGGTGCACGTCAACGCGTACAAAGTCGCGGGTCTCGTGCCCGGATCGCTTTCGCTGATTCTTGCTACGTTTCTGCCGTGGAAGACGGTGTTTCTGATTACCGCCGCGTTCATGCTGCCGGGCATCGTCATGACGCTGGTGGTGAAAGAGCCGGAGATTCACGGCAAGCCGCCGAAGAATCTGCGTGAAGCGATCATCGAGCCGTTTCACGAGTTCATCACGCGTGATGGATGGCGCGCGGCGCTGTTCATTCTCGGCTTCATCTTCCTCTACAAACTCGGCGATACGATGGCGACCGCGCTCGCCACCAAGTTCTTTCTCGACCTCGGCTTCACGACGCTGCAAATCGGCGTGATCGCGAAGACGGTCGCGTTCTGGACGAGCATCGCGGGCGGGATTATCGGCGGGATTTTTCTGGTGAAGATCGGCATTGCGCGCGGGCTGTGGATTTTCGGCGCGCTTCAGATCATTGCGACGATCGGCTTTGCGTGGCTTGCGAAGATCGGGTCGTCGCCGGTGGCGCTCGGCGTGCTCTATGGCTTCGAAACCTTCGCGACCGGACTCACGCTTGCGACCTTCACCGCGTATATCGCCAGCACCACCGACCCGCGCTACACCGCGACGCAGTTCGCGCTGTTCACGAGCCTTGCGGCCGTGCCGCGCACGTTCGCGGCGGCGTCGAGCGGGTTTATCGTCGCGCAGACGGGCTGGTTCGAGTACTTCCTCGTGTGCGTCGCGTTGTCGATTCCCGGCATGTTACTGTTGCCGAAGATCGCTCCCTGGAGAACCCGACGATGACGGTAACCGGCCTGTTCCGCGCCTTGATATGCGCAATGGCATCGGCGTCGCTCGCGCCTGTGTCCGCGTATGCTCAGGACGAACAGAAGGTGCCGCCACCGTACACCGCGCCGAACAATCAGGTGCGTTTCGGCAATACCGCGCTGTTCCGCAATCTGATTCCGCCCGCCACGTTGGAAGCGCAGTCCGCAGAGGAATATGCGCAGATCATTCACGACGCCGAACGCAAGAAAACCCTGCTTCCCGATGACAACGCGCTCGTCAAACGCGTCCGCGATATCGTCAATCACGAGATTCCGTTCGCGCTCAAGTGGAACGATCGCGCGAAGAACTGGAAGTGGGGAATCAATGTCATCAAGTCGCCGGAAGTGCGGATGTATTGTCTGCCGGGCGGCAAGATCGTCGTGTACAGCGGGCTGATCGACAAGCTGCATCTGAACGATAACGAAATCGGCATGATGATCGGCCATGGGATCGCGCACGCGCTGCGCGAACATGCGCGCGAACGATTGGGCAGGCAGCAGGCGGAGCAGTTGACGGGCGGAACGATGCCGCAATTGTTCGGCTTCGCGAACCTGCAATCGGAGCCGCTTGGGATCGGCGATCAGCTGATGGCGATGAAATACGCTCCCGCCGATGAAACTGAAGCCGATGTGATCGGCAGCGAAATCGCGTCACGCGCGGGCTACGATCCGCGCGCGGCGGTGACCTTGTGGAACAAGATCGATACCGCCACGCGCCGCGCGGATAACGGCTTTATCTGGATGCATCCGTATGGGCCTGAGCGTCGGCAGGATTTGCTCAAGCGCATGCCGGATATGATGCCGCTTTATGCGAAAGCGGTTGGGAAGACGATCGATCAGTTGCCGAATTATGGTGGGTTGGGGCGGTTTAAAAAGAGTGGGCGGTGACCTCGCCCGCTTCTCTTCTTGCGCCATTCAACCGCTATAGGTACGGCGGAATTTTCGACTTGCAGTCCTCGAGCGCCAGATCGCTGTCGGCATCCAATCCAAACCGATATTTGCAGTAAGCCGCAAACTCTGCGCGGTCGGATGTTGACATTTGACTCATTGGTACATCATCTCCCTCGTTTGCGAATGGATCAAAAAACTCCATCTGAAACGTTGGAAATCGCTTAATGAAAAACGTTGTCTGCACCTCGTGGTCCAGGTAAGACTTCACGAATCCTGTGTAGAGCACAGCGACAGTCATGATGCATGTTGTGCCGAAAAGCACCCAAAGCGTCTGCCTCGCATTCATGGCGCTTTCATCCCTGTCGATCTCCGCAAGTCCCTCACGAGTTCCAAACCAACGTTACCTGGACAGATTTTCCCTTCGTTGAG
>NZ_JAQFVG010000357.1:160121-182438 GCF_029439455.1 Caballeronia sp. BR00000012568055 | reverse complement strand
ATACGACACCTTCCTACCGTGGACGAAGAGGACATGCAACGACGCACTTGTTCACTGGGAGAACGCTCGCTACTCGTCCGCCGAGCTCAAGGATGCTGCGATCGTGCACTCACGCAGACCGGGAAAGGAAGCGTTTGTCGTCGAAGTCAAGAGCCCTTATCGCAAAGCCGGCAAGATCCTGTGCCGTATTCCGGAAGGGGAAGTCTTCGAGATCGAGATGATCGAGGAGGATAAGATCCGGTTTGGAGAAGACCTGACATGGCTGGAACTGACTTTTGCGAAGATGGACGACAATATACGAGGAGCCGAGGCGGCACATCAGAATGCGAAGCTGTCTCAGCCGACGAAACGAAAGGCGGCACAGAGAGTCAGCGTGAAGACTCAGCAGCAGTTAGACGACATCGAGCGCTCTCGCACCGATGAGTTCGCAGGCGCTGTCGGAGCGACCAAGAGCGCAGCGAAACGCAACTCCAACGCCTTTCGTGCGCAACAATTGTTGGAGCAGCAGAAAATTGCCTACGGCGTGAATGGGCGGTTGGCAGATGAAGCTGATATCGAAGGAATTGCGTCTGGGACTTCCGAGAACCCGACCGCGGACGATACGCATATGAGCGATGATCCACTCGCCGATGCAGCCAGACTGGCAGAAAAAGCTTACTTCGCGAGAGGTAAGCAGGGCGATCCCACGAAATAGCTCAATCCTCCCATAACCAGCGCGGACGCCGCGGGATACGTTGGCGCTCTTTATCCCCAACTATTGACCAACTGTGAAAAACTTGACCGCAATAGGAACCGTATAACTCAATGACATTGCGCGCACGGTGGTTGGCACGGCTCTGCCGCGCCAGGAAAGCCTCGATAGCGTGTATCTACATCTAATGTCTCGACGTATTTGCAACTAATGTCTCGCGACAAAGCATCCTCACTCATTACGCGGTATCAGGCGGCGACCGCCAGCGTGGCCGGCTTCGACGCCTGAGCAGCGTCGGCCTTATGGTCTTCGAGAATCATCTCGGCGCCCTTTTCGGCGACCATCATGGTCGGCGCATTGATATTGCCCGACGTGATGTTCGGGAAAATCGAGGCATCGACAATACGCAGGCTTTCGATGCCATGCACGCGCAAGCGATCATCCACCACCGATGTGCTCGCGTCCGGTCCCATCGCGCACGATCCGCACAGGTGATAGATCGAGCCAGAGTTTTCGCGGAAATACTCGAGGAACGCTTCGTCGCTCTTGACGTCCGGTCCCGGCGAGATTTCCTCGGCGGTGATATTGCGCAGCGCGGGCGCACTCATGATCTTGCGGATGAGTTTGCTGCCCTGCACGACATCGTGCAGATCTTTCTCGGTCGTCAGCGCGTTGATGCGAATCTTCGCGGCATCTTCCACACGATCCGATGCAATTTCGATCGAACCACGGCTGGTCGGACGCGTCGGGTTGAAGCACAGCAGGAAGCCCGAGTACGGCTCCGGTTCCAGTTGCGCCTTGCTGCTCTTCGGAATCCGATACGACAGCGGATTGAAGTAAAGCTGCAGATCCGGCTCGGCATCGTTTGCGTCGCCCTTGAAGAAGCCGCCCGACTGGTTCACGCTCATCGACAGCGGACCTTTGCGCGAAAGCAGATAACGCAAGCCCGATTTCGCCTTGCCGACCAGCGACAGCAGTTCATCGTTCAGCGTCTTGACGGTCGCGCGATAGTAAAAGCTCACGCACAGGTGATCCTGCAGGTTCTTGCCGACCGCCGGCAGTTCATGCACGACCGGAATGTTGTGCTTCGCGAGCAAGGCCTTGTCGCCGAGGCCGGAAAGCTGCATGAGCTTCGGGGTATCGACGGAACCGGCGGAGAGGATCACTTCGCGCCTGGCGACGAATTGCAGCGTTTCGCCATTTTCACCATTGCGCGAGGTCAACACGCCGATCGCGCGCTTGCCTTCGAACATCACGCGGCGCACGGTCACGTTGCGCTCCACGCGCAGATTCTTCCGCGACAACGCCGGATGCAGATACTCGAAGCTGCTCGACGAACGCTCGCCATTGCGCGCGTTCAGATCGTAGATGGTTGCGCCTTCATAATCCGCGCCGTTGATATCGCCGGTGATCGGAAAGCCCGCCTGCCGCGCGCCTTCCAGGAAGGTGCCGGTGATGGCGTGCGCGCCTTCTTTCATCGACGAAATCTTGATCTTGCCGTCCGCGCCGTGATACTCCGTGTTGCCCGCCCAATGCGATTCGAGCTTCTTGAAGTACGGCAGCACATCGCGATAACCCCAGCCGGTGTTGCCCGCGCGCGCCCAGTCGTCGTAATCGTGCGGCTGGCCGCGCACGTAGATCATCGCGTTGATCGAGCCGGAGCCGCCCTGTACCTTGCCGCGCGGGCAATACAGTTGCCGGTTGTTCAACTGCGCTTCCGGCTCGCTGTAATACATGTAGTTGTATTCAGGGTTGTAGTAGGTCTTGGTGAAACCCACCGGCACCTTGAACCAGAACGACGAATCCGCGCCGCCCGCTTCCAGCAGCAGCACCGAATGTTGTCCCGACTCGGACAGGCGATCGGCCAGAATGCAGCCAGCCGATCCCGCGCCCACGATGATGTAATCGAATTCCATGCTTCTTCTCAGTAATTAGCCCTTGGCGGGCGCGAGATCTTTCACGTCGAACGGCTTGCTCGCCATTTGCAGATGCAGACGTTCGCCCGTGTACGGCGTATGCGCGCGCACCACATCCATATTCAATTCGACGCCCAGACCCGGCTCGCTCGACGGAATGATGCAGCCGTCTTCCCACTTGATCTTGGTCTTCAGCACTTCCGCATGGAAACCATCCCACGTGCCGATGCTTTCCTGAATCAGGAAGTTGGGCGAACACGCCGCGACCTGAATGCTCGCTGCCGCGCCGATCGGACCGTTGTAGAGGTGCGGCGCGATCTGCGCGTAATACACCTCGGCCAGACTCGCGATCTTCTTCGCTTCGAGAATGCCGCCGACGCGTCCCACATTGAATTGCAGGATCGATGCCGCCTTCGCTTCGAGCAGCTTGAAGAACTCGTACTTGGTGGTCAGACGCTCGCCCGCGGAAATCGGAATGCTGGTCTTTTCGGCGACCTGCGCCATCGCGCCTTCCTGTCCCGGCGGCACCGGCTCTTCG
Source organism: Caballeronia sp. BR00000012568055 (assembly GCF_029439455.1). Lineage (GTDB taxonomy): Bacteria > Pseudomonadota > Gammaproteobacteria > Burkholderiales > Burkholderiaceae > Caballeronia. The sequence continues at coordinate 179,293 of NZ_JAQFVG010000357.1, read as the reverse complement.
AACCACAGCGGATCGTATTTGGCGAGACGCTGCGCCAGACGAATGGCCGACGACGGCACCATCTGACCGTGCGTGCCGAACAAGAGATCGGCCTTGCTGCCGACCGCTTCGCGAATCTTGCGGCAGAACAACTCGCAGCGATCCATCACTTCGAGCGAAATCTGATGACCGGAATACGCGGTGTAGGGACCTGCCGGATCGAACTTCACGGCGGTGAAGCCAAGCTCGACGTTCTGCACCGCGCATTCGGCGGCGAGATCGGGATCGTCGTAGTCGTATTCGCCGCGCGCGTTCTTCGGATACAGATACGTGTACGAGCGCAGACGTTCATGCACGCGTCCGCCGAGCAGTTCGTACACCGGCTTGTTCGCCGCCTTGCCGATGATGTCCCAGCACGCCATTTCCAGGCCGCTGAGCACGCCCATCATCGTCAGATCGGGACGCTGTGTGAAGCCGCTGGAATACGCTTCACGATAGAAGCGCTCGACATGATGCGGATCGTGACCTTCGAGATAACGCTGGAACACGTCTTCGATGATCGGCGTCATCGCTTTCGGATGGAACGTCGCCGAATAAATCTCACCAACGCCTTCGATACCGCACGCCGTGCGCAGCTTCACGAAGATCCAATACATGCCACCGACATGCGGCGGCGGAACAGCGACGATATGCGTTTCGAGCGAGACGATCTTCATTGTTGCTCCTGCTTCTTGAGACGAAGTTTGAACATGATCGCTGCGACGCTGCCGAGCGCGGCCATGCAGGCGATATAGCCGAAATACAGTTGATAGCCGTGCACGCCCGGATAGTTCTGCGTGAGATAGCCGTTGATGAGCGGCAATACGGCATCCGGCGAGTAGCCGACGACCGAAACGAGACCGATGGCGAGACCCATGGTTTCGGCGGGCACCTTGCACTGATCGAGCAGCGACCAGTAGAGACCGCGAATCGCGTAAGTCATGATGCCGATAAACAGCACCAGCGCCGCGATCACCCACGGATTGCCGATAGCGGGCGCCAGCAGCAGCACGAGAATGGACACCGCCGCCGCGAACAGCGCGAAGATCAGCACGGAAGTCTTCGAGAAACGGTCACCCAAAAAGCCGCCGCCGATACCACCGATCGGGCGCATCCACAGCTTGGCCGTGGTGATGAAGCCCGCGACCACCACCGACAGACCGATCTCCTTCTCGTGCAGATACGCCGAGAAGCTGTACGTCGCCCAGAACACCTGATAGCCGCAGAACACGATGGCCGACAGCAGCATCAGTTGACGGTTCTTCAACAGCGAGCCGAGATCGCGCAGCACATTGCGCTTTTCGCGAGCGCCTTCGTTCGCTGCCTGCGCGCCTTGCGGGTCGCGCACCAGACCCAGAATCACGCCCAGTCCGATACACAGAAACGCGTACATATAGACGACGAGCCTGAAACCTTCGGCCGGCTCTTCGTGGCGCGTATGCGTGATATAGGCGAACAGCGAAATGGCGATAGTCGCGAGCATCGCTTCGATCAGACCGCGGCCGCCATCGAGAAAGCCGAAGAAGCGGCCTTGTTCATCGGCGGAAGCGATCATGTTGACGCGCTTGATGATCGCGGCCCAGAACGTGAGGCCCGTGGTGATGCCCCAGCCGCCGAAAATCACGATCAGCGAATTGAACGAAGGCGAGGTCGAATACCACAGCCCGAGCAGGCCGGTTGCGATCAGCGAAAAACTGATCAGCACGCGCGGCTTCACGCGATCGGCGAGCCATCCGCTGGGTAGATAGCAAACCAGAAAGATCGTGCCGAGCGCGGAATAAAGAATGCCGAGTTGCTCTTCGGTGATATGGAAGACTTCGAGCATCGTCGGCTGATAAACCTGCCGCAGATACAGAATCGGATAAATCGCGCCAGCGGCAATCACCAGCAAGGCAAGCTGAATATAGCGATCGGCGCGTGACGACGCGTGCGGCGTGGCGCTCACGCCAGCCGGATTTTGAGCGGGATTCGACGACACGGAAAGTGCTCCTGGAAGACGATCGGCTTCGATGCGCCGCGCCTTGTATGTTCTTGTGGTTGGGAAAAAAAGCGACCGCGCCGTCTTTTTAAAACGGCGCGGTCCGATGAAACATCAATACTTCATGACGACGAGACGCGTCTGCGTGAATTCGAGCATGCCGTGCTTGCCATCGTCACCGCCGATACCGCTGCGCTTCCATCCGGAATGGAAGCCCTGGTACGGGTCGGCCGGCGTGCGGTTGATATACAACTCACCCGCTTCGATCGAGTTCGATACCTTCATCACCGTGCGATAGTTTTCGGTGTAAAGCACCGACGACAAACCGAACTGATGGTCGTTGGCAAGCGCGATGGCTTCATCGATCGTGCTGTATTTGAGGACGGCGAGCACCGGCCCGAACGTCTCTTCCTGCACGATTTCCATGTCCTGACGGCAGTTGGACAGCAGCGTCGGCGGATAGAAAAAGCCCTTGCGGTTCGGCACTTCGCCACCGCATTCGAGCGTCGCGCCCGCTTCGATCGCGCGGCGCACCATCGCGTGGATGCCGTCGCGCGAGGACTTGTTGACCAGCGGACCCATATACGCGGCGTCTTCTTCGCGGTCACCGATCTGCTTGGCCAGCATTTGCTCGCGCAGCATGCCGACGAACTTGTCATGCACGCTTTCGTGAACGTAGACACGCTCGATGGCGGTACACAACTGGCCGCTGTGCGAGAGCTTCGAGCCGATCAGTTCGCGCGCCGCCTTCTGCAAATCCGCATCCGGCTCGACGATGGCGGGCGTCTTGCCGCCCAGTTCCAGCGAAGGCTTGGCGATATTCGCCTTGCAGTATTCGAGCACCTTGCGGCCCGCGCCGACGCTGCCCGTCAGCGTAATCATGCCGACCGCCGGATGCGTGCAGACCACTTCGGCAGTGGCATGTTCCATCGCCAGAATATTGATGACGCCCGAGGGCAGCGCGGCGCGTTCGACCGCGCGCGCCACTTCGAACGCGGACAGCGGCGTGTTGTTGCTCGGACGCACGACCACCGTGTTGCCCGCGATCAGCGCCGGCGCGATCTTGCGCATCAGCGTGTAGATGGGGAAGTTGAACGGGATCAGACATGCGACCACGCCGATCGGCTCGCGGTGGAGCACGAGGTTTTCATCGGGTGTATCGCTCGGAATGACTTCGCCTTCGATCCGGCGCGCCCATTCCGCGTGGTAGCGCGTGATCTGCGCGGCGTAGATCGCTTCGTTGGTGGCATCCGACAGGCTCTTGCCCGATTCCATCGCCAATGCTGCGCCGATGGCGGGCGCGGCTTCGACGATTGCATCGGCGAACTTTTGCATGTGGACCGCGCGCTCGGCGGCGGGCATCACGCGCCACAGACGCTGCGCGGCCTGAGCGCTTTCGACGGCGGACAAAGCCTGCTCGCGCGATGCGTTGTGCACGTGGCCGACCACTTCTTCCGTGGCGGGATTCAGGATGGCGGTAAGCGCATCGCCGTCCGGTTCGATGAAACGACCGTTCACGAAATTCCGTTCTTGCTTCATATCCTGCTTCATGCTGTTCGGCTCCTTGTGCGCTAGATGAGCGCTAAGACGCGTTCGCACGCACGGTCGTTTTTTGCGGCCTGCGGCAACCGGTCCAGTTGCGTTTCGAGGCATTTTTCCGCGCCTCGCGCTGCAGCGACAAGCGAAGATTTCTCCGCCAGAACATTCGAAAAACTCACGATTGCCCCGCCGCGAAATCCTTTTGCGATCCGACATCGATCGAGCAAAATCCGACGCTCGCTTTCCTGCGTTTCCGCGCGTTCGATTTGTTGGAAATGTTTGGAAATCCTCAAAAATTCATAAAACATTTGAGACTTTCTATGAAGATCAAAGGCATTTTGTGTGCAGCGCTCGGCTGCGCGTCGATGTCGGTATTTGCTCAAAGCAGCGTCACGCTTTATGGCGTGCTCGACGAAGGCCTGGACTGGACCAGCAATGTCGGCGGCAGTCGCGCGTATGAGTTGACCAGCGGCTACGCATCGGGCAGCCGATGGGGCATGCGCGGCGTCGAGGATCTCGGCGGCGGCACGCAGGCGGTCTTCCAATTGGAAAGCGGCGTCAATCTCAGCAACGGCGCAGCCGGTCAGGGCGGACGCATGTTCGGCCGTCAGGCGTACGTCGGCGTGCAGAACAGCCAGTTCGGTACGGTGACGCTCGGGCGTCAATACGACTCCGTGGTCGATTATCTTGCGCCGACGACGGCCAACGGCAACTTCGCGGGCTACCTGTTCGCGCATCCGTTCGATAACGACAACACGGACAACTCGTTCCGCGCAAACAATACGGTGAAGTACGCGAGCCCGTCGTTTGGCGGCTTGAAGTTCGGCGGCACGTATAGCTTCAGCAATGACACGGGCTTCGCGAATAATCGCTTGTATAGCGTCGGTGCTTCGTATGCGAATGCGGGTTTGCTGGTCGGCGCGGCTTATATGCGGGCGGACAATCCGGGCATGAATAGCGCGGGCGCAATCGCGACCAACGATGCAAGCTTCATCGCGCAGCGCATGCAGGTCTTTGGCGCGGGCATCAACTACACGTTCGGTCCGGCGATGGCAGGTTTCGCGTACACGAATTCGAGCTATGCGAATCCGACTGGCAACGGTTACCTCGGCAACACGGACATCACCAACGGCACCGAACTGAAGAACATCAGGTATCAGAACTTCGAAGTGAACGGCAAGTACGCGTTCACGCCGGCGTTCTTTATCGGCGCGCAGTATGTGTATTCGATCGAAACGTACGATGCCGCATCCGGCAAGGTCAAACCGAAGATCCACTCGGCTGGCCTGATGGCCGATTACTTCCTCTCCAAACGTACCGATGTGTACGTGCAGGGCGTGTATCAGAAGATCGCAGGCAGCGCGACGGATTCGGCGTTGGACCAAGCCTATGTGCCGGGCGCGCTCGGTCAGTCGTCGAACTCTGAGCAGTTCATCGCGCGCGTGGCGCTGCGTCACGCGTTCTAATTCAAGCGCTCAACGAGCCGGATGATTTGTCCGGCTTTTGTCCCTCGCGCCCGCATCTTCACGATGCGGGCCAAACGTTTCCAGGTAAGTCTTTCTCCCCTTCGCATCCATCGCGAAAATTTCTTGCGAACGTTTGCTAAAGAACGTTTTTAACCTTTCCGTTAATAGAGCTATCCCTGACATGACGCGTGGTTGTCGCTATCGGCATCGCGTCTTTCTCTCCTAGGAAGCTCTCGCAATGAAGAAGTTGTTGGTCGCTCTCGCCAGCGTGGTAGGCATCGTCACCCTGACCGCGCCGGTCGCGCATGCTCGTGAAGTGTATGGACAAGTCGGCACCGAAGGCGTCGGCATCGGCTATTCGGAACCGCTCGGCACGCGCGACAACGTCCGCGCCGAATTCAACGGCATCGCTTTCTCGCACAACTTCAACGCGGGCGGCCTGCACTACGACGGCACCGCGCACATCTACCACGGCGGCCTGTATCTCGACTTCTTCCCCGCGCCGAACACGGTGGCGTTCCGCTTCACCGCCGGCGCGCTGATCGGCGGCGATAACGTCGATGCCACCGCCACCAGCCCGACCGATACCGTGCGCATCAACGGCGTGACGTACTCGACCGTCGGCCAAAGCATCCACGCGAAGGCGAAATTCCCGACAGTGCGGCCGTATATCGGCATCGGCTTCGGTCATACGCCGGTGGCGCAGAAAGGCTTCTCCGCCTTCTTCGATGCGGGCGTCGCGTACGGTCGTCCGCGCGTGGACTATGACGTGCCGGCGAACATCGTCGCGGTTGTCGGCCAGGCTTATGTCGATCAGGAGAAGCAGGATTTGCAGGATAAAGCGGATAAGTTTCGCTGGTATCCGATTGTGAAAGTCGGCGTGACGTATCGGTTCTAAGCATTGCACGCGGCGGCAGAAAACGCCGCCGCGTGCCACACATACCCACATCACAAAATAATCTTTAGCCCCCGCCCGTGCGCCCCCGAGAATGACGGCACCTCGTCACCGGAGACCACAAAAATGGCGGTCCAACGCACGCTCCTCGCCGCACTGACCATCGGCATCACAGGCTTCGCCGCGAACGCGGCCCACGCCGATACCACGCTCCTCAACGTCTCCTACGACGTCACGCGCGAGCTGTACAAAGACATCGACGCTGCCTTTATCTCCGACTACAAGTCGAAGGCGGGCGAAACGGTATCGGTGCGGCAGTCGCATGGCGCATCGAGCGCGCAGGCTTTATCGGTAACGCAGGGTTTGCAGGCCGATGTCGTGACGATGAATCAGCCCAACGATATCGATCTGCTCGCCGAACGCGGCCAGCTCGTGCCCGCCGATTGGCGCAAGCGTCTGCCCAACGCCAGCGCGCCCTACACCACCACGATGGTGTTCCTCGTCCGCAAAGGCAATCCGAAGCAGATCAAGGACTGGAACGATCTCGCGCGCCCCGGCGTGCAGGCCGTGATCGCCAATCCGAAGACCTCGGGCAATGGCCGTTATGCCTATCTCGCCGCGTGGGGCTACAAGAAGCAGCAAGGCGCGACCGATCAACAAGCGCAGGACTTCGAACGCGCCATCTTCAAGAATGTCCCCGTGCTCGATACCGGCGGGCGCGGCGCGACCACGACGTTCACGCAACGCGATATCGGCGACGTATTGGTCACGTTCGAGAACGAAGTCGGTCTGATGAGCGCGGGTCCCGGCGCGGGCAATTTCGACGCGGTGTATCCGTCGGTGAGTCTGCTGGCGGAACCGCCGGTTTCCATCGTCGATAAGGTGGTGGACAAGCGCGGCACGCGCAAGCAGGCGCAGGCATATCTCGACTTCCTGTGGACCCCGAAGGCGCAGGAAATTATCGCGGAGCATCATCTGCGTCCGCGCGATGCCAGCGTGCTCGCCAAACACGCCAGCGAGTTCAAGCCGCTGAAAACCTTCACCGTCGAGCAGATGTTCGGCAGCTTCCAGCAGGCGCAAAAAACCCATTTCGCCGATGGCGGCACGTTCGATCAGATCATCGCTGACCGGAAATAAGTTTTGCCCCCACTCACGGGACGCCCAAACGCGTCCCGTTTCGTTCTCCGCGTTTCTCCGCATTTTTCTCCATTCCGCAACACCTTTTCGAACGATCCTCCGTGCTTTTTGCAGCGCAATCGTTTGCGCTAAATTTTGCCTGCATAATCGTGCCGACGCCGCTTTTCGCCCCATCGCGCGTCAAATCAGGCATTCGGGCCATCGACACACGCTCAACAATTCCAACTCGCACGAGCACACGAATATGTCGTCCAACTCCCGCTTGCCGATGTTTGTGCCGCCACCGCCGTCGGAGCTGGATTCGCTTGCCGCGCGCATCGCCCGAATCGGCGGCTGGTCGTTCGGTGCGCTCTCGCGCCGCCTGACCTGCTCCGCCGAAGTGCGCGCGATCTTCGAAGTCCCGCCCGCCACGCCCTTCGAACTCGACGATGCCCGCGCGCTCATCACGCCCGCATCGCGCCCGGCCATGACGCAGGCCTCCAACGCCTGTCTGCGGCAAGGCATTCCGTTCGACGTCGAATTGCGCATCGTCACGATGGAAGGCCGCGACTGTTCCGTCCGCGTCGTCGGCGAAGCGATTCTCGGTCCGGGCAATGCCATCGCGGGCATGCGCGGCGCGGTGCAGGACGTCACCGCTCAGCGCCTCGCGCGCGAGATGCTCGAACGCTCGGAGGAGCGCTTTCGGATCATCGCGCGCTCGACCAACGACACGATCTGGGACTGGGATATCGCGTCGAACAAGACGTGGCGCAGCGAGAACGTCGAAAGCCTGTTCGGTTATGCCAAGGACGACTTTCAAGGGTCGATGAACACGTGGGCCAACCGCATCCATCCCGATGATCGCGCGCGCGTGCTCGCGCATCTCGACGCCGCGCTGCAAAGCGACGGCGAGCACTGGATGGACGAGTATCGGTTTATCCGCAAGAACGGATCGACGGCGTACGTGCTCGATCGTGGCTTTATCATGCGCGATGACGATGGCATCGCCACGCGCATGGTCGGCGCGGTGGTCGATCTGACGCAGCGGCGGCAGGCCGAGGCGCGTATCCGCGAACAGGCGTCGCTGTTGGATCGCGCGAAGGATGCGATCGTGGTGCGGGGTATCGACAATCGCGTGCGGTACTGGAACAAGGGCGCGGAACGTTTGTACGGCTGGACCGGCGAAGAAGCGGTCGGGCGCTCCGTCGAAGAATTGCTATATCACGATCCCGCCGTGGTGCGCGAAGCCACGCGCCGCGTGCTCGAAACCGGCGAGTGGAGCGGTGAAATCACCGAGCATCGCAAGGACGGCACGGCGCTGGCCGTCGAAGTGCAATGGACTTTAATGCGCGATGAAGACGGCCGCCCCGAATCCATTTTCGCGATCAAAACCGATATCAGCACACGCAAGGCGGCGGAACGGCGGATCGCGCATCTCGCGTTTCATGATCCGCTCACGCAGTTGCCGAATCGCCAATTGCTGATGGAGCGCCTCGAACGCGCGATGGCCGCGAGCAACACGAGCGCGCAATTCAACGCGCTGTTTTTTATCGACCTCGACAACTTCAAGACGCTCAACGATACGCTCGGCCACAGCGTCGGTGACAAGCTCCTGCAACAAGTGGCCGAACGGCTGCGCGCGTGCGTCGGCGCGGCGGATACGGTGGCGCGTTTCGGCGGCGACGAATACGTGCTGCTGCTCGAAAATCTCGGTCCGGCCGAAGCCGAAGCCATCGCGCGCGCGACCGCCGCTGCCGAAGGCGTGCTCGATGCGCTGAACCGGCCGTATCAACTGGGCGATTATCTGCACAACTGCACGCCGAGCATCGGCATCACGCTGTTCAGCGACGATTCCGCCGATACCGGCGCGCTCTTGATGCACGCCGATCTCGCCATGTATCAGGCGAAAGCGGCCGGCCGCAACGCCATGCGTTTCTTCGATCCCGCCATGCGCGAAGCGGTTTCCGCGCGCATGTCGAACGAAGCGGATTTGCGGCGCGCGCTGCGTGACGACGAATTCGAACTGCACTATCAGCCGCAGGTTGACCGCAACGATCAGGTGATCGGCGTGGAAGCGCTGGTGCGCTGGCGGCATCCGGCGCGCGGCCTGATCGCGCCGGGCGACTTCATTCCGCTTGCCGAGGAAACCGGCCTCATCATGATTCTGGGCGAGCGCGTGCTGAACGCCGCGTGCGCGCAAATGGCCATCTGGTCCGCCGATCCGCTGATGGCCACGCTCGAAGTATCGATCAATGTCAGCGCGCGGCAGTTTCATCACCCGGATTTCGCGGACTGCGTGCTGGCGGCGCTGACGCGCTCGGGCGTGGACCCGCAGCGGCTCAAGCTCGAACTCACCGAAAGCGTGCTGCTGGAAAACGTCGAAGACACCATCGCGCGGATGAACTTGCTGAAAACGCGCGGCCTGTCCTTCGCACTCGATGACTTCGGCACCGGTTATTCGTCGCTCGCGTATCTGAAGCGCCTGCCGCTCGATGTGCTGAAAATCGACCGCTCTTTCGTGCAGGACCTGCTCGACGATCCCAGCGATGCCGTCATCGCGCGCACCATCGTGGCGCTCGGTCATAGTCTGGGCTTGCGCGTGATCGCCGAAGGCGTGGAGAACGAGCGTCAGCGGGACTTTCTGTTCCATATCGGCTGCGACGCGTATCAGGGCTTTCTGTGCGCGCGGCCGCTGCCTCCCGATGAAGCCACCGCGTTCGTCAAAGCGAGCGGCTTAGCGTATCGGCTCGCGTATGTCACACCGCGCGCATCGTGATATTTTTATTGGCTTGAGCGACTGAACGACGCCTTCGCACGCCGGGCCAATCACCATGAGTCAAGTCCGCTATCCGCTGGCGCCCGACGACCGGGTGCATCTGCTGTGCTGGCTCACCTGCGGCTTTCTCGGCGCGTATTACCTCGACGGCGTCTGGCCCGATACAGTATTTCAAGTGCGCGCGGCGCATCGGTGGCTGGACCGGCATCATCGTGCGGCGGACTGGTTCGAAACCGCGCGCTTGTCGGTCGCGGCGCAGGCGCTGGCCGTGCGCATGTGTTCGATGCTGCAAACCGAAGCGGGTAAGAGCGGCATCGAAAAGATTCTTCAGGGCGAAGATCTCGACTACGAAACGGCGCTCGTGCGGCAGGTCTATCACGAGTGCTGCATGCAGCTCGGCGAACGCAAAAAGCCCTCACGCTAACGTTTTCGTCCGCACGATCACACGCGTTCACGAATATTCGCGCTCAATTTTCATGCCTCGCCTGACACGCGCCTTACGCAGCAATGCGTTGGCGCGTTGCCATTTTTTTGCCTCGAACGAGTGTACGGAACACCACACATGCGCCCTATTGTCGGTTGATACTATCGGCGCGCCTGCTCGCACGTCGATGTTCGCAGAGGTCGGCTCCACCGTCGGCGGCTCACACCAGCAAGAAAAAACGAAAGCGAAAACGATCGATATTGTCTGGAGGGCATATGCAGCAGCTTCACCCCAGCCGTTCCCGTGTTTCCTTCCGCCTGCGGCCGCTCAGCGTGTGTGTCCCGCTGATGCTCGGCCTCATTTCCTTTACCGTCGATGCCGCGCCGCCCTTGCCCAAGGGCGGGCAGTTCGTCGCGGGCAGTGGCACGATCAGTGGCGGCGGGCAAGCGCTCACCATCGATCAGACTTCGTCGCGCGGTGTGATCGACTGGAACAGCTTTTCGATCGGCGGCGGCCGGCAGGTCAACTTCAATAACGGCTCGGGCGCGACGCTCAATCGCGTGACGGGCGGCGATCCGTCCGTGATTCTCGGGCAGTTGAACGCAACCGGCAGCGTCTATCTGATCAATCCGCAGGGCGTGCTGGTCGGTCCCGGCGGCGTGGTGGCGACGGGCGGCCGATTCGTCGCCTCGGCGCTCGATATCAACAACGCCGCGTTCATGGCGGGCGGCGCGCTGACGTTGTCGGGCGGCGGCAATGGCGTGGTGGTGAATCTCGGCAAGATTGGTTCGTCGGGCGGCGATGTGATTCTGGTGTCGCGCTCGGCGGTCATCAACGCCGGTCAGATCGATGCGCCGCAAGGCACCGCCGAACTCGCATCGGGCAGTCAGGTGTTGGTGCAGGACGCGAGCGGCAGTCAGCAAGTGTTCGTGCAGACCGGCAGCCAGGGCACGGTGATGAACGCAGGCGCGGTGCGCGCCGCGCAAGCCAGCCTGCAAGCCGCCGATGGCAACGTCTACGCGCTGGCCGGAAACAGCGCCGCGATCCGCGCGACCGGCACCGCCACCCGCGATGGCCACATCTGGCTGGTCGCGGATCAGGGCGCGGTGCACGCCAACGGCACCCTCGCCGCGCAGAACGCGGATGGCAGTGGCGGCACGGTCGAAACGCACGCAAATCAGCTCGACGTGTCCGGCGCGACGGTGCAAGCCGCGAACTGGAAACTCGGCGCGCCGACCTTCACCATTGACGATGCCACCGCCAGCACGCTCGCGCGCAATCTCTCCAGCGGCACCAATATCGATGCCGAATCCGGCGGCGATCTCGCCGTGAACAGCAACGTGGCGTGGAACGGCAACGCATCGCTGACATTGGGCGCGGCGCATAACGTGAGCGTCGCGCAGAACGCGGGCATCGCCAATACGGGCGCAGGCAATCTCACGCTGCGCGCCGATGCGGGCGGTATCGACAATGGCGGCAGCGTGAGCAATGCGGGCAGCATCGACTGGTCGAAGAGCACGGGCATTGTCAGCGCGCTCTACGATATGAACGGCACCTACGCGCCGGGCACGCTGCTGTCGAATAGCGGCTGGACGGCAGCGCCCTACAGCGGACAGGTCACGCAGATCACCGCGTACAAGCTCGTGAACAACTACGCCGACCTCGTCAACGTCGCGCAGAATCTGGCGGGCAATTACGCGCTCGGCAAGGATATCGACGCCAGCGCGAGCACCAACGTGACGCCGCCCGCGACCGGCTTCGCGCCGATCGGCACGACCACGGCCAACGCCTTCACCGGCCAGTTCGACGGTTTCGGCCACACCATCGACAAGCTCGGCGTGATCGGCGCGTACGACGCACAGTGGGTCGGCATGTTCGGCGTGATCGGACCGACGGGCGTGCTGCGCAATACCAACCTCACCAACAGCAACGCGAGCGGCTCGGGATCGGCGGCGTACGGCATCGCGGCGGGGCGCAACGACGGCACCATCGCGTACGTCAATACGTCGGGCGGCGCGGGCACGGGCAGTTACGGCGGCGCGGGAAACGGCGGTCTCGCGGGTCAGAACTACGGGACTATCGAACGTTCTTCGACGAGTGCGGATGTCGGCTCGCAAAGTGGCTCGGGCGGACTCGTGGGCGCGAATTACGGCACCATCGCCCAGTCGTTCGCGACAGGCGAGATCCGCGGCGGATCGCACGGCGCGCAAGGCGGACTGGTCGCGTTCAACTACGGCACCATCACGCAGTCGTACGCGACGGGCGGCGTCGGCGGCTTCAACGGCGGCGGGCTGGTGTACGACAACGAAGCGGGCGGCGTCATCAACCAATCGTTCGCGGTCGGGATCGTGGGCGGCGGCGGGCCGCCGGGCGAACCGGAAGGCGGCATCGCGGCGTACAACCAGGGGACCATCAACAACAACGTCTACTGGAACAAAGACACCACCACGCGCACGACCGCTGCGGCCATCAACTCCGGCACCGCGCCGCCGGATTCGAACGGCCTGACCACGGCGCAGATGAGCCAAGCATCGAACTTCCTCGGCTGGGATATTCCGGCCGGCGGCGTTTGGGCGATGCCCACCGGCGCGACGCATCCTGTCTTGCAATGGCAGCAGGCACAACCTTGATTCGTCGATGAAACCGCGAGACGGCCCGCGCCGTCTCGCTCAGCTTCCGATCACCACGAAGATTTCGCCCAGCGGCGCTTTCGATCCATTCGGCACCACCGCCCTCAGCGGAAAGCCATACGTCCCGCGCACGCTGACAAAGCGCCCCACCTGAAAGCGAAATCCCGCGCCCACGCTCGCCAGCGATGCATTGTTCACCTCCCCCGCTTCCGCGATGCGATTCCACACGTGCCCGGCATCGAAGAATACGAAGGGTTGCATGGCGGCGGGTCCGAGCGTGATCGCGGGTGCGCGCAACTCGGTCTGCACGTTCCAGCCGCGATCGCCTTGCGCGGCGTACGGCTCGTAACCGCGCACGGTGGCATCGCCGCCCAAGCCGAGTTCTTCGCTCGGCAACAACGTATTGCCGGTCCACTGAAACAGCCCGCGCGCCGATGCCGAAAAGCCTGTGCCGCCCAGCCGCAATTCGCGCTGCGCCGACAGTTGGAAATACTGATAACGCGGCTTTGCGCCGAGACGCGCGGCATCGAAGGCATCGTCGTTATTCGAACTGTCGAAGTGGCCGGGACTGGCGTAAAGCGTCGCGTTGGCGTGGGTGTCGCCGGTGGCATCGGTCTTCGAGATGTCGTAGCCGAGCACGAACTGATGGATATGCGTGTTCGCGTTGAACACCTGAAAGCCGCCGAATTCGAGGTCGTTATTCGAGCGCTTAAAGTCATAGCCGATCTGCACTTGCTGTAACCACTCGCCCAGCGCGGGCAAGCGCTTGTCGTATCGCAGACTGATCTGTGAACTGATGCCACTTTGTCCGTAACTGTCCGGCAAGCGTGGCGTACTCTGCGCAAACACTCCGAACAGTTCGATCCGATCCAGCCACGGCAGCGGCGCATTCAGATTGAACGCATGCGCGATAAAGCGCGGCCGATTCGGTCGTCCTTCGATATCCGGATTGCCGCTGATAAGGTCGTTACTCGCCGTCATCTGATAGCCGATGCGCGCATCCGTGCCGAACAGATTGCCGTAATCGAAGCCCGCCAGCAGCCGATCGCGGCCGAGATCGCGCACGCCGTCGTTGTCGTAGCCGCCGTAGATGCGCAGCGGCAGACGGTCTTCGGTTTGCAGCACGACATCGGTGGTGTTGGGCGCGGTGCCGGGCGCATAAATCACATCGACCCGCCGATACGGATTCGCGTTCAACAGCGCCAATCCGTTCAGCACATCCGATTGACGGATCGGCGCACCGCTTTCGAGCGGCATCTCGCGTTCGAGCAGCGCATCCGAGAAATAGTGATTGCCCTTTGCGACAACGCGCCCGGTCCTGAATTCCGCCACTTCGATTTTCACCACGCCACCGCTCACGTCCTGCTCCGGCACGAACACATCGACGAGCGGATGGCCGGTATCGCGGTAACGCTGCACGACGGCGCGGCGAATCTGCGACAGACGCGCGAAGGTCAGCGGACGGCCGAGATCGGGTTTGAAGGTATCGAGGAACGATGTATCGAGTAAGGGAAGACCGTGCGCGGTGATCGCGTTGGACTCGACATCAACAGAAGACGAAGCCGATACGAACGCGATGCCGTGCAACTCCTCGATCGCCACACGCTGCGAGTCATCGGCAGGACCAGAAGGCGGCTCGGGCGCGATCGGACGCGCAGAAGAAGGCGGCGCAAGCGGCGCGACATCGCGATACGACTGCGCGTTTGCCTGCCCTTCAGTGAATGCGACAGCCAACGCGCCAGTCAGAAGCAGTAAAGCGTGTCGCAAGTGCGCTCCTGTTCCGGTCAACGGGCCGCTCATGCTACCAGCGCGGAACGGTCATTGCACTGTCCCGGACAACACAATCAGCGACCATTTCGAAAGCAGGGATACACGATGCGGCTTTACAATTTGTCCTCGACTGTCTGCACGCGCGATCACGTGATTTGTCTTGCACATTTCCGTAGAAATGACTGCACACCACGCGGCCGCCAAGTAGAAATCTCCGCTCTTTCGAACCATACGATGCACACCGCCGCGTCAAACTTCCGATACGGCGCGCACGTCATCTATGCTTCGATCACACGCACGACCCGCACTGCCCTTTCAGGACGATGATGGACAAAACCTCTACCGAAATCATCACCGCCCAAGACACCGCGAACGTGCCCGATGAATCGGCGTTTGCCGAATGCGCGCGTGAACCGATTCATATTCCCGGCGGTATCCAGCCGCATGGCGTGCTCATCAGCGTCGATGAGCACTGCCGCGTGTTGCAGATCAGCGCGAACATCGGCCAGTTTGCGCGGCTTGAACCGCAGGAATGTCTGGGCTTGCCGCTGGACGCGATCATCGGCAAAACGGCGGGCAATCATGCAAGCGAAGGACTCAAACGCCTCGCGCGCGATGGCTCCGCGATCCACGTCGGCAACGCGATCATCGATGGCTGGTCGCAGACGGGACCATTCGCGATCGTGGTGCATCGGCATGACGGGCTGTTTTTTGTCGAAGCGGAACCCGCGCGCGACACCGCCGATGTCTTCGCGACCATGTATCCGCTGGTGCGCTCCTTCGTCACCGAAGTGCAATCGATGCGCACCGTCGAGCAGCTTTGCCAGTTCGCGGCGACGGAGATTCAGCGCATCACCGGATTCGGCCGCACGCTCGTCTATCAGTTCGATGATGAAGGCCACGGCCGCGTGCTCGCCGAAGCGGTCGAAGCGGGATATCCGTCGTATCTGAATCAGCACTTTCCGGCCTCGGATATTCCGCCGCAGGCGCGCGAGCTTTACAAGCGCAATCGCATCCGACTGATTTCGAACGCGGATTATCAGGCGGCGGCGCTGGTGCCTTCGCTGCATCCGACGACGAATCGCCCGACCGATCTCACGTATGCGTCCTTGCGCAGCGTGTCGCCGGTGCATCTGCAATACATGCGCAATATGGGCACGCTGGCGTCCATGTCGATGTCCATTCTCGTCGATGACAAACTCTGGGGCCTGATTTCCTGCCATCACGAAACGCCGCGTTTGCCGCCGTTCGAAGTGCGCACCGCGTGCGAGCATGTCGCGCAGATCGTGTCTTTGCAGATCGAAGCGCGCGAGACGCAGGCCGAAGCGCATTACCGGCTCGAATTGCGGCGCATGCTGTCGAAACTGCTTTCGTCGATGGCGAATACCGACAGCTTCGTCGAAGCGCTCGTCAACGACGCGGGCGATCTGCTCGGCTTCACGCGTTCGTCCGGCGCGGCAGTGATTTTCGAGGGGCGGACATCGCTGGTTGGCGTGACGCCGGATCAGCAGAGCGTCACCGCGCTGGTCGATTGGCTCGACAGCCAGAGCGAAGACGTGGTGATGTCGGATCGCGCATCGGAAGAGTGTCCGGCTTTGCAGGATTCGTCGGAAGTCGCGGGCTTTCTCGCGGTATCGATCTCGAAGATTTATCGCAATTACGTGATCTGGTTCCGCCGCGAAGTGGTGCAGACGATCGAATGGGCCGGCGATCCGCGCGCCAAACTCACGGGTCTGGCGACGTCTTTATCGCCGCGTATGAGCTTCGATACGTGGACGGACGTGGTGCGCAATCGCTCGCTGCCGTGGCGGCCTGCCGAGCGCGAAATCGCGCTGGAGTTTCGCGCGGCGGTGTTGGGCATCGTGTTGAGGCGCGCGGAAGAAATTGCGCAGCTTGCGTTCGAACTGGGGCGCGCGAATCATGAACTCGAAGGTTTTTCGTACACCGTGTCGCATGATTTACGCGCGCCGCTGCGGCATATCGTGAGTTTCGCGGATCTGCTGCGTCAGATGGATGGCGAGAAGTTATCGGAGCGCGGGAGCGGTTATCTGGATCGCATCGTGACGTCGGCGCGTTTCGGCGGGCGGCTGGTGGACGATCTGCTGTCGTTCGCGCAACTGGGGCGCGCGGCGCTGCGTCCGCATAAGGTCGATATGCACGCGCTGATTCATGCCGTGATCCAGAACGATATCGACGAAGCCGCGTCCGCGCGCGTGCGATGGAAGATCGAAGCGCTGCCGCCTATCGAAGGCGATCATGTGTTTCTGCATGTGGCTTTCACCAACGTGATTTCGAATGCGGTGAAGTTCAGCGCACTGCGCGAGCAACCGATGATCGAGATCGGCGCGCAGCCGGGCACGGACGAACTCGCGGGCTACAACGTGTACTTCGTGCGCGACAACGGCGTGGGCTTCGACATGCGTTATGTCGATAAGCTTTTCGGCGTGTTCCAGCGTCTGCACGTCAACGAACAGTTCGATGGCACGGGCATTGGGTTGGCGAATGTGCGGCGTATCGTGGAACGGCATGGCGGGCGCGCGTGGGCCGAAGGCGTGCCCGATGGCGGAGCGACGTTCTTCATGGCCCTGCCGATCCAGTTCCGGCCCGAAAGCGGCGTACGGCGCGATACAGCGGCGTCCGCACTGGCGCGGCTCGCGGCGGGCACGGGCGGCGCGGGGCATGACATCGATCAGTTGATCAAGCGGTCGGAGCGGGAGTAGCTTTTTTGAGGCGCAACGCAAAACGGCCGCGAAATTCGCGGCCGTTTCGTTTGATGCGATGCTGCCCGGAAGCTTTAGAACCGATGCCGCAATCCCACCGTCGCGGCAACCTGATTGCCCGTCGACGAAGGCGACAGCGTGTTGATCATCGCCACGTTCGCGCCCGCATTGCCCAGTTCACCCGATGCATGCTGATACACGCCTTCCACATACACGTCGGTACGCTTGGACAGCGCATAATCGGCTTGCAGCGAAACCGTGTGCCACTTCGGATCGCCCGAACCGTTCGCGCCGCCGACCTTGCCGTCGGTGTACGTGTACGCTGCATCCAGCGCGAGCGCCGGGGTCAGTGCGTATCGGCCGTTCAGCTCGAAGTTGTTCATATGCAGGTTCGATCCCCCGGGCAGCGTGAACGACGTGCCGCCCTGCGATGCCGCGATCAGGTTGTCGTAGTGCGTGTTGGTCCACACGAAGCCGACCGTCGCCGGGCCGTAGGCGTAGTTCACGCCCGCGCCGAAGGTGCGTTGCTGTTCCGCCGTCAGGTTCGCGTTGTTGCTCGCCCCCGCCGATACCGCGCCGTTTGCATTGCCCGTACGCGAATTGTTGATCTGCAAATACGACGCCGCGACATTCAGCGGACCCGTGGTGTACGACGCGCCCGCGCTCCATGCGCGATTATTCGAGAATTGGCCTGCGTCGTTCGAGAAGCCATACAGACCGCCGAACTTGAAGCCGCCGTAATTCACGCTTTGATATTTGATCGAATTCTTGATCGAAAACGAGTGATCGAGATTGTCGTTATCGAACGGATGCGCGGCGAGGTTATTGCCGAAACCGCTGCCTGCTTCGGAAATCGGACCGAGATAATCGACTTGCGAATCATATTGACGGCCAAGCGTCACGGTACCGAATTGATCGTGTTGCAGACCGACGTAAGCCTGACGGTTGAACTGCGTGTTGTTCTCCCTGTAGCGGCCATTATTGAGGTTGAAGCCGCTTTCCAATTTGAAAAGCGCATGCAACCCGCCGCCGAGATCTTCCGTGCCCTTCAGGCCGAAGTAAGTATCCGAAAGCGAACCACTGCCTTGCTGCCAGTTATTGTGGCCACCGGCATTGTTGGTGTAGAGAAGACCGGCATCCAGGGTGCCGTAGAGCGTGACACTGCTTTGTGCGTGTGCGGATGCTGCGAATGCGCCGAGAACGCCTGCGAGAATGACTGTTTTCTTCATGGTTCTGTGTGTCCTTTTTCAAAGCAAAAAGTTTCTTTGGGCTTATCGAACGTCGGATCTCATGGAGCCGGTATTGACCTTAAGAAACTGGACACACTGTATTCGACACACGCCTTCTTTAAGCGCCGATCGACACGCAACAATTATTTGTGGATTTTGAAAAGCGATGCGTCCAAGCCTTCAGATGCGTTTAAGCTCAGGCGTTTAGCGCGTGCGATTGCATCGCTTGAGCGTGACGTCATGTTGCACATGGACCACGTTATTCTCGTCGCTCAAGAGAAAAGGTCATTGCGCTTAGTGAGGTTTAATTTGTCATGAAGCCTCGTTAAGCTTGTTTCTGTCCAAGGAACTCCGAGCAGTCATTCGAAGGACAAGGAGCGGCTTCGCGAGAGGAAGCCGCTCCAATTTCTTTTCTGTATTTCCCTTGCCCCTTTCCCTTCGTTGCTCATCGCTTAGCCTCGGCTTTCGAGCGCTTTCGCACGCCTTTTCTGTGCGCATTTCGCTTTGAAGTTTTGCCCGATGCGAATGAAAATTTTCCGCATCCCCGAAGCCGTTTTCGTCACGTGGGATGCAATTCGTACGCGCCGAACCGCCAAAAATCAGCGTTTTTT
>NZ_JAQFVG010000357.1:0-160101 GCF_029439455.1 Caballeronia sp. BR00000012568055 | reverse complement strand
CAGCGTTTTTTCGCCGTGTCCAGCAAACGTTTGACGCCTTTGTACATGGGCTTTCCGCGAACGCGCGTTTCAATTCGAAACATCTGATACGTCTTTGGCGGGATAGATCGGAACAAGCCTTGCTCGAATGGGGGCACCGTTAAGAGGACACAAGACATGAAGCAAAACGTAAAGACAGGTGTGAATCCCGAGTTCCGACAGCGCCGACCCGCCCAACTGGCCGAACGTGAACTGCAACACCTGGAATTGATACTGGGCAACGTGATCGAACGAAGCAATATCGATCCAAGCCGATTGCCCGCGAAGTATTGGGATATGCGCGTCGCGCAGCTCGATGCGGACTACGATCTCGTGCCATCGCAAAGCCAGCGCGTGGCCACGCTTCAGCGCAAGCTCGCAGCGCTCGATGAAGTGCTCGATACGACGGACATCCGCAGCGCCGCCTGAATATCAACGCGTATCAATGCGCCGTCTGCATCCACTCATCGACGAAGGTCTGTCCGGCGGATTGCGCGCTCAACAACGCGTCTTCGGCGGTATCGAAACTGCCGATGCGCCGTTGCGCCACATACAGCGGTGAGAACGAAGTCACGGGCCGTCCTGAACGGCTGATCGTGACCACGGCAAGATACTGCGCCGTCTGAGGCGCAGCCTTCGAGACAAGCCGAAACGACGCTTCCACCGCGACTTCCAGCACGAAGCCTTTATGGTTGTACGAACGGATCATCGCGACACCCCGCACGAGTAGTCTCGTACGCACAGCATCCCGCGTACCCGAACAGCGCTTATTTCGCGCGGTCGATTGCAGAGCTTGCCGCAACAGCCGCAAGATCGGCGCGAAGCTCGGCCCATTTGCCGAGCAGCGAGGCATCGTTGGTGAGGAAGTACGGCGCGGCCGTCCATTCCGTGACGTGATCATCGTCGTGCGCGATCTCGAAGACGCGCAGATCCGCGTCTTCGCTTACACCCATCTGCACGAGTTCGGCGAATGCGTGCATCTGCCGGATTTCGACTTCGTAGATCGGCACGCTGCGCAGCACCGAAATCACCGTTTTACCGATACGCCATGCCGCCTCGCGGCCATCGGCCATGACGAACGCGATGCCCGCGACGGGCGCGCACAGCGTCAATCGGAAAAGTTTCGATCTGCATTCTTCACTGAGTTGCGTAATCATGATTCACAAGCTGGCGCGCGAGAGAGCTGCGCGCGGAGTCGATTCATCGGGGCGGGTTGCCATGTTTGCTCCGCTTAGAGCAGCGGAGCATAACGGATGTTCCCGCAGACGAATATGTCACGCGCGTAAGTCATGATAGGCCAGGCGCGTGACAGCTTGCATGACGCATAAACGCGCTCAGTGATTGAGTTCCTCCAGCCGCAAGCCATTGGTCTTCGGCCCGAATAATCCGATGGTCAGCGCCACCGCCAGCATGCACGCCGTAATCCCGGCGAACACGCCCGGCACGCCGAAGTCCTTCAACAGCGACGCGATGATAAAGCCCGACATCATCGCGCCGGCGCGGCTGGCGGAATACACGATACCGCTCGCCCGGCATCGCACGGCAGTGGGAAAAAGCTCGGTCTGATACGCGTGATAGCACACCGAAATGGTCTGTCCCGCGAGCGATACCAGCACGCCCAGCGCGATCAGCGCCACCGGCGAACGCATCTGCGCAAACGCGATGCCGCTCGCAATCACCACCAGCGCGCCGCCGACGATCAGCCATTTGCGCTGCACGCAATCGGCATAGAACATCGACAGCAACGGACCGATGGGCAGCGCAAACGCGATCACGAACGAATACAGCAGACTCTTCGTCACCGTCACGCCCTGACCGATCAGCAAGGTCGGCACCCAGTTCGCGAAGCCGTAGTAACCGATCGCCTGACAGAAGTTGAAGACCACCAGCATCAGCAAGCGCGACCGATACGGCGGCTGAAGCAACTCTCCGAACGATGCGCGCCGCTGCACCGGCTGCTCGACCACGGGCAAAGGCGGCGGCAACGGTTTGCCGGATTCGAACGCCACCTTCTCTTCGATCTCGCGCAGCACGCGCTCGCTCTCGTCCTGCTTGCCGTGCATCGCGAGCCAGCGAGGACTCTCGGGCACCGCGCGCCGGATGAACCACACGATCACCGCACCCGCCGATCCCGCCAGCACCACGATGCGCCATCCATCGAGTCCGAACACGGTCACTGGCACCAGCCAGTAAGACAGAATCGCGGCGATGGGCGCGGCGGCGAACATCACCATCTGATTGAAGGCCATCGCGCGGCCGCGCATATGCTGCGGCACGAGTTCCGTCACGTAGCTATCGATGGTGATGATCTCCACGCCCACGCCGATGCCGGTTACGAAGCGCCAGAAGATCACGCCTTCGGGCGTGGTCTGGAACGCCATGATCGCGGAGCCGATCGAGTACCACAGCAACGAAATGGTGAACACGCTGCGGCGACCGTATTTATCCGGCAGCCAGCCAAAAAAGAAGGTGCCGATAAACAAGCCCGCAAACGTCGCCGCGATAAAACCCGCGATCCCCGTGAAGCCGAAGAACGCGTGCGTGGTGGTTTGCAACAGGCCGCTTTTCGCCAT
The DNA here is from genome assembly GCF_029439455.1 of Caballeronia sp. BR00000012568055. GTDB lineage: Bacteria > Pseudomonadota > Gammaproteobacteria > Burkholderiales > Burkholderiaceae > Caballeronia. The sequence goes on along the minus strand of NZ_JAQFVG010000357.1, from coordinate 157,510 downwards.
GCCCGGTGCGATATAACCCGTGAAAATCAGGTCGTAAATCTCGAAGAAACCACCGAGCGATATCAGCAGCACGAGCATCCACAGATGCCGCGTGACCGGCAATCGATCCATGCGTGCGGAGATGTGCGCGCCCGGTGTGTCGGCGACGCGGATGTGCGGCTGCGCGAGCGATTCCGCGTCCGCAATGACGGTTGGCTGCATGCTGTGTCTCCTGTGTCTTTCAGGAACGGCGGCGCTTGTATTTTGGATGCGCCTGCCATCGTGTTATGCCGGTTTATGCGGTAACGCGTTTGCCGATCCTGCTCAGCACTTCCTCCGTATGCTCGCCCACGCGTGCGAGCGGCTGACGCACGCCGGGACGCCGCCCGCCCATCGTGAGCGGAAGCAGCACGACATCGGTGGTGGTGCCGTCGTCGGTTTGCATCGGTACGAGGCCGCCGCTGGCTTTCAGATGCGGATCGTCGAGCAATTGCTCGGGGCGCATGATCGGCGCGTACGGAATGCCCGCCGCTTCGAGCTTCGGCGCAAGTTCTTCCACGCGATGATCCGCGAGAATCGCGCCGAGCCGCGCGAGCAGTTTCGGACGCACCGCGACGCGCAACGCGTTATCGGCGAATTCGGGATCGGCGGCAAGATCGGGATGTTGAAGCACATCGCAAAGCGTGACGAACTGGCGATCGCTGACGGCGCCGATGAATAGCTGCTCGTCGTTGGCAAGCGTGAAGACGTCGTAGACGCTCCAGGCGGAGACGCGCGCGGGCATCGGCGGCGGGGCTTCTTGTGTCATCGAATATTGCTGCATGTGCTGGGCGGAGAGGAACACGCAGTTCTCGAACAGCGCGCTCTGCACTTCCTGACCGTGGCCGGTGAGATCGCGTTCGCGCAGCGCGGCCAGCACGCCGATTGCGCCGAACATGCCGCCCATGATGTCGTTCACCGATGTCCCCGCGCGCAGCGGCCGTCCCACTGGTCCGGTCATATACGCGAGGCCGCCCATCATCTGCACGACTTCATCGAGTGCGAGGCGCTTTTCATACGGCCCCGGCAAAAAGCCCTTGTGCGACACATACACGAGGCGCGGATTGTCCTTTTCGAGCGACGCGTAATCGAGGCCGAGTTTCGCCATCAGACCGGGCCGGAAATTCTCCAGCAGCACGTCCGATTCACCGATCAGATCGAGCGCCGCCTCGCGTCCTTCGGGCGTGTTGATATCGAGCACGACGCTTTTCTTGTTGCGATTAAACGAGCGAAAGAAGCCGATACCCAGTCCCGGCAGATTGCGCGTGCGGTCGCCGCCGGGCGGTTCGATCTTGATCACTTCCGCGCCGAGATCGGCGAGGATCATGCCGCAGGTCGGTCCCATCACCATATGCGTGAATTCGATCACGCGAATGCCTTCGAGCGGCAACTTAGGCTGATTCATTTCGATATCCTCATCTTCAGACGTTTTGTGCCGCGAAAGTAACCGGAAGGCCCGCATGCGCCAGCGCGCCATGCAGCGATTCGCCATCGAGCCAGCGCGCGAGCTTGGCGCGCAGTTCGAGCAGCGCCGTTAAGTCGATGCTGGTGTCATAGCCCATATCGGCGAGCATGAACGCGAGGTCTTCGCTCGATGCATTGCCGCTCGCGCCCGGCGCATGCGGACATCCGCCGATACCCGCGAGCGTCGCATCGAAACGCGTGACGCCGGTTTGCAAAGCCGCGTGCACGTTGGCGAGCCCGAGGCCGCGCGTATCGTGGAAATGGCCGCACCAGAAGCGCTCGCCGGCGATCTTGCGGGCCGCGTCGAACAACGCGCGCACGGCGGAAGGCCCCGCGTAACCGACGGTATCCGCGATGCTCACGCGATCCGCGCCCGCATCGAGCAGCGCCTGCATGTAGCGCAGCACATCGGCGTGATCGACGCGGCCCTGAATCGTGCAGCCGAACGCCGTGCCGATGCCGCCTTCGATCAGCGTCTTCGCGCCGGAGGCATCGCGGGCGGCGCGCATTTTCGCGACTTCATCGACGACTGCTTCGGGCGTTTTGCGCAGATTCGCCAGGCTATGCGCGCGGCTCGCGGACAGCGGCACCAGCATCAAATCCGCTTTCGTTTCGATGGCCCGCTCCGCGCCCTTCAGATTCGGCACCAGCACCGAAACTTGCAGGCCCGGCAGCGTTTTGGCATAGGCGACGAGTTCGGCGGTATCGGCGAGTTGCGGCAACAGGCGCGCGGGCACGAAGGAACCGACTTCGATCTCGCGTTGACCTGCCGCGTACGCATCGCGAATCCATTCGATTTTCTGCGCGGTCGGCAGAATCGACTGGATGCTTTGCAGGCCGTCGCGCAAGCCGACTTCGCGGATTACGGCGTTCATGGGGTTGTCTCCGAGTCTTGTTTGGTTCGACTCTAGACATTCCGTTTGCACCGGAAAAGCGGTATTTTGGAAGGCCAGACATTCCGGTTCGGAACGGCTCGACCCGCTCGACACCATGGAGACGCAACAGTGCGCGATATCGACCTGAAGACGCTGCGTTTATACGTGACGGTTTGCGAGCATCAGAACATCGCGCGGGCGGCGCAGGAAGCGCATATCGAACCCTCGGCGATCAGCAAGCGCATCGCGCAATTGGAGACATCGCTGGGCGTGCCGCTGCTGGCGCGTTCGCGGCGCGGCGTCGAGCCGACCGCCGCCGGACTCGCGCTGCTCGAACACGCGCGCAGCGTGCTCTTTACGATGGAGCGCATCGCCAGCGACGTGGCGGCGTTCGGCGGCGGGCTGAAGGGACGCGTGAGCATTTGCGCGTCGGCATCGGCGATTGCGGAAGCGCTGCTCGACGATATCGCCTCGTTCATGCGCGAGCCGTCGAATCAGAACATCAAGGTCGATGTCGAAGAACGGCTGTCGCAGGATCTCGTGCGGCAACTGCGCGAAGGCGTGGCGTCGGTCGGCGTCTGCTGGGACAGCGTGGATTTGCGCGGCTTGCAGCATCGGCCGTATCGGCGGGACCGGCTGGCGCTGGCGGTGCATTCGACGCATCCGCTGGCGCGGCGGCGGCGCGTGAGCTTCGAGGAATCGCTCGATTACGAACACGTCGGACTGCCGCCCGCAACGGCTGTGCACACGATGTTGCAACGCGCCGCCGCGCAGGCGGGCAAGACGATGTCGTATCGCGTGATCGTATCGAGTTTCGATGCGGCGTTTCGCGTGGTTGCGGCGGATCTGGGCGTCAGCGTCGTACCGATGGAAGTGGCCGCGACGTATCGGCAGGCGCTGGGAATCGGCATCGTGCCGCTGACGGATGAATGGGCGCAGCGGCGCTTTGTCGTGTGCTTTCGGGACTTCGATAACTTGCAACCCGCCGCGCAACGGCTCGTCGAGCATTTGCGTCAACGGGCGGTTACGAAGGCCGATTAGCGCGAGAAGCCCTGCTGCTTAGTAATCCAGTTGCGCGGCGGCGTCGTTGCCGTGGCCCAGAATCGTTTCGAAATTAGCGATGGCGGGCTCCGCGTACTTCACGGGCGGCGCATCGGTCGGCAGCGGCGCGGGACCGGAATCGGACGCCTGCGGATACACCGGCAGCGGCGGCGCGCTTTGTCCAGCCGAGTCGATCGGAAACACCGGACCGCCGACCACGCCCACGCTGAAAAACGGATGCGCCTGCGCCACCGTCACCACACCGGCGCTCAGCGCCACGGCCACCATGATTTTCTTGATCGTGTTCATCGCTTTCTCCTTGATCCGCTTCGTCGTTCGTTCGATGAAGCCATTTTGCGACGCGAGAATGAGCAGAAAATGAGGAGACGATGCGGTTAGACTTCTTCCCTGTTTTGGCTTATTTCGCTCAGCGCGCTTATGAAACGCATCCTAATTATTGGCATCGGAGCCGGCAATCCCGATTACGTGACCATGCAGGCCGTGAAGGCGCTGAATCAGGTCGATGTTTTCTTCGTGATGGACAAGGGCGAAGCGAAGGCGAAGCTGATCGAATTGCGCCGCGAGATCATCGAGCGATATGTCGAGAACAGCGACTACCGGATTGTCGAAGCGACGAGTCCCGAGCGCCGTCCCGATGGCGACAGTTATCTCGGCGCGGTCGAGCAGCTCAATCGCGACAAGCAGGATATCTTCGAACACCTGATCGCCGATGCACTCGCCGATGGCGAATGCGGCGCGTTCCTCGTCTGGGGCGATCCATCGCTGTACGACAGCACGATGCGCATTGTCGCGAGCATCGCGCAGAGCGGGCGGCATGCGTTCGAGTACGAGGTGATTCCGGGCATCAGCAGCGTGCAGGCGCTGGCGGCGAAACATCGCATCGCGCTGAACGCGATCGGCAAGTCGGTGACGATCACCAATGGACGCGGCATCGCGCAGGGGTTTCCATCGAACGTGGATAGCGTGGTGGTGATGCTGGATGCGCAGAACGCGTTCCGGCATGTCATCGACGAGGACGTGGATATTTACTGGGGCGCGTATGTGGGCACGCCGGACGAGATTCTCGTGTCCGGCAAACTGAGCGACGTGGCTGATGAGATCGAGCGCGTGCGGGCGGAGGCGCGGGACCGTGAAGGGTGGATGATGGATACGTATTTGTTGAAGCGGCGACAGAGTCAAAGCTAAAGCCAATTAAAACAACCCACCCTCCAACACCCGCAAATTCCCCCACTTCACCGCCGTCTTCCGCTCGATGCCATCGTCATGAATCGAGCGGATCATCACGCGTTGTCCGCGCGCCTCTCCCAACACTTCGACGATACGGTTACGATACCGCGCCAGCGTGCCGCGTAACGGCTTGCGCTTCATGTTGCGTTCGGTGCGTGTGCGGGTGGAAACTGCGGGCATTGGGCGTGACAGCGATTTATGACGGCATCATCATAACGATGGCCGCGCTCAGCTTCAAACTCTCTCGTTCTCTCTTAGCGAATCGCCACCATGCGCCGAATCACTGTCCGCACATCGCCCGTTCATGGCCGGGGCGTATTTGCCCTGGCGGATCTGCCCGCCGGCATCATGTTGCTCGAATACAAGGGACAGCGCGTATCGTGGCGCGAAGCGCAGCGAATCCACGCGCGTTCGGGCGCGGAAGACGGTCACACCTTTCTCTTCGGTCTCGATGACGGCAGCGTGATCGACGGCGCGCGCGGCGGTAATTCCGCGCGCTGGCTCAATCACAGTTGCGCGCCCAATTGCGAAGCGGAACAGGACGGCGAACGCGTGTTCATCCGCGCGATACGGTCAATCGAAAAAGGTCAGGAATTGTTCATCGACTACCGTTTGACAGTCGATGGACGCCGCACCGCCGCCATGAAGCGCCTCTACGCCTGCCGCTGCCTCGCGGATGCCTGTCGCGGGACCATGTTGTACAGCCGTCGCTGATCTTTCGATAACGTGCATCCCGCACGCGTCGTCTTCCGTATTGCCTGACGTAATCATGCTTCCCGTCAGGGATATCGACGATGGCGCAGTCCGCTTGTTTCTCCGTTTCCGGCATTGCACGGCGGCAGCGTGGCGCGATGTTATATTGCGGCACGTATTCACGCCCTCTCCTGCCCATGACGGAACCGATCTCAGGTAGCAGCTCAGGTAGTAGTTCAGGTGATTCCTCCGACGCCGACCGGCAGCGCCGCGAGCGTCTGAACGAGATGCTCACGCGCGTGGCGCGCGGCGATCAGCAAGCCTTTGCCGAGCTGTATCGCGCGACGTCATCGCGTGTATTCGGCGTGATCGTGCGGATGATGCACGATCGCGGTGAAGCCGAAGACATTCTGCAAGAGGTCTACGCCACCGCCTGGCGTCGCGCCGATACCTTCGATCCCGAACGCGGCAGCGCCATCACGTGGCTCATCACGTTAGGCCGAAATCGCACGATCGACCGCATGCGTCAGCATCGCGAAGAATTGCTGGGCGACGACGAAACGCCCGAAGTCGCCGATGAAGCGCCGACGCCCGCCGCCGCCGCGGAATCGAACGAAGAGCGCCTTCGACTCGAAAAATGTCTCGAACGTCTGGAACCGCAGCAAGGCCGCGCCGTGCGTGAAGCCTTCTTCACCGGCGCCACGTATAACGAACTGGCGCAGCGTCTCGCCGTCCCGCTCGGCACCATGAAGAGCTGGATCCGCCGCAGTCTCATGCAGTTGAAGACCTGCCTCGAACAATGAACACGCCCGCTCAAGACGACGATCTGCGTTGCGCCGAATACGCGCTCGGCGTGCTCGATGCGTCCGAACGCGCCGCGCTGGAACGCGATATCGAACGCGATCCGGCCTTGCAGCGCATGCTGGACGCGTGGCATCGGCGGCTGGCGCCGCTGGCGCTGGATGTGCGCGCCGTCGATCCGCCCGCGCGGGTGTGGACGCGCATCGTGCGGGATATCGGTTTCCTTTCGACCGATGCTGCGCCCGCGCGCAAGAGCGTGTGGGATAGCCTCAATCTGTGGCGCTGGCTCGCGGTCGGCGCGAGTGTCGCCGCATTGGTCCTGCTAGGCGTGAACCTGGTGTACATGCGCCAGCAGCCAGTGCAAACCGCCGCCGCACCAAGCACCTACATGGTCGCGACCATTGCAAGAAAGGACGGCGTCGCGCACTGGACCGCCACCGTCGATGTGCGCAATTCGCGGATGGTCGTGGTGCCTGCCGTGCCCGCCACGCTCGCCGCCGATCGCGCCACCGAACTTTGGCTGATCGTGCCGAACGAGAAGCCGATCGCGCTCGGCGTGTTCCCCGCGATCGAATCCGCGACGATGCAGCTGCCGCCGGACATCATGGCGCGCCTCAATGCACAAGCGACGCTCGCGGTATCGATCGAACCGACGGGTGGATCGCCGACCGGCCAGCCGACCGGACCGGTCATCGCCACCGGCGAGATGCACGCGGCATGACATAACGTGCGGGCGTGTGCAGTTTTTGCATGCGCCCGCGCTGTTTCTCTCCGGCCTATTCCCGAAGCTGCAAAGCCACGTCTGTCCAGGACGTCCATTTTCCGTTCGCCCTAAAAATAGTGCGTCCGTTTGCATCTGACGCGGCGCGGCATCCGTATTGCGATAGACAGACCAATCCACGGACGTCTACGCATGCCCTTACTCGTCACTCTCGCCATCGTCGTAATCGGCTTCGTGCTGGTGTTCGCCGCAGCGTGGCTCTGGCAGTTGCGCTCCAAAAACGCCGGTATGGTCGATCCGGTCTGGGCTGCATCGCTCGGGGCGGCGGCGTGCGTGGTCGCGTTGTGCGGAACCGGCGCGACGGTCAATCGCGTGTTTGTGGCGCTGGGCGGCATCGTGTGGGGCGCGCGGCTGGCGCTGCATTTGTGGCGGCGCAATCACGGCAAACCAGAAGATCCGCGCTATCACGCCTTCCGCGAGCGCTGGGGCAAGGACGCTGCCCGCAATATGTTCTGGTTCTTCCAGCTACAAGCTTTCATTTCGATCCTGCTCGCCCTCGCGTTCCTCGTCCCCGCTTATGCCGATAAACCTGCCAGTCCGCTCGCCATTGTCGCGGGCGTCATCGTCTGGCTGATTGCGGTCGGCGGTGAAGCGCTTGCGGATCGGCAACTCAAACGCTTTGCGGCGAATCCCGCGCATCGCGGCAAGGTCTGTCGCGATGGCTTTTGGCGTTATTCGCGGCATCCGAATTACTTCTTTGAGTGCGTGCATTGGGTCGCTTACACGGTGTTGTCGATTGCGCTGCCGTTCGGCTGGCTCACGCTCGCGCCGCCCGTTCTGATGGCGTGGCTGCTGCTGAAGGTATCCGGTATTCCGCTGCTGGAAGCGCGCATGGCCGATACACGCGATGGTTATCGCGACTACATGCGCACCACGAGTCCGCTGATTCCCTGGCCACCGAGACGCATATGACCACCGCCACGCAGCTCCACGCGATGCCCTCGCGCGACGAAAGCGCCATCATCCGCCTGTGTGAACGCGGCCTGTTGCCCGATGCGCTCGTGCGCGTCGGCATGCGCACGCTGATCCGCCAGCGCCTGCGCGACGAACACGTTGATGACATCGCCCGCCACACGCAGGCTTTCGACGCGCTCGTCGCGGAGTTGCGCGCGAGTCCGATCGCCATCGAAACGCAGGCGGCGAACGCGCAGCACTACGAGTTGCCCGGCGCGTTCTTCGAAGCGCATCTCGGCCCGCAACTGAAGTATTCGTGCGCGTTGTATCCACGCGGCGACGAAACGCTCGCGCAGGCCGAAGACGCGATGCTCGCACTCTATGCCGAACGCGCACAACTCGAAGACGGTCAGCGCGTGCTCGATCTCGGCTGCGGCTGGGGATCGCTGGCGCTGTGGATCGCGCGGCGCTATCCGCGATCGGAAGTCGTGGCGCTATCGAATTCGCACGGGCAGCGCGCGTTTATCGAATCGCGTGCGCCTTCGAATTTGCGCGTGGTGACGGGCAATATCGTCGATTTCGAATTCGATGCAGCGACACGCCCGTTCGACCGCATTCTCTCGATCGAAATGTTCGAGCATATGAAGAACTACGGCTTGCTGCTCGCCAAGATCGCGCGCTGGCTCGATGACGACGGCAAGCTCTTCGTCCATCTTTTTGCACACGAAACGCTGGCGTATCACTTCGCGGCGAAGGACAGCGGCGACTGGATGTCGCGCTACTTCTTCACCGGCGGCACCATGCCGTCCGCCTCCTTGCTGCTGCGCTTTCAGGACGATCTGAAAGTCTCGCGCCAATGGTGGATCGACGGCACGCACTACGCGCGCACCGCAGAGCACTGGCTGCAATCGCTCGATGCCGCGCGCCCGCGCATCATGCCGATGCTCACGCACGTCTACGGCGACGCCGCGTCAATCTGGTTCAATCGCTGGCGCATGTTCTACATGGCCGTCGGCGAATTGTTCGGGTATCGGCGCGGCGGCGAGTGGGGCGTCGCTCACTATCTTTTCGACAAACACAAGGAGAAAGCATGAGACGCGCGCTCGTCATTGCGGTGGTTGCGGCTGGCGTCGTCGTGGTGGCGGCGAGTTGCAGCAATGGTCCGCCGAATCCGAATCCGCGCGCCGATGTGCCGCTGCAAAGCGTGCCCGTCGATTTGCCTCGCTACATGGGCCGCTGGTACGTGATCGCGAATATCCCGTACTTCGCCGAACGCGATTTCGTCGCGAGCCGCGCGGAGTGGACTTTGCGCGCCGACGGCAAGATCGACGATGAGTTCTTCGGCCGCAAGAAAGGCTTCGACCAGCCGGAAACGCATCATCAATTTCTCGATACGGTGAAGCCCGGCAGCGGTGGCGGCGAATGGAGCGTGCAGCTTTTCTGGCCCGTTCACGTGATGCAGATGACGCTATGGGTCGATCCGGACTATCGCTACACGATTCTCGGCTATCCGAACAAGAAGCTCGGCTGGATCTTCGCGCGCGACCCGATGATGAGCGACGACACCTATCACGCGCTGCTCGCCCGTCTCGATGCGATGGGCTACGACACCACGCGTTTCCGTCGCGTGCCGCAGTCGCCGGAGCAGATCGGTCAGCCGGGTTTTGCGAGTCCCGGCCAGCGTGAATAGCTTTTGTTGCATCCGTTCGCCGATACCGCTCGTATCGGCTGATACCCGCCACGCATCTTGAAAGCCACGCGCCGCGGCCCACAGGCGCGAGGAGACCACATCGCATGGAACCGATGGCGCAACGAGGAAGGCAACGAATCGCGGTGATCGGCGCGGGAATCGCCGGTCTCGCGAGCGCGTATCTGCTGGCGCGCGAGCACGATGTCACGTTGTTCGAAGCTGCCGATCGGCTTGGCGGTCACACGAATACCGTCGACGTTCAGGTCGATGGCGTCACGCATCCCGTCGATACCGGCTTTCTCGTCTTCAACGACCGTACGTATCCCAATCTCATCGCTTTGTTCGATGAGCTTGGCGTGCGCGCGCATCGTACGGATATGTCGTTTTCGGTGTCGCTCGACGATGGCCGGCTCGAATGGGCGGGCACCAATCTGAACACGGTTTTCGCGCAGCGCCGCAATCTGTTTTCGCCGACGTTCATCGGCATGTTGCGGGATATTTTGCGATTCAATGCATCGGCGGAAAGGCATCTGGAAGAAGCGCTGGGCAATCGCTGCACGGTGGGTGAACTGCTGATCGAACGCGGATACGGCGTGCCGTTTCAACGTCACTATCTTCTGCCGATGGCCGCCGCGATCTGGTCCAGCGCGGCCAACGATGTGCTGCGTTTTCCCGCTGCGACGTTTTTGCGCTTCTGTCTCAATCACGCGCTTTTGCAGGTGAATAACCGGCCGCCGTGGAGAACCGTCGCGGGCGGCGCGCGCGAGTATGTGCAGCGCATCGCCGCGACGCTTGAAGACGTGCGCACGCAATCGCCTGTGCGCGGCATTCGTCGCGATGAAAACGGCGTCACCGTCATCACCGATCGAGCTGGTCCCGAACGCTTCGACGCTCTCGTGCTCGCCACGCACGCGCCCACAAGCTTGCGCCTTTTAGACGACGCCACCGATGAAGAACGCGCGTTGCTCTCCGCCGTGCGCTATCAGGAGAACATCGCGGTGCTGCATACGGATCGCGCGTTGCTGCCGCGCCGCCGCCGCGTGTGGTCGGCGTGGAATTACCTCGGCGCGAAGCATGCCGGACCGGTTTGCGTCAGCTATCTGATCAACCAACTCCAGCCGCTTCCCTTCGATACCCCGATCATCGTGACGCTCAATCCCGTCGATGAACCCGCGCCCGACAAGCAACTCGGGCGTTATCGATACGAACATCCGCTGCTCGACCTCGCCGCCATCGATGCGCAGCAACGCCTGCCCGCGATTCAAGGCGCACGCCGCACGTGGTTCGCGGGCGCATGGACCGGCTACGGCTTCCACGAAGACGGCCTGAAGTCGGCGCTGCGCGTGGCGCGCGATTTCGGCATCGCGCCGAAGTGGGCGACGCTATGACGAGCGCGCTCCTGATGACGGGCCGCGTGATGCATGAACGCCTGCGCCCGGCGGCGCATCGCTTCGAGTATCCGGTGTGCTTCGTGTCCTGCGATATCGCGCGTTTCGATGACTTGCCGCGCGCGTGGTTTGGCATAAACCGGACGCGGCTGCTTGGGCTTTCGACACGCGATTACGGTCCGCGCGACGGCAGCGCGCTCGAACCGTGGATGCGCGCGCGGCTGGCCGAATCGAATATTCCCGCCGATGGCGAAATCCGTTTGCTGACCATTCCGCGCGTGTTCGGCTACGCGTTCAATCCGGTCAGTTTCTGGCTCTGCCACGATCGCGCGGGCGCGTTGCGCGCGCTGTACGCGGACGTGCGCAATACCTTCGGCGCGCATCGCGGGTACTTGCTGAGCGCGCCGGATCACGCGCCGATCGACGACGACACCACGCTCACCTGCCGCAAGACGCTGCACGTGTCGCCCTTTTGCGATGTCACCGGCGACTACGCGTTTCGCGTGCGGCGTCATGGCGCGCGGCTGTCGGTATCGATCGATTATCGCGATGAAGACGGCCTGCTGACCCGCACCGCGATCGGCCTGAAAGCGCGTCCGCTGACCTTCGCGCACGCCTGCCGCACCTTGATGCAGCAGCCGATGCTCGCAGCAGGCGTGATCGTGCGCATTCACTGGCAGGCGCTGCGGCTATGGCTCAAGTGCGTGCCGTTTTACGGCAAAACTCCTCCGTCCGAAGCGCGGGCAAAAACCAACGAATTGAACGATGAGGCTCGACCATGAATTTGCTGCGCTCGCTGTACGCGCCCGGCGACATGCCGCTGTCGGCGCGGCTGTTTTTTCGACTGCTCCGACGCATTCAGGTCGGGCATCTCACGCTCGTAATGCCGGACGGCGCGCAATGCGTCTTCGGCGATCCGCTGATGCAGCCCGCCGCGCGTCTGCATATTCTCGACTGGCGCGCCTGCCGCGCGATTCTGCGTTCGGGCGATATCGGTTTCGGCGAGGCGTATCGCAATCAATGGCTCGATACGCCCGATGCCGCCGCCGTGCTGCGTCTGGCGATGCGCAACGAAGCGCGTGTGCAGCGCACCGTGACGGGCGGTGTGATCGCGCAATGCTGGCATAACCTGCGGCATCGGCTGCGGCCGAATTCGCGCGCGGGCAGCCGGCGCAATATTCACGCGCATTACGACATCGGCAACGCGTTTTATGCGCTGTGGCTCGATCCGACATGGACCTATTCGAGCGCTTTATTCGATGGTGACACGACGCTTTCGCTCGAAGCGGCGCAGGCGCGCAAGTATCAGCACATCGTCGATACGCTCGGTTTGCGCGCGGGCATGCGTGTGCTGGAAATCGGCTGCGGCTGGGGCGGCTTCGCGTGTCATGCGGCGCGGCTCGGGATTTATGTGCACGGCGTGACGGTATCGCAGGCGCAGCGCGCGTTTGCCGCCGCGCGCGTGGAACGCGAAGGCTTGAGCACATTCGCCGATATCGAACTGCGCGACTATCGCGATCTGCACGGCCAGTACGACGCGATCGTTTCCATCGAAATGTTCGAGGCCGTGGGCGAAGCGTTCTGGCCGCTGTACTTTCGCGCGCTGCGCCGATGTCTCGCGCCGGGCGCGCGGGCGCTGGTGCAGTCCATCACCATCGACAATGCGCGTTTTGCGGCGTATCGCGCGTCGAGCGATTTCATACGCGAGTACGTGTTCCCCGGCGGCATGTTGCCGAGTCCTGAACGATTCGTGCGCGCGGCGCGGCGTGCGGGTTTCGAAGCCGAATCGACGCTGGCGTTCGGCATGGACTACGCGCGCACGCTCTCGCACTGGCGGCGCGCGTTCGAAGCGCGAATCGAAGAAATCCGCGCTCAGGGTTTCGATGAAACCTTCGTGCGCACCTGGCGGCTATATCTGGCGTATTGCGAAGCGGGCTTCGACGAAGCGCGAACCGACGTCCGGCACTTCATCGTTAAAGCGTGTTTTTTGGACCAAAAGCACGCATAGAAAAAATTGACTGCAAAAAAAGCCGTCTCGCGCGCCTTCATTCGCGCGAGACGGCCGAGACCGACGCTTTGTGGCGGGAACGCCGGTGTTATTTATTATATGTACCCGACCGCCAATCAGACACATTTTTCCGCATTTTTTAAAATTTTATTCTCCACTGATTCAGTTAATAGCATTATTGTTTTGTTCGTTGCAACGATAGAACGATTTTCATTCACGTTGTTATTTTGATTTCAAAGTGCAGATTGCGTGTGATTCGGACACCAAAATGTGCTTGAAATGGGCCGCAAATTCGCCGCATGCCCGCACGGCGGTCACGACATCAAGAACCGCGCGAATCTGCCGATAACACATGCAGGTTCCCTCCAGCCCGCGCCCCGATGACCCAGCCCGCCCGCAGCACCCTGCAAGCCGCTTTTCTCCGTCACGAAGACTCGCTCGCGCCCGCCGATCACGCGCTGGGCGAGGACGATCACGCCGTCTATCGCACGCTGCTCGAATCGACCAAGGCGATTCCGTGGAAAATCGACTGGGCGACGATGGAGTTTGCGTATATCGGACCGCAGATCGAAAGTCTGCTCGGGTTTGTGCCGTCGTCATGGAAGACGGTTCAGGACTGGGCCGACCGCATGCATCCCGACGATCGCGAAGCGGTGGTCAACTTCTGCGTGTCGCAATCGCAAGCGGGCACGGATCACGAAGCCGACTATCGCGCGCTGACGGCGAGCGGCGGTTACGTATGGATTCGCGATGTTGTGCACGTGGTGCGCAAAGAGAATGGCGACGTGGATTCGCTGATCGGCTTTATGTTCGATATCAGCGAACGTAAGCGCACCGAAGAAAAGCTCGCGCAACTGCAAGCGGAACTCGAACGGCTTTCGCTGTCCGACAGTCTTACCGGCGTCGGCAATCGCCGCATGTTCGATGCGGTCATGACGCGCGAGTGGAACGCGGCGAAGGAATCGGGCAAGCCGCTCTCGCTGGTCATGATCGATATCGACTTTTTCAAGTCCTACAACGATTACTACGGCCACTTGCAGGGCGATGAATGCCTGAAAAGCATCGCGCGCGTGCTCGCGGATGCAGCGGGCGAAGACGCGTTTCTCGGCCGCTTCGGTGGCGAAGAGTTCGTGCTCGTGTTCCCGGATACCGACGCCGAATCCGCCATGCGCGTGGCCGAACGCTGCCGCGCGCTTATCGCCGATGAAGCCATCGCGCACGTGCGCTCGCCGCATCAGCAGCGCGTGACGGCGAGCTTTGGCGTGGGCACGGTAGTACCGAATGGCAGTATCGACGTGACGACGTTTATCAATCTGACCGACGCGCAGTTGTACCAGGCGAAGGAAAACGGCCGTAACCGGATCGCGACGGTGGATCGCGCGGGCATGGGCGGCGTCGGCTTCAAGGCGCAGTCGCGCTAGTCGCGCTAGTCGCGCCAGTCACGTTATACGCGTCCCGCAATCGGGATCGACGCGCCGGTGATGCACTGCGCATCGCGCGAGAGCAGGAAGGCGATCACCGCGCCGATTTCCTCCGGCTTCACCCAGCGCGTGAAATCGGCGTCGGGCATATCGGCGCGATTCGCGGGCGTGTCGATGATCGAAGGCAGCACCGCGTTCACCGTCACGCCACGCTCCTTCAACTCTTCCGCGAGCGCTTCGGTCATGCGCAACAATGCGGCTTTCGATGCCGCGTACGCGCCCATTCCCGCGCCCGCCTTGAACGCGGCGAGCGCGCCGACATTGACGATACGCCCGCCATCGCTCAAATGCCCGAGCGCCGCTTTCGATGCGTTCAGCGCCGTTTTCACGTTGATATCGAACAGGGTTTGCCAGGTTTGCGCCTGACCTTCGCCGATGGTCTCCCACCGGAACGCGCCCGCGATATTCACCAGCGCGTTCAGTCCGCCGAACTGCGCGGCGATCGAATCGATGGCTTTTTTCGCGGCGTGTTCATCGCTCAAATCGATGCCGGTCACGGCGAGCGCTTCCGGCATCACGTCCGCCTTCCCGCTATGCCCGATCAGCGCGATATGCGCGCCGCGATCGGCCAGCACGCGCGCCGCCGCCAGCCCGAGATTGCCGAAGCCGCCCGTGATGGCGACCGTCATTCCTTCCAGCGTGTGCATGGTCTCGACTCCGTTTTCATTCGTATGCGGACGCGACAAGCATAAGCCGCGCACACGCCGATGTCAGTTTCCGCGTTCGGTCCATCCGGCATGCGCCGCCGCGCGCTGCACCGCGAGCACGGACACGGACGTGACCAATCCGGTCATGAGAATGCCGAGAAAGCCGAGCATCAGCACGATAAGTCGTCCGGCTGGCGTGGTCGCGACGATATCGCCGTAGCCGATGGTCAGGCCCGTGACGCCGCAAAAGTACACCGTTTCGCCGTACGTGACGGGCAAGTGATTGACGGTGGAAATGGGCGCGCCGTAGAAGAACATCGCGGTGGCGAGGATGAAAAAGCACGCGATATTGGCAACGAAGATCGGCAACAAATGCAGCGTGACGCGTGCGAATTCGATCATCGTGCGATACGCGCCGATCCTGAGGTGACGGGTTGAAGGTGGCGTATTCATGCGAGGACTCCGGAACGTTCGCCGGCGCTGGATCGAAAGGAATCAGGCCGGAAAAACGCCATGGTAGTCCTGCTGCGGCCGCCTCAGACCATCCTGTCGGGCGATGCAAACACTTTGACAAACGGCCGCCCGGACAGCATCCACACCGCCGCGCCGATCAGGATCGCGGCTGCGCCGGCCACCGCCAGCGCCGCCGAAAAGCCACCCGCGAAACCGGCGCGCGCCATATGTACGACGGCATCGCTGCCCGCGCCGGCGTGGGCGAGATCGCCCGCGAGCACGCGCGAGAGGAAGGTGGAATCGAGCTTGCCGCGCAGATCAGGCGCGCTTGCGGCGAACGTTTCCAGCGCCGATTGCGTGCGCGTGGCGAGCACCGCGCCGAGCACGCCGACCGACGTGACGATGGCCGTAAAGCGCGTCGTCGTGCTGATCCCCGACGCCATGCCAGTGCGATGCGCGGGCACGCACGCCATGATGGCTTTTTGCGTATCGCCATTGAGCACGCCCGCGCCGAGTCCGGTGACGATCATGCCGAGCGCGATCAACGCGTAATTCGCCATGCCCGCGAACCACGCCGTCAACAGATTGCCGATACCGATGGTCGCCAGTCCCACGCTCAGCAGCAACATGCCCGGCACGCGCTTCGATGCCGCCGCGCCGATATGCGGACCGACGATCATCGCGATCGCGAACGGCAACATGCCGATGCCCGCGCGCACCGCAGGCAAGCCGAACGCGTTCTGCAAGTACAGCGGCAGGAAGGTCATCATCACTTGCGCGCACGCGGCGTAACCGAACATCGCCAGTACGGCGGCGACGAAGCGCGGCTGGCGAAATAACGCGAGATCGATCATCGGATGAGCGCGCTGGTTTTGTATGCGCACGAAGAGCGCGAGCAGCGCGGCGCTCGACGCGAGTCTGAGTTCCGTGCGCCAGTCCGCCCAGCCGAGCGCCTGCGTGCCGATCAAGGCCCAGATGCCGAGCGCGAGCGCGGCGGCGAATGTCGCGCTGCCGAGAAAATCGACCGGTCCCGCATGCGGATTGCGCGATTCGCGGATGCCGCGCCACGCGCACCACGCAAGCACCGTGCAGATCGGCAGATTCATCAGGAAGATCCAGCGCCAGCCGAACCATTGCGTGATGACTCCGCCGACCAACGGCGCGATCGTCGTCGATACACCCATGCACGTGCCCCACACGGCCCACGCGCGCGCCCTTGCTTCGCCCTCGTGGAACGTATTGGCGATGATCGCGAGCGCGGAAGTCAGCAACATCGCCGCGCCCACGCCCTTCGCCGCCCGCGCGATATTCAAGGCCATCGCTGACGGCGCCAGCCCGCATCCAAGCGATGCGAGCAGAAACGCCGCCAGTCCCGCGATCAGCATGCGCCTGCGCCCGAAGCGATCCGCGAGCGCGCCCGCGGGCAGCAGACACGCGGCGAACGCGACCATATACGCGCTCACGACCCATTCGACATCGGCGAAACCGGCGTGGAAATCGCGCGCGATGGACGGCAGCGCGACCGCGACGACGTTGGTATCGAGCGTGATGAGCGCGCAGGTGGCCGAACAGGTCAGCAGCACGAAGCGCTCTGAAATGGCATTCGACATGGCATTGAACATGAGCGGACAGATCGGTCGATGCTAGCGGCGCGTGTGTTCTCTGTCATTGACATAGAATCGCTGAATAATTGCCAATTTCATCAATACCGATATGTCAGTCGAACTTCGTCATGTGCGATGCGTGTTGAGCGTCGCGAAGCATCTGCACTTTTCGCGCGCGGCGGAAGAACTTGGTATCGCGCCGCCCGCATTGACGCGGCAAATTCAGGAAGCGGAGCGGCTGCTCGGCGCGCGCATGTTTCATCGGACCAAGCGGTCGGTGGCGCTGACGGCGGCGGGCGTCGCGTACCTGAGCGAAGCGAGCGCCGCGCTCGATCATCTGACGCGCGGCGCGGAACGGGCGGCGCTTGCGGAGCGTGGCGAGCTTGGGCGCATCGAGATCGGTTATGTCGGGTCGGCGGTCTATTCGGGCGTGTTGCAGGCGACGGTGCGCGAGTTTCGCGCGAAGTTTCCGCGTGTGGAGATTGGGATCGGCGAAATCGTGATGCGGGAGGCGGGCGCGTTGCTGGCCGAAGGGCGTATCGATATCGCGTATGTGCGGCCGCCGGTGCCGCAGCCAGAAGGCATCGCGGCGCGCACGGTGCATCGCGATGCGTTTATCGTCGCGTTGCCGGCGGATTCGGCGTTGTGCGCATCGGAGACGATTACGCCGGCGCAGTTGCGCGGGCAGTCGTTCGTGGTGCCGGAGCAGGAATCGGGCACGCTGGAAGTGGCGCGGCGCGGGCGTTTTACGCCGAATATCGTCGGGCAGCCGGGGACGCTGGCGGCCGTGCTCGCGCATGTATCGCTCGGCGGCGATGTGTCGATCGTGCCGCGTTCGCTCGCGCAATGCGTTGCGGTGCCGGGCGTGGAATATCGCGAGATCGCGGGACGGCCGGTGGCGTCGGAAGTCGCGATGTTGTATCGGCGATTCGAAAAAGCGCCTGCGGTGCGGGCGTTTCTCGAATTCAGCGCGAGTTAGTTGTCTATTTGCACCGCGATGCCGTTCTGCACGCGATCGAATAAATCGATGATGTCCGCGTTGTTCATGCGCACGCAGCCGAACGAAACCGGCGTGCCGATCAGATGCTCGTCCATCGTGCCGTGAATGTAGACGCGTCTGCGTAACGTATCCACGTCGCCGCCGCGATTCACGCCGCGTTCCATGCCTTGCAGCAGCATGATGCGCGAGAGCATCCAGTCGCGCTCCGGCTCGCGCGCGGCAAGTTCCGGACCGAAGACTTCGCCCGTTGCGCGGCGCGCGACGAACACGGCTTGATACGGCGCGTTTTCCCCGATCTTCAATCTCACGCGATGCAAGCCGAGCGGCGTGCCGCCACTGCCCGCGCGATTGCCCACGCCGTTGCGCGCGGTGGAAACGGGATAACGGCGCGTGCTGCCATCGGCTTCGGTAAGCGTCAGGGTTTGGGCGCGAATGCTGACATGGATTTTTTGCATGAGCAATACGCTATCACTTCGGCAACAAGGCATCGAGCGTTTCCGCGAAATTAACTTGATACAGCCGCGCCAGTTCGCTTGCCTGTTGTCTGAGTTCGTTGCGATCCGTTTGCATCGATGCGTACAAGGCTGCTTGCAGGTCATCGATTTCGACCACGCCTGCGGGATGCGACGCGTCCCACGTTTTCACGTACGCGCTTTGTTTTTTCGATTCGGGATGCAGAATGTTCGCGCGCGGCATGCCGTGCGCCATCGCCACGATGCGGCCGTGCAGACTGCTGCCTGCATACGCTTCGCTATTCGCGATCAGCGTGTTGATGTCCCAGATGTTCAGCGAATCGAATAGCGTGACTTCGGCGCGCTTCAGGTGCTTCAAAAGACGTTTGTACACGTCGATATCGTCGTGCCACGGCGCGGCGCCCGCGCGGAACAGAACGATATGCTGATCGATTCGATCCAGTTGCGAAGCGATGCGTTCGAGCGTGGCATCGTCGCCATAATCCGCGCTGAATTGCACGGCGATATAAGGGCGCTTGGCGGGTGCGCGTGCATCGAACAATTCAGTAATCAGCGATGCGGGATCGGGCGTCAGGCGTGCGTCGATGCCTGCTTCTTTGAGCGCTGCATGCGTTTGCAAATCGCGGACGCTGATATGGTCGGCACTGCGGAGTTTGTTCAGCAAGTCCGTATCGCTCAGATCGAGCGACGCGCCGCCAACCGCGTTGAAGCAAATCGACGATGCACACGCGAACGTCTCGCGGCCAAGCACATAAGGCGTTTGCGAATCCGTACCCAGCAACGCGCGGCGCGTGCCAAGCATCACCGCCGCTTCCTCCGCGCCGCACGTCAAAATTTCGCCGCCGACGTGCAGCAGCGCCACGCGTTCTCCCTTAGGTGCAGACGACAACGCAACGACTTTGTGCCCGCCGTACGCGCGCAGATCGCGCGCCGCCAGTCCGGCGAACACGGTTTGCGTATCGCGAATCAAACGCTTCGGAATCAGACGCTTCGCAATATGCGCAAACAACATGTCACCGAAGCTATGTCGATCGAACGCGCCGAAGAGAATCAGCATTCGAGTCCGCATCGTCCGCATCAAGTGGCCCTTCAATAAGCATGTCGAATGGTTCTATCAAATCGACACGCGACTCGGTAAGTTAAGCGGCATCGCAACTCAGGATACCGACATGAAGATGATCACCCGCACATTCCGCAACGGCAACACCATAGCCGTTCGCGTTCCCGTCGAATTCGGCTTTCCGGACACGGAACGAGAAGTCGAGATCGAGCGCGTAGGCGACGAACTGCGCATTCGCTCGTTGCGTCGCACGCCCGCGCCTACGCTTGAACAATACGCTCAGAACGACGAAACCAAGCGCGAAGAACGCTGATCTCGCCTCACTAAAGTCTAATTCTCGCCGATCACACTTCCCTTACACGTTGAATGACGGAGGGGAAAATGAAGATCGAAGCCGAACCTGTTGATGCCGATGCTTCCACGCAAGAAGAGGAAGTCGAGCCGACGTATGAAGAACTGCTGCCGTATCTGTTGTTGCCGATGGCGGGTGCGTATTGAATGTTTTGGATCTTTTGAAGGAACGACAGAACGCGCCATTCGGCGCGTTCTTTTGTTATGCAAATAAAAACGGCCTCGTGCGATTGCACGAGGCCGCTTATGCCGCTTATGCCGCTTATGCCGCTTATGCCGCTTATGCCGCTTATGCCGCTTATGCCGCTTATGGCAGGGAAATCAAACCGTCACACGCGTGATACCGCCGCTCGACAGCAAGCGCACTTGCTGCCCTGCATAGAACATTTGCCCGTCGTCCGCTTGCGTGATGGCGCGAAGATCGCCATTAGCCAGACGCACGGTAATTTCCAATCCGTTATGCCGATCCATCCTGCCCTGCACTTCGTTACCCGCCACCGCGCCCGCAATACCGCCGATGATGCCAGTCAGAATCGATCCGCGTCCGCCGCCGATCGCACTGCCCGCGACCGCGCCGAGCGCGCCGCCACCAAGCGCGCCGAAGGGCACGGAAGAGCCGTCGTTATCGATCGTCACGGGGCGCACGCTTTCCACGGTCGCCATGCGCACGGTTTGTTCGCGCTGCGTCTGCATGCCGCTGTAGATATCGGCGGAATTGCCCATGCTGGCGCAACCGCTCATGCCGACCGTGCAGACGGTGGCCAGTGCGCATACCGCGATGATGGACTTGTTCATGATTCGCTCCTCATTCGATTACGTGTAGGTGATTCGATATGCATGCATCGTATTCATGTTGAATGAGCGCTGAATGAGGGCGCCGCCGTGCTTGACCTGCGCACGCGATTGCGCATATACAGTGGCATCGACCGCGACCGGAGCCTTGAATGACAAGAACCGCGTTTTACGCCGCCGCACTGTGCTGTTCGCTCGTTGCCTGTTCGACCAACCAGCCGGGTTCGACGCCGCCACCCGGCACCATCACCACGACCATGCCATCGGGCGGCGTCTATAAAGGCTCGCTCAAGGGCAGCACGATGGACGCCACGCTGCTTATGTTGTTCGACGGCACCGCGTATCTCTTCTATGGCAGCGCGAGCGGCACGAACCTCGCGGGCGTCGCGGTCGCCACGAACGGCGCGCAGACCAGCGACGGGCGCTTCGCCAGCAACAACGCGCTGGATTACCGCGTCGGCGCGGCGCCCGCCAAGCCCGTCACCTTTATCGCGAACTTCGCGCATGCGCCGTCCGTCACCGGCGCGGTCGTCAATAAAGACGGCAGTCCTGATCTCGAATACGGCGTAGCCGCCGCACCGATGCTCGATATCGCGCCGAGCCAGGCCAACGCGGGCGGCTTGTACAGCGGGCGCGGCATGGCGCTCGGCGGCGTGACCGAAACGCGCATCACCGTGGCGGGCGATGGCTACCTCGCCGGCACCACGACATCGGGCTGCATCTTCAAGGGCACCGTGGCGGCGCATCCGGGCACCAATGCCTACGACGTTTCGGTCACCTTCGGACCTGCTCCCTGCCCGCTTCCCGACGCGACCGTCAAGGGCAATGCGGTGCTTGACGGACCGCGTCTGCTGGTCGCGTTGCCGAGTCCGGACCGCAGCAACGTGTTCCTTTTCGATGGCCGGAAATAGATGCCGTCTCATCGTACGGGCATGCAAAAAACAACTCGTCCATTGCTTAACTGAGCGAAATGTGTCCTAAGATAATTGAGCCCAAAGTGTGAAATCGTGGCGTGCGTGCCCCTGGCCGGTGCAGGCCGCGCGCCCCGAGCGAAGTTGCAGTCTTGTTGTTCGAGGGTCTGTGCACTCGCAAACAGTTACGCGAACGTTCGAAATCGGCCTCAGGGCAAGAAGTAAGGAGTGCCGTTTGGTTAGCCAAACAAGCGACGCACGAAGCCGCCATGAGGCCGAGTTCGGGCGTTCCCGAAGGGTTGCCCCAAAGGGGCAACGCGTGGCTGTTTGCGAGTGCACAGACCCTCTAGCCCCCAGAAGCCAAGAACAGCTTTCTATAGAACCGAAGCCGGATGAATCCGCGTCCGGTTGGGTCGATGAACAGGAGACAAGCCGATGAACGCAACGCTCAAGCTCTTACCTCTGGCCGCCGGCGCGATGCTCGCGTGTGTATCGGCGGCGCACGCGGCACAACCCGCGCAGCCCGCCGCCCCGAAGGACAACGTCCAGACGATGTCCAACTTCCGCACCACCGGCACCACCGCGCCTGCCGAAACCATCCCGCAAGGCGGCCCGACCGCCGATGCGCTGCGCAAGAATCTCGAACAGATCAAGCTGCCGCCCGGCTTCAAGATCGACCTGTACGCGATCGTGCCCGAAGCGCGCGCAATGGCGATCGAGCCATCGACGGGCGTGGTATTCGTCGGCACGCGCAAGAATCGCGTGTGGCAGGTGACCGATCGCACGCATCAGCGCGTAGCCAGCGATGTGGCGCAGTTTGCATCGGCGGTGACGTTCAAGGTGCCCAACGGCGTGTGCTTCTCGCCCGATGGCGTGCTCTATGTGGTCGAGCAGAATCGCGTGCTCGGGTTTCCGGCCGCGCAATTCTTCGGCGAAGGCGGGCCGGACGTGGCCGCTGCCGTCGTCGTGCCGCAAGGCAAGCTGATTCCGACGCAGTTCGAGAGCTTCAATCACGGCGCGCGTTATTGCCGCATCGGGCCGGACAAGAAGTTGTATATCGCGCTGGGTCAGCCGTGGAATGTTCCGGCCAAGGACAAATGGCCCGAGCTGAACAAGGCGGGGCTGGCGGGCATTATCCGGATGGATCAGGACGGCAAGAATCGCGAAATCTATGCGCATGGCATTCGTAATTCGGTCGGCCTCGACTTCAATCAAAAGGACAAGACGCTGTGGTTCACGGATAACCAGGTAGATGGCATGGGTGACGATATCCCGCCCGGCGAGCTGAATCACGCAACCGCGGCGGGACAGAACTTTGGCTTCCCGTGGTACGGCGGCGGCAAGGTGCGCACAGTCGAATACAAGGACGAAACGCCGCCCGCGAATCTCACTTTCCCGCAGGTTGAGTTCGCTGCGCACGCCGCCGACCTCGGCATGTCGTTCTACAACGGCAAGCAGTTCCCGCAGAAGTACCAAGGCGGCATTTTCGATGCGGAACACGGCTCGTGGAACCGCACCAAGCCGATCGGCGCGCGCATCATGTATATCCCCATCAAAGACGATGGCACCGCGGGCGAAGCGGAAGTTTTCGCGGAAGGCTGGCTCACGCCGAGCGGCGAATATATGGGCCGCCCGGTCGATGTGCAGATGCTGCAAGACGGCTCGCTGCTCGTTTCGGACGATTACGCCGGCGCGATCTATCGCATCTCTTATACGGGTGCGAAATGAGCGGGTGCGAAGTGAAGCACGCGTGGGTCGGCATGCTGCTGGCGGCGGTATCGCTGAGCTCGTTCGCGGCGGGCGATATCAAGGCGGGGCGCGTGAAGGCGGCGCAGTGCGCGGCGTGTCACGGCATCGACGGGTTGTCGAAACAGCCGGACGCGCCGAACCTCGCGGGTCAGACGGAGGAGTATCTGACCAAGGCGCTCGGCGACTTTCGCTCGGGCGCGCGCCAGAACGAGATGATGTCGGTGATGGCCAAAAATCTGTCCGATGCGGATATCGCCAATCTTGCGGCGTACTATCACAGCCTGGGCGAAAAGCAGTGAGGGCATCGGCGTCATTGATGCTCGCAATCATCCCGATTGCAAAATTCTTTGTTTTCGGGCTTGACTTGGGGGATTAAGGGTTTATACTAACTCTTGTCTCCTCCATGTCTCAACCGATATGGATTCAAGCCCGCTCTCATGAGCGGGCTTTTTTTTCGCCTATCGCTGTATGCTTTTTCCCGTCTGTACGTTTTTCAAGTACATTTCAGGATGAACATACGCATGTACGTTATTTGCCTGCTGTACGTTTTAAGCGTACATTAGATAAAAACGTACATCCATATGACTCAATCCAACCGCCCGACCGCCGCCGAACAGCAAGCGCTGACACTTGCCTGCCAGGCATTTGCCGATGCCACGCGCCATTACCAGGCCGCGCCGCACGCATCGACTAAAAACGGCGATGCGTGGATTCGCTTCACCATCGCGGGAAAGCGAATCGATATGCCCGTGCTGATTAAAGCGGGCGCGCATGGCGCAAACGCCATCGTCAATCGCATGGTTTCGCAGCCCGCGCATGACGATGCGCGCCCGCTGATGCTCGTCACGCAGCACGTCACGCCGAAACTCGCGGAGAGTTTGATCGCCGCAAACATCCCTTTTCTCGATACCGCCGGCAACGTCTATCTCCAAGAGCCGGAAGCCACGATCATGATCGTCGGGCGCGCGCAGCCGACGCTGAATCGCACGGATCAGACGTCGCGTTCGACCACGCCGAAAGGCTTGCGCGTGACCTTCGCGTTGCTAACGCGGCCGGGTTTGGCGCAGGAGCCGTATCGAACGATTGCGGCGCAGTCGGCGGTG
Source organism: Caballeronia sp. BR00000012568055 (assembly GCF_029439455.1). Taxonomy (GTDB): domain Bacteria; phylum Pseudomonadota; class Gammaproteobacteria; order Burkholderiales; family Burkholderiaceae; genus Caballeronia. The sequence continues at coordinate 132,985 of NZ_JAQFVG010000357.1, read as the reverse complement.
GCGCTGAACACCGTCAATCTGGCGATGGACGATCTGATGGAGCGCGGCCTCGTCGTGGTCAAAGGCGGGCAGCGGGTGATTGCGGATCGGCGGCGGTTGATCGAGGATTGGGTGACTCTGTATCCGACGCGTCTGCGTCCGAAGCTTGGGTCGCGCCGGTTCATCAGCCTGAGGAAAGAGAAAGATTGGTACAGCGAAGCGCGCGTCGGCGGCGAGACCGGCGCGGATATGCTGACGCACGAGATCAAGCCCGCATCGCTGACGCTTTACGTGCACGGCGGCATCACGCCGAATCTGATGGCGAAGGGATTGCTGCGGCCCGCCAATGTAGGCCATGTCGAAATTCTGGACGCGTTCTGGCCTGAAAAAGCGGAAGCGGGCTGGAATTTACCAAATCGCGAAGTCGTCCATCCGCTGCTGGTCTATGCCGATCTGATCATGTCCGGCGATGACCGCCATCGCGCCGTCGCGCAAACGCTCTATGACCGATACCTCGCCAGCGATCCCGCATAAAATCCCCGCCGATCGCCCCGTCGATCCGCTGACGATCGCGTTGCTGCGCGACGTGAAGGACGCGTGCGCATCGGTGGGCGCGGGTTTCGTGCTCGCGGGCGCGACCGCGCGCGACATGCTGATGTGGCATCTGCACGGCCTCAAATCCAGCGTCGCCACGCGCGATGTCGATATCGCCATCTGCGCAATAAGCTGGCCGTTCCACGATGCGCTCATCGACACGCTCGTGCAGACGCAGCGCTTCCGTCGTCATCCGAAGCAACAGCAGAAGCTGCTGTTCAAACCACGCGCGGACGCATACGAAAGCGAACTGGATATCGTGCCTTTCGGTCCGATCGAAGCGCCGGCTGGCGAGATCCGCTGGCCACCGGATGGCGATATCGTCATGACGGTGCTCGGTTTTCAGGAGGCAGTCGATACCGCGCAGCCGATTGATATAGGCGAAGGACTCGAGGTGCCGGTCGTGACGCTGCCCGCATTCGTGCTGCTCAAATTGTTCGCGTGGATGGATCGGCGGCTGAAAAAGAATACCGATGCCACCGACCTCCTCTTCGTGCTTCGCAATTATTTCGATGCAGGAAACGCCGAACGCACCTACGCCCACGCGATAGACCTGCTCGAAGCGGCGAACTTCGATGTCACGCTGGCCGCCGCCGGCTTGCTCGGCCGCGAGATACGTGACCTCGCGTATCCCGCGACGTATGCCGCGCTGCGTGAGTTGCTGCAAACGCCCAAAACATACGAAACGCTGCGGCAAGACTTCCAGGCACGCGCCGCGATGCAACTCGGTGGTTTCATCGACGATTCGGACGCGTTGCTGGCCGCCTTTGTCAGAGAGTTGTTCTGAGGGGTGAAACGCCCAACCCGGCCCCGGGCGAAGTTGGGTGTGCTGTCCGGGATTCATCGATCCCGTTTGTCATGTGAACTAGTCTCCCCGCTCGCCCCGTCTACGCGGGTTGGGGTTTTCTGCACGAAGCACCCCGGCTTCGATTGTCACTGGTCGTTGTCCACAGTTTTTGTTCACAAGCCTGTGGATATCATTTTAGGTACTGCTGCAACTGCTTGTTTTCACACCACTTGCATTGCACGCCCGACAATGCGCCGTGATTTGGGTCCCTCACCGGTCCAAGTCCTAGTCCTGATCCGTCGCGCACGAGGCAAACAACGTGCTCATGCGATTGGTCTCGACGCTGAAGATCGATTGCGGTGCGGTTGCCGCGCTGAGTTCATCGGATGCCGACTGCGGCAGCGCGAATACGATCGTGCTGGTCGCAAGCAACGCGATCAACATCGCAAAGAGCCAGGATAGGACGTACATAGCCGGTGCCTCGTCAAGTGAAACCCCCGTTTCCGTTTTTTGCGCCTTGAACGTCAGCGCTTGAGATGAAGGTTAAGGCCGCGCGGCGTTTCGCACGACCCTACCGACGGAGGGACTTGAAGGAGGGTGAGATCAGCGGGTATCGGGGGCGGCGAGCGGGGAGACGCCTTGCGCTCGAGCGGCGGCGTCCTGTGCACGCATCGCGCGGATAAAGCCGTCGCGTGCCTGCAAGCGCGTCCAATACTGTGCGATGGGCGGCGCGAAGCGATCATCGAGACCAATATGCTGCGCCAGCATCAGCGCATAGCCGACGGAAATGTCCGCAGCCGTAAAGCGGCCCGCGCAGAGATAGTCCTGTTGTTCGAGCAAGGGCGCGAGCTTGCTCAATCGCGACAGAAACCACTTCGCATAGTCTTCAGCGACTTGCGGCTGACGACGCTCCGGCGGTTCCAACTGCGTGTATCGAAGCACAAGCGTCTGCGGAAACGTGAGCGTCGCTTCGCCGAAATGCAGGAAGTTGAGATAGCGCCCGAACTCCGCTTCATGCGGGGCAACATCGAGCGCGCCCGGCGAATAGCGCGCCGCCAGATACTGGCAGATCGCGGCGGATTCGGTCATGAAAAGCGCATCGTCGATGAAAGCGGGAATGGTGCCGAGCGGATTCACCTCCATGAACGCGCGCGCATGCACGCGCGGCGGAAACGGCAGCATCTTCAATTCATACGGCACACCGATTTCTTCCAGCGCCCAAAGCGGCCTGAACGAACGCGCGCTGACGCAATGATGCAGCGTAATCATCTGCGTCTACGCGAGCCACGAAGGCTTGCGCTTTTCGAGGAAACTGCGCACGCCCTCGCGCCCTTCATCCGATGCACGAATCCGCGCAATACGTTCCGCCGTATCCGCAATCAGCGCTTCGTCGATGGTCTTTTCCGCGAGATCCGCGACAAGTAACTTGCACTCGCGCACCGCATTCGGACTATTCGATGCCACCGCACTCGCGATCGCATCGACGGTCGCATCGAGTTGATCGGCGCTGGCGATCTGATGCACGAAGCCGATGCGCAGCGCTTCGTTTGCATCGAAACGTTCGGCCGTCACGAAGTAGCGATGCGCGGCGCGCGCGCCCATCGCGCGAATCACGTACGGGGCGATGGTCGCGGGCATCAAACCAAGCCGCGCTTCCGACAGACAAAACTGCGCGCTGTCCGCCGTCACCGCGATATCGCACGCGGCGACCAGGCCCATGCCGCCCGCGTAGGCATCGCCCTGGACGCGCGCGATTACGGGCTTCGCGCTCGTGTAAATGGTGTTGAGCATGGTCGCGAGACTCAGTGCATCGGCGCGATTTTCCGCTTCCGAATAGTCCGCCATGCGCTTCATGTAATTGAGGTCCGCGCCCGCGCAGAACGCCGGGCCGTTTGCCGCGAGCACGATCACGCGCACGGTGGCGTCGTCGTTGAGCGCGCGGAAAGCGGCGGTCAGTTCGACGATGGTGGCGTCGTCGAACGCGTTGCGCACATCGGGCCGATCCAGCGTCACGCGCGCGATGCGCCCGTCTACCGCGATCTTCAGGCGTTGCAGATTCATTGCATCGGTCATGAGTCGTCTCCTGCGGCTGAATTGAGCATCGCTCAGTTTTAAGTCGATGATTCGCCGCGTCGTTCAATAAGTTTCGACTAAAAATGGCTGGAAGGTCAACTCATATCTATGAGCCACACTCACAAAGCCAAAAGCACACAATCATCCGATCAGTCCAATACCCATCATGTCACGGGGCGGACATGCGCGAACGCAATATAGTCGTATATATTACGGTGCGCACCGCGCCCGCTCTGGACCTGCGGCAGCGTCATCAAGAAGCCCAATCAACAAAATACAGGAGCTTTACGTGAAGACTCGTCTCTTGCGCGCCTTGCTTGCCGTCGCGATCGGCGCGGCTGCATCGTCGGCATTTGCCGGTGAAGTGCAGGTCGCCGTCGCGGCCAATTTCACTGCGCCCGTGCAAGCCATCGCCGCCGATTTTGAGAAGGACACCGGCAATAAGGTGGTGGCATCGTTCGGTGCGACCGGCCAGTTCTACGCGCAGATCAAGAACGGCGCGCCCTTCGAAGTGTTCCTCGCCGCCGATGACACCACGCCCGCCAAGCTCGAAAAAGAAGGCATGACCGTGCCGGGCAGCCGCTTCACGTACGCCACCGGCGCGCTCGCGCTGTGGTCGGCGAAAGACGGTTATGTCGATGACAAAGGCGACGTGCTGAAGAAGAACGCGTTCACGCACATCGCGATTGCCAATCCGAAAGCCGCGCCGTATGGCCTCGCCGCTTATCAGACGCTCGACAAACTCGGCCTGACCGATGCGATCAAGCCGAAGGTCGTCGAAGGTCAGAACATCTCGCAGACGCAGCAGTTCGTCGCGACCGGCAACGCGGAACTGGGCTTCGTCGCGCTGTCGCAAATCTACAAGGACGGCAAAATCACGAACGGCTCCGCATGGCTCGTGCCCGCCGATCTTCACGAACCGATCAAGCAGGACGCGGTCATCCTGAACAAGGGCAAGGACAATCCGGTCGCGAAGCAATTCGAAGACTATCTGAAGGGTCCGAAGGCGGCTGCCGTCATCAAATCATTCGGCTATCAACTGTAATTCGCAATGCTCTTGCCGTTCGATAGCGCCGATATTCAGGCCGTCACGCTGACGCTGGAACTGGCGTCGCTGACGACGGCGCTGTTGCTCGTCATCGGCACGCCGATCGCGTGGTGGCTTGCACGCACGCGCTCGCGCATGAAGGGCATCGTCGGCGCGGTGGTGGCGCTGCCGCTGGTGCTGCCGCCGACGGTCATCGGCTTCTATCTGCTCGTGTTGATGGGACCGAACGGCGTGGTCGGCAAGTTCACGCAGACGCTGGGCATCGGCTTGTTGCCGTTCACGTTCGCGGGTCTCGTGTGCGGCTCCGTCATCTATTCGATGCCCTTCGTCGTGCAGCCCTTGCAGAACGCGTTCGATGCCATCGGCAGCCGTCCGCTGGAAGCTGCAGCCACGTTACGCGCCGGACCGTGGGATACATTTTTCACGGTGGCGCTGCCGCTCGCGCGGCCGGGCATCGTCACGGCGACGATTCTCGGCTTTGCGCATACCGTCGGCGAATTCGGCGTGGTGCTGATGATCGGCGGCAATATTCCGGGCAGGACGCGCGTGGTCTCCGTGCAGATTTACGATCACGTCGAAGCGCTCGAATACGCGCAGGCGCACTGGCTCGCGGGCGGCATGGTGGTGTTTTCGTTCATCATTCTTCTGCTGCTTTACTCGCGCAGACGGACTGCATCGGCTCATGTCTGAACTCGCTTCTCAACGCGATTCCGCCAGCGCAATCGAAGCGCGCTTTTTGGTCGATCATCACGACTTCACGCTCGATCTCGATCTCACTTTGCCCGGACGCGGCGTGACCGCGATCTTCGGCCATTCGGGTTCGGGCAAGACTACGTTATTGCGATGTCTTGCGGGACTGGCGCGGCCGAAGCAAGGCAAGCTCGTCGTCAACGGCGAAGTCTGGCTCGATACCGAACGCGACATTTTTCTGCCGACGCACAAGCGCCCGCTCGGCTACGTCTTTCAGGAAGCGAGCCTGTTTCCGCACTTGAGCGTGCAGAAGAATCTGCGATACGGCCTCGAGCGCGTGCCGGCCGCGCAGCGTCGCGTCGATCTGGCGCAGGCGGCGGAACTGCTCGGCATCGGGCAACTGCTTGAGCGCATGCCGGCGGGATTGTCGGGCGGCGAGCGGCAGCGCGTGGGGATCGCGCGGGCGCTGCTGACGAGTCCGCGATTACTTTTGCTCGATGAACCGCTTGCATCGCTCGATCAGAAACGCAAGCTCGAAATCCTGCCGTACCTCGAACGCCTTCACGACGAACTCGATATCCCGATGCTCTACGTCAGCCACGCGCCCGAAGAAGTGGCGCGGCTGGCCGATCATCTGGTGCTGCTCGAAGCGGGCCGCGCGCTCGCCAGCGGCCCGATCGCCGATACGCTCGCGCGTCTGGACCTGCCGCTCGCTTTTATCGACGATGCTTCCGTCGTGCTGGAAGGCGTGGTCGCGGATCACGACAGCCGATACGGTCTGCTCTCTTTGATGCTGCCCGGCAACCGCGCTGCGCTCAAATTCGTCCACGCTCCGCTCGATGCGGGCAAGCCAATGCGCATCACCGTGAAAGCGCGTGACGTGAGTCTGATGACCGGCATCTACGAACACGAATTCAGCAGCGTGCTGAACGTGCTGCCCGCCAAAGTGATCGAAATCGCCGACGATGCCACGCCCGCGCAAGTGGTCGTGCGTCTCGATGTCGATGGCTCGCCGCTGCTCGCGCGGATTACGCGATATTCGATCGAAAGGCTGGAGATCAAAGTCGGGATGCAGGTTTGGGCCCAGGTTAAAGCGGTTTCGTTGCTTGCCTGAGCGCCACATGCTGCAACAACATAATCGTCTTGCCATCCATGATCTCCCCGCGCTCGATCATCTTCATCGCTTCGCTTAACGGCACTTCGAGCACTTCGATTTCCTCGCCCTCTTCCGCCACGCCGCCGCCATCATTCACGCGCATTGAACCGTCGTATTCGCCGAGATAGAAGTAAAGCTTCTCGGTCACCGATCCCGGACTCATAAACGCCTCGAAAACCTTTTCGATGTGTTGCACGCGATAACCCGTCTCCTCTTCCACTTCCGCGCGAATCCGGTCCTCCGGTGACGCGTTATCGAGCAATCCGCCCGGCGCTTCGATCAGCATGCCGTCGTGATCGTTGACGAACGCGGGCATGCGGAACTGGCGCGTCAGCAGCACCGTGCCGGTCTTCGGGTTATGCAGAAGAATGGTCGCGCCATTGCCGCGATCGTACGTTTCGCGACTCTGACGCTGCCACGTGCCATCGCGCCGCTGAAAATCGAAGGTCACTTTTCGCAGCACGTACCAGTCGTCCGACAGGATGGTGGTATCGAGTACGCGCACGCGTTCCTGGGTCTTGCTCATGGTGATTGGTCTCCTCATCGACTTTTCGATGCGATCATGGTAGCGTGCAGTTTCGTGCAATATCAAGATATTTCGTGCAAACCTATGTTGACGAGCCAACGCAAGAAAGCCATCCTCGACGCGCTCAAACGCGACGGCCACGTGCTGGCGACGGAACTCAGTGCGAGCTTCGGCGTGTCCGAAGACACCGTGCGGCGCGATCTGCGCGAGCTTGCCGCCGAAGGTCTGCTGCAACGCGTACACGGCGGCGCGCTGCCCGCGTCGCCGGCTACGGCATCGTTCGCGCGGCGGCAGGAAATGGAGTCGGACGCGAAGCGGCAAATCGCGCGGCGCGCGGCGGAGATGATCGCGCCGGGTCAGGTCGTCATCATCGACGGCGGCACCACGTCCGCGCTGCTCGTGCAGCAATTGCCCGCGAATCTCGCGGCGACGGTCGTCACGCATAGTCCGAGCGTGGCAGTCGCGCTGGCCGAACATCCATCGGTCGATGTCGTGTTGATCGGCGGCAAGCTGTACAAGCACTCCATCGTCACGGTCGGCGCCGCTGCCGTCGAAGCGATGTCGCATATCAACGCCGATCTGTATTTCATGGGCGTCACCGGCGTGCACGCGCAAGCGGGTTTATCGACTGGCGATTTCGAAGAAGCGCACGTCAAACGCGCGTTGGCGGCGCGGGCGGCGGAAACCGTGGTGCTCGCATCGGCGGCGAAGTTGAATGCGGCGTCGGCGTATCGGATTGGCGGGATCGAGCTGGCGCAGACCGTGATCGTCGAAGCATCGACCGATACGAAGCTCACTGAGCCGCTGGAGAAGGCGGGAATCAGCGTAGTGCATGCTTAAAACTTTCAACGCTTTGTTATCTCGTAACAGCCAGAAAAATTCGCGCCAGTGCGTGTAATTGAAATTCTCTTCGAAGTGGCTTAGCGTTTGATATTGGGCCGACATCGGCCGCTCAACGGCAGCAAGGGAGTCCGGAATTTGCCGGACATCCCGAATCAGCGAACATTTTTTCTGGAGACCGTCGTGAACCGCCTCATCAAGGCTTTGATCGCGCTGTCGGTCGTCGGCACGGCTTGTATCGCCGGCAACGCGTATGCGTGGGCCCGCGTCGGCGTGTATGTCGGCGGACCGGTTTATTACCCGTACGCGCCGCCTGTGCCGTATTACTACTATCCGCCGCCGCCCGTTTATGTCGCGCCGCCCCAGCCGCCCGCGCCGGTCACCTACGTCGAACAGGGACAAGCGCCCGCCGCCGATCCCGGCGCGCCCGCGCAGCAGCCCGGCACGTGGTACTACTGCGAGTCCGCGAAGGCGTACTACCCGTATGTGAAGCAATGCAGCAGCGGATGGCGCGAAGTGCCTGCGTCGCCGCAGCCATCGAACTAGGCGAGCCATGAAGCGATTTCGCATGAACACGAACACATCACGGCTCGCGCTGATTCTCGCGGCGCTCGGCGTATCACTTTCGGCCTGTACCGTGATGCCGACCGGACCGAGCGTGATGGCGCTGCCGGGTTCCAACAAGACATTCGATCAATTCCGCTCCGACGACGGTTCCTGTCGCCAGTTCGCTTTGCAGCAGGTCGGCGGTGTCGATGCCAACACAGCCGCGACCAATAGCGCGGTCGGAAGCGCGGTGGTCGGCACGGCGCTGGGCGCGGCAGCGGGCGCGGCGTTCGGTGGCGGGACGGGCGCGGCCATCGGCGCGGGCGCAGGTTTGCTGACCGGCAGCGCGATCGGTATGGGCACATCGCAGGCATCGGGCTATAACGTGCAGCAGCGTTACGACTACGCGTATCTGCAATGTATGTACGCAGCGGGCGATAAGGTGCCGGTGCGTGGCGGCGTGCGCACCGTGCAGCCATCGGCGGGTGCGGCGTACACCACGCCGCCGCCTCCGCCGCCTCCTCCGGGGTGGCAGCCGCCGCCGGGGTCGTATTAAGTTTGGGGAGCCGCTTCTGCCGTGATTTTGCAGTGCGGCTTCACATACACAATCGCGCTCGCGTACGCATGGGCCTCTGGCGCAGGGAAGTACTGTTGTTTGTACACGACCACGGCCGTCACTATATTTTCCTTGCCGGCCTCCAATGAACACCAGACGCCATATTGCGTCCGTTCATGCGGACTCAGGTGATACGTTTCGCGTCCGGCCGCCTTGAAGGGCACGCCGGTTCTATATCCGCCGTTCACCTGCAGATAAATCTCCTTGATCTCTACGGAGTAAAGGTCGCCACGCTCGACGATCAGCGTCGTTGCGGCTTTCACGCCATCTTCCGTTCGATGCTGCGTTACTTCCATCGTCAAGCTGAGTGAAGCCGCAAGGCTTCCGGACGCTACCCTGTATGCGAAAAACGCCGACGCGCCGATGATGCCGAGGCCTTTTACCAGCGTGTCCATCACCGGTTTGTCGGCGGCCGCGTGCCGAAAGTCACAGAACATGACAGCGACCACAATGACATCCAGGACGCCGAGCAAGATCAAACCGCCTATCGTCCAGGAACGTACCTTTGCTTCACCACTGTCCATTTTCCCCTCCACAGAACGCCAGCCCGCGTTCCATACTCACTGCCGCTTCACAGGCAATGGCGTCTCGGGAATCACCGGCGGCGCCACAAACAAGCCGATCACCCAGCCGATATAAAACCGCAGATCGCTCCACAATTCCGAACGCTCGTAGATACGAAACGCCTGCACGTTCGCCAGCCACAACACGGCCTGAAGCGCGCCGGTCAGCGCCAGCCAGGTCAGCGCGATCACGGCGGTGGCGCGGGCGCATCGGCCGAAAGTGGTGACGTCCCATTGTTCGCGCACGATCAGGCATCCGGCGATCAGAATCGCGAGCGCGGGGATGATGGTCGTCAGCAGCACGCGCGCTTGCCATTCGAACGCCACCGCCGTCAGATAACCCGCGACGAGCGCGACCACCGCGGCCGTCCAGATCAGCCACTTCGGGCCGCGCGCCGCCAGCCACGCGAGCGTGATGAAAAACGGTATCGCCGCCCATTGCAGCGCGTTCGATACCGCCGTCACCAAATTTGCGCTCGCCTGCTCGTTCGAGTGACTCGCGGCGACATAGACCGTGATCGCTTCGTGCACGCACACCGCGACGAACGCGAAGCTCAGCGCTTCGCAGGCCGCGAACGCAGGCGACTTGCGCGTATGTCCCGATGACCCGCGCGCACGCTCGAGCAAGGGTTCCACAAAAAACGCCAGAATCGCGCCGATGAACATCGCGGCGGCGGCATCGGTCAGGGAGAAATGGCCGAATAGCGAAAACAGCCCTTGCCACAGGAATTCGGGCGCGGCGGCGCACACCGCCACCCACAGCGCGAAGAACAAACCGTTCGCAGCAAGTCTCGCCGACATGGCCACCTCGATGTGTGCTTCATTGCTGCGGTGGAATCGCTTGTTTCACTTGTTCGGTCAGCGCATCGCGCACGCGGAAACGCAGGTCGTGCGGTATCGAAAAACATTCGTAGGCGAGCGCCTGCGCAACGGTCACGACCTTCATTTCTTCATACCGTCGGCCGCTTTCGATCATCGCTTCGAACGCGTTGGCGCGCTCGTTGATTTCGATGGGATCCGCATCGACAAGCAATACCGCATGGGCGAGCACGGCGTAAAGCGGTTCCGCGCTGTCTTGCTGCGATACGCGACGCCAGTATTGCGCGGTGCCCGCAATCTTGCGCGCATCGTCGCCGGGGCCCCAGGCAAGATTGAAGCGGCCATCGCAGAACGAACCTTCGACGGCTTGCCAGTGCGCGAGCACGCCGAGCGATCTGAGGGCATCGGCGATTAGCGTGCAGAGATGGAGATAGACCGACTCGGACAGCGCGCCCATGGTCGCGCGCACGGGATACGCGAGGCTCAGATTCAGGATGCCCGGACCTTGCGGCACCAGTCCGCCGCCCGACAGACGCAGCCACACAGGACAGCCGCGCCGCGCAAATTCGATACGCGCATCGGCAAGCGACGCGTAGCGCTGATAGCTGCGTGGGACGATCAGCGAGACTGACGCTTCCCACAGATGCGCGACGGCTTCGCCGGATGCGGCGCGGGTGAGCAGAGCTTCCTCAGCCTGCATCGGGTCTTGAGGAAGCGACGATGAATCGATGAGGTCGAAGGGCATGGCATCGGCTAAAAGCGCGGCAATGCAGGCATGGTAGCGCGCCGCGTCCAAACGCGGCGCGCGCGTGCGCGATCAACGGCTTACATGCTCCTTCAACAACGCGTTCACTTCGTTGGCCTTCTCCATCTGACTCATATGACCGGCGTCGTCGAACACACGAACGGTCGCGCCGGACGGGGCGTTTTTCGCGTGCGCGACGGGAATGATCTGATCCTTTTCGCCCCAGATCACCAGCACGGGTTTGCCCACGTCCTTCAATTGCGCGCCTGGCTTCGCGCTTTGCTTGCCTCCCGCAAATAACCCGCCATTGAGCGATGCCAGCGCATCCGTCACGCCATCGAGCCGCTTGTATTTGAGCAGATCGTCGAGCATCTGACGGCTGACCAGCTCGGGATTCGCGAACAGCAACTCGACCACCGGCTTCAGTTCCCGACGCGATTCCGCCTTCACGAAACCTTCCGTGTACGCGTTGTTGACTTCATCGCCGAAACCGGACGGTGAGATCAGCGCGACAGATTCCACGCGCGACGGCTGATCCACCGCCATTTGCGCCGCGATACCGCCGCCCATCGAATGCCCGACCAAATGCGCTTTGTCGATGCCCACGACATCCATGAACTTGCCGACGAACTTCGATAAATCAGCCAGCGACGTACCCGGCACCTTGGGCGTCGATTGCCCGTGCCCCGGCAAATCCAGCGCAAACACGCGATTCTTCTCCGCCAGCGCGTCGAGATTGAACAGCCAGTTATCCAGATCGCCACCGAAGCCGTGGATGAATAGCAGCACGGGCCGCGCCGCATCGTCGCCGCCGCGCGATGCGTAGCGCACGCGAATGCCATCGACATCGGCAAAGTGATACGCGGCGGCTTCCTCGCCTTCGTCCGCGTCCTCCGCAGGCGTCACATACGACGCGACGTACGCATCGACATCGGCATCGCTGACGGTGGACGGCGCGAGCACGCCGAGCAGCGCCTTAACCGGCAGCGTATCGCCCGCCGATGCCACGCGCCGCCGCAGCAAACCCGCATCCGGCGCTTCGACCGCATTGGCGATCTTGTCGGTTTCGACATCGAGAATCGGCATGCCGACGGTGATCTCCGTGCCCTCCTCCACGAGCCACTCGTTCACCGTGCCTTCCTTCATCGACAAGCCCCATTTGGGCATGACGATCGGTGTGATTTCGGCCATCAGTGCTTTCCTCCCTTCATGGTTTTTCGGGCGGCGTCGGCAATCTGCGCGGCGCTCGGAATGTACAAGTCTTCGAGCGTCGGCGAGAACGGCACGGGCGTGTGCGGCGGCGTCACCATTTCGATGCCGGCCTTCAACGCGCCGAACGCCTGCATCGCGACCTGCGCGGAAATATCCGTAGCGATATTGCAGCGCGGATTCGCTTCATCGACCACAACGAGACGTCCTGTGTTCTCGACGGTTTCCAGCACCGTATCCATATCGAGCGGCGACAGCGAACGCAGATCGACCACTTCCGCTTCGATGCCTTCCTTAGCCAGCGTCGTCGCCGCTTCGAGTGCGCGATGCACCATCAATCCATACGTAACGATCGATACATCCTTGCCGTCGCGCACGATGTTCGCTTCGCCGAAGGGAATCGCGTACGAGTTTTCAGGCACTTCGCCTTCGAAGCCGTAGAGGTTCTTATGCTCGCAGAAGATCACCGGATCGTTATCGCGGATCGCCTGAATCAGGAGACCTTTGGTGTCGTACGGCGTTGAAGGACACACGACTTTCAAGCCGGGAATATGCGTGAACAGTGGCGTCAACATCTGGCTATGCTGCGCGGCTGCGCGAAAGCCCGCGCCGACCATCGCGCGGATCACGACGGGCGTTTCCGCCTTGCCGCCGAACATATAGCGGAACTTCGCCGCCTGATTGAAGATCTGGTCGAAGCACACGCCCATGAAGTCGATAAACATCAGTTCCGCGACCGGACGCATGCCGCACGCCGCCGCGCCGATCGCCGCACCGACATAAGCTGATTCGGACAACGGAGTATCCAGCAGTCTGTCGCCGTGCTTCGCATACAAACCTTTGGTGACGCCGAGCACGCCGCCCCACGCGTCCTTCTCGCCGTCAGCGCCTGCGCCACCGACAATATCCTCGCCCAGCACGATCACGCTCGGATCGCGCTGCATTTCCTGGTCGAGGGCTTCGTTGATCGCCATTTTCATGCTCAGTTTGCGGGCCATGATGGTGTCTCCTTCGATTTAGTATTTGACGTAGACATCGGTGAGCAGATCGGCGGCGGTCGGCAAAGGCGCTTCCTTCGCCTCGTTCACCGCGCGGTCGATCAAGGCCGCGACTTCCTTGTCGATGGCATCGAGCTCAGCGGGTTTGATGACATCGGCCTGCGTCACGGCGTGCGCGAATTTCTTCAAACAGTCCTTGTTCGAGCGGATATCGTCGAGTTCGCCGGGCGCGCGATACGTCTGCGCATCGCCTTCGAAATGGCCGTAGAAGCGGATCATCTTGCATTCGAGCAGCGACGGCCCGCCGCCTTCACGCGCGCGCTTGATGACTTCGCCCGCCGCTTCGTACACCGCGAAGAAATCGGTGCCATCCACGGTCACGCCCGGAATACCGAAGCCCGCCGCGCGATCGACATAGCTGTCCACCGCCGTGCCGTAATCGCGCGCCGTCGATTCCGCGTAGCCGTTGTTCTCGATCACGAAGATCACCGGCAGATTCCACACCGCCGCGAGATTCATGCTTTCCAGAAACGTGCCCTGATTCGACGCGCCATCGCCCGTAAAGGTGATGCCGACTTCGCCCTTGCCGCGAAACTTCGCCGCCAGCGCCGCGCCGCAAATCAACGGCGCGCCTGCACCGAGAATGCCGTTCGCGCCCATCATTCCTTTGGACAGATCGGCGATGTGCATCGAGCCGCCTTTGCCGTTGCACGAACCGCCTTTCTTGCCATAAATCTCCTTCATCATCTCGATGGGATCGACGCCTTTCGCTATGCAATGCCCGTGGCCGCGATGCGTACTCGCAATGCGGTCGCCATCGTTCAAATGACTCATGATGCCGACGCCCGCCGCTTCCTCGCCCGCGTACAGATGCACGAAGCCGGGAATATCGCCGCGTCCGAAATCGACGTGCAGACGCTCTTCGAAGTCGCGGATCGTGCGCATCTTGCGGTAGACGGTCAGCAACTCGTCTTTCGAAAGCGGCAAGCCGCCCGCATGCTGTGCTGTCATTGCTGTCTCCTTCCTTGGGTGGATTCAACGATGGTTAGGGTTACGCATCAACCCGGACGTGGCCGCGTAACGCATGCACGCGGCCACGTCGATACTGCGAAAAGCGTTCTCTCTTAACGTGATGGTCACTTCATCACCGGCGCTGAAGGCAAGTTCACGCTCGCCATCCAACGCGACGATGCCCGCGCGCTGCTTCACGCGATGCCGCTCGCCGTGCTCCAGCCGCGCCCAATTCGCAATCGGCGCGCGCTCCATCAAACCCGGCGCAATAGGCGCATGCAGCGCGAATTCACATTCGTTCGGATTGCCAAGTTCTATCGCAAGTCCGCCGTGTTCATGCCGTCCGACCGGCTGCAACAAACCCGCAATCGCCGACATGCCGATCGCCTGCGGATCGGCATAAGACACGTAAACGGCGGCGAGCTGATCGATCTTCCACAACGCGCGTGCGCCGATGAATTGCTCGTGCGAGATCACGGCATCGACGAGGGCGATGTCGTGATGCACTTGCCCTTGTTTATCGCGTATCTTGACATCGAGCAGTTTGTTCGATGCAAGCGCTTGCTCGGCAGGCACGCGCCCGGTGGCGTACAAACCCGTTGCGAGTCCTGAAATCGTCGGCTCGCGCATCTCGGGATACGCGTTGTTCGTTCCCGTCGATAAACCCGCGATCGGCACGTCGCCGCACTCACGCACGACCGCGCGATGCGTGCCGTCGCCGCCGAGCACGATCAGCGCATCGACATGTGCGTCGCGCATCATGCGAGCGGCGCGAAAGGTATCGTCAACGCGGGCGGTGACGGGCATATCGAGAAATTCGACGGCGGCGAGCTTCGCGTCTGGTCCCTGCTTGCGCGACAGATGACGCTGAAGCATCACTTTCAGCCCTTCGCGATCCGGCATCATCAACACGCGATTCACGCCGCACGACACCAGCGACGACAACAAGCGCAACACGATATTCACGCGATCCGCGAGTTGCAGACTGTTCGCGTTGGCAATCACGCGGCGAATATCGCGCGCAGAAACCGGATTGGCGATGATGCCGACGAGCGGTTCTCGCATACGGTCGTCTCCTTTAGTTTGCTGCGACTAAAGGCAAGTCCGGTGCCAGGCGAAAACCTGCGGGATTTCCCGTAGAAAAAGGGCTTTTCGATGCGATGTATTGTGATGTACACCGCGCCGCCGTGACAGGTGTCACAGCGGCAGGTGTATCGGAGAGTACAGGCGTATCGGCGGGTTAGTGATCGCCTGCGTCGCGCTGATTCGGCGAGCGGATGCCATAGCGCGCCATCCGCCGATACAGCGTCATGCGGCTCACGCCGATCTGTCGCGCCACCGCGCTCAGATTCCAGCTTGCGGCGCGCAGATACTGCATCAGCAACATGCCCTCGGGCGGCAAGCGATGCGTATCGAATTCCTCGATCACAGGCTGCGGTGTAACGCTGCTCAACCCTTCCGGCAAATCATCGACATCGATCAGATGGTTCGAGCACACCGCGCGCGCATACCGCAGCGCATTCGATAGCTCACGCAGATTGCCCGGCCAGTCGTGCGCACGCAGACGCTCGCGCGCTTTGGGCGTGAGCGCCACGCTGTCGTCATCGAGCAATTTGCGGATCAGCCAGTCGAGATCGCTTCGTTCGCGCAACGGCGGCAACGTGAAACGCGCCCCGTTCAGCCGATAGTAAAGGTCCTCGCGGAACCGGCCATCGCGCATGAGCGTATCGAGCGAATGATGCGTGGCGGAAATCACGCGCACATCCACCGATACCGGACGCGATGCGCCGATCGCCAGCACTTCGCCTTCGGCCAGCACGCGCAGCAATCGCGATTGCAACTCGCGCGGCATATCGCCGATTTCATCGAGAAACAGCGTGCCGCCATCGGCTTCCTGGATCAGGCCGCGTTTCGCTTTCGCGCCCGCGCCGGAAAAACTGTTCGGCAGATGTCCGAACAATTCGCTTTCGATCAGCGTTTCCGGAATCGCCGCGCAATTCACCGCGACGAAGGACCCCGCACGACGCGCGCTCGCGCGATGCAGCGCCTTGGCGAAATACTCCTTGCCGCTGCCGGTTTCGCCGTTGACCAGCAGATTGATCGGCGAATCGACGAGTTTCGCGGCGCGTTCGAGTTGGCGCGTAAGCGCGGCATCGCCACCGCAGAGTGCAGCCAGCGGCGCGGGAATCGCGATATCTTTTGCGCGCTTTAAGGTCGCGCTTGATGTGAAGCACGGCGCGGGCGGCATCACGCTCAGGTAAAGCAGCGCGCCACTGCGTGCAAGCGGCAGCGCGCGCAGCTCGCTCGGACGCGAATAGACGAATCGGCCGAGTTCTTCGAGACGCGCTTCGAACAGCGAATCGAACGGCACGCCGATCAGCGACGCCACCGCTTGATTGGTCACAAATCCCGGCGCAATCGGCTGGCCAATTTCCGCCGCGAGCATTTCATGCGCGCGCCGGTTATGTCCGACGATGCGCCCGTTCTCATCCAGCGCGATCAGATACTCCGGATCGACATCGACGAATTCGGGCGCGGTGTTCAGCTTCAGAATCCAGTCCTGCCGATGCGTGCGCAGAAAATTCGCGTTCTCGATATGCCGCGCGTAAATGCGCACGAGTTGCAGCGCCAGATTCTGGCTATCGCGCGCTTGCGGAGACTTGAGCGCGGAGATGTCGAGGATCGCGGAGAGCGCGCCGCGCGAATCGAACAGCGGCGCGGCGGTGCAGGTCAGCGGAATATGCGTGGCATCGAAATGATCGATCTGATGGACGGTAAGCGCTTGCCCCGTGGTCAGCGCCGTGCCGACCGCGCAGGTGCCCGCGCCCGCTTCGCTCCATTCCGCGCCGAGGTAGAGACCGGCGCGGCGCAGGGCGTCGTCGGTGTTGGCATCGCCGAGATAATCGACGGTCACGCCTTGCGCGTCCGTGAGCAGCACGACGTAGCCCATTCCCGCGACTTGTTCGTACAGCGTTTCCAATCCGTGACGGGCGATGCGCGCGAAATCATCGATCCGTTGCTGATGCTCGCGCAAACGCGTCTGCGGCAGAATGCGCGCTTCCTGCATGCGCGACGGATCGAGTCCGTATTGATGCACGCAGCGCCGCCATGAACTCTGGATGATGCTGTCGTGCAGTCGCGCCGATGCGAGCATGTCGCTGCGCGTGGTTGCTGCGACGACTGCTTCGATGTGCTCGCGTTGCCGCATATCCATCGTCTGTCCTCCGTTGAGCGCGCCGTCGGCTTATTCGCGTTTTCGCCGTTCGACGCGCTGTCTCCTGCGCCATATGATGCTTGAATCGCGTGTACGCGTCATTGAACGGAAGCATTGCACCGCAGCAATCACAAGCACAAAAAGGGAGGCAACGAACGATGAGAATCGCGTACGAAGATTTCGAGCGACAAGTGCTGCAGCACCACATCCTCAAAGGGAACGTGTACGAGAACGGCGCGACGCTGGTCGAGCGCGCGAATCGGTGGATCGAAGAGAATGGAATCGATGTGCTGAACGTCGAGAGCCTCTCGACGTTCGGCGCTGGCGACGATACCAGCGTCAGCCACTGGTACTCGGGCATCCGGGTCTGGTATCGCGTGGTTTAGCGGAGATTTCGCGATAAGCGCGTCAGCCGCGACCGACGAACGGCATCTTGGTCGCCATCACGGTATGGAACAACACGTTCGCTTCCAGCGGCAGATTCGCCATATACAGCACCGATTGGCCGACGAACTTCACATCCATCATCGGTTCGATGGCGATCTCGCCGTTGGCCTGCGGCACGCCCTTCGACATACGCGATGAAAGCTCGGTGAACGCATTGCCGACATCGATCTGACCGACGGCGATATCGTACTTGCGGCCATCCAGCGAGGCGGATTTCGTCAGGCCTTCGACCGCATGTTTCGTCGATGTATAGGCCGCGGAATTGGGGCGCGGCGCAGTGGCGGAAATCGAACCGTTGTTGATGATGCGGCCGCCCATCGGCGACTGCGACTTCATCGTGCGGAACGCCTGTTGCAGGCAATAGAACATGCCGTTCAGATTCACGTTGACGACGCCCTGCCATTGCTCCGGCGTCCAGTCTTCGAACGGTCCCGGCGGATTGCTGACGCCCGCGTTATTGAACAGCAGATCGACGCGACCGAAGCGTTCGACCGCCGCCGCAAACAGCTTCTTCACCGATTCCGGGTCCGATACGTCAGACGGCACGGCAAGCGCGCGATCGGCGGCGTTGGATTCCTTGATGACCGCATCGAGCGGATCGGGACGACGGCCCGCGAGCACGACCGACCAGCCGTCGCCAAGTAGCGCGAGCGCCGCCGCACGGCCGATTCCGCTACCCGCTCCGGTGACGATGGCAATGCGTGAAGACTGGCTGGCTGCGTCCGACATATCGACGTTCTCCTGTTGTGCCGCGCGCGACAGTCTCAGTGTCCACGCGCGTGGTGAGTGTTCGGGAGAACATTATCTTCGATCGACGCACGCGGCGTCATTTCATCTGCCGGACGCTTCCTTCGTCACCGTGCCACTGGCCGATGCCGTGTGGATCGCGCTGCCATCGCAGAAGACGGCGGTCATGATCATCGGCATCACTTCCTTGACAACGGCCGTGCTGCCGGATGCGCGCACGTGTTCCTGCACGGCGTCCGACGGCGCCATGATGACGACGCCGTAAGCCGATTCGCCGACCGGCTGGCCGCTGCCGGTCTTGAACATTGCATCGCCTTGTTCGTAGCCGAGCACGGCGTACACGCGATACCCCCACGCGGTCAATTGACCGCCCGACACGGGCTTGAAAGCATTGACAGAGTTCGATTCGACGCGCATCGGCCTGGCATCGATCGAGTTGTTGGCGACCAGCGGCGCGATAAAGCGATGCGCGCTGGACTTGCAATCGAGCTGATCTTCAAGCGGCGTGGCGTGAGACAGCGCGGGCAGCATCCCACCGATAACAATGACGGACGCAGCGACTTGAGCGAGAGAGGCGGTTTTCATGGCAGCAGACACGTAGCGACTAAGACGACGTTGAGCAAAATTGCCTGGGGCCGCTCAGTCTCGGTCTGTCGCGGCACTGCGTACGATGCAAAGAGCGAGCCAGTTATCCGGCTTCGGTGTTCGCGCACGCGCTGCATGGTTCCCGCAAGGGATTGGTCTGATTTTCGTCTACTTCGGGCGCTACGTGCTTTGTTTCATCTCGTGCAGCGTTTCCTACAAAACACGCTGCATCGAGTTGAAATCAGCATCGCGCGTTTCGGCATCCTGAGTCTGTACGCGCAGCCTCAGTCCCCGTTTTTCACGGCGTCGGCAGGAAATGGTTATATTGAGCGCTTCGCTCACCAAGGACCTCGAATGACCGCGCTCTCCGACTTTCCCATCACCAAGAAATGGCCCGCGCAGCATCCCGAGCGCATTCAGCTTTACTCGCTGCCGACGCCGAATGGCGTGAAAGTATCGATCATGCTCGAAGAAACCGGCCTCGCCTACGAGCCGCATCTCGTTCGTTTCGATAACGACGATCAGCTCTCGCCCGAGTTTCTCTCGCTCAACCCAAATAACAAGATTCCCGCGATGATCGATCCGGACGGCCCGAATGGCGAGCCGCTCGCGCTATTCGAATCCGGCGCGATTCTGATTTATCTCGCGGCAAAAAGCGGCCGCTTTATGCCGGAAGATATCGCGCTGCGCTACGAAGCGCTGCAATGGCTGATGTTCCAGATGGGCGGTATCGGACCGATGTTCGGGCAGGTCGGCTTCTTCCACAAGTTCGCGGGCAAGGCATACGAAGACAAGCGTCCGCGCGATCGATACGTCGCGGAAGCGAAGCGTCTGCTCGGCGTGCTGGATCAGCGGCTTGCCACGCGCGAATGGATCATGGGCGATGAATACGGCGTCGCGGATATCGCGACCTTCCCGTGGGTGCGCAATCTGGTCGGGTTCTACGAAGCGCGCGAACTCGTCGGCTTCGATGAATACAAGCACGTGCAGCGCGCACTCGATGCGTTCGTTGCGCGTCCTGCAGTTCAGCGCGGATTGGAAATTCCGAAGCGCGCTTAAAGTTCAGGGCACCAGAAAATCTTCGCGAGCCACACGTTCGATAATCGCGTCGAACCGCGCGCTCGCGCCGCCTAATTGCGCGGTCGCGCGTTTGGCGTGATCGAGCAAGGCGCGCAACGCAGTCGTCAGAATCTCCGGCACGGCGAAGCGCGCCTTCGGCCCTGACATCGTCAGCGCGCCGACGATTTCCCCCGTTGCCCCGAACACGGCCACCGAAAGCGACGCCGTTTCCGGGTCGCGCTCCCCGCGCGATACCGCCCACAACTGTTCGCGTATCTCGTTCCAGCGCGGATCGTGCGTTTCGGTGAAGGCGAGCAGCACCTTTCCCGACGCGCCCTTCTCGATTGCAAACTCCTCGCCGACGCGAATCGCCACGCGCACCGATCGCGACGGTTCCACGCGATAGAGCACCAGCCGATGCTCGCCCTGCCGCACATAGAACGATGCGGTTTCGCCGATGGCGTGACTCAACTCCTGAAGCATCGGCTCGATCACCGGCCCGACCTGAAACGAGCGCTGATAGAGCGCGGCGAGCTTCAGCGGCTGCGGACCAATGGCGTATTGCCCATCGGCAAGTTTGCGCACGAATCCGCCGTGCTCCAGCGCGCCCAGCAGACGCAGCAGCGTGCTCTTGTACAGATCGGTGCGACGCGAGATTTCCGCGAGCGACAGACGGTCGTCGCTCGGACCGAAAGCGTTGAGGATCGCGAAAGCGCGATCGAGCACGGCGACGCCGCTCGAATTCAAATCCGACGCCGATGATGCTTCCAATTCCTCTGTTGCCACGGATGCACTCCTTCTCTGCAAAACACGTTTGCATCACTTTATCGTTCTGCCTGACAGAACACAAGTTCTGAAATTTGCGATTTCACGGGTTAACTCGTCTTAAAACGCATTAATTTGACTCCTATAGTTCTATCTAACAGAACATCACTCTGTCAGATAGAACACGTTAAGGAGTTCACCCGTGAGCAACGCGTCTCGTCCATTCGTGCTGATCAGCGAGGTCGGTCCTCGTGACGGCCTTCAGAGCATCAAAAGCGTCATGCCGACCGCCGCCAAATTGCGCTGGATCTCCGCGCTGGCATCGGCGGGATTGAAGGAAATCGAGGTCGGCTCGTTCGTGCCGCCGAAGCTGCTGCCGCAAATGGCCGATATCCGCGAAGTCGTCGCGCATGCGTTGTCGATTCCGGGTCTGCGCGTGGCCGTGCTCGCGCCGAATCTGCGCGGATCGCAGCACGCGTTCGAAGCGGGCGTGCACAAGATCACGCTCCCCGTCTCCGTCACCGATGAACACGCGATGGCGAACATCCGCAAGACCACCGCGCAGCTGATCGATGAAGTGCGCGAGATCGTCGCGTTGCGGGACGCGCAGTTTCCGGGCGTGGAGATCGAAGCGGGCGTGTCGGTGGCGTTCGGCTGCACGATCGCGGGCGCGGTCAGCGACGACAAAACCATGCGCATGTGCCACGCAATGGCGGAATGCGGTGTCGATGAAATCGGTTTGTCGGATACCAGCGGCTATGCGAATCCGGCGCAGGTGCGGCGCATGTTTCGTCGCCTGCAAACGGAGTTCGGCGACAAGGCCGGTGGCGCGCACTTTCACAACACGCGCGGACAGGGACTCGCGAACGTGGTCGCGGCGCTCGATGTCGGCGTGACGACCATCGATTCGAGTCAGGCCGGTCTCGGCGGCTGTCCGTACGCGCCGGGCGCGACGGGCAATATCGTCACGGAAGACTTGGCGTTCCTGCTCGAAGCGATGGGCTACGACACGGGCATCGATATCGACGCACTGATCGCTGCTCGCTCGATTCTCGCCGACGCCCTGCCCGGCGAATCGCTCTACGACCACGTTCAGGACGCCGGCCTGCCGAAAGGCTTCACTTACGCCGATGGCCGCGCCCCGAGCGCGCCGCAACCCGAAGGCTGCCTGCTTGGAGTGCCGCAATGACGACTGCTCAATCGCTTCCCTACGACGGCCTGCGCGTCGTCGAAATGACGCACATGGTGATGGGTCCGACCTGCGGCATGGTGCTCGCCGATCTGGGCGCGGAAGTCATCAAGATCGAACCGATCAACGGCGATAGCACGCGTGCGTTGCGCGGTTCGGGCGCGGGCTTTTTCAGCACCTTCAATCGCAACAAGAAAAGCCTCGCCGTCGATGTGAAAGATGCGCGCGGCAAGGAAATCGTCCACAAGCTGCTCGGCCAGGCGGATGTGTTCAGCGAGAACTTCAAGAGCGGAACGATGGAGAAGCTCGGTCTCGGCTACGCGCACTTGTCGAAGCTCAATCCGCGTCTCGTCTATGTCTCGCACAAGGGCTTTCTGCCGGGACCGTACGATCACCGCACCGCGCTCGACGAAGTCGTGCAGATGATGGGCGGCCTCGCCTACATGACCGGACCGGAAGGCCGTCCGTTGCGCGCGGGTACGAGCGTCAACGACATCATGGGCGGCATGTTCGGTGCGATCGGCGCGATGGCGGCGCTTGCGCAGCGTGAACGCACGGGCAAAGGTCAGGAAGTGCAGAGCGCGCTGTTCGAAAACAACGTGTTTCTGGTCGCACAGCACATGATGCAGTTCGCCGTCACCGGCAACGCCGCCGCGCCGATGCCGAGCCGCATTTCCGCGTGGGCCGTGTACGACGTTTTCACTGTGAAGGATGGCGAACAAATTTTTCTCGCGGTGGTATCGGACACGCAATGGTCGCTGTTCTGCGATGCCTTCGGTTTCGTCGATCTGAAAGCGGACGCGCGCATCGCCACCAACAATCAGCGCGTGCAGGCGCGCGACTGGCTGATGCCGCTGCTGCGCGAGCATATGGCCGCGTTCAGCGCGACGGAAATCAGCGCGATTTTCGAGCGCATCGGTTTGCCGTATGCGCCGATCACGCGCCCGCAAGATCTGTTCGACGATCCGCATCTGCTCGCCACCGGCGGACTCGCCGACGTCACGCTTCCCGCCGATGCAAGCGGTGCCGGCAAACCCGTCACGACGCGCACCGCGCTCCTTCCGCTCACGCTCGACGGCGAACGTCTTCGCTTGCGCGCCGCGCCGCCTGCGCTCGGTCAGGACACGCAGGCGCTGCTCGCGCAACTCGGCTACTCGACCGAGGACGTCAGGCAGTTGACCCGCGCCGGCATCGTGCGATGCACGGAAAACGAACTCGCCAGCGCCTGAAGCCGCATCAAACAGAACGATTCTGGAGACAACGATGGCATCCATCTCTCGGGATATGACACCCGACACGGCCGCCGAATCATCGCTCGAACAGCAGGCGGTGAAGAAAGCCGCGTGGCGCTTTATTCCGCTGCTCGCGTTAGCCTACTTCTTCAACTATCTCGATCGCACCAGCGTAGGCTTCGCCGCACTCACGATGAACCGCGACCTGGGCCTCACGGCCACGCAGTTCGGCTGGGGCGCGGGCATCATGTTCGCGGGCTACTGCATCTGCGAAGTGCCGAGCAATCTGGCGCTGTATCGCTTCGGCGCGCGGCGATGGCTCGCGCGCATCATGATCACGTGGGGATTCTTTGCGGCGGCCACGGCGCTCGCGGTCGGGCCGACCAGCTTCTACGCGATTCGCCTGCTGCTCGGCATCGGCGAGGCGGGGTTCTTTCCGGGCGTGATCTTCTTTCTCGCGGTCTGGTTCCCGGCGCATTACCGCACGCGTGTACTCGCGTGGTTCACGGTATCGACACCGCTCTCTTCGCTGGTCGGCGGGCCGCTTTCGACGTGGCTGCTCAAGATGGACGGCGTGCTCGGCCTCGCGGGCTGGAAGTGGATGTTTATCGTCGAAGGTCTTCCGGCGTGCGTGCTCGGTTTCCTCGTGCTGAAGCTGCTCGCCGATAAACCCGCCGATGCCACCTGGCTTTCGCCCGAAGAACGTCAGGCGCTGCAAAGCGCGTTCGATCGCGAAGGCGGGTCCAGCCAGAAGAAGAAGCACTTCGGCGCGGCGCTGAAGGATGTGCGCATGTATATCCTCGCGCTGATTTCCTTCGGCTTCACGATGGGCTCGTATGGCATCGGCATCTGGCTGCCGCAGATGCTCAAGGTGCACGGCATGAGCGTCACGCAGACCGGCTGGATTTCCGCGATTCCGTATTTCTTCGCGACCATTGCACTGCTGTGGTGGGCACGACGCGTGGACCGGCGCGGCGGGCATATCGCCAATCTCGCGGCGGGGCTGTTTATCGGTGCAGTGGCGCTGGGGGTATCGACGTATTCGCATCAATTGCTTCCGGCGATGGTCGGCATCACGCTCGCGCTAATCGGCACGATTGCCGGCCGCACGATCTTCTACACGCTGCCCGCACGATTTCTCTCCGGCCAGGCCGCTGCCGGCGGACTTGCGCTCATCAACTCGATCGGTGCGTTGGGCGGCTTCGCGGGACCGTATCTGGTCGGGTATCTGAAGGACAGCTTCGGCACGTTTTCGTCGGGCATGATCGGTCTGGCGATCGTGCTGGGCATCACGACCTTGCTGACCTTGTCGCTGTTCGCCTTCAGCCGCGAGGAACAATGATGCCGCGCCCTTACTCCGAACGTCGCCGCCGTTTGCTCGGCGCGGCGGCTGCATCGATGCTGATTCCCGCGTTTGCCAACCGTACGAGCTTCGCAAAAGAGACCATGAGCAATTACCTTCCCGTTCGCGCGGACTGGCTCGCTTCCGGCACCGAAGCCGCGCTCGAACCAGATATGCCGATCATCGACGCGCATCATCATTTCTACGAGCGTCCCGGCTGGACCTATCTGCTCGATGAATACCTCGAAGACGCGAAGTCCGGCCACAACATCACGGCGTCCGTGTTCATGCAGGCGCTGACGCGCTATCGGCAAACGGGACCGGAGGCGCTGAAGCCGGTCGGCGAAATCGAATTCGTCGCTAATACAACCGCGCCGCTGCAACACGGCAAGCCGCAGGTGGCCAAGGGCATGATCGGCTACGCGGATCTGCGGAACGGCGCGGCCGTGCGCGATGTGCTCGAAGCCGAACTGCAAGCCGGCGATGGCCGGTTTCGCGGCGTGCGCCATCTCGTCACCTGGGACGCGGATACCTCGCTCGCCAATCCGCTGACCGCCGCGCCGCGCGGATTGCTGCTCGATCCCAACTATCGCGCGGGCGTTGCACAACTTGCGCCGCTCGGCCTCACCTACGATGCGTGGCTGTTCTTTCCGCAGTTGCCCGAATTGTTCGATCTGGCGAAGGCGAATCCGGACACGCCGATCATCATCAATCATTGCGGCGGCGTGGTGCGCATTGCCAGCTACGCGGACCAACGCAAAGAAGTACTCGATCGCTGGTCGCGCTCCATGCGCGAATTGGCGCAATTGCCGAATGTGTACGTGAAAGTCGGCGGTCTGGGCATGCGGATCAACGGCTTCGAGTTCGAGAAAGGCGCGCGCCCGCCCTCGTCCGTCGAACTGGCCGAAGCGTGGGAACCGTGGATGCTCACCTGTATCGAGGCGTTCGGCGCGAACCGCTGCATGTTCGAAAGCAATTTCCCGGTCGATAAAGGCTCGTATCCGTTCAACAACGGCTGGAACGCGTTCAAACGGCTCACCGCGCAGGCGAGCGCCGACGACCGGCGCGCACTGTTCGGCGGCACGGCGGCGAAGGTGTATCGGCTGGCGTGAATTCGGCTGAATGACGATGTTGCCGAAATCCGATAGTCCCGCGAAATTTGGCCTTTTAAGTTTGCTCATCGACGCAACCCCGTCAAGGAGCGAACATGGACCCGAAACTTCAGCCGGAAGCAGGCACCGACAGCGACGTCGGCCTGCTGCACAAGATGGGCTACGCGCAGGAACTGTCGCGTCGCATGAACGGTTTTTCGAATTTCGCGGTGTCGTTTTCGGTGATCTGCATTCTGTCGGGCGGCATCACCGCGTTTCAGATGGCGTTTTCGGCGGCGGGCGGTGCATCGGTCGGGCTGGGCTGGCCGCTCGGCGCGCTGTTCGCGCTGATCGTCGCGATTTCGATGTCGCAGATTGCGTCCGCGTTTCCGACTGCGGGCGGACTGTATCACTGGGGATCGATTCTCGGCGGCAAGCGCTGGGGCTGGTTGTGCGCGTGGATCAACCTGATCGGGCTGATCTTCGTGATCGCGGCGATCAATTTCGGCACGTGGGATCCGTTCTTCAAAACGCTGATCGCGCCGATGTTCGGTATCAATCCGGATAGTCTCAACTGGTGGCATCAGACGGCGTTCCTTTCGCTGCTTACGTTGTCGCAGGCGTTTCTCAATGCGCGCGGCATCAAGATCGCCAGCAAGATCACGGATTTGTCGGGTTACCTGATTTTCGTGGTGACGATCGTGCTGGTCGTGGCGCTGCTTTACTACTCGCCGGTGCCGCTCGATCTGCATCGCCTGACCACGTTCACCAACTTCACCGGCGCGGACGGCAGCGCCTGGCCGAAGCAGACCACGCCGCTCGCCTTCATGTCCGGCCTGCTGCTCGTCACCTACACCATCACCGGTTTTGATGCCTCCGCGCACACGTCCGAAGAAACGCACGACGCCGCGCGCAACGTGCCGCGCGGGATCATCGGCTCGGTGTTCTGGTCGGCGGTGTTCGGCTACGTGATGGTCTGCGCCTTCGTGCTCGTCATG
This sequence comes from Caballeronia sp. BR00000012568055, assembly GCF_029439455.1. GTDB lineage: Bacteria > Pseudomonadota > Gammaproteobacteria > Burkholderiales > Burkholderiaceae > Caballeronia. Next base: position 106,116 of record NZ_JAQFVG010000357.1, on the reverse strand, counting down.
CCCGATCTCACCGCCGCGATGAAGCAGGGCACGGGCTTTTTCGAAGCGATCCTCGCGCCGATTCCGCACGGCCTGCGCGTCGGGCTCGAACTGGTGATGTTCTTCATCAATTACGTATGCGGACTGGCCGCGATCATGTCCACTTCACGCATGGTCTACGCCTTCGCACGCGATGGCGGTCTGCCCGGCTCGCGGATTCTTCGCAAAGTCAGTCACGAGCACAAGACGCCCGGCCCGGCCATCTGGACGTGCGCGATCCTCGCGATCCTCGTCACGCTCTACGGCGATGCTTTCTCGGTGCTCAGCGCAGGCAGCGCCGTATTCCTCTATATCTCGTACGCGATGCCCGTTGGCTCCGGCATGCTCGCCGAAGGCCGCACCTGGCACGAGAAAGGCCCGTTCCAGCTCGGCGTGTGGTCGAAGCCGTGCGCCCTGCTCGCGCTGATCGGCGCGTGCGTGCTGGCGTATGTGGGCATCCAGCCGCCGAACGAAAAGGTGCTGTATGTGCTGATCGGATTTCTGGTGGCGCTGTTCATCATCTGGTACAGGTTCGGTGTGCGTAAGTCGTTCAAGGGTCCGCCGGTGCTGAAGTCGGAGGACAACGCCGAGCGGATCAAGGAAATCGAAGCGAAAGCGTGAATGTGCTCAGGACATTTGCTTAGGAACATGGAGGAGATGACGGATGACGCAGGCAAAACGTGACAACCGATTGGCAGGAAAAGTCGCCATCGTGAGCGGCGGTGCGGGTGGATGCGGCGCGGCGGCTTCGACTTTGTTCGCGGAACACGGCGCGCGCGTGGCGATCATCGATCGGGATCGCGATGCGGCCGAAACGCTCGCCGCCGTGCTGCGCGAAGCCGGTGGCGAGGCGATTGGACTGGGCGCGGATGTATCGCAGAAAACGCAGGTGCTGGATGCGGTCGAAGCCGCGAAAAGCGCCTACGGCAACGCCGACATACTGTTCAATCACGCGGGCACGCTGATCGTGAAGCCGTTTCTGGAAATCGAAGAAACGGAATGGGACTGGCTGATGAGCGTGAACGTCAAAAGCATGTATTTGATGACGCAGGCCGTGCTGCCGCAAATGCTTGCCAAGGGCAAAGGCAGCATCATCTGCACATCATCGATCTCGGCGGTTTTGGCGACGCCCGGCGAAGTGCTCTACGACGCCACCAAAGGCGCGTGCCATATGTTCGCGCGCGCGATCGCCGTCGAATATCGCGATCGCGGCATTCGCTGCAACGCGATTGCGCCCGGATTCATCAGGACACCGCACGGCATGCGCGAACTGAAAGACCTTCAGGCAATGGGCGTCGATGCCACCGAAGAAGCCATCGCGCTTCAGCAAGGTCGGCTGTGCGAACCGTCGGAAGTGGCATCGGCGGCGCTGTTTCTGGCATCGGATGGATCGAGCTTCGTCAACGGCACGCATTTGTTTGTCGATAACTGCTTTTCGGCGGCGTGATTTTGTAGCCCACGCGCAATATTTTTTTGGCGAGATTGTCTGTGTAGAATCGGCCGATCGACCGTCACTTTCGGCGTCCCATGTCCGCGCATCCACCGTCGAGCACTCGCGATGTCCGTGGCCTTCCCTCTTTTGCGCAGGGAGTGTCGTTCAGCGCCTACACGAGTGTCGATGAACAAGCGAGCGCGTTCGATGGCTGGGACGCACAGTACACGCAGATTTCCGGCGGCACGTTTCATGGTTCCTTGTCTACCGTATCGCTGGGCGGTGTGCGCTTGCTGGTCGAAGGACTCGACAAGGTGATTTTCCAGCAAGGCGCGATTGCATCGGATCGGCTGGTGATTGCGGTTCCGCTCGAACTCGAAGGCCACGCGCGGCTGTGCGGCGAAAAAAGCGGGCGCGATAGTCTGCACGTGTTTTCCAGCCTGCCGCGCTTTGAGTTTTATTCGCCGGATCGCCATATGCTGGTGAATGTGGAGATTCAGGATCAGTTGCTTTCGTCTTCGCGGATGCGCGCGCTGGCTGAATCGCTGCGGGCGCGCAGTCTCGCGCCGATCATTCCGATGGCGTCCGATACCGCCGATCATCTTCGGCTGCTGCTTCAGCATGCGCTCGCGGCATCGGCGTTGACTGCGGAAAACGAGTCCGATCGGGAACGCGTGCTCGAACGCACGGTGATGTATGCGGTGTCCGAAGCGTTATCGAATGCGCCCGATTCCGACAGCAAGCGCACGCACGGCCGGCATTGGAATCTGGTCAATACGGTCAATGAAAAATTGCGGGAACCATCGACGTGCCCGCTTTCCATCGCGGAGTTATGCGTGGATCTCGGCCTGAGCCGACGCACCGTGCAATACGCGTTTCATCAGGCGCTCAATCTGAATCCGGTCGCGTATTTGCGCGCCGTGCGATTGAACCATGCGCGACGCGCGTTGCGCTCCGGGCAATCCGTCACCAGCGCCGCGACCACGTGGGGCTTTCTGCATTTCGGCAGTTTTGCCAGCGACTATCGGCGCATGTTCGGCGAGTTGCCATCGGTGACGGCGCGGCGATATGCATCGAAACACGACTGATCGCGCTCACTTCCTTTTCGACGATAGCAATTCCAGCACGCCGTTCAACGCGCCATCGAGTAATTGGGCGGAAAGTTGTTCGTCCGATACCGCGCGCGACAACGTGACCGCGCCGACGCACGCACTCAAAATGTGCAAAGCCTCCGCGCGTTTGCTCGCGTTGTCCTCCGCCGGCGACACTTTCGCGATCTGTTCGACGATTTTGCGCACGTGTTCGGTGTAGATGGCGCGCGTATCGTCCGTGGCGCGGCTCATGTCGTTGACGAGCGCGGAGATCGGACAGCCGCGTTCGACGTTATCGCGATGCGACGCGGACACGTAGACGCGCATCGCGTGGCGCGGCGCGGTGGGAATCGAGTTTTCCCATGTTTCGATATCGCGTAACGCGCGTTCGAAGGCTTCCTTCACGAGCTGATCGCGCGATTCGAAATGCTTGTAGAAGCCGCCTGCGGTCAGTCCGGCTTCGTTCATCAGATCGGCGATGCTCACGCCATCGATTCCATGTTCGCGAAAGCGCTTCGCCGCAATATCGACGATGCGTTCGTGCGTTGCCAGTTTGGCGGCTTGCGAGTGACCCATTCTGTTACGGCTCCGGCATTCGTTCTGGTATAGCAATGTAATCCTGATTTACGCTTGAATTCTTGTTATTACGACATTTTTCAGTTGTCTGGACGTTTATTGAAGATAAACAGGATGTCGTTTAGCATCCACATCAATGAGTTTCGCACGCCGCAAAATGTGCATATACACCACAGGAGAAACATCATGTCGCAACGCAAGATTCTGGTTACTGCAGCAGCCGGCAAGACGGGCGTTCACACCGTGCAAAACCTGCTGGACAACGGGCACGCCGTGCGCGCGTTCGTTCGCAAGGAAGACGATCGTAGCGAAGCGCTGCGTACAGCAGGCGCGGAAATCATGAGCGGCGACCTGCTCTCTCACGACGACGCCATCCGCGCCACCGACGGCGTCGATGCCGCCTACCTTTGCTATCCCGTGCGCCCCGGCTTCATCCAGGCCACCGCCTATTTCGCCGATGCCGCGCGTCGTGCCAATCTCGACGTGGTCGTGAACATGTCGCAGATTTCGGCGCGCGAAAACGCAAAGAGTCACGCCGCGCGCGATCACTGGATCGCGGAGCGCGTGCTCGATTGGTCGGGCGTGCCGACCGTGCATATTCGTCCGACGTTCTTTGCAGAATGGTTGGTGTTCCCGTGGGTTCGCGACACGATCGTGCGCGATGGCGAAATCGCGCTGCCGTTCGGCAATGGTCGGCACGCGCCGATTACAGCGGAAGATCAGGCGCGTTTTATCGCGGCCGTGCTTGCCAAACCCGATGCGCATATCGGCCAGTCGTACGAGCTTTGCGGTCCGACGCAAATGAATCACACGGAAATCGCGGGTGTGATGAGTGAAGTGCTGGATCGAAAAATTGTGTATAAGCCGGCGACGCTGGACGCGTATCGGGAGCACTTGGGGAATTATGGCTTGCCTGAATTCATGATTCAGCACTTCATCGAAGTCGCCGTTGACTATCAGAATGGCGTGTTCGAAGGCGAAGATCGCATCATTCAGCAGGTGACAGGCACAGCGCCGCAGAGCGTTGCCGAATTTGTGAGCGCGAACCGCGACGTGTACAAAGCTTGAGTTTTTCAGGCTGATCGCCGGACTGGCAACCCGGCGATTTTTGAATGATTTTTGCAATCCGCGCGACAGGTTCACAATGTCCGCTAGTCCGCGCGAATTTCGCACGCCGGGAAAAAAGCGTGACGCATCAATGCTTTGGCACCGCCGTGCTCAGGATATCCACATGCTTGTCCAGGGAATCTGTGGACAATTCGATATCCGTCTAAGCGTTTCCGACGCGCGCAAGTTTACTTCGATGCAATGCCTCGACGCGGTGACGCCATGATTGTCCACTCGCCTTTCTCTATCTTCGCCGCCGCGCTGATCGCATTCTCCGCGATGCTCTGCGTCGCGGCTTACGCCGAAACGCCCTGCCCCGGCTACGTCGAAACGGATGGCGGCAGTGCGTTCAATCTCGCGGCCATCGTTCACGATGCGGGTTCGCCACAATTGGCGCTGAGACGCGTGCAAAACGCGGTATCGAAAATAGATGCGGGCGGCGGCTGTTCGATCTTCTCCGACCAGCACGCGTGCGAAGAAACGCTGACGCTCGCGCATAAAGCGATCGTCGCGTTGCAGACGTGTTCGGCGACGAAACGCGGATAAAAAAAACGCGTGCCGCCTGATTGGCGACACGCGTTTTATCGACTACCGGAACGAACGTGGATCAGTGATCCAGGAACGGACGCAGTTTGTCGGCGCGGCTCGGATGCATCAGCTTGCGCATGGCCTTGCTTTCGATCTGGCGGATACGCTCGCGCGTCACGTCGAACTGCTTGCCCAACTCCTCGAGCGTGTAGTCCGATGCCGTATCGATACCGAAGCGCATGCGCAGCACCTTTGCTTCGCGGGGCGACAGTGCGTTGAGCGCATCGTCGATCGCGGCGCGCATGTTCGCGTGCACCGCTGCATCGGCCGGCGATGCAGCACCCTGATCTTCGATCATGTCGCCGAGGGTTGCATCGGCATCCTCACCAACCGGCGTTTCCAGCGATACCGGCTGCTTCGCAATCTTCAGAATGCCGCGGATCTTCTCTTCCGGCATTTCCATGCGCTCGGCTAGCACCGACGGATGCGCTTCCTGCCCCGTTTGTTGCAGAATTTCGCGCGAGATGCGGTTCAGCTTGTTGATCGTTTCGATCATATGCACCGGCACGCGGATTGTGCGCGCCTGATCAGCGAGCGAACGCGTCACAGCCTGACGCACCCACCACGTTGCGTACGTCGAAAACTTCCAGCCACGGCGATATTCGAACTTGTCCACCGCCTTCATCAGGCCGATGTTGCCTTCCTGAATCAGGTCGAGGAACTGCATGCCGCGATTGACGTACTTCTTCGCGATCGAAATGACCAGACGCAGATTCGCCTCGATCATTTCGCGCTTCGCTTGACGCATCTTCAGCTCAGCGGCCGTCATCTGACGATTGATCTTCTTGAGTTGCGCGAGCGGCAATGCAACCAGCGCTTCCATGTCGATCAGCTTTTGCTGTTCGGCCTGAATGGCCGGCAAGCTGCGCTCCAGCGATGCACCGTATTGCTTCGAACCGGCTGCAGCGCGCGTCGTCCATTCGAGATCGGTTTCATGACCGACGAAAGATTCGACAAACTTTTCACGCGGCATGCCGCAACGATCGACCGCGATCTGCAACACACGGCGCTCGATTTCACGCACTTGCGCAACCTGATTCTGCACATCGACGCACAGGCGATCGATGGTCTTCGCGGTAAAGCGAATCGAACCGAGTTCGCGCTGGATTTCAGCACGCGCCTTTTCGACGGCCTTGGTCGCCACCGCGCCCGATCCCTTAGGATTGCTTGCTTGTTCGGCAAGCTCGCGCACGCGGGCGAAGATTTCGAGGCAATCGGCCTTCAATTGCTTCAAACGCGCTTCATTCGATGCACCCGCGTCAGCGCCTTCGAGATCGCTGTCGTCGTCTTCGTCGCTGTCCGAATCATCGGAGTCCGAATCGACTTCGGATGCTTCGGCCGTGTCAGAAGACGATGCCGACATATCCGCGTCGGCTTCGTCTTCTTCCTTCAGGCCATCGACGAGTTCATCGATTTTCAGCTCACCGGATTCGACCAGCGCCGCGTCCGCGAGAATGGTCGCGACCGTGGACGGGCCCGCTGCGATCGCCTGAATCATTTCGTGCAGACCGTCTTCGATGCGCTTCGCGATCGCGATTTCGCCTGCGCGCGTGAGCAGCTCGGTCGCGCCCATTTCGCGCATGTACATACGCACCGGATCGGTCGTGCGGCCGAATTCCGAATCGACGGTTGACAGCGCGTTTTCCGCTTCCTCGTCCGATTGCTCGTCCGTGACCACCGCGGGCGTGTTTTCGCTCAGCAGCAGCGTTTCGGCGTCGGGCGCCTGCTCGTACACGGCCACGCCCATATCGTTGAACGTCGCGATGATGGTTTCCATCGCGGCGGTTTCAGCGAAATTGTCCGGCAGGTGGTCGTTGATTTCGGCGTGCGTGAGATACCCGCGCTCGCGTCCCAACTGAATCAGCGCGCGCATCTGGCGCTGACGTTCTTCATTCTGCTCAGCGGTCAACGTGGCGTCGGGCTGTATCGTGCCGGCCTGGCTCTTGGCCTTGCCCGCGCGCCGGCCCGGCGACTTGCGTGCCGGTGCGACGATATCCAGATCCGAATCTTCCCGATCAAAACTTGCCATACTTTCTCCTCGACAGGTTTGCTCGGCGATGACAGGTCCCCGGTAGCGAGCGTATCGGCCCGCATGATATCGACATCAACTACTTCGACCACGGACGGCTTGCTGAGAATCGCATCGAGCAAAACAACACATCCCGCATATGGGTCGCGGAATGGTTTTTTCAATCACCCCAAAAGGCGCAACCTTAGAGTATATCAGCGTTTGTTGCGGGGCAGCAGGTTTTTTGAGTGAGCGTTTCCCCGGTTCCGTTGAACCGTTTCGTATGAAGAGTGGGTCCGCCGTGAAGAGGCGATTTCGCATCACCGGCAGCTGGATCGAGATGCGGTATGTGCGTTTCCGTCGCGCGAACTTTCAGGAAGGCTTTAAGCGCTGTCATGTGCGCTCGGCTTATGTCGGTGCGCTTGTCTGCGCCGAGTATTGGCCGACGATTCGTTCCGTTCGAAACGGGTGATGCTTCGACTTGGTTTGTCGCAGCCGGAATCAATTGTCCTGATCGTAGCGCGCGCAAGAACGCCGGAATCCACTGTCCGACCATTACGCGCGGACGTTCGCCGCCCAATCGATGGAGGGTGACGGACGTGGCGTCGTCGGAGACGACGTATCGGCGCTCACTGTCAGTGCTCGTGAAAGTTCGGCCGCCTAGTTCCTTGGCGGCCTCCGCGCTCTCGATCTGCTCGCCCCGCTTGGCCGCTTCAGCGATAACTTCTCCGCGCATGGCCCGCAGGCGGTACGCGAAGTCCACGGGCGAGCGCAGCAAGGTCCGCAGATAGCTGATCGGGTGCCGAGCTTTTTCCAGGTGGGCCCACGTGGCCTCGACGACGTCGGAGAGTCGTTTGCCCAGTGATGAGGCTTCACGCATGAGTTTGAAAATCAAAAACTCACGAAATCCCAATCGTCGCAGGCGGATCAGGTCTGCGGGGAGGCGTCCTGGTTGTCTATTTTGATTGATAGGGTTTAGATCCTTATATATAGCACGGTGTGCCAGCGTGGCAGACCGATGGTTCAATAAAGGATCCGCGTTGGCTCCTGCCAGCTGCTCCTCAGTCGTGCCAATGGCGGCTGCGCCTTCTCGTTGTTGATGCGCCTCCACGAGGCCGAGAATAGCGGCGACTTTCGGCGTGAGGTGTAAGTACGCGCGACCGAAGAGGCCGGCCGCACCGTAACGTGTCTGCGGCGGACGGGAAATAAAGCCAGCCGTCTCCAGATCATCGAGGCTTCGATAGAACGTGCGCATTGATTGCAAGGCGCGACCCGTCAAAAGCTCTCGGCGCGCGAAGATCGCCGCATACGGTCGTGACGCATCGGCGGTACGGGCGAGGGCGGCGAGTAACGAACGCGCTCGGGCCGGCAAGGCGGAGATATGAGCCGCGCGATGAGCCGCGCGAAAGATCACCCACGGAAGATTGGAACGATCGCAAGCGAATTCATCAAGTGCTTCTTGGTCTTCGCTCTTGGCGGAGCGATCGAGGAAAGCAGGACGAGTATGTACCTCGCCTGCAACGGAAAGTTGCGCGATAAGCATGTCGAATGCGTCCATTTCGAAAAATGGAGGACAAACGCTTGACTGCCGATCGCGTTCCGCTAAACTTCGAGGTGTCGACTCGTGACCCGATTGGCGTCGGGAAGCGGACCGGGCGAACAGCAGTAAAGCCCGATATTCAAAAGCCTTCGGTTGGCGCCGAAGGCTTTTGTCTTTCTAGAGATCAGCTTTACATGATCGGCTCATAGTGTTAATTGCTAAGTTGTTGATTATATGGAAGTCTCTACTAGGACAAGAATCGTTGCGTTGCTAAACTATTGATTTGAAAAGAAAACCTAGTAGGTCTTAGTTATCTTCCGTTTCGCTTAGCGTCTTGTTGATGAATTCAACGATTCTTTGGCTCCACTGCTCAGCATCCGACGCCTCTTTCTCAAAGAAGCGAATGCCTACCACGCCGTTTCTCGTGGAGACTTCGCAAACTTTCTTCCGGCCGGAGCGCACTACGGTTGCACTCGGTGCCGTCACTTTCGGCTTTTCGGTCGCCAAGGCAACCGCTTTATCCTGCGTAAAATTGTCGTCGTCAATCAACCGACGTATCGCTTCAACGACTTTTTCTGCCTTCCCAGCTTCAGTCAATGCAGCCAACTTCTGCGCCGCATTACTGCCTAACCTCTCCGGCTTTTCCGCGAGTGCCGCTTTCGCCGCCTCGGGAAGTGCGTCGAATGAGAAAATCCGCGTGACGTGACTTTTGCTAAGCCCCGCGCTTTCTGAGATCTCTGCGCGCGACAGCCCGCTCAATTCCTGAAGACGTTTGAAATTCCAATACTTTTCGAAGTCGGTAAGTGATGGAGAGAGCAGATTCGAGAAAAACGCCGCGAACTCAATCTCACCTTCGTCTATCGACGCGACGTTCGCTCGAATCGTGGTTCGACCCAACTCGCGATACGCCGCAACGCGATTGTGTCCCGCCACGATTTCGAACTTTCCCTCGGTCAACGCACGGACCAAAATCGGCGTTGCGAGCGCATGCTGAGCGAGGTTGCTTTTGAGTTCGTGAAACTGCTCCGACGTCAGCTTTCGACGTCGTCCGTTCACTTCCACCAATGCATCGAGCGGCACCTCAAGTGCCGCCCGCTCTTCAAGCTGCGATTCCAGTTCCTTGATCCGTGCCTGTGCCGTGTTGATGCGATGCTGCGCATCCATCAAGCGCCCCGGCGATGTACGCGCTTCCGTATTAACCGGCCGCGCCGTACCGGGCTCGGACGGCTTGCTGCCGACATTGGCCGTTTTCGCCAGTAATCTGTCCCCGATGCCCATTTAAGCCTCCGTCTGATTCCACGCGCGGACGAACTGCGCGTCGAGATGTTCTGCGAGCCGGTCTAGTGGCTCCTTGAATCGGTTGTACGCGGCCGTACTGCCATCCGGTTTCGACAGATCGTAGACCGTCGAAAGCTGTGCCGAGGCACCTTTCGGGACGGTCGACTCCGGAATCTCGAACGGCAACACGCGATCGCCATAGGCCTTCTGCAGCCAGCCGCGAACGACGCGTGAAACGTCGTCGGACTTGGCCTTGGTCATAATCACGTTGACGAAATCGAATCGCTTTTGCTCGAGCACGCCGGGCAATTTCTTGGCGATGTCCGCGAAGAGGTGCCAGAACTGCGTCGAACTGGCGAAGTCGAGCGCTTCGGGCGGGCAGGGGAGCAAAATGGCGTCCGATGCCAGCAGTGCGTTGATGGTGAGATAGCTGAGTGCGGGCGGTGTGTCGATGACGACGGCGTCGTATTCCTCGGCCAATGGCATCAAGCCCTTTCTGAGGATCTCCCAGAACTCGAAAGTGCTGTCATTCAGCACTTTGGCGGGAATCTCGAACTCGGCATCGAACAAGGACGACGATGCCGGAATCAGGTCGAGGTTGTGCCAGTAAGTTTCCTGTACCGCGTAATGCAGCGTTGTCTGATCGCCGTAGACGAGCGGCAGCAAGGTCTGGTCGTCGGAGATCTCGGCGTCGGGTGCCCAGCCGCAAAGCTGGGTAGTCGTGCCTTGCGGATCACAGTCGATGACCAGCACCCTCCTGCCGAGCAGCGTCAACGCCTGCGCAGCCGAAACCGCGGTCGTCGTCTTGGCTACGCCGCCCTTGAAATTGGCGATGGTCACGATGCGCCCGCGCTTGCCGTCCGGCCGCCGTGTACGCTCCTTGGTCGCCCGAATCCACGTCAGCGCTTCCTCAAGCGAAAACTCTTTGCTGCGGCCCGCTCCTTTGGAGGTTCCGGCCGGCAAATCGCCTTTGGTCGTCAGGTACTGAAACCGTTGCTTGTCGATTCCGCACAGCGACGCAACCTGAGCGCTGGTAAACGTAGGCGCGCTCTTGCGCGGATACGGTTCCAGCATCGCATCGCGGATCTGGTTGAGGATGTCGGTGGCTTGGGCGGCCACTCCCAACAGCGTTTCGATCGAAACGGATTGATCGACTTCGGGAAGCCGAGCGCTTAGCATGGAGTTCGCAGTCACTGGCGGGCCTGAGTAAGCAAATAATTCTTCGGTTTGTGGAAAACACATTGCAAACCGAAGAATAAACGCCTAACCGGTAAACCTCAAGTAAACTCTGAAGAGTGTTTTCCGCCGTTCGGGCGTTTTTACAACGCCGTCTGCCGTTGCCCCGGTAAACTTAAGGTTATTTTCCAGTCTTTTTCGCAACAGAACTACCCCTGATCAACCCTTCGATACCGAGATATCGCCCGGCATCGTCGTGTCGAAGATACAAAGATGTGGTTGCAACGGTGGCGTGTCCTAGTGACTCGCTCACTTCCTGCAAGGCTGCGCCGTGCGCCAACGCGTGATTCGAATGTGTGTGCCGGAGCCAGTGTGTGCTGGCTTGCATAAGGCTTCGGCCTGCGCCCGGTGCCATAGCGTCAAGCTGCGCGCCTGCATTCGTGAAAATTCGTTTGAACAGTTTTCCGACGCTGTCTGGCGTCATGTCGAGGCCACCGCGCGTCTGCGCCAGAATGGGCGTACCCGCAGGACAGGCAAGCGGCTCGGGCAAACCGCGCATCGAAAGGTTGTCGTGCAACGCTTCCATGACGGCGGGCGCCAGGAGCACGGAACGCGGCTCGTTGCCGACGGATAAGCGCCAAACCGGACCGGAAACATCTGCCAATCGACCGACGGAAAGCGCGTCCGTGGTTGCCGCTGCGAGTTCGGCGCGCCGCAGGCCGGTGGAGTAGGCGAGCAGTAGCGCCAGCCGATCCCGATTTTCCGCCAATGTGTAAGCCTCGCGCTCGGTCGATGCCAGCACGAAATTCCACTGTGCGAGGTCAAGTGTGCGTCCCTGTGGATCGATAGCGGGCGGTGTGCTCGCGCGTTCAAGACCGAGCATCGGATTCTCGGCTAGATAGCCTGCATCAATCAGCCATTCGAACATCGCGCTCAGGATTGAGCGCGCGCTTTCGCGGCTACGGTCGGAAAGCGGCCCGGCGAACGGTCGCCATGCGGCAAAACATCGTTCGATGCGGCCTGGGGCTATCCAGCGCGCGGCGGGTTGCGGATCGGCGAGAAAGACGGTGATGTATTTGGCGCAATCGTCGTGATCGAGCGAAGAAAGCGGCTTTTGCTTTTCCAGCAAGGCCCAAAGCAGCATTCTCTCCGCTTCCCGCCGATACGCCCGCCGCGTATGTTCGTTGGCCGAACGCGCTTCAAGCCAGGCGGTGATGGCGCGAATGTCCGTATCGAACGCAACGCGTTTAGCCGCGCGATTTGTCCCTTTTGAACCATCAAGTTGAGCGGGCACAAGCAAACGTTCAAGCGGCGCGACCGCGTTTTCATCGGCGATGACCGGCGTCGGCGCGCCCTCAGCCCATTGCCGACGCGGCACTAGCGCTCGCTGCGATACCGTGTGTCCGAGCGCGCTTTCATGCAATCTGATCCAGTCGATGACGCGTTGTGCGCCCTTCGGACCCAGTCGCGGCACGCGCGTGTACCACCGATGCCGCTTCGTTTCGATCAACGCGACCACATCACCGATCGTGTCCAAACCCGCCGCCGATAATCGCGCCGCGACTGCCGGTTCGAACCAGCCATCGACGGGATGATCCTGTTTCGGGTCCTGCACCAGACTCGCTTCCATCCTCGCGAGCGCCTCGGCCTGACGCCTGCGCAGGCGCGCATTGCGCGCTGCACGCCGATCCGACGCCGGCGAAGCCTTGAGCGGATAAGCCTCGCGATACAAATCCAGCAGTTCCGACTCGCCAAATACACCGTCCGGGTCGACCCGATGCCGGAATTCTTCAAGAGCAGGGGCCACAGACTGCGCGGACGCGACGAGATCTGGAATACTTCCCGGCCGAAGCCTAAGCAGATGCGCTGCCTCAATATCCTGTGCCCGTCGCGCCAACACGGAAAGCGTATCGCGCAAGACCGCGATCAGCCGCCGCGTACTGCGAACATCGGCGCTCGCATCGCCATAGGACGCGTGAAGTTGGACTTCCGATACGCCATCGAGATAACCGCGATACAGCGCGAAATGCTGCCGCGTCAGGCGAGCAGGGGAGACAGCCGGCACCGTCGGCAGCGTATCGAAAGTAGTAAGCGTGCGCGCCATTCCTGATTGTTTTCAATGATTTGCGGCGAGGTTATCAAGCAGCTTCGAATTTGACAAGGTAAATCGCTACGTCTGATAAGTGTAGTTATCAGATTTTACCGTGCTCTGCGCCCGCCTTGTGTTCTCGGCATGCCCGGCGCATATTGCCACCACGCCCATAGCCCGCATTCGCAGGAGCAGCGCGCCCGATGCGTGACCCTCGACGCACCGCCGTCAAATCGCAGCGACAGGACGATACATTCCGGCCCAGCCTGCCGGAAGTGTACGCATCGGTACGTGTGCCGACGGGCGGTTGGTGGATCCGGCGCTTTCTCGCCTTCGCCGGTCCGGGCTACATGATTTCGGTCGGCTATATGGATCCCGGCAACTGGGCGACCGATATCGCGGGCGGATCGCGTTTCGGCTATACGCTGCTGACCGTCATCCTGATCTCCAATTTGATGGCGATTCTCCTGCAGGCGCTGGCCGTCAGGCTAGGAATCGTGACGAAGCGCGATCTTGCGCAGGCGTGCCGCGATCATTATTCGAAGCCCGTCAACATCACGCTCTGGCTGGCGTGCGAAGCAGCAATCATCGCGTGCGATCTGGCGGAGGTGATCGGCACGGCGATCGCGCTGCAATTATTGTTCGGCCTTCCGCTGATCGCGGGCGCGCTGCTGACTGCGTTCGATGCCTTCCTGCTACTGCTGCTGATGAACAAGGGCTTTCGCCTGCTCGAAGCCTTCGTCATCACGCTACTCGTCGTCATCGCCGGATGCTTCGGTTTGCAACTTGCGGCAGCCGCGCCGCCGCTCGCCGATGTACTGCGCGGCTTCGTGCCGTCGCCGGAAATCGTCACGAATCGGGAGATGTTGTATGTGGCGATCGGCATCATCGGTGCGACGGTGATGCCGCATAACTTGTATCTGCACTCGTCGGTCGTGCAGACGCGCGCATACGGCGACTCGATTCCCGCGCGCCGCTCCGCGATCCGCTGGGCGACCATCGACAGCACCATAGCGCTGACGCTCGCGCTGTTCATCAACGCGGCGATCCTGATCGTCGCGGCGGCGGTGTTTCACGCGAGCGGCCACGCGGACGTCGCGGAAATCGGCGATGCCTTCCGCTTGCTGTCGCCATTGCTGGGGCTGAGCATTGCATCGACCTTGTTCGCGGTGGCGCTGCTCGCCTCCGATCTCAACTCGACGGTGACCGCGACGCTCGCCGGCCAGATCGTGATGGAAGGTTTTCTGCGTCTGCGCATTCCGAACTGGGCGCGCCGTCTTATCACGCGAGCGATCGCCATCGTGCCGGTGATCGTCGTCACCGCGCTTTACGGTGAAAAAGGCACCGCGCAATTGCTCGTGCTCAGTCAGGTAATTTTGTCGATGCAGCTTCCATTCGCCGTCGTGCCGCTCGTGCGCTTCGTGTCGGATCGCAGCAAGATGGGCGTGTTCGCCATCGGCCGCGTCACCGCGACGCTCGCGTGGACGGTCGCGGGCGTCATCATCGTGTTGAATCTGAAGCTCTTGTTCGACACCTTTCGCGCGTAAGAAAAATCAGTCGATACTAGAGCCATGCGCAAAAACATGGCCTTAGCGCCGCGCCAAACATAAAAAGGAGACGCAGTGACCCGCTGCCCCATCTCGCATCAGGCCGCCGAATTCGATCCTTTCAGCGACGGCTATCAGCAAGACCCGCCCGAATATGTCCGATGGTCGCGCGAACAAGAGCCGGTGTTCTGGAGCCCGAAACTCGGCTACTGGGTCGTCACGCGTTATGACGATATCAAAGCGATCTTCCGCGACAACCTCACCTTCAGCCCGTCGATCGCGCTGGAGAAAATCACGCCGACCGGTCCCGAGGCCAACGCCGTGCTCGCATCGTACGGATTCGCGCTGAACCGCACGCTCGTCAACGAAGACGAACCCGCGCACATGCCGCGCCGCCGCGCGCTGATGGACCCGTTCACGCCCGAGGCGCTCGCGCATCACGAGCCGATGGTGCGTAACCTTACCCGCGACTACGTCGATCGTTTTATCGACGATGGCCGTGCGGATCTCGTCGATCAAATGTTGTGGGAAGTGCCGCTCACGGTGGCGCTGCATTTCCTCGGCGTGCCGGAAGAGGACATGGACACGCTGCGCCGCTATTCGATCGCGCATACGGTCAACACGTGGGGACGGCCGAGGCCGGAACAGCAAGTCGAAGTGGCGCACGCGGTCGGCAACTTCTGGCAATACGCGGGCAAAGTACTCGACAAGATGCGCGAAGACCCGTCCGGTCCCGGCTGGATGCAGTACGGCATCCGCAAACAAAAGGAACTGCCCGAAGTCGTTACGGATTCCTATCTTCATTCGATGATGATGGCCGGTATCGTCGCCGCGCACGAAACCACGGCGAACGCGACGGCCAACGCGCTCAAGCTGCTGCTCCAGCATCCCGACGCCTGGCGCGATCTCTGCGATGACCCGAGTCTGATTCCGAACGCCGTCGAAGAATGCTTGCGGCACAACGGTTCCATCGCGGCGTGGCGCAGGCTCGCGACGAAAGACGTGACGATTGGCGGCATCGACATTCCGGCGGGATCGAAGTTGCTGATCGTGACGTCATCGGCGAATCACGATCAGCATCAATTCGCCGATGCCGATTTTTTCGACATCCGCCGCGAAAACGCCAGCGACCAGCTCACGTTCGGCTACGGCGCGCATCAGTGCATGGGCAAGAATCTCGCGCGCATGGAGATGCAGATTTTCCTGGACGAACTCACGCGCCGCCTGCCGCATATGCGCCTGAGCGCGCAGAAGTTTACTTACGTGCCGAATACGTCGTTTCGCGGCCCGGAGCATCTGTGGGTCGAATGGAATCCGGCGATGAACCCGGAGCGCGCGCACGCGTCTGCGCGTGAGGCGCGCGCGGTGGTGCGCATCGGCGAGCCGTCGTCGCATGCGGTGAGCCGTGCGGTGATCGTGGAATCGGTGACGCCGTGTGCGGAACGCGTTGCGCGCGTAAAACTCGTTTCCGCCGATGCCCGCACGCTGCCGCGCTGGACGCCCGGATCGCATATCGACGTGATCTGCGGCGATGGCGGCAACGGTGTCGCGTCGCGCCAATATTCGCTCTGCGGCGATCCCGACGATCGATACGCTTACGAAATCGCCGTGCTGCTTGAAACCGAGAGCCGCGGCGGTTCCGCATGGGTTCACGCGCACGCGCGCGTCGGCGCGCACTGGCGCATTCGCGGACCGCGCAACCATTTCCGGCTCGATGAAACCGCGCGAAAACTCGTGCTGATCGCGGGCGGCATCGGCATTACGCCGATCAGCGCGATGGCGCGGCGCGCGCGGGCGCTCGGCATCGACTATGAAGTGCATTACAGCGGTCGCACACGTGGGTCGATGGCCTTGCTCGATGACCTGCGTGCGCTGCACGGCGAACGCCTGCGCACGTATGTGTCCGACGAGAGCACGCGCAACGATTTCGCCGCGCTATCGATCGACGCCGACACGCTCGTCTACGCCTGCGGCCCGTCGCGCATGCTCGATGCGCTCACCGCCGCCAGCGCCTACTGGCCCGACGACGCGTTGAAAATCGAACACTTCGAATCCACGCTCGCGACGCTCGATCCATCCACCGAACACGCATTCGATGTCGAACTGCGCGATTCCGGTCTGACGCTCCATGTTCCCGCCGATCAAACGCTGCTCACCACGCTGCGCCGCGCGAACGTCGATGTGCAGAGCGACTGTGAAGAAGGCTTGTGCGGATCATGCGAAGTGCGCGTGCTCGAAGGCGAAATCGATCACCGCGACGTGGTGCTGACTAAAGGCGAACGCCAGTCCAATCAGCGAATGATGGCGTGTTGTTCGCGCGCGCATAGCAAGAAATTGATTCTCGCGCTGTAGGAAATCAACATGCGGTTATACCGCGATGAAATAAAGTTATAGATATTCCCATTGCGGTTTCATCATGAAGTCACGCCAGTTTGCAATGCTGTTTTTTATCAGTTATTCGAAAACGGAATCGCGTCGATTACCGTTGAGAATTGAAATAGTCTTGAGTCAAGATAACAAAAGAGTTAATAACCGCCGGTATACCAAAAATACGAATGATCGTTCATAGCAGATTGCTGACTAACGCCTATTAATATGACTAGTGACGCAATATTCGCCGGTGGAATAGACCGATTTTGAACGGACGTGCGTACGGAACAGCAACAATTCGAACTTACGTTGCGGCACTTTTTGCCTCATCTAGGGTTTTTACCTAGAAATATGAAAATTTTTGCGAAGGGTTTGCGTTTAGAATTGTCTCAAATTGGTGCGACGCACAAGCCACCTTACTGATTAACTTCCGAGAACTTGCGAAAACCAGATCGCCCGAGCGGCGAGAGGCCGTTGTTTGTTGAACCTGAGAGTCTGATCGAAGGCCCGTATAAATGGGCCACGTCAAATGTTCTAAACCGGTAATGCCTCTTTCTCGCCAACTCGTTTAAACGGTCGCGCACGCATTGAAAGCGGCGGGCGTTGTTCATTGCTTGTCGTCAAATCGGTAACGCAGCACCCACGCATTTATCGTGTATTCGAAGTGTCTAGAGGACTCAAAATGACTGACGTAGTGATCGTATCGGCCGCGCGTACGGCTGTTGGCAAGTTCGGTGGCTCGCTCGCGAAGATCGCGGCGCCTGAATTGGGCGCGACGGTAATCAAGGCAGTGCTGGAACGCGCGGGCGTGCAAGCCGATCAGGTGAGTGAAATGATTCTGGGTCAGGTGTTGACGGCGGGCTCGGGACAGAACCCGGCGCGTCAATCGGTCATCAAGGCTGGCTTGCCGGATATGGTTCCGGGCATGACGATCAACAAGGTCTGCGGCTCGGGCCTGAAGGCCGTGATGCTGGCGGCGAACGCGATCATCGCGGGCGATGCGGACATCGTGATCGCCGGTGGTCAGGAAAACATGAGCGCCGCGCCGCACGTGCTGCCAGGCTCGCGCGATGGCTTCCGCCTGGGCGACGCCAAGCTGATCGACTCGATGATCGTCGATGGGCTGTGGGACGTTTACAACAACTACCACATGGGCACGACGGCTGAAAACGTCGCGCGCGAGTTCGGCATTTCGCGTGAAGATCAGGACAAATTTGCGGCGCTGTCGCAGAACAAGGCCGAAGCCGCGCAGAAGTCGGGCCGTTTCAACGATGAAATCGTCCCGGTTTCGATCCCCCAACGCAAAGGCGATCCGCTGCTGTTCAATACGGACGAATTCGTACGCCACGGCGTGACGCCTGAAGCGCTGTCGAGCCTTAAGCCCGCGTTCTCGAAAGAAGGCACGGTCACCGCTGCCAACGCTTCCGGCATTAACGATGGCGCCGCCGCAGTTCTCGTGATGTCGGCAAAGAAGGCCGAAGCGCTCGGCCTCACGCCGCTCGCACGCATCAAGGCGTACGCGAACGCCGGCGTTGATCCGAAGATCATGGGCATGGGTCCGGTGCCCGCCTCCAAGCGATGCCTCGAACGCGCCGGCTGGAGCGTCAACGACCTCGATCTGATGGAAATCAACGAAGCGTTCGCCGCGCAAGCGCTGGCGGTGCACAAGCAAATGGGCTGGGATCAGTCGAAGATCAACGTGAACGGCGGGGCCATCGCGATCGGTCATCCGATCGGTGCATCGGGCTGCCGGATTCTGGTGACGCTGCTGCACGAAATGCAGAAGCGCGATGCGAAGAAGGGCCTGGCCTCGCTGTGTATCGGCGGCGGCATGGGCGTGGCGCTCGCGCTGGAACGTCCGTAACTGAAACACGGCAACACGGAAGCGGCGCGCGACACAAACTATAAACGCGCGCCGCGGCTATCAAATGAAGTGGTACTAATCTGAGAGAGAGGGCTTCAGGATGACTAAGCGAATTGCAGTGGTAACCGGTGGCATGGGCGGACTGGGCGAAGCGGTCAGCATCAAATTGCACGACGCGGGCTTTGCCGTCGTCGTGACGCATTCGCCGAACAACGCGAATGCGTCGGAATGGCTGGCGAATATGGATCGGCAAGGGCGCAACTTCCGCGCGTACAGCGTTGACGTGTCGGACTACGATTCCGCGCAGCATTGCATCGCCAAGATTCAGCGCGAAGTCGGACCGGTCGATATCCTCGTGAACAACGCGGGCATCACGCAGGACACCACCTTCAAGAAGATGAGCAAGGTGAACTGGGACGCCGTGCTGCGCACCAACCTCGATTCAGTCTTCAATATGACCAAGCCGGTGTGCGAAGAAATGGTCACGCGCGGCTGGGGCCGCATTATCAATATCTCGTCGGTGAACGGCTCGAAAGGGCAGATCGGCCAGACCAACTATGCGGCGGCGAAGGCCGGCATGCACGGCTTTACCAAGTCGCTCGCGCTCGAAGTGGCGAAGAAGGGCGTGACCGTCAACACCATCTCGCCGGGCTATCTCGCCACCAAGATGGTCACCGCGATTCCGCAGGAAATCCTCGACACGAAGATCCTGCCGCAGATACCGGCCGGCCGTCTCGGCAAGCCCGAAGAAGTTGCGGCGCTCGTCGCCTTCCTGTGCTCGGACGATGCGAGCTTTATCACCGGATCGAATATCGCGATCAACGGTGGTCAGCACATGAGCTGATGAATCGTGCGGCGCGCTGCGTTTTTCTCCGAAGCGCGCCGCGTTCATTCGAAACCGCGTTCGCCCTTTATGTCATGAACACTCTTATCGCGGCCGCGCGCCCTTACAACGTGAGTCACCTCGACTCCGCGATTCAACATCTGGAGCAAGTGCTCAATCTGGAAGGCGCGAACTCGCTGTTTTCCAAGACGTATTGGCACGCCCGCGTGGTGCAGGCGCTCGAAACGCCGGGTCTCGCGCCCTGTCAGCAGATGCGTCTGGAACGGTTGCTCGATCGCATCGCACGTTCTTAAAAGCAGCGTCTGCGATTCCTGAAGAAAATCGCCGTCCCTTGTACCATCACGCCTGTCTCAAAAAAGGTTCGCAAGCGTATGGGCAATATCTTCAGATCGTCTTACTTATCGATACTCGCGATGCTCGCCGTATCGATCGTGCTCGCTGCCTGCGGCACGACCAGCGAAGTCACCACCAACGCAAATTCCGATGTCCATCAGGTCACGGGCAAGGCCACCGGCACGCGCATGTCGTGGGTGACCGCGCGCAGCAACGCGATGGATGCCGCCAACGATTACTGCAAGCAGCGCTCGCAACGCGTCTCGATCAAATCCGAAGCCACCACTGGCATTCGTTCGATGCAAGAGCAGTCGGCAACCATCAACTTCACCTGCGTCCCGCAGACGACCAGCGCCGAAGCCAACGCGATCAACTGAAACACCGCGCCTTTTTCAAAGAATAAAAGGCGCGGCGTGCTTCATCAATTACTGGCTGGCGCCTTGTCCGATGCCGGCCTTCTTCTGCGCGTTCTGGATGTCCTGCGGATAGTTGGCATCGTCACGCTTGGCGGGGTTGTAGCCCGCCGCTTCGAGCTTCTTCAGCTCGGCGTTCTTCTTGGCGCGCGCTTGCTTGCGCGCGGCCTTGCGTTGCGCTTTGGTCGAAGACGCCGCCGTCGCCGCACCGGTGGTCGCGGCCGCGCCGCTGTCCTGCGCGAACGACGAAGGTGCAACCGAAACGCCGAATGCAGCCACGCTCAGCGAGAGGGCGATACTGACAAACTTTGCTTTCATATTGACTCCACAGATCGTTGTTGAATGTCGCGGCCTGACGTGGCCGACGAACTTGTTTGAACTGCTGTGCGACTTGAGTCTTGAAGCTCAGACCGATCCATCTCCGAACCGCCGTCAGAAAATAAGCAGCGATTTGGGCGGCATGATTGCCGCGAGGCCATTGTAAGACGCCTGACGCAAACGTTCAGGAACTTGAAATTCTTCGAACGAACGTGCCGTAGTTCGCAAAAATCACCGGCCAGCGCCCGCACCGTGATGATTCCGACCGGTTATGATTTCGCTCCGGCTGATACACAAAACGACAAATTACCTACGCGAGCGTCGCCGCAGTGTCCGCGCGACGCGCACGCTTTCGGAGCACATTCATGCCTTTGCGGTCCGGCGTCGACGAAGCCACGTTTCGTCGCATCCTCTTTCGCAATATCGCGCTGCCGCTGGGGACGGGCATCGTCACGGCGGTGGCGTTCGTCGCGCTCGTGCTGTATTTGCTCTCGGGCATCGACTGGGTCGAACATTCGGAACGGGTGATCGGCAATACACAGGAAATCGGCCGGCTGGTCGGCGAAAAGGAAAGCGCGCTGCGCGGCTTTCTGCTGACCGGCGATGAAGCCTTTCTCGCGCCGTACGAAACCGCGAAACCCAAACTCTCCGCGGATATCGACACGCTCGCCAATCTCGTCGCCGACAACACGCCGCAGGTGGATCGGCTGATCCGCATTCGCGCCTTGCAGACGCAATGGGACAAAGTCGCCGACGCCTTGCTCGATGCACGCCGCCAGGGCGCGGATATCGCCACGCTCGTGCGCGAAGGGCGCGGTGCGCCGGAGCGCGCGGAAACCGATCGCGAGCTGGACGCGTTTCTCAATATCGAACAGACGCTGCGAATTCAGCGTGTGGCGTCGGCCACGCAACTGACCACCATCACCGTGATCGTTTTTCTGGTGCTGAGTCTGACGCTGTCGGTGATTCTCGCCGTGTTCGGCCGGCGCGAGTTGATGCAGCTTTCGGGCGCGTACGGCAACGCCATTGCCGAACACGAAAAGCAGACGCGCGCGCTGCAAGAGCAAGCGTGGCTGCGCGACGGACAGACGCGACTCGCCGAACGCGTGATCGGCCGGCAATCAGTGGCGCAGCTTTGCCAGTCGATTCTCGATTTCCTCGCCGATTACCTGAAGGTTTCGATGGCCGCGTTCTACGTGCGCGAAGCCGATGGCACGCTCAAGCGCACCGCAAGTTTCGGCTTCGATCCGAAGCGCGCGCCGGTGGCGGAAAAACTCGATGGCGTGAACAGTCTGGTCGGTCAGGCCGTGCATGCGCGCCAACTGACGCATCTTGCCGACGTGCCCGAGACCTACTGGAAAGTCACATCGGCGCTGGGCGAAAGCGTGCCGAAGAGCGTCGTCATCACGCCGATCGACAATGAAGGACGCGCGAACGGCGCGATGGAACTCGGCGCCATGCACGCGCTGGGCGAACGCGACCAGCGCTTCCTTGAACTCGTGGCGGGGAATATCGGCGATTTCGTGGAGGCGGCGCAGTATCGCGAACGGCTTCAGCAAGTGCTCGAAGAAACGCAGCAACTCAACGAGGAATTGCAGACGCAGCAGGAAGAACTGCGCACCAGCAATGAAGAGCTGGAACAGCAGACCAACGCGCTCTCGCAGGCGCAGGTGTATCTGGCCAATCAGAAGGCGGAACTGGAGCAGAGCAACGACCGTCTGGCCGAAAATGCGCGCGTGCTCGATGAGCGCAATGTCGCGCTGAACGTCGCGCAGGTCGAACTCGAAAAACGTGCCGATGCCTTGCAGCGCGCGAGCCGCTACAAGTCCGAGTTCCTCGCCAATATGTCGCACGAACTGCGCACGCCGCTCAACAGCTCGCTGATTCTGGCCAAGCTGCTGTCGGAGAACAAGCACGGCAATCTGACCGGCGATCAGGTCAAGTACGCGCAGACCATCTACTCGGCGGGCAACGATCTGCTCAATCTCATCAACGACATTCTCGATTTGTCGAAGGTGGAAGCGGGCAAGCTCGATCTGCATATCGAAGATGTGCCGGTGCAGCGGATCATGGATTCGCTCGCGCGCACGTTCGAGCCGCTCGCGCGTCAGAAGCATTTGAAGCTCGAACTGAAGAACGAACTCGCGCCGCACGCGACACTTACGACCGATTTCCGTCGCCTGGAACAAGTACTGAAGAATCTGCTGTCGAACGCCGTCAAATTCACCGATGCGGGCAGCGTCTCGCTGACCTTGGACGCAGCGGGTGAGCGCGCGGTGAAGTTCGTTGTGGCGGATACGGGGATCGGCATTGCGCCGGAGCAACAGGAAGCGATTTTCGAAGCCTTCCAGCAAGCCGATGGCACCACTAGCCGTCATTACGGCGGCACGGGGCTCGGGCTGTCGATATCGCGCAGTCTTGGGCATTTGCTGGGCGGATCGGTATCGCTGAAGAGCACGCTGGGCAAGGGCAGTACGTTCACGCTGATTTTGCCGGTGGCGTTCGACGTAGCTGCGCCCGAACCGATCGTCGAAGAAGCAACGCCGGCGCCCTTACTTGAGACAGCCGAAGTCGAAGTCAGCCACGTCATCGACGATGATCGCGATGAAGCCGCGCCCGGCAGCCGCGTGGTGCTGGTGGTCGAAGACGAGCCGGAATTCGCGCAAGTGCTGCTCGATCTCGCGCACGAACTGAACTATCAGTGCATCGTCAGCGGCACCGCAGGCGATGCCTTGCGCATCGCGCTCGAACGCACGCCGAACGCGATTCTGCTCGATATCGGCTTGCCGGATCGATCGGGGCTGACCGTGCTGCAAGAACTGAAGGCGAATCCGAAGACGCGACATATTCCGGTGCACGTGGTGTCGGCATCGGACAAGACGGAAGCGGCGCTGCACCTCGGCGCGATTGGTTACGCGATGAAACCGACCACGCGCGATCAGTTGATGGGCATTTTCCAGCGCCTCGAAGAAAAGAGCAGCCAGAAGATCAAGCGCGTGCTGTTGGTCGAAGACGACGCGCGCCAGCGGCAAAGCATCGTCGAACTAATCAGCGATGCCGACGTGGAAATCACGCCGGTCGAATACGGTCAGGACGCGCTCGACCTGCTGAAGACGACCATCTTCGATTGCATGATCATCGATCTGAAACTGCCGGACATGCAGGGCGGCGACCTGCTGCGCAAGATGGCCGCGACGGATTCGTACTCGTTTCCGCCGGTAATCGTCTACACGGGCCGCAATCTGACGCACGACGAGGAAGCCGAACTGATGCGCTACTCGCAGTCGATCATCATCAAGGGCGCGCGTTCGCCCGAACGTCTGCTCGATGAAGTCACGCTGTTCCTGCATAAAGTGGAAACGGATCTGTCGGCCGACCGGCAGGCCATGCTGCACGTCTCCCGCTCGCGCGACCGCGTGCTGGACGGCCGCCGCGTGCTATTGGTCGATGACGACATCCGCAATATCTTTTCGCTGTCGAGCGCGCTGGAGCATCAGGGCTTGCACGTGGATATCGGCCGCAACGGGTTTGAGGCGATCGACACGCTGGAAAAGAATCCGGATATCGATGTCGTGCTGATGGACATGATGATGCCCGGCATGGACGGGCTGGAAGCGACGCGGCGCATCCGCGAGGACGCGCGCTTCAGAAAGCTCCCGATCATCGCGATCACTGCGAAAGCGATGAAGGACGATCAGGAGCAATGCCTCGCGGCGGGCGCAAGCGATTATCTGGCGAAGCCGATCGACATCGACCGGCTGTATTCGCTGTTGCGTGTCTGGATGCCCAGACGCGTTTAAATGCGTTTTAGATATTCAAGGCGCGCTTGTCCACCGCAAGCGCCGCCTCCCGCATCACCTCCGACAGCGACGGATGCGGATGGCAAATCCGTCCGATATCCTCGGACGCCGCCTTGAACTCCATCGCCACCACCGCTTCCGCGATCAGATCGGACGCATTCGCCGAGATGATATGCACGCCGAGAATCTCGTCGGTGGCGGCGTCCGCAATCACCTTGATAAACCCGTCCGTTTCACCGATACCCATTGCGCGGCCATTGGCGAGCATCGGGAACTGACCGGCCTTGATCGCGCGGCCTTCGGCCTTCAGCGCCTGCTCCGTCTTGCCGACCCACGCGATTTCCGGGTGCGTATAAATCACCCACGGAATGCAGTTGTAGTCGATATGCGGCTTCTGCCCGTCGATGACTTCCGCCACCAGCGAGCCTTCGTCTTCCGCTTTGTGCGCGAGCATCGGGCCGCGCACGACATCGCCGATGGCGTAGACGTTCGGCACTTTCGTCGCGCAATGATCATCGACGGGAATGAAGCCGCGCTCGTCCGCCGCAAGGCCGATGGAATCCAGCCCGAGATTGTCCGTGTTCGGCACGCGCCCGATCGATACGATCAGCCGGTCCGCATCCAGCGTCTGCGCGTTGCCGTCCTTGTCCTTGTACGCGATCGACACGCTCGAATCCGTCGTCTTCACGCTGTCGATTTTCACGCCGAGGTGGATCGTCAGACCTTGCTTCTTGAAAAGCTTGGCGGCTTCCTTCTGCAAGGCCGTATCCGTCGTGCCGAGGAATTCGGGCAGCGCTTCGAGAATCGTCACTTCCGCGCCCAGCCGACGCCACACCGAGCCGAGTTCCAGCCCGATCACGCCCGCGCCGATCACGGCGAGCTTCTTCGGCACGGAATCGAAAGCGAGCGCGCCTTCGTTGTCGGAGATCAGTGTGTTATCGACCGGCACGTTCGGCAGATGCCGCGCCTTCGAACCCGTCGCGATAATCACGTGCTGTGCGGTGTGCGTGTCACCGTTCACGTCAATCTTGAAGTTGCCGCCGTCCTTGCCCGCGAGCTTGCCGTGACCTTTGATCCACGTGATCTTGTTTTTGCGGAACAGGAATTCCACGCCGCCGGTGATCTTCTCGACGATCGCTTCCTTGCGCCCGACCATCTTGCCGATATCGACCGACAGATTGTCGATCCCGCCGATGCCGTGATCGCCAAAATGCAGCTTCGCGTTCTCGAACTTCTCCGACGACGCGAGCAGCGCCTTCGACGGAATGCAGCCGACATTCAGACACGTGCCGCCGAGCTTCGGTTTGCCCGCGTGATTGATCCACTCTTCGACGCAGGCCACTTTCTTGCCGAGCTGCGCGGCGCGGATCGCGGCGATATATCCGCCTGGGCCGGACCCGATCACGATGACGTCGTAATCGGCGGCTTTTGATGCAGGCGCGGGAGCCGGAGTCGGGGCGGGCGCAGGTGCTGGACCGCTGGCAGCGGGAGCAGGAGCTGGTGCGGAGACAGAAGCTTCCGTATCGATAGCCGCGAGCACATCGTCCACATGGACGATATCGCCTTCCTTCTTCGCGACTTCCGCGAGCACGCCGGAGGCCGGTGCGGGCACTTCCAGCACGACCTTGTCGGTTTCGAGTTCGACGAGGATTTCGTCTTGCGTCACCGCGTCGCCCGCTTTTTTCTTCCAGGGCAACAGCGTCGCCTCGGTGACGGATTCGGAAAGCTGCGGAACCTTGACTTCAACCCTGGCCATGCGGTTTCTCCTGTTGAGCGATGCAGTGCGATTGATCTGCCGATGCCGCTCCGCGCAATCAAGCGGCAATCCAGCGGGCGACGAAGCCGTAGCATACGCCGTGTGCGCGGGCGGCGTCGCACATGGCGTATGGGAATCTGCAGCTTGCGGTTTCATTCGACGGTTTTGGGTTATCGTTATATCCAGTGATATATTGCGAGAGAGCGACCGATCGAACCCGAGGTGACGATGCAAACCCCGCCGTTTCAACTCGCCCGCACGGCAGCGCACGCACAGCCCGCACGCCATCCGGACGGCTGCTGCCAGCCGACCGAAGCCGATTTGCGCACGGGGAACCGCCGCGCGCGTCTGCACGAACTCGATCCGCATCTGCATTGCTCGATCATCGGTACGTGTCTTTCGACGGGTGAATTGCGCAAGCTCGTGCCGAAATTCGCCGATATCGACCGCTATCACGCCAGCGACCTGGAGATTCACCACACCGCCGTGGAACTGGCGATTGCGGGCGGCGCAGCGGCGAAAGCGCTGCACAAGGCGCTCGACGACCGCTATTCCGGCGCAATCCGCCGATTCGATGCCGCGCGCACGCCCGATGCTCTGCTCGCACTCTGGAACGACGCCCTCAAAGCCAGCGATGTCCCGCCCGCGTACTGGGCGGTGATGACGCATTCGCAGGCGAATATCGAAGTGCGGCAGTCGGCGTTTGGTGAACTGCATATGCTGTCGCATCTGGTCGGCGCGGCGAATCGCGCGGATATTCGTCGGCTGGTTGCGTTGGAAAAAGAGAACAACGAACTGAAGGACAAGATCGAACGCCAGCAGGCGCGCTTGCTGGAATTGAGCGGCGAGCGCGATGCATCGGCACGTCAGCTGCACGAACAATCGCTGCAACTCGATCGAAAGGCAGAGCGAAGCGCGTCCGAACTGGAAGCCGACGTGCAGCGGCTGGCGGAAAAAGTGGAAGAGGGCGAGCGCCGACTCGCACTGCATACGAGCCGTCGCGAAGCCGCCGAACAGCGCGCGCAGCAGGAAGAAGACCGCGCGCGCGATTTGCAGAACAAGCTGGGCGAAGTGCAGGCGCTGCTGAAAGTGGTGCAGGCGGAATGCGCGGAACTCGAGCGCGCGACGTTCGCATCGGAAGATCAGCCGGATGCGCGCCGACGCGCTTTGGATTGGGTCAGCGGCCGGCGCATCGTGTACGTCGGCGGCAGGCCGAATTCGAATGCGATGCTGCGCTCGCTGGTGGAATCGGCGGGCGGCGAACTGATCGTGCACGATGGCGGTATCGAAGACCGCAAGGGATTGCTGGCCGCCGCGTTGCCGAATGCCGATCTCGTGTTGTTCCCGGTCGATTGCATCGACCATGATTCGATGAGCATGCTCAAGCGCGTCTGCGAGCGCCACGATGTGAACTACGCGCCGCTGCGCACGGCGAGCGTGGCGAGTTTCATCGAATTTATCGCGCGGCTCGCGCCGATTCAGAGCGATGCGCGCAGCACGCCGCCGCCGTCCGCATTCTGCTTACGGCATGGCTAAGGCTTGAGGAGCGAAGTCAGCGCCGCGATTTGCTCAGCGCACGCGCTGTCCGCGATCCGCTCGACATCGCGATAAAGCCGCACGATATCCTCACCGACTGGCGTCAGCACGCAGCCGCCGCCGCTTTGCCCGCCTTGCTCGGAAATGGTCGCGGGCGATTTCAGCGATCGATTCAGTTCATCGATCAGCAGCCACGCACGCCGATACGACATGCCAAGACTGCGCGCCGCCGCCGATATCGAGCCGTTTTCGCGCACCGCTTCGAGCAGCGCGATCTTGCCCGGCCCGACCGCGATATGTTCGCCTTTGCGGATACGCATGCGAAAGCGAACCTCGGGCGGTTCGTTCGCGTTGTCGTTTGATGTGGAGGAGGTCGCCATGCCGAGAGAATACACGAACGGTCGCGCTCAATTCCTTCGCAGCGGTGCAACGCCGGGATAGCAGAAACTGAAATCCTCGCAGCCGGGACAGCCCGGCGCGCAGGTCGGCGCTTCGCCTCTCGCGTGCGCGACTTCCTGTGCGAGGAACTTCTTCCAGCGCAAATTTTCGACGTTGCGCGCGACGAGTTGCGGATAGTGGCGTTCGAGCATGGCGGTGACATCGTCGCGGCCGCTCAGGCCGAGATCGCGCCACAAATGATCCGGCCTCAAAGAAGCCGCCGCAATGATCGATGCCAGACAGCGCGCGTCTTCTTTGTGCTCGTTCGCGGTCACGTCATTCCAGACGAGCAGGCCGTGCAGTTCATCGAAGAATGGATGTTGCGGTGCGGCGATTTCATGAGACATTTCAAGCGGGGCATCATCGACGAAATGGTGATCGATCAGCGCGCCAAGTGCATGCGAATCCAGTCCGAGCAAATGCCAATCGCCCTGTCCGATGCGCGCATCGACCAGCCGTGCAAATAGCACGGAATCGGGCGAATCGGGACGGCGGGGAATCATGCGCGCAGCACGTGGGCATCGACGCGCACGAGGCGTTTCATATGACGCGGCGCGCGCACATTGTCCGCGCCGGAAACCAGAACCGGCAGACCGTGTTCGATATCGAGTTCACGCTCGCCCAGCGCGTACGCGATGATCGCCTGATCGCCGACGGGCGTATTGAACAGTTCGTGCCAGGAAAATGTCACCGCGTAGCCATCGTGCGCGTGCGCGAGGAACACGGTGCGCTTGAAATCGGTGTTGTCGGGACGGCGCACGCCCGCTGCATCGAGCAGCACGCGCAGCGGCACGCCGCGATAGCTTTCCATCGGACGGATATAGCGGCCGGTGGAAAAGCACACCAGATCGAACGGCGCGATGGTGATGCTCGGGAATTCGCGCAATGCGGCAAGATCGAGCCTGAGCGGACGTTCCACCGTGCCGCCGATTTCGATGATCGGTGATTCCAGCACGTCGGAGCTAAGAGAGGTCGAATGAGCGAGGTTCATGGCGTCATCAAGGGTCGCTATGTCTTCGAATATATTACGACCTCATGCGCGATGCCATGTTTTTGGCGGCATATTGAACATGGATCACGCGTTATCGACGGAGAAACCTATGATTCGGCGCTTCGCGTATTTGATGTTCTCCTTTGTTGTGGCGGCGTGTGCTTCAGGTGGCGGCAGTGCCGGTGCGCCCGCGACGCCGCAAAAAATCGCGTTCAGCGGCACGCCGAACGGCATCGCGATCCGCGATTCGGACGGCGCGGTCTTCGTCACCGACGATAAAACCAACGGCATCGTCATGACGGAGAACATTGCGGACGCATCGCCGGATTTCGCGTTGTTTGCGCGCATTCCCGCAGCCGAAGGCGAGCGCACGAGTCTTAGCCAAATTGATTTCGCGCCGAACGGACATTTGATGGTCGAGCGCTTTGGCTTCGGCACATCGAGCGCGGTATTCGATATCGCGCCGAGTCGTCAGGCGATGCTCGCATCGGACACGAATCCGGCGCGGCGGCGTTTGGGTATCGAAGTGCTGGATGGCGGCACGTTTCTGTCGAGCTGGTTCACGAAGGAAGGCAACGCGCCCGCGACGGGCGGCGTCAGCGTGATTACGCGCGGCGCGACGCCGGGCAGCGTAACCGAACGCGATATCGTCACGGGACTCGGCAAGCCGGTCGGCGTGGTGGTCGTCGGCGATACGCTGTTTATCAGCGATCAGGCGGCCAATCGCATCTTCAAGGTGGATTTGCAGGCGGCGCGGGCATCGAACGAACCGGTGCAGGCAACGGATGTATTCGCAACCGTCGATTCCCCCGATCTGCTCGCCGCGTCGTCCGATGGCACGCTCTACACGAAATGCGGCGCCCACGCGATATGCAGCTTCTCGAAGCGCGGCCGCGCGACCGTGCTCGCAAGCGATTTCGACGAGCCGCGCGGTATCGCCGTGGATGGCGCGAGAAAGCGGCTCGTCGCGGTGGACAGGTCGAGCGCGCGGGACAAGCCCAGCGCGCTCCGCGTGTTGCCGATCAGATGAGCGGACGCATCAACGCGG
This sequence comes from Caballeronia sp. BR00000012568055, assembly GCF_029439455.1. Classification (GTDB taxonomy): domain Bacteria; phylum Pseudomonadota; class Gammaproteobacteria; order Burkholderiales; family Burkholderiaceae; genus Caballeronia. The sequence continues at coordinate 75,955 of NZ_JAQFVG010000357.1, read as the reverse complement.
CGACGACCATCCCTTATAGCTGCCGACATTCTCACGCGTCACCAGCGTAGACGGCATCAAAATCACCGTGCTGCTCGGCTTCTTGCCGTTCATCAGATCGTAGCCGACGCTGACCGCCGTCTGCGCCATCATCCACGGATCCTGACTGGCGGACGCCTGCACCATCGTGTCAGTCTTGAGCGCGCTTTCGATATCCGGCGCGCCATCCACCGACGTAATCACGATGTCTTTCCGATGCAACTGCTTCGCCGCCAGATCGCTGCCGATGGCTTGCGGATCGTTGATGGCGAATACGCCGTTCAAAGTCGGAAAGCGCGTGAGATAGCCTTGCATCGCGTTCATGCCGCCTTCGCGCGAACCTTTGGCATCCTGATCATCGGACAACACCTTGATGCCCGGATTCTTCGCCATCACCGACTTGCAGCCCTTCACACGGTCGATCACCGCCGAGACCTGCGGGCCGTTTTCGATCACGACGTTGCCTTTGCCGTTCAGTTTCTTGGCAAGAAAGTCGCACGCGAGTTCGCCCGCCTGCACGTTGTTGGTCTGCACAGTGGCGTCCGCGCCCGCCGCGGCCACGTCCACCGCGACCACGACGATGCCCGCTTTCTGCGCCTTCTTCACGGCCGGTTCGATCGCTTTCGGATCGACGGCGTTCAGAAGAATCATGTCCACGTGCGCGGAGATGAAGTTATCGATCTGCGTGAACTGCTTGTTCATGTCGTAATCCGACGATACCGCCGTGACCTTCACATCCGGATTGATCTGCTTGGCCTTGGCTTCCGCGCCGCGCGAGATCGTCACGAAGTACGGATTCCCGAGCGATCCGACCGTAATCCCGACCGACTTCAGCGGCTTGTCCGCAGCGTTCGCGGCGGGTAATGCCGCGCAGAAACCGAGCGCGAGTGCGACGCTGGCGATGAGTTTGTTCTTGCGCATGTTTGTTGTCTCCATTCTTGTTAAGCGGGCGCAAGCGGAACTGCATGCGCCCAGGTTTCGAAGTTAAGTCCGTGCCGAACCGCGTTGACGATAGCGATCCAATGCCACCGCGCCAATAATCACCAGCCCCTTGATGATGTACTGCCAAATATCCGATACACCGAGCAGCACCAGTCCATTCGACAGCACCGCGATAATCAGCGCGCCAACCAGCGTCCCGACGATCGACCCCACGCCGCCGACGAAACTCGTGCCGCCGAGAATCACCGCGGCGATGGCATCGAGTTCATAGGACTGGCCGAGTTGCAGACCGTTCGCGGCATACAGGCGCGCCGCCGACATCACCGCGCCCAGACCGGCGAGCAAACCGGACATCGCGTAGACGAAAAGCTGGATGCCCCACACCTTGATACCGGACAGACGCGCCGCTTCCGGATTGCCGCCGACCGAATAGATGCGCAGGCCCAGCACCGTGCGTCGCAGAATGAACCACGACACGATCACGACGAGCAGCGCGATGATCACGAGCCACGGCACCCCGAAAAGCGAATCGTTGCCGATAAACGCGAACGAGAGTTGCGGATTGAAGATGGTCGTATCGTGTCCGATCAGGCGCGCGATCCCGCGCACCGCCGTGAGCGAACCCAACGTGACGATGAACGGCGGCAGCTTCAGCAACGCGATCAGCAAGCCATTGACCACGCCGAAGCCGAGACCGACCGCCAGCGCCGCCGGAATCCCGAGCCACCCGAACCCCGGCAGATTCGATGCCAGCAGCGCCGTCACCGCCGCCGCCGACAACACCGAGCCCACCGACAAATCGATCCCGCCCGTCAGAATCACGAAGGTCATGCCCGCCGCGAGCACGATATTGATCGACGCCTGCTGTGTGACGATCGACAGATTCTGGAAGCTGAAGAATCCGTCCGTCACAATGCCGAAGCCGATGCACAGCAGAATCAGCACCGGCAACATGCCGGCGGTTCGCATCAACACCTGCATGCGTTCCTTGTGTTCAATGCGCGACTGCCTTTGATTCGCGCTCGCCGCCGGCGCGCTGTCGTGCTGCTTGGTGGTATTAGCCATGTCTCTCTCCAGAATCCAATTAATCTCTTATGCCGCCTGACCGAGTGAAACCTTCGAACCGGTCGCCAGTTCGATAATCCCTTCCTGCGTGATCGGCTTGCCGGAATGGCCGCCGAGTTGCCCCGCGATCTCGCCCTCACGCATCACGATCACACGGTCGGCGACGCCGATCACTTCCGGCAGTTCGCTCGAAATGACGATCACGCCCACGCCCGCCTTGGCCAGATCGTTGATGATTCGATAAATCTCCGACTTCGCCCCGATATCGACGCCGCGCGTCGGTTCATCGAGGATCAGCACTTCGGGTTTGGTTTCGAGTAGCCGCGACAGCAGCACCTTCTGCTGATTGCCGCCCGACAGCGCGCCCACGTTCACGCGCATATTCGGCACGCGAATCGTCAGCGCGGAGATGGCGTCCTTCGCGCGCGTGTTGCCGCGGGGCAGATCCATCACGCCCATCTTCGCGTCGCGCCCGGCGATCGTGATGTTGATGTTGTCGCGCACGCTCATATCGAGGAACAGGCCTTGTCCCTTGCGGTCTTCGGTCAGATAGACGAGACCGGCATCGATGGCATCGCGCGGCGTGCGCAGCTTGAGCACCTTGCCGTGCATCGATACTTCGCCGCGCGTGGCCGGCTCCGCGCCGAAGATCAGCCGCGCCAGTTCCGTGCGGCCCGCGCCGACCAGTCCGGCGACGCCGAGCACTTCGCCTGCGTGCAGATCGAGACTGCATCCGCGCACGCGATTGTTATCGGCGATATCGCGTACGGAGAGCACGACGTTGCCGGGATCGTAGGCGGCGTGTTCTTTCTTGTAAAAGCCGGAGATATCGCGTCCGACCATCATCTTCACGAGGCTTTCGGCGGAGAGTTCGTCGCGCATCAGCGTGCCGACATACGCGCCGTCGCGCAGCACGGACACGCGGTCGCTCAGTTCGTAAATCTCCGCCATCCGATGGCTGATGTAGATAATCGCGATGCCCTCGCTGCGCAGTTGTCGCACGAGTTCGAACAGCCGATCCGTTTCGCGCGATGAGAGCGGCGTGGTCGGCTCGTCCATCACGAGGATGCGCGCATGCGCGTGCACGGCGCGCGCGATTTCCACCAATTGCCGCTCCGCAATCGACAGATCGCCGACCAGCGTATGCGGCTTGAACGCCGCGCCGAGACGCTTGAGCACGTCCTCGCAACCGCGTTCCATGCCCGCGCGATCCACCAGCCGGCCGCGTCGCAACTCGCGCCCCGCGTAGATGTTTTCCGCGACGGAAAGATTCGGCGCGAGACTCAACTCCTGATAGATCACCGCGACGCCGAGCGAACGCGCGGCCAGCGGTCCGTCGATCACCACGGGTTTGCCATCGATCAGAATCTGTCCGCCTGCATCGGCCTGATACGCGCCGGAGAGAATCTTCATCAGCGTGGATTTGCCCGCGCCGTTTTCGCCCATCAGCGAATGCACTTCGCCGGTGTAGACGGACAGGCGCACGTCGTTGAGCGCGCGCACGCCGGGAAAGGTTTTGCTGATCCCGCGCATTTCCAGAATCGGCGCGCTTTTCGATTGACTCGATTGAGTCGATACAGCGTCATGCGGCATGGTTCACCTCTTGCGATTTGAAGCCCGCGCGTCGGGGCGATCCCGCGCGCGGCGAAAAGTTGAAGAACATGGGCAACGTGGCGGCGCCGATCGCACCCGCATCCGGGCCGAAGGAACCGCGCACGAGCGCGGGCGTGCCGCGCGCTTCGGGCGCGTTCGCGGCCATCGTCGCCGCGAGACGTTTGACGAGCGGATCGAGCAGGCCGGCGTCGATATCCGCATCGATCACGACCATCGGCACATCGAGCACGCAGAGCGTGGCGCGCAGCGCGGGCGCGAGCGCCTCGATACAGTCGTCGATCCATTCATCCACAGCCGGCAGACGACGTTCGATACACGCCTGCAAGTCGATGCGGTTATCCGCCGCCGCGCCGCTGTAGTTCAGATGCCGCGCCAGCGCATTCAGCGACGCACGCGACAACAAGATGTCCCACTGACCGGCAGGCTGCGGCGCGGACGCGAGGCGGCTGGGCGGCACCGGAATCACGCCGATATCGCCCGCATTGCCGGACGCGCCGCGCAGACAGTCGCCGTCGATCGCAATGCCGCCGCCGATCGCCGGGCCGATGAACAGGTAGATGAAGTCGTCGCACTGGCGGCCGAGGCCGTAGAACAGTTCGGCTGTCGCGGCGGCGTTGCCATCGTTTTCGGAGTAGACGGGCAGGGCGAGCGCGCGCGAGAGGTCGTCGGCGAAATCGGCTTCGTCCCAGGCGCGGAAGGTATCGGCGGGAAGGCCCAACTCGCGCAGCCAGCTGCCGAGATTGAACGGCTGCGCGACGCCCACGCCCGTCAGCCGTTCGCGTTCGGATGCGCTCAGCAACGTGAGCATCTTCTCGACATCGCGCTGCACGATCTTCAGCGCCACCGACGGATGCGGCAGCACGCTATCCACGGCGCTGCGCGCCAGCACATCGCCCGCGAAATTCACCAGCACCGTTTCGATACTCGTGCGATCCAGCCGCACGCCGATGCCGAACGCGCCGCGCGGATCGAGCCGAATCAGCGATGCGGGCTGGCCGCGCTGACCGTCGTGCCGGCGTCCCAGATATTCGATCAATCCCGCCTGCGCCAGCGACTCGACGATGCCGCCGACCGCCGTGCTGGTCAGGTTCGCCTGACGCGCGAGATCGGCCTTCGACGCCGGTTCGGTGCGGCGCAGCGCCTGCAACAACAGGCGTTCGTTGTATCGGCGTATGTTCGCGGAATTGCTGCCTCTGCCGCTTGCGGGTTTCAAGCGCTGTCTCCGTTTTCGACCGTTCGTTCGACCCGGTCATTTATTAAATCAAGTTGATTTATTTAAGAACGGCAGCGGCGCGATGTAAAGCAGGGAAATCCCGAAGACGTCGAGATAAGTGCATTTGGCTGAAGTAAGCGTGCTTTGAATAGCAGCCGCAAAACTCCCGGCGATTGTTTCGACGCGCTTTCACACTAGGCGATGCGCCTTTCAACTGCCAGAACGCTTTGGCTGCGGCGAAGCGGGTTGTGGATCGCTGTGCTATCGTCGGCGCAACTTTTTTATGCTTCTCACGCCATCATGTTTTCGATCTCCGGGCAGTCGCACGCGAGCAAGACCGCGCAGTACGACGCGCTGTTGCAGCAGACGCGTTCCCTTATCGCCGATGAAACCGACTTCATCGCCAACGCGGCGAATTTTTCGTCGCTCGTGTTTCACTCGCTGGCCGATCTGAACTGGGCCGGTTTCTATCTTTTCGATGGCGCCGAACTCGTGGTCGGACCGTTTCAGGGCAAACCCGCGTGCGTGCGTATCGCGCTGGGACGCGGCGTGTGCGGCACGGCGGCGCGTGAACGCAAGACGCAAGTCGTGCCGGATGTGCACGCGTTCCCCGGACATATCGCGTGCGATTCGGCATCGCGTTCGGAGATCGTGGTGCCGTTGATCGCGGGCGATGGCACGCTCATCGGCGTATGGGATGTGGACAGCCCCGTTGCGGGCCGATTCGACGATGAAGACGCGACCGGCATGGAAGCACTATGCGCGGCGTTCATCGCACACGCGTGGAAGCGCTGACATCATGACCACGGATAACGGCATCGTCACCATCGCGGCGGCGCAGTCTGCTGCGATCACCGCCGATAAACTCGAAGCGCTGATTCGCGAGCGCGGACTGATGCTGTTCGCGCGCATCGACTTTGCGGGCGATGCCGCGCGCGCCGGACTGACGATGCCTGCATCGCAATTGATCGTCTTCGGCAATCCGAAAGCGGGCACGCCGCTGATGCAAGCCGTACCGACCTCAGCGCTCGATTTGCCGCTGAAGATTCTGGTCTGGGAAGACGCGGACGGCCGCGCGTGGCTCTCGTATAACGCCACCGATTATTTGCAGGCAAGGCACGGACTCGATGCCGATTTGATGAAGCCCGTCAGCGGCGTCGTGGCGCTTGCCGAAGCCGCCGCACGCTGAACAAAAGCCATCGCGCTATAAAGGCACGATACAAGGGCAAGCCCTCTCACGGCTGACTTTTCGTCCGACTACAATGAGGCGATTTCGACCGTCTCAAAAAATATGACGAGCCTTGCCCGACGCCGATTGCTGACCGCCTGCGCCCTGAGTGCGTGCGGCTTTGCGCGCGCGGGCGATGTGTTCGCGGCATCGGACAGATCGGACAATCGCAATGTCATTGCGCTGGTGATGAAGTCGCTGAACGATCCGTTCGTCACAACGATGATCGAAGGCGCGAAGAACTATCAGCGCCATTTCGCTGCGCAGCTCGACTTGCAGACCTACGGCACGCAGACCGGCAACGATGTCGCGGGGCAGATCAAGATCGTCGAATCGCTGATCGATGCGAAGGTCGGCGCGATCGTGATTGCGCCCGCGGATTCGAAGGCGCTGCTCGTGCCGGCGGCGAAAGCGCTGGCGGCGGGCATTATCGTGATCGCCATCGACAATCCATTCGACGATGCCGCGCAGGACGCGGCCAAGGTGACGATTCCCTTCGTCGGTCCGGACAGCCGGCGCGGTGCGCGACTGGTCGGCGCGTATCTCGGCACGAAGCTGAAGGCGGGCAGCGAAGTCGGGATCATCGAAGGACCGCTCAACGATCACAACGCACGGCAACGCACGCTCGGTTTCCGTCAGGCGATGGACACGGCAGGCGTGCGCGTCGCCGCCAGCGATTCGGGCGACTGGAGCGAAGCGAGCGGCAAATCGATCGCCTTGCAGATGCTCTACGCGCGGCCGACGTTATCGGCGTTTTTGTGCGCGAACGACAGCATCGCGATCGGCGCGATCGATGGGATTCGTATCGCGGGCAAGCAAGGCCGCGTGATGGTCACCGGCTACAACAATATCGATGCCGTGCAGCCGATGTTGCAAGATGGCCGCATGCTTGCAACCGTCGAACAATTCGGCGCGCGGCAGGCGGTGTTCGGCGTCGATGTCGCAGTGAAAGCGATTCTCGAGCATCGGCGTGAAGGGGATTTGTCGCCGTTCATGGAAACGCCGGTTGAAGTGGTGACGAAGGCGCAGGCGTTTAAGTTTAGAAATTAGTGAAAATGGCGCGAAACATCCGCGGAGCTTAAATCCGAACTGATAAGTTAGGAATACTCGCCTTTCGGAATCTACTCGAAATGCGTATCGTGTTCGGGCGAACTTGGCCGTGCATGAACAATACCCGCTAAGACCTGACGCAGTCCAGATATTCCCAAATTGGTATAATATGCGGTTTGAAGAGTCCGAGATCAGGCCGCTGTACTGGCTTGCATCCTCCAAGAGAGATTTGAAAGCGATGCCGGCTGACGTTCAGGATACGTTTGGCTTCGCGCTACATCAGGCACAGGCAGGTGGAAAACATGAGAAGGCGAAAGCGCTCAGGGGTTTCGGATCGGCCGGCGTGCTCGAAGTTGTGGAATCGACGCAAGGGAGTGCGTTTCGAGCTATTTACACGGTGAAGTTCGAAAGTGCCGTGTACGTTTTGCACTGTTTTCAAAAGAAATCAACCCGAGGCATCGCGACGTCGAAGCCGGACATAGACATCATTCTTGAGCGACTCAAGGCTGCGCAAGCGCATGCAGCGAAGGAAACATCGTGATCGAGATCGAAAAAAGCAGCGGCAACATATATGCAGACCTTGATCTGCCTGACGCTGACGAAATGTACGTCAAGGCGCAACTCGCTGGCAAAATCAGCGAAATTATTCAAGCGCGACGCTGGACACAACAGCGTGCCGCTGAGGTATTGGGCATCAGCCAACCGAAACTGTCGCAACTCATGCGTGGCCAATTTCGCGGCATTAGCGAAGCCAAGATGCTTGAACTGCTGGCGCGTTTGGGCCGCAATGTGCAAATCGTCGTTGGCCCAGCCCGGCGTTCGTCCAAGGCCGGGCGCGTTGAAGTCGTGTTTGCTTGATGAATCAATTAGGCCCCGCGCCCAACACCCCCCGCTCCCCCAAATTCCGATACAGCGCCCTCACCCCAAACGTCCACGGTTCGATCTCCGTCGATAACCTCACCGTATTCACCAGCGCCCCAAGCGTCGGCGTGGAAATCGTCACGACATCGCCGAGATGATGCGTGAAGCCGCCGCCCTTCGTATCGCGATCCTTGATCGGCGAAAACATCGTGCCGAGAAACAGCACGAATCCGTCGGGATACTGATGATGTGCGCCGCACGTCTGCTTCACCAAATCCGCCGGATCGCGGCTGATCTCGCTCATATGACTCACGCCTTCGAGCACGAAGCCATCGTCCGCACCTTCGATACGCAGCGACAAACTCGCGCCACGCACCGTATCCAGCGTGAAGCGCTCATCGAACAGCCGCACGAATGGGCCGATCGCGCATGAGCCGTTGTTGTCCTTCGCTTTACCGAGCAGCAACGCGCTGCGTCCTTCGATATCGCGCAGATTGACGTCGTTGCCCAGCGTCGCGCCGACGATCTCGCCGCGCGCATTCACCGCCAGCACGATCTCCGGCTCCGGGTTGTTCCACTGCGACGTCGGATACAAACCGACGTCCGCACCGAAGCCCACCGACGACATCGGCTGCGACTTCGAAAACACTTCCGCGTCCGGCCCGATGCCCACTTCCATATATTGCGACCACGCGCCGCGCCGTTCGAGTTCGGCTTTCAGCTTCGCCGCGCTTTCCGAACCCGGCTTGATCTTCGATAAATCCGCGCCGATCAGTTTGTTGATGGTCTCGCGCACTTCCAGCGCTCGGCTGGCATCGCCGCCCGCCTGTTCTTCGATCACGCGTTCCAGCAGGCTCACCGCGAACGTGACGCCGCATGCCTTGATCGCCTGCACATCGCAGGGAGCGAGCAGGCGCGGGCCGTTGGGCGCGGGTTCCAACAATTCCTGAACCGTGCCGATGCGCTCGCCCGGCGCATGACGCGCGATCTCGACCGCATCGGGGCGATCGAAGAGATCGGCGGTGGTCGGGGCGGCGCGGGTGATATCGAATACTTCGCCGTTGCGCACGGCGACCACCGACGGCCCATTCACCGGCGATGGACGCCACACGCGGCCGATCAGCACGGCATCGGCGAGATCTTCGGGAAGGTACGCGGCAAAGTTCGGCATGGCGGCATTCATGTCAAAGAAAGAGAGTGAACGATGCTAGCCCGCACGCTTCCACGCGTCCATCAGGTTGCATGTTTGTCCAACCTGTTGGAACATCGCGCATCATGGAAACGGAAAAAACTTACGATGTGCCCGCGCTGCGCCGCGCCAGTCAGATTCTCGAAGCGCTCGCCGCAGCGGGCGAACCCGTGCGCGCGGCGACGCTGGCGGAAACCACGCAACTTTCGCGCAGCACGCTTTATCTGCTGCTGGAAACGCTCGCGCGCATGCAATGGATCGAGAAGCGCGACGACGGTTATGTGATCGGCGTCGGCTTGTTCGAACTCGGCAATGCGTACGTCAGGCACGACGCGCTTCAAGCGGCGTTTCGCGAAGGCGCGGGCGCGTTTATCAACAAGCATAACGAGGTCGTGCAGCTTGCCGTGCTCGATGGCGCACAGGTCGTGTACGTCGCGCGTGAGGACGCGCATCGGCCGGTGCGGCTGGTGTCGGATCTCGGCTCGCGATTGCCGGCTCATTGCTGCGCGCTCGGCAAGGCGCTGCTGGCCGGATTGAGCGATGCAGCCGTCACCGAACGTCTGCCCGAGCGGCTCGAAGCGGTGACGCCGCGCACCATCACGCGTCGCGCGGCGCTGTTGCGCGAACTCACGTCGATCCGCACCAGCGGGCTTGCCATCGAGCGCGAGGAAGTGACTGAAGGACTCGCGTGCTTCGCGGCTTATGTCGGCATGACGCCGGCAGGAAAACGCGTGGCGGTATCGACGAGTGTGCCGGTCGGCCGGCTCGATCCAAAACGCGAGAAGCAGATTTCGATGGGCATCGTCCAGCTTGCGGCGAAGCTGCGCGGTGCGCTTTGACGCTCTGAAGCACGCGTTTTCAAGATGGGAGTCCTTAACGCTCGGCGCGCATTGATAGCATCGATGCTCTTCAGCATCTCTTCAGCGTTCGAATCAGCTATGCCACATCCTGCCGTTTCCATCATCACGCCGACGGCGAACCGCCATCGCTTTCTGCCCGCCATTGCGCGATGCGTGCTGCAGCAGCAAATCGACTGGGAATGGCTCGTTCATGACGATGGTCCCGAGCCGAGCCGCTTTATGATCGAACTCGCCCAAACGGATGCACGCGTGCGCTATTTTCATCACGATGGCGCGCGGCACTCGATCGGCTCCAAGCGCAATTTTCTGATCGGCGAGGCGCGCGGCGCGCTCATCGCGCATTTCGACGACGACGATTACTACGCGCCGCATTATCTCGCCGACATGATCCGTCTCAAGACTGAGAACGGCGCGCATCTGATCAAATTGTCGGACTTTTATCTGTACGCGCCGCACGTCGATTTTCTCGGCTATTCCGAGCTTAATGCGCAGGCCGGATCGCATTTTCTGGTGACGTGGGAGAAAGTGACGAGCTTCGAAATCGACGAAAGCACGAAGGTCGGCATCGATCTGCTGGTGCTCTACGGCTTTTCATGCGTGTACGACAAGGACATTGTGGAAGGCCAGGCTTTCGGCGATGTCAGCATGTACGAGGACGATGCCTTTATCCGCAAAGCTATCGACGATGGCCGCAAGATCATTGCCGTGGATGATCGGAATGCCTCGTGCCTGCATTTGGTGCATCCGGATTCGACAGCCTCCAGCTTTTCCCGTTTCACCATGCCGACTTTTCTGCTGCCGCGCATCTTTCCCGGCTACGAAGGCTTTCCCGGCTGACCGAAAGTTTTACCAAAGAATTAAAAAAACGCCCACGCGTCGAACAGAAGTTCAGATTGTCAGTTTCGTGCCAGCCCGCGCGCAGATTCGCTCTGCAGGCAAACGCGTGGTGAAGGTATGTCGCTTGCTTCGGCTTTGCGCTCGAATGCCCGCCCATCCGGCGGCATTCGCGGCGCAATTCAGCCTGTGGTTCCGCCCGGCGCATCGTCCGGGATTCAACCCCGAGAGCGGCAATGTCAGACCAAGACGACAACCACGAATCGGCACGTGACGACGCCCGTGCCAAGCCGAAAGTCAAAGCCAAGCCAAACGGCGGCAATGGCAATGGCGAAGACAAGAACGATAAAAAAGAAGACAACGGCGAAAAGAAGAAACCCGGCAAGAAACCGCTGATCATCCTCGGCATCATCGTGGTGATTCTGGCGATCGGCGCATTCATCTGGTGGTTTATGACGCGCAATCAGGTGAGCACCGACGACGCCTACACCGATGGCGATGCCGTCACCATCGCGCCGAAAGTCTCGGGCTACGTGGTGGCGATGAATATCGACGATAACCAGTTCGTGCACAAAGGCGATCTGCTGATCAAGATCGATCCGCGCGATTATCAGGCGCAAGTCGATCAGGCCAACGCGCAACTTGGACTTGCGCAGGCGCAACTGCAATCGGCGCAGACGCAACTGGAAGTGGCGCGCGTGCAGTATCCCGCGCAGCTCGCTCAGGCGCAGGCGCAGGAACAGACCGCGCGCGCGAATCTCACGCAGGCGAATGCGGCTTACGAACGGCAGAAAACGGTCGATGTGCGCGCCACGTCGCAGCAGAACATCGATACCGCGACGGCGCAGCAAAAGAGCGCGGCGGCGAACGTCGCGCAGGCGCGCGCACAGGTGCGGACCGCAGCGCTCGTGCCGCAGCAGATTGCCACCGTCATCGCCAATGTCGAAGAAAAGCGCCAGCAGGTTCGGCAGGCCGAAGCGCAAGTGGAAACCGCGCAACTGAATCTCGGCTACACCGAACTGCGCGCCCCCGCCGATGGCTGGATCACCAAACGCAACGTGCAATACGGCACGTTCCTGCAAGCGGGCACATCCATCTTCACGCTGGTGACCACGCGCCTGTGGGTGACGGCTAATTTCAAGGAAACGCAACTCGACCGCATGCGTCCGGGCGACAAAGTGGATATCGATATCGACGCGTATCCGGGCATCAAACTTCACGGCCATGTCGATTCCGTGCAGCTTGGCAGCGGCTCGCGTTTCTCCGCGTTTCCCGCCGAAAACGCCACCGGCAACTTCGTGAAGATCGTGCAGCGCGTGCCCGTAAAAATCGTTATCGACGATGGCATGAAGCCGGGCACCTCGTTGCCGCTCGGTTTATCGGTCGTGCCGACCGTGATGCTTCAGCACTGACGCCATGAGCGATACCCAAGCCGAACACGACCACAGCGGCTGGAAACCACGCTCGAATCCGTGGCTGATCGCGGTCGTCGTCACGCTGGCGGCGTTCATGGAAGTGCTGGATACGACCATCGTGAACGTGGCGCTGCCGCATATCGCCGGGACGATGTCGGCGAGTTACGACGAGGCGACGTGGACGCTCACCTCGTATCTCGTCGCGAACGGCATCGTGCTGCCGATCTCCGCGTACTTCTCGAAGATTCTCGGCCGCAAGCGCTACTTTTTGATTTGCATCGGCGCGTTCACGGTATGTTCGTTCATGTGCGGTATCGCAACGAATCTCGGTGAACTGATCGTGTTCCGCTTGCTGCAAGGCTTCTTTGGCGGCGGCCTGCAACCGAGCCAGCAATCCATCATTCTCGATACCTTCCCGCCCGAACAACGCGGTCGCGCGTTCTCCATTTCCGCTGTGGCGATCGTCGTCGCGCCCGTGCTCGGACCGACGCTCGGCGGCTGGATCACCGACAACTTCACGTGGCGCTGGGTGTTTCTTATCAACGTTCCGGTCGGTGTACTGACGACTTTCGCGGTGACGCAATTCGTCGAAGATCCGCCGTGGCAGCAGAAGCAGGACCGCAAGAAGATTGGTTTCGATGGAATCGGCATCGGCCTGATCGCGATTGGTCTGGGCTGCCTGCAAGTGTTCCTCGATCGCGGCGAAGACGACGACTGGTTCCACTCGAACTTTATCACGACCTTCGCGGTGCTCGCGGTCATCGGTCTTGTCGGCGCGACCGTGTGGCTGCTGTACGCGAAAAGGCCCGTCGTCGATTTGCGTGTGCTTGCCGACCGCAATTTCGCCTTAGGGTGCGCGGCGATCTTCGGTTTTGCATCGGTGCTGTACGGCAGCGCGGTGCTGATACCTCAACTCGCGCAGCAACAACTCGGTTATACCGCGACGCTCGCGGGCCTCGTGCTTTCGCCCGGCGCAGTCTGCATCGTGTTTCTGATACCGATCGTGAGCAAACTGATGAACGTGATTCAGACGCGCTATCTCGTCGCGTTCGGCTTCTTTCTGATGGGCTGCGCGTTGTTGTACTCGCATCATCTGGTGCCGAACATCGATTATGTGACGCTGACGAAGATGCGCAGTGCGCAGTCCATCGGCATCGGCTTTCTATTCGTGCCGGTGACGACGCTCGCGTATCTCTCGCTGCCCAAAAACCTGAACGACGGTGCCTCCGCGCTCTTCACCATGTTCCGTAACGTGGCCGGTTCCATCGGCATTTCGCTGGCGACGGCGGCGATCCGCGAGCGCACGCAGGCGAATATGGCGCACATGGTCGAACATATGACGCCGCTGAATCAGCCGTATAACGATACAGTCGCGCGCATCGCCCGAACGCTGATGGACACCGGCCAGACGATGTCGCAAGCCATGACCGCCGCGACCGGGCAGATGTACAAGACCTTCGTCGCGCAGGCCACGATCCTCGCGTATCTCGACGTGTTTCTCGCGTGCGCGATTTTCTCGTTCCTGTTTATTCCGTTGTCGCTGTTCTTCTCGCCGGTGAAAGCGGCCGGTCAGGCAGGAGGACATTGAGATGAAACCGCGTCTTACCGTTTTATCGATGGCGCTCTTGCTGAGCGCATGCGCCGTCGGTCCCGACTTCAAGCAGCCGACCGCCGACGTTCCCGATAATTGGAACGACACGCAACGCGCGCAAAATGCGCCGAACGATCCGCGCGTGCCGCACGCCGATTCGCCTTCCATCGCGCAGACGAGCGCCGATCCCGATCCGCGTTGGTGGAAGCAGTTCAACGATTCCACGCTCGATTCGCTGATCGATCGCGCGGTGGCGGGGAATCTGGATTTGCAGGCTGCCGTGCTGCGTATCGAAGAAGCGCGCCAGCAATCGATCGCGGCGGGCGCGGCGGGTTTGCCGCAGATCAACGCGAACGCGAAGGTCACGCGTGAGCAGCTCGGTCTCAAGGGATTGCTGGAATCGCAAGGCGTGTATGACCAACTAAACAATGCGGGCAACAACGTAGGGCAGATCCGCCAGGCTCTTGATTCCGCGACCGGTCCGGTCACGGTCTATCAATACGGCTTCGACGCATCGTGGGAACTGGATTTGTTCGGGCGCGTGCGGCGATCGGTGGAATCGGCGAATGCGCAGGCTCAGGCGCAGGAGGAAAGCCGCAACGATGCGTTGGTATCGCTCGAATCCGAAGTCGCACGAACGTATGCACAGTTGCGCGGCGCGCAGGCGATCAAGCAGATCACGCTCGCCGAAATCGATGCCGAGCAGCAGATTCTCGATCTCACGCGCGAACAGGCGCGCGTCGGCCTGACGAGCCAGCAGGACGTGCAGAGCGCGAGCGCGCAGGTCGGCACCTTGCAGGCGCAGTTGCCCTCGCTCGATGCGCAGATCGCGCAGGCCATGAACGGACTTTCCGTGCTGACCGGCAGCCCGCCCGGCACGCTCGATGCCGAACTCATCGACCAAAACGGGACGGCCGTCGTGCCGCCCGTTCCGCCGACCGTGCCGGTTGGTTTGCCATCGACCTTGGCGCGGCGTCGGCCGGACATTCGGCGCGCGGAAGCGCAGCTGCATGCGGCAACGGCTGAGGTAGGCGTCGCGGTCGCGCAGTTGTATCCGGATATCTCGCTGACGGGACAGGTCGGCATGCGCGCATCGAAGGCGGATTATCTGGCGCGCTGGTCGAGTTTGTTCTGGTCGGTCGGCCCGAGCATTTCGCTGCCGATCTTCGAAGGCGGCCAATTGCGCGCGAATGTGCGGGTGGCGAAATCGGAAGCGGGGCAGGCGGCGTTGCAGTATCGGCAGACGGTGCTGACGGCCTTGCAGGATGTCGATAACGCGTTGGTGAACTATCGCACCGAGCAGGATCGGCGCGCGGCGCTGGTGCGCACGGTAGAGGCCAATCGCATTAGCTTGCAATTGGCGACGGATGCGTATCGCAAGGGAATAACGGCCTTTGTGACCGTGCTCGATGCCGAACGTCAGCTTGCACAGACGCGCGAGCAACTGGCGCAATCGACCGTCAATGTGACGACGAATCTGATCGCCGTGTACAAGTCGCTCGGCGGCGGATGGCAGCCGGACGACAACACACAGGCCACGGCAAAAAACTAAGGGCGGCGTTTTTTCCAGTCGTAATCGGCGGGCGGATCGGCGACGCCCGCGCGGCCAACCGACTGCGGATTTTCACTGCACAGCGTGATAAAGCCGATGTCTTCGCCATCGGCCTGACGCTTTCTCAACGCCTCCGCGAAACTCAGCGCCTGAGCGAGCGCATCGGCTTCGAAACGTTCGAAGCGAGCGTTTCTCTGCGCTTCCAGCCAGTAGACCACGAACATCGTTGTGCCTTTTTTCGACGATAGCTTGGTTCGGTCCGCACGCGTTTCTCGGTGCCGTGCAAAAGCTGCACACGGCGCAGAATCAACGCGGCGCGGGTATTCCCGAAGTGTAAAGCGGACGAGCCGCATGCAGCCTTGACGAAGGCTGAGCGTATGCGCAGCGGAACGAACGTTGCTTGATGAACCGCTCACCCCGGAGCCGAGATGCTACGACACCACCGTCTACCCGATCAGGCCGTCTGGCAGACCCCCGCACCCGCCACGCGCCACGATGAGCCGCGCGTGCTTATTGCCGATGACGACCACGAAGCGACACGCGCCATCTGCCTCGCGCTCGAAGACGCCGATTTCACCGTACGCGCGGTGCATACCGGACTCGATGCGGTGCGGCTTGCACGCAAATGGCGCCCCGGCGTCGTGCTGCTCGATCTGATGATGCCGCTCGGCGATGGTTGGGAAGCCGCCGAAGCCATTCGCGCGATCGATGTCGATATGCTGCTGCTCGCGCACACCAGCCGCACCGATCCGGAAGACCTGACGCGCGCGCAACGCACGGGCTTCAACGGCTATTTCACGAAGCCGACCGAACTGGAAAGCATGATCGGCCTGATGCGCCAATACTTTTTTGCGGAAAGCGAGCCGCGCGGCGGATGATTCAGTGTTCCATCGTACTTGGCTGAAACGCGGCCGTGCGGATTGCCGCTTCGTTCATATCGATTTCCCCGCGCGTTGATGACGTGCGCTGCAGGCCCGCGCTGTATCCGGTGCGGAAGGCGCGGCGGAATGATTCGTCGCGCGCGGCCGGATTGGCGTTTGCTTCAAGCGCAGCGGTCAGCGCCATTTGCTCTTGCGTGAGCGAACGCAACAGCCTGAACACTTCTCCCTGACTCTGCGCCGAACAGCTCGCCAGATACTTCAGTCCGTCGGCGGCAGTCAGCACATCGGCGAGCGCGTGGATGGAGCGCGCTTTGCCGGCGCAGAGCGTTTCTATCGAAGCCGAGTGGACGGTGACAGTCTGGCCGTCATCGCCGATGGTGATTTTCAGTTCATTCATTGGTCATCCTTAGTAAAGCCGCGTCCTGCAAGTCGATCAAACAGGAGCGTGCCGTCAGTCATGCATTGACGTGGCGTGGTTGCTGATCGCCGGTTTGGCGTGCCGACCGGCCGGGTTCGGTATCGACATGCGCCTTGAGGACATCGTCCCAATACTGGCAATAGCCCGCCCAGAATGGCATTTGCGTTTGAGCCGAAGCGCTTTCGGGCAGCGGATGCGGCAGCATGCGCGCCAGCCGCGCGATTTCCTTGCGCTTCCATTGCAACAACGCGCGCGCGCCGCCGCGTGTCGGCGTGCGCGCGCCGTTGATGTCCGACATGGCGAGCCAGAAACCCTCGGCGGGATGCGACGCCATATGCGTGAGGATCGATGTATCGGCTTTCGGGCCGCGCTCATGGCACACGATGGCGCCGATCTGGCCAAGCAGATACATCGACCGGGCGAAGGAATGGTTGTCTCTTTGCAGCATTGCGCCTCTCGTTCTTCTCAATATTGATATGTTGTTACTTCGTTTTATTAAGATACCGTATCGAAAACATCTCCAACTGCGTTTCGACAAAATGCTACGTTCGCGGCAACGAAAAAAGCCCCTGCAACCTGTGCAGAGGCCTTTATTGCTGTATCGACCTGAATGATTCAGTGACCGTGTTGCTGCGCGTAATCCACATGCTGATGTGCCTGCTCGATGGCAATCTGTTCTTGCTGCTGGCGATGTTCGAGCGCCGCATGCATGCCCTTGTCGTAAAACGAATGGGCGGTGTGATGTTCGAGGGCATCGATCAGCGGAAGCTGTTCTTCGGCAACCGATTGCAGAAGATTCAGCATGTCGCGCTTCATCGTGTCGTTGAAGTTATCGGTTGCGCCGGGTGCGGACACCATATTCACCAGCGAATTCAGCAAGCGCGCGCGGCTGCGGCAGTGTTCGACGATCGGCGTGTTGTGAGCGATGACGGTGTTGCCCTGTGCATCGACCGAGACTTGAAGCTTGTTCATATCGACTCCTATCCAATTGATGGTCCGGGCAATATTTAACCTGAGCGCGTTACGCAATACCTTAAGAAATATCGGAGTCGTACGACAGCGCGGTAACGGTTTGTCGCAAGGTTCGACGCGTGCGCGCCTTCGCGTAACTCGGGATGCGCGCTGGAACGAATCGTGTTACACATGTTTTCTACGGTGTTGCACACCTTTCGAACACACTTCCAAATCCCTTGCGACGACTCGCGACTCTCTGGCGTCTTGGCCGTGCATTTGCGCGCGAGAGCCATCTCACCGACGACGGCGCGTCGATGCAGCGTGTGGCGCGCTTCTTCGCCACGCACGGCGCACGCGCCGCGCCGCTGACATCGGGTGTGCCGGTGCTCAAGCAATTGCCGCGCGTGCTGATGTCGGCGTCGGACGCGCTCGCGCGTCATCCGGCGCTCGCGGAAACGGCTGTGCGCGTCGCATTGACGGAAATGGACGGCCTGTTCGAACCTTACGATGCCGAACGCTTTCGCGCGGTCTGCACGGCCGCGCTGTCCGCGACGCCTGGCGAAGTCACCGAAGTCACCGAAGTAAGCGCGACGCCGTTGCGCTCCGGCATCGCCGAACAAACGCACACGGCGCGAATCGGACCGATGCCCGTGCGCATTACGCTGTTGCGCCCCGACGCGCGCGACGAACTCTCCGACGACCTCGATCTCGCGCTCGCGGCGGCGCGCTTTGCCGAGCGTCATTCGGCGAAGGCGCGCGGCATGCACGCGGCGCAATGGATCGCCCGCACCAAAGAAAATGTCGATGCAATGATCGACCTGCGCCAGCGCGCCGCCGATCAAAGCTATCTGCGTTTCCGGCTGCGCGAGGACAATCGGCTTGCGGTGCCCGAAGTGCTCTGGGACTTCAGCAACGCCGCCGTGCTGACCACGCGCGCGATCCGCACCGTGCCGTTGTCGGATTCGCAGGCGCTCGCGCTTAACGGTCTCGATCAGGCCGATCTCATCGCGACGTTGATCGAGGCGTTCTTCGAAATGGCGCTGGGCGTGGGGCTTTATCACGCGGGATTGGATGCGGCGGGCGCGCGCGTCAGTATCGATCCGGATACGTACGGCCAACTCGTGCTCGAAGCCGATAACCCGACGATGTTTTTCGCGGCGCATGAACGCGATTTCATCGTCGGCGTCTCCGATGCGCTGCTCGACGGCGATCACAAAGCCGCCGCGCGCACGCATCTCGAACACGGCCGGCCGGAGAGCAACGCCACGCATCATGAAGTGCGCGTCGAATCGACATACCGGCGCGAGGCGGAGCGTTTCGCGTCGCACGGTTCGCGGCAGCACGCCCGCGTTTCCCATCTTTTCGATGCCATCGGCCGCGCGCCGGTCGAGCATATGTTCAGCGCGCAGCACGGACGCATTGCGTCGCGGGCGGTGATGCTGTCGCGATCGGTGGAATCGATCGAACGGATGGTGCATGAAGTCGCGCCGGATATCGACGTATGGAAGATCGCGCGCAAGGTCATCGCGCGGCTGGCGCGCGATCAGTTCAGTTTGCGCGGCTTCGCGGCACGGCTTGTCAACGAAGCGGCGCACTGGCCGCATACGCTACCGCGTTTGCCTTCGCTGATTGCGCGTCGTGCGGATGCGGCGTCACACAAGCGCTGACCTAGCGCGTGCCCGGACTCATGCATTCCGCTATTGCAAGGCAGGCGGCTTTCAAAGGCTCGACGTAGGTTTGCATCGGCGTTTCGCATTTTCTGAACAGCGGAATGCTGACGCTCACGCAACCGAGCGTTGCGCCGTTCGCGCCGATGATCGCGCTGCCGTAGCAGAAAATCTGCGCCTCGTTTTCCTCGCGGTCTTCGGCGTAGCCGCGTTCGCGCGTGGCATCGAGTTCGGCATCGAGCGCGCTTCGTTCGATGATCGTATTCGGCGTGAAGCGCTCGAACGTCAGACCGTGCAACAGGGCATCGCGTTCGGCGGGCGGCAGTGTCGATAAAAACGCCTTGCCGACCGAACTCGAATACAGCGTCACGCGCGTACCGATCCGCGACGCCATCCGCACCGCATGCGGACTTTCGAGCTTTTCGATATACACCATCTCCGCGCCGCTGCGCACCGCCAGATGCACGGTTTCCTGCGTGGCGTCGCGCAATGTCTGCAACGCGTCGGTCGCGGCGATGCGCAGGTCCGAGCGCTCCCAACTGCGGCTCGCCAGCGACATCAGACGCGGACCGAGTGCGTAACATCCGCCGCGCGCGTGCTCGATCGCCAGCCCTTCCGCCATCAACGCCCCGACAATCCGATACACCGTCGGACGCGGATAGCTCGACAACTGCGCGAGTTGCGCGATGGTCGGCGGTTCATCGGCATCGGCGATCAACTGCATCACCGCCATGAATTTCGAGAACGCGGCGGTGCCGGTGGCTTTGCTGCTGTCGGGCGTGTTCATGCTCATGCTCACGTTCATGCGACGAGATAGCCGCCATCGACGGGCACGATCGCGCCCGTCATGAACGACGCCGCCGGCGACGCCAGAAACGCCGTCACGCGCGCGACGTCTTCGGGCAAGCCCCAGCGGTTCATCGGCGTGCGATCGAGAATGGCCTGCGAGCGGCCGTCGTCGTCCTGGAGCGCCTGCGTGAGCGGCGTGGCGATCCAGCCGGGCGCAACGGCGTTGACGCGAATGCCGTCCGCCGCATACGCGATCGCCAGCGACTTCGTCAGTTGCGCGACGCCGCCCTTGCTCGCGCTGTACGCGGGCACGAGGCCGCCGCCGAAGAACGTCAGCATCGACGCGGTGTTGACGATCGAACCTTTCGATGCAGCGAGCAAGGGACGCGCGGCGGCGCACATGCGCATCGTGCCGCTAAGATTCACGGCGATCACGCGCTCGAAGGTTTCGATATCGTGCTCGTCGCCGCGCCGGATCATGCCGGCGCAATTGACGAGCACATCGAGCGATTCGAGCTTGTCGAACAACGCGGCGGTGCTGGCGGGATTGGCGACATCGAGATCGATCAGTTCGATGCCATCGCCGAGTGCGTCTTTAGGCGCAAGACCGCACGCAAGCACGCGCGCCCCGAGCGCCGCGAATTGCCGCGCGATCCCCGCGCCGATACCCTGCGTGCCACCCGTGACGACCACGGTTTTATCGGCGAATAAATCAGCTTGGAAAGTCATAACGTACTTTTAAATTCAAACGACAGGAACCGCCGCCGCCTGCTGCTCGGAATCCTGAATCGGCGAGCGCACGACGAACATGTACACCAGCGCCGCCGCGAACGCCACGGCTGCGCTGATCAAAAACGCATTCACGAACGAGTGCGTCTTGTCCACCACCAGCCCGGTGATAAACGGCGCGAACGAGCCGCCGAAGTATCCGCCGAAATTCTGAATACTCCCGAGCGATGCCACCATATGACGGGGCGCGGCCACCGACACCAGCGCCCACGCGGCGCCGCTCGCCATATTGACGAAGAACATCGCGGCGGAAAGATAGACGATCGCGAGCGTCAGATTCGGCGTGAACGCGGCGGGCACCGTGAACAACGCGCCGCCGATCAAACCGGTGCGAATCGGCCACTTGCGGCTGCGAATGGGCGCGACGCCGCGCGCCATCAAACCATCCGCGATAAAGCCCGACGACAACATGCCAAGCGTGCCCGCCAGATACGGAATCGTCACGACCCAGCCGGTTTTAGCGATGGTCAGATGCCGCTCGTGCTCCAGATACGCGGGCAGCCAGGTCAGATACAGCCACACCATATAGATCACGCCCATAAAGCCGAAAATCATGCCCCACGTCGTAGCCTTGGCGAACAGCCCGCGCCATTCCGCGAAGCTCATATTGCGCTCCTGACGCTGCGCCGGTTCGCCCTCGGTCAGATGCGCAAGCTCCTGCGTTTCCAGCGTCACATCCCGCCGATTCCGATACACGATGTACCAACCGATCGCCACCGCAATCCCTAGCACGCCCATGATGACGAACATGTTGCGCCAGCCGAAGTTGAGCAGCAGCACGGTGAGAATCGGCGGCGCGAGTGCGGGGCCGATGGTCGATGACGTCACGAAAATGCCCGTCGGCTTGCCGCGTTCGCGCTGGGCGAACCATTCGGAGACGACTTTCGCGCCCGCCGGAAACTGCGGCGCCTCGCCGATGCCGAGCGCAATCCGCGCCGCCAGAAACTGATGCAGACTGGTCACCAGCCCGCCGAACAACTGCGCCACCGACCACACGAACATGCCGAGGCCGAGCATGACGCGCGCGCCGAATCGATCGAGCATCACGCCGATAGGCAATTGCGAAAACGCGTATGCGAACGAGAACGCCGACAACAGCAGACCCATTTGCGATGCCGACAACCCTAGTTCTTGGGATACCGAATGATTGGCAATCGACAGCGTGCTTCGATCGAGATAATTGACGATGCCCGCCAGCGTCAAAAACGTGAGCGCGACCCACTGAATGCGCTTCAGGCGCGGTGATTTTTCAAGCATGTGTCTCCTCCGGATGCTCTTTTGAGTCTAATCGGATGTTCATCGGATGAACTGATCTGTGTAGTCCGCGCCGAGTCCTACGGATTCGTAGTGCTTGCGGCACATATCAACCTTGGTGAAGACGTCTTCGTAGCCGGTGTAATTGCCGTAGGGATCGCAATAGAACATCACGCCGTTCACCTGGAAATACGTGATCATTTCTTCGACGTCTTCGGGCACATACAGCGTGTGCGTCTCGCCAGGCGGCTCGAAAACGTAGCTGCCTTCGGTCGCTTCCCAATCGTGTTCGAGATAGCGCCAGCGGCCTTTGAGCACCATGCCGTGCACCGCCTGCGGATGCCGATGCCGCGACAGCACGCCAGACTTGCGCACGCGCAGCAGGTTCATCCAGTAACCGGTCGATACGTTCAGACACAGCGGACGAAACCACACGTTTTCGGCTTGCGGCACCCAGACGCGTTCATCGTCTGGAATCGCTGTCGGCACGACGATTTCCGGCAGAGCGTCTTTGGGGAAGGGGAGTTGGTACGGCGTTAAGGCATCCGCCGAATTGGCTGGCGCGGGCATCGCGTCTCCTTTTGTCCATATTGTGGATTGATGAATCAGATTATGGACATATAGTCGGCGTGTATGTGGCGGTTGTCAATAAGTGTTGAATCCACCTGTTTTCGTGAACGCAAAAAAAAGCGGACCCCGAAAGGTCCGCTTCTTCATCACGCAAAGTCGATGAAACCGCTTATCGCGCCATCATCAACATATGCACGTTATGCATCACCCACACCGTCCCGATGATAATCACCAGCGACATCGCGATGGTGTAAGCAAACGACCACGCATGCCAGCGCTGTTCCTTCGACGCGTTAACGTGCAGGAAGAACACCACGTGCACGATCATCTGGATCGCGGCCAGCACCGCCAGCGCGACGAGTGCGCTTTCGCCGCTGAACGCGCCCGACTTCACGCTCCAGAACGAAGCCACCGTCAACACGACAGCCAGCACGAAGCCGATCAGATAACCGCGCACGGAAACGTGCGGCAGGTCGCTGTGGTGGCCGCTATGGTTGCTATGTGCCTGAGCCATTACGCCATACTCCCGAGATAAACGAACGAGAACACGCAAATCCAGACGATGTCCAGAAAGTGCCAGAAAAGGCTGAGACACGCGAGACGACGCAGACGGCGCTCGTCCGTGCCGGTCTTCATGACCATTTGCACCATCAGCACCAGCATCCAGATCATGCCGAAGGTCACGTGCAGACCGTGCGTGCCGACCAGCGTGAAGAACGCCGACCAGAACGCGCTGCGGTTCGGACCCGCTTGTTCCGCGATCAGATGCGCGAACTCGTGCAGTTCCAGATACAGAAAGCCCGCGCCGAGCAGGAACGTCACGCCGAGCCACGCCAGCACCATCGGCTGCTTGCGACGATGCGCGCTGATCATCGCGAAGCCGAAGGTCAGACTGCTCATCAGCAGCAACGCGGTTTCGTAACCGACATCGGTGAGATCGAACAACTGCTTCGGCGTCGGGCCGCCTGCGGTTTGCATCGCGAACATCGCGAAGGTCGCGAACAAGGACGCGAACAGCACGCAGTCGGTCATCAGATAGGCCCAGAAGCCAAATACCGATTGCGAATGCGCGTGCTCGACATCGTGCGCATCGTCATGCGCGTGAGCGTGTTGAGACAGAGACGACATCAGAGAACCTCCACTTCCAGATCGCGTGCGACACCTGCGCGGTCATTCGACTTCGGCGGCGTATAGCCTTCGATCGCCATGACTTTCGACGCCGGGATGATATAGCCCTCGTTCTTGAGGAAGCTATGGCCGATGACAACAGCCGCAATCCCCACCGCCGACGCAATCACGAGCCACCAGATATGCCAGATCAGCGCAAAACCGAGCGCCATGCTGATCAGACCGACCAGCAGACCCGCGCTCGTATTCGACGGCATATGGATGCCACGGAACTTGCCCTGATACAGGCTCACGCCGGTTTCCTTGGCATCAGCGAAGGCGTCGAGTTCTTTCACTTGCGGCATGCGCGCGAAGTTATAGACCGGCGGCGGCGAGCTGATCGACCATTCGAGCGTACGGCCGCCCCACGGATCGCCCGTCACATCGCGATATTCCGCCTTGTTGCGATTGATGATCGACACCACGATCTGCGCCACCTGGAACACCACGCCGACCGCGATGATCGCCACGCCAATGGCCGCGACGATGAAGTACGGCTGCCATGCGGGGTTATCGTAGTGATTCATACGGCGCGTCGCGCCCATGAAGCCAAGCACGTACAGCGGCATGAACGCCACGAAGAAGCCGACGAACCACGCGTAGAACGCGCACTTGCCGAGCTTGTCGTTCAGCTTGAAGCCGAACACCTTCGGCCACCAGTACGACACGCCTGCAAAGTAACCGAACACCACGCCGCCGATGATCGCGTTATGGAAGTGCGCGATCAGGAACAGCGAGTTGTGCAGCACAAAGTCCGCGCCCGGAATGGCGAGCATCACGCCCGTCATGCCGCCGATGGTGAACGTGATCATGAAGCCGATGGTCCACAGAATCTGCGACGTCATCTGCACGCGGCCACGGTACATCGTGAACAGCCAGTTGAAAATCTTCACGCCGGTCGGGATCGAGATGATCATCGTCGCGATACCGAAGAACGCGTTGACGTTCGCGCCCGAGCCCATCGTGAAGAAGTGATGCAGCCAAACCAGGAACGACAGCACCATGATGCAGCACGTTGCGTACACCATGGTCTTGTAGCCGAACAGCGGTTTCTTCGAGAACGTTGCGACCACTTCCGAGTAGATACCGAAAGCCGGCAGAACCAGAATGTAGACCTCGGGGTGACCCCAGGCCCAGATCAGGTTCAGATAGACCATCGGGTTGCCGCCGCCGTCATTGGTGAAGAAGTGCATGTCCGCGTAACGGTCCAGACCGAGCAGCGCGAGCGCCACGGTCAGAATCGGGAACGTTGCCATGATCAGGATGTTCGAGCAGAACGCGGTCCACGTGAACACCGGGAGCTTCATCCACGTCATGCCGGGCGCGCGCATCTTCACGATGGTCACGAAGAAGTTCACACCGGACAAGAGCGTGCCTACGCCGGAAATCTGCAAGGCCCAGAGGTAGTAATCCACACCCGTGCCCGGACTGAATTGCAGCTCCGACAACGGCGGATACGCCAGCCATCCCGCCGTCGAGAACTCGCCGATAAACAGCGAGATATTCACGAGCATGGCCGCTGCGAACGTCATCCAGAAGGACAGCGAGTTCAGCATCGGGAACGCGACGTCGCGTGCGCCGATCTGCAGGGGCACCACGAGATTGAAGAACGCGACCAGCAGCGCCATGGCCATGAAGAAGATCATGATGGTGCCGTGCGCCGAGAAAATCTGGTCGAAGTGATGCGGCGGGAACGGTCCTTCCGCATTCATCGCGACGGCTTGTTGCGCGCGCATCATGACGGCATCGGCGAAACCGCGCACGAGCATCAGGAAGGCGAGCACGAGATACATCACGCCGATGCGCTTGTGATCAGTGGATGTCAGATACTCGCGCCACAGCCAGCCCCACTTGCCTAGCTTGGTGATGACGGCCACCGTAGCGAGCACCATCAGAGCCATGAACGCAGTCGCGCCCATGATGACGGGTTCGTGATACGGGATCGCCTCGAGCGTTAATTTGCCGAACATTGGCTTACCCCTTGGTTACACAGTTTTCGCCTACGGTCGAATTCCCGTAGTTGTATTTGCCGACGATATTGGTGAACAGCTTCGGATCGACGGTCGAGAAATAACGCACCGCAACCTTCTCGCTCGGACGCGCGACATCTGCGTACACGTCCATGCTGAGGTTCTCGTGACCGTCCTTCACCTTCTTCACCCACGCGTCGAATTCGCCTTGCGACATGGCGAGCGCGCGGAACTTCATGTCGGAGAAACCGGCGCCGCTGTAGTTGGCGGAGATGCCCGCGTAGTCGCCTTCGTGATCGGCGATCAGATGCAGCTTGGTCTGCATACCGGCCATCGCGTAGATCTGGCCACCGAGTTGCGGGATGAAGAACGAGTTCATCACCGAATCCGACGTGATCTTGAAGTTGACCGGCGTGCCGACCGGAAACGCGATCTGATTGACCGTCGCGATGCCGAGATCCGGATACACGAACAGCCATTTCCAGTCGAGCGCGACGACTTCGACATTGATCGGCTTCACGTTCGATTCGAGCGGTTTGTACGGATCGAGCTCGTGCGTGGTCTTCCAGGTGAGGATGCCGAGGAACAGGATGATGAGCGTCGGAATCGTCCAGATGGCGACTTCGATGCCAGTGGAGTGCGACCATTTCGGCGCATACGTGGCGTTCTTGTTGGACGCACGGTAGCGCCAGGCCACGAAGAGGGTGAGCAGGATCACCGGGATTACGACGATCAACATTGCGTAGACCGACGTGGCGATCAGCGAGACTTCGGCCTTGCCGATTGCGCCCTTGGAGTTCAACACTTCAAGATTGCATCCCGACAGGCAAAGACTGGCCATCAACCCCGATAACAATGGTCTTGTTAGCCGTGGAGTATTTTCATTCATTGCATTCGCTGGTTGTTTGGATCGAAGCGTCCCGGGCAGAACGCCGTTACGTGGCTTTCGCCGCGACCGGATCATGCCATGCGCGATTTAGCGAGATGTTGCGAAATGTTGAGATTCGAATAACAAAACACGAATTGCGACACCGTGACGCGCGAAGTGCGCGAATTGAACGAGGCGGTACAAAATGCGCAAGCGGCAATGCGTCGCAGTTTGTTGATAAATGATCCGGAGTGCGCACGAAACGCCGCACGCATGACGATTGTCAACGCGCGACCGATCCGCTTCTTTTCCGATCACGACGCTCGGAGATACCCTTGCGACGAAGTATTTCTATGAGCGATCGAACATGAATCGAGATCAGGCCGAACTGGCCGCAGTGACGGCTTGCCTCACGCACGAATTTTCACCTTTGGTCATTCGTGGCCGCAGCGTGCTGCCTATCGTGCAGGGCGGCATGGGCGTGGGCATTTCCGCGCATCGGCTGGCGGGCAGCGTGGCGCGCGAGGGCGCAGTGGGGACGATTGCGAGTATCGACTTGCGGCATCATCATCCCGATCTGCTTGCCTTCTGCAAGGACGATGCAACGCGCGAGAACCTGGAGCGCGCGAATCTGGTCGCGCTGGAACGCGAGATTCGCGCGGCGCGTGAGTTGTCGCAAGGGCGCGGCATGATCGCCGTGAACGTGATGAAAGCCGTGGCTGCACACGCCGACTATGTGCGCGTCGCGTGCGAGCAGGGCGCGGACGCCATTGTGATGGGCGCGGGTTTGCCGCTCGATCTGCCCGATCTCACGCAAGGTCACGATATCGCGCTGATCCCAATTCTTTCCGATAGCCGGGGCGTCGCGCTCGTGCTGAAGAAGTGGATGAAGAAAGGCCGCTTGCCCGATGCCATCGTGATCGAACATCCGGCGCACGCGGGCGGCCATCTCGGCGTCACCGATGTCGCGGACATGGGCAACGAACGCTTCGAATTTGCGCGCGTGCTGCGCGAACTGGACACCGTGTTCGAAACGCTCGGCATCGCGCGGGCGGATGTGCCGGTGATCGTCGGCGGCGGGATCAACAGTCACGAAGCGCTGCGTGCGGCGCTCGTGGCGGGCGCGAATGGCGTGCAGATCGGCACACCGTTCGCCGTCACCGAAGAGGGTGACGCGCATCCCGAATTCAAGCGCGTGCTCACGGAAGCCGCGCCTGAAGATATCGTCGAATTTGTCAGCGTGACGGGCTTGCCCGCGCGCGCGGTGAAAACGCCGTGGCTGATGCGCTATCTCAAGAACGAAGACCGTATCCGCACCAAGATCGGCGCGCGCAAACAGCCTTGCGCGCAGGCGCTCGAATGTCTGAGCGTGTGCGGCTTGCGCGACGGCATCGAAAAGTTTGGTCACTTTTGTATCGATACGCGACTGTCAGCAGCGCTGCGTGGCGATGTCGGCAACGGTCTGTTCTTCCGCGGACGTGAAGCGCTGCCGTTCGGCACGGCGATTCGCAGCGTGCGCGAGTTGATCGCGTTGCTGCTCACGGGCGCTGAAACAGCGCATTGCGCGTCGTAACATGTGAGTTCGGAACATGGCCGATAGGCGCGCAGCCAATGCGCGCCTACGCTATCTGACATTCAAGGAGCATCGCCATGTCGAAGAAATTTCCGCTCAATCCGACTCATCCCGAACGCAATTGCTGGGGCTGCGATCACTATTGCGGCACCGACAATATGCGCTGCGGCAACGGATCGAGCCGCACGCAGCATCCGATGGAACTGCTCGGCGAAGATTGGTATGAACACGGCGACTGGGGTCTGGACGTTGCCGAAGGCGCGAAGTCAGTCGTGCCTTCAGCGCCTCAACGCTGATATCTCGTCGATATTCTTCTGCGCCTGGCGCGCCATGCCCGCGTCACCACTCGATACATCCCTCAACCGCGTCCAATAACGAATCGCTGCTGCGTAATCGCGCCGGTCCGCCGCCGCCGATGCCGCCAGCGCCAGCGCTTTCGGATGATCCGGGTCGATGGCCAGCGCCGCATCGATATTCGCTTGCGGCGCGCCGCTCAAGTCGCCATTTTTCGCGCTGGCGAGCGCATCGGCGTAATCGGCCAGCAGGTCGGCGTTGCGCGGATTCAGTAGCAGCGCGCGATGGTATGCGGCGGCGGCATCGTCGGGACGTTCGAGCACGGCGTAGGAACGCGCGAGCATCGCCCAGCCGGTGGCGTCGTTCG
The DNA here is from genome assembly GCF_029439455.1 of Caballeronia sp. BR00000012568055. GTDB lineage: Bacteria > Pseudomonadota > Gammaproteobacteria > Burkholderiales > Burkholderiaceae > Caballeronia. The sequence goes on along the minus strand of NZ_JAQFVG010000357.1, from coordinate 46,962 downwards.
GATTGCGGCGCAGACGTGCGGCAAGACGGCTCACCATCAGTTCAAGCGATGCAGGCGAATTCGCGTGTTCGCCGCTTATCGTATTTTCCAAAGCCAGCGCCGCCGGATTGCCGATCCGCATATACAACATGATCGCCGCCGATGGCACCAGCGCGATCAACAGTCCCGCCAGCGCGGCGTGACGGCGTTGCGCGCTCAGCAAAGGCACGGTGACGCAGCCGACGGCCACCAGCATCATCCCCGCCGCAATTAACCAGAACGCGATCATGCCGTGCGCCTCGCACGACGAATGGCGCGCGTCATCGCGATCGCGCCGAGCGCCAGCGCGATCAACGGACCGAACCACAGCGCCCACGTCAGCGGCTTCATCGGCGGTCGATACAGCACGAAATCGCCGTATCGGCTTGTCATGTACGAGCGGATCTCGTCGTCTGCCGCGCCCGCTGCCACCTGTTCGCGGATGCGCGCGCGCAGTTCGGCGGCGAGCGGCGCGGCGGAATCCGCGAGACTCTGGTTCTGGCAGACGACGCAGCGAAAACTCTCGTCGAGATGCCGGATGCGGCTGGCGTCGGATTCGTCCGCCGCGTGCGCGCTCGATGCGGCCAAAGCCAACGCGCAACTCATTGCGATGCGCTTATTCATTCACCGTCTCCCGTTGCAGCCGCGCGACCAGCGGCAGAATCACCGTATCGAGCGATGCCTGCGTCAGCGGTCCCGCCTGCCGATACCGCACCACGCCGCCGCGATCGATCACGAAGGTTTCCGGCACGCCATACACGCCATAGTCGATACCCGTACGCCCGTCGCGATCGACAAGCGTCGCCCGATACGGATTGCCCGCCTGCGCGAGCCATTGCAGCGCCGGTTCGGCATCGTCCTGATAGTCGAGTCCGTAGACCGGCGCGATGCCTTTCGCGGCGAACTTCATCAGCAGCGGATGCTCGTCGCGGCACGCTTCGCACCATGACGCCCAGACGTTGAGCACCCAGACTTGTCCGTGCATCGCGCGGGAGGAAATCGTCGTATGCGCGGCATCGAGCCGGGGAAGTTCGAACGCGGGCGCGGGTTTGCCGATCAAAGCGGACGGCAGGCGGCGCGGATCGTGACGCAGACCGGCGGCGAGCAGCGCCACCAGCGCGGCCATCACGATGATCGGAATAAGGAAGCGTTTCATCGTCCGGTTCCGATTTGCACGCGGGCCGTGGCAGCCGCAACGACGCGTTTTCTTGACGTCGCGGCCAGCAGACCGCCCGCCGCCATCAGCACGCATCCGGCCCAGATCCAGCGCACGAACGGCTTGATCTGGATGCGCAGCGTCCATGCGTCGTCGCCTGCGGGCTGATCCATCGCGACGTAAAGATCGCGCAGAATGCCGTGATCGATCGCGGCTTCGGTGGTCTGCGTGTCGGAGACGTCGAAGCTGCGCTTTTCGGGAAGCAGCGTGGCGATGCTCTTGCCGCTGCGGCTGACGTCGATAATCGCGCGCATCGCCCGATAATTCGGCCCGGTGATTTCGCGTACGCCATCCAGCCGGAACCGATAACCGCCGACTTCCACGCTTTCGCCGCGCGCCAACCGCGCATCCTGTTCGACCGGATAGCCCTTCACCAGCGTCACGCCGACGATAAACACGCCCACGCCCGCATGCGCCAGCCACATGCCGACAATGGTGCGCGTCACACGCTTCGAACGCAGCCGGTCAACCAGGCTCAGCGCGACGGTGGCGAACGTCCATACCGCGAGCGCCATGCCGAGACCGACCAGCGACATTGGCCAAATGAACGCGGTCGCGATGCTCACGAGCGCGGCCCAGCGCAGGCGCATCGCGAGTTCGGGCAGGCGCGCGGACTTCCATCGCGCGAGCGGCGCGATGCCCATCAGAAAGATCGCAGGCGTCATGATCGGCACGAACACGCTGTCGAAATAGGGCGCGCCGACGGAAATCTTGTCGAGGCCGAGCGCGTCGAGCGCCATCGGATAAAGCGTGCCGAGCATGACGGACGCCGCCGCCACCAGCAACAGCAGGTTGTTCGATAACAACAGCGACTCGCGCGAACACGCATCGAACCCGACGTTCGATGCCAGACGCGGCGCACGCCACGCGAAAAGCGCGAGCGCGCCGCCCGCGAACAGCGCCAAGAGCGCGAGAATGAAAACGCCGCGCGCCGGATCGGACGCGAATCCATGCACCGATGTGACCACGCCCGAACGCACCAGAAACGTTCCGAGCAGCGACAGCGAAAACGTGCAGATGGCGAGCAGCGCGCTCCACGCCCCGAACGCGCCGCGCTTGGCGGTGGCGGTCAGCGAATGGATCAGCGCCGTGCCCGCGAGCCATGGCATGAACGAGGCGTTCTCCACCGGGTCCCAGAACCACCATCCGCCCCAGCCGAGTTCGTAGTACGCCCAGCCGCTGCCGAGCATGATGCCGAGCGTCAAAAAGGTCCACGCCGCGAGCGTCCAGGCGCGTGCGGTGCGGGCCCAGTTGGCGTTGGATAGCTCGGGTGGATCGGATAACAGCGCAGCAATGGCGAACGCGAACGCCACCGAAAAGCCCACGTAACCCATATAAAGAATCGGCGGATGCGCGACCATGCCGGGGTCTTGCAGCAGCGGATTGAGACCACGGCCGTCCATCGCGGGCGGCAGCAGGCGATCGAAGGGATCGGAGGTGAGCAGCATGAACAGCAGAAAGCCCGCATCGATCCAGCTCATCACGGCGAGCACGCGCGCCTTCATGGCAAGCGTGATCGACTGCCCGGACAACGAGACGGCGAGCATCCACAGCGTGAGCAGCGCGGCCCACAGCAGCAGCGATCCTTCGTGTCCGCCCCACACCGCCGTCAGCCGATACACCGCCGGCAACGCGGAATGCGAGTTCTGCGCGACATAGATAAGCGAGAAATCGTTCGATACGAACGACCACGCGAGACACGCCACCGACATCATCACGAAGCCGCATTGCGCGATGGCCGAAGGCACGGCGACTCGCATCCATCGCTGGATTTTCCATTGCGCGCCGAGCATCGGCAGGATGCCTGCGGCGACGGCGAGCACGAAAGCTGTGATCAGCGCAAAGTGGCCGAGTTCGGGGATCATCGGCGGGCCTCTCGCAGCGCTTGTGCGGCCTGCGGCGGTTGATATTTTTCGTCGTGTTTGGCGAGCACTTCATCGGCGTGAAAACGGCCATCGCTGCCAACTTTGCCTTGCGCGACGACACCGCTGCCTTCGCGAAACAGATCGGGCAGCGCTCCTTCGAATACGACCGGAATCGACGCCCGCTGATCCGCGACGACGAAGCGCACCGTGCGTTGATCGGCATCGCGGACGAGCGAGCCGGGCACGACGAGTCCGCCCAAACGAACCCGCGACGACGTATGCGATGCAAGCTCGCTCGGGCCGACAAAGAACATCACGTTGGCGCGAAACGCATTGAGCACGAACGCGCAAACGAGCGCCACGCTCGCTACGCCCGCCGCGATCAGCGCGGCTCTGCGATGGCGCGCTTTCATCGTCGGGCCTCCCTGCGCACGAACCATGCTTCTGCGCCGAGCAGCAGGAAGGTGACCGCAAGTGCGGCACTCAAAATCGGATTGTCGATCAACATATTGAGCACGTTCATGCGGCTCGCTCCTCAAGCGTCGTCACCGCATCGTCGATACCGGAACGCATGCGCGTTCGCATGATCGTACGCACGCGCGTCAGCGCGATCGCCGCCGTGTACGCCCAGAATCCCGCCGCCGTCACGACGATGCCCCACACCATCGACGCGCTCATCGACACACCGCTGCCGAAGGACATCGACGGTCCCTGATGCAGCGTGTACCACCATTGCACCGAAAAATAGATCACCGGAATATTGACGACGCCGACCAGCGCGAGCACGCAACAGGCGCGATCCGCGCGCTGCGTGCCGTCGATTGCCGCATGCAGCGACAGAAAGCCCGCGTAGAGAAACAGCAGAATCAGTTCGGAGGTGAGGCGTGCGTCCCACACCCACCACGTGCCCCACGTCGGCTTGCCCCACAGCGCGCCCGTGATGAGCGATATGGCCGTGAACAGCGCGCCGGTCGGCGCGAGCGCGAGCGCCATCATCGGCGCGAGGCGGGCGTTCAGCGCGAGATGCAGCGCGCAGTACGCGGCCATGACGACGTAGATAAACATGGACATCCACGAGGCCGGGACGTGGACGAACATGATGCGATAGATGTCGCGTTGCAGTGCATCGGCGGGAGCGATTGCCAGGCCGATGAACATGCCGCCTGCGATCAGCAGCACCGCGGCGGCTGCGAACCACGGCGTCAGTCGCGCGGCGAGCCGTTCGAAGCGCGGCGGTGAGGCGTAGCGGTAGAGCGATCGTCGGGACATGCGGTTACTCCTATTCCATCGAAATGCGCAGCGCGGCGGCGCTTGCAAGCGGACATAGCCACAACGCCGCGACCAGCGCAGCCGCGAGCAGCGAGAAGTTCGCCTGCGACCACGCGCCGATTGCGGCGGAATCGGCTGCGCCGACGCCGAACACCAGCACGGGCACATAGAGCGGCAACACCAGTAAACCGAGCACGACCTGACCGCCGCGCACGCCGACGGTGAGCGCCGCGCCCATCGAACCGATCAGACTGAGCAGCGGCGTGCCGATCAAAAGCGACATCATCAGCTTCACAATGGTCGATGAATCCAGCCCATATTCGAGCGCGACAAAAGGCGCGAGCGCCGTCAGCGCCAGCCCGTTCACCAGCCAGTGCGCGATGATCTTCGCCAGCACGATTGCCGCGAGCGGTTGCGGCGACACCAGCATTTGCTCCAGCACGCCGCTGGCGAAGTCATGCCCGAAAAGCTGTCCCGCCGACAACAAAGCCGCGAACAGCGCCGTCACCCACAACACGCCGGGCGCAATCGCGCGCAATAACGTTGCATCCGGTCCGATGCCAAGCGGAAACAGGCTCGCGGCCAGCACGAAGAACATCAGCACGCCGAGCGTCGCGGTGCGCGAACGGCGCGTCACGATCAGCTCGCGGCGGATCACCTGAAGCATCACGCGCAACATGGCGCGCTCCGCGTGAGATGCAGACGGCGCGTACGCGCGGCATCGGATTCGATCGGGCGATGCGTGGCGGCGATCACGGTGCCGCCCGTGTTCAAATGTGCGTCGATGCAGGCGGTGAACCACGCGGCGGCGGAATCGTCGAGGGCGTCAGTGGGTTCGTCGAGCAGCCAGAGCGGTTTGTTCGAACAGATCACGCGCGCCAGTGCGACGCGTCGGCGTTGGCCTTGCGATAGCCGATTCACGTGCAGCGAGCCGAGCGCGGTGAGGCCGGCGGCATCGAGCACGTCGGGTTTCAGCACCGAACGCGCATCCAGCGATGCCGCGAAGCGCAGGTTTTCGAGCACGGTCAGTTCGCCGCTGATGCCATCCGTGTGGCCGAGAAACGCGAGGTCGCGTCGATAGCGCGCCGGATTCGCGCGCACCGGCACGCCCTGCCACGCCAGCGCGCCCGACGACAACGGCAGCAAGCCCGCGAGCGCGGCGATCAGCGTGCTCTTGCCGCTGCCATTCGCGCCGTGAATCACGAGCGCGTGACCGGCGTCGGCGTAAAGGCTCACGCCGGCCACGATGGTCCTGCCGCCGCGCATCACTTCGAGTCGCGTTGCGCTGAGCATCGGCTCTCCTGTGAATCGATGCAGCCGCTCATGGCTTCGCGTCAGCGGCAGGCTCGCCCGCATCGGCGCGCGACATTTCCGGCAACTGATGCGCAATGCCCTTGTGACAATCAATGCACGTTTTCTCGCCCGTCTCCAGATACTTCTGATGCGCGTTCTGCGCGCGCGGACTTTGCCGCGTGAAATCCATGTACTCGAAGGAATGGCAGTTGCGGCATTCGAGCGAATCGTTCGCCTTGAAACGCGCCCATTCGTGCTGCGCGAGTTCCAGCCGCTTGTCGAGGAACTTCTCGCGCGTGTCCACCACGCCGAAGATCTTCGCCCACACTTCCTTCGATGCCTGCATCTTCCGCGCAATCTTGTTGGTCCACGCATGCGGCACATGACAGTCCGAACACTTCGCATGTACACCTGTGCGATTGCTGTAGTGAATCGTGCTCTTCAACTCTGCGTAAGTGTTGTCGCGCATCTCATGACAGCCCGTACAGAACGCTTCGGTGTTCGTCAACTCCATCGCAGTGTTGAAGGCGCCCCAAAACACTACGCCCGCGATAAAGCCGCCCAACGTCAGAAAACCCAGGCTGTAATAGAGGCTCGGACGCCGGATAGTGGTCCAGTAGCGCTTGATCAGATCGCGCAATGCGTGCATGGCGTGCTTCAACGTGACTTGGGTTGAGTGGGCGAGGACAGCGGCCGGATATCTTCGACCGACTGAAACGTGTTGCCGACCAGCGGTTTCGCATCGGCTTGCGGCACGTGGCACTGCGTGCAGAAATAGCGCCTCGGCGACAAATGCCCCGACACCTCACCCGCCCGGTCGATGTAATGCGACACCGCCACCGGCACCGCGCCGCTTTCCTCCGCGCGGCTGCGCGCGTGGCAGGCGAGGCACTTGTTGGCATTGCGATCGAGTTGATAGTTGTCGATCTTGTGCGGAATGGTCGGCGGCTGCTGCGCGTAGTTCAGGCCGCGAATCACGTCCTTGTTTTCCGTCGGCGCGATCAGCGGCGGTTTCGCTTCCTCGTCGATGGGCGTGGTCCCACGGAGGTTGTCATGGAAAGGCACCGCAGGCACAACGGGTTGTGCGAACACGGTGAACGCCAGCAACGAGGCCAGCAAAATTGCGAGAAGTGTCAGCGTGCGCATGGCATCACACTCGTACGATTTTGACCGCACACTTTTTGAAATCGGTCTGGAATGAAATGGGATCGGTGGCGTCGAGCGTCACTTTATTGATGAGCTGGCTCGAATCGAACCACGGCACGAATACCAAACCGCGCGGCGGCTTGTCGCGTCCGCGTGTTTCCACGCGTGTGCGGATATAGCCGCGCCGCGACATCACCTTGACTTCGACGCCGCGCCTCAAGCCCAGCGCCTTTGCATCGTCGGGATGCATGAAGCACACGGCGTTCGGAAACGCGCGATACAACTCGGGCACGCGACGGGTCATCGAACCGGAATGCCAGTGTTCGAGCACGCGTCCGGTCGATAACCAGAACGGGTATTCCTTGTCCGGCACTTCGGGCGGCGGCTCGTAAGGCAGCGCCCAGATATTGGCTCGGCCGTCCGGATTGCCGTAGAACTGCCAGCCCGTGCCCGCCTTCACGTACGGGTCCGAGCCTTCCTTGTAGCGCCTGAGCGTTTCCTTGCCGTTGACCACCGGCCAGCGCAGCCCGCGCGCCTGGTGATAGCTGTCGAAAGGCGCGAGATCGTGACCGTGGCCGCGCCCGAAGCTCGCGTACTCTTCGAACAGACCTTTCTGCACATAGAAGCCGAACGCCTTCGCCTCGTCATTGCGATACTTCGCGTCTTCCTGCGAGGCCGGAAACTTATCCACCTGGCCGTTTTTGTAGAGCACGTCGTACAGCGTCTTGCCCTTGTACTCCGGCTTTTTCGCGATCAACTCAGCAGGCCAGACTTCCTCGACCTTGAAGCGCTTCGAAAACTCGATCAGTTGCCACAAGTCGGAACGCGCATCGCCGGGAGCGGCGACGAGCTGATGCCAGAACTGCGTGCGGCGCTCGGCGTTGCCATAACCGCCTTCTTTTTCGACCCACATCGCGGTCGGCAGAATCAGATCGGCGGCGACGGCGGTGACGGTCGGATAGACATCGGAGACCACGATGAAATTCGCCGGATTGCGATACCCCGGATAGCCTTCGTTATGCAGATTCGCGCCCGCCTGCATATTGTTGTTGCACATCACCCAATAGGCGTTGAGCTTGCCGTCGTGGAGCATGCGGTTCTGTACGACGGCGTGGAAACCCGGCTTGTCGGGAATGGTGCCGGCCGGCAACTTCCAGATGGTCTCCGCTTCCTCGCGATGCTTCGGGTTGGTCACCACCATATCCGCCGGCAGCCGATGCGAAAACGTGCCTACTTCCCGCGCCGTGCCGCACGCCGACGGCTGGCCCGTCAGCGAGAACGGACTGTTGCCCGGCGTCGCGATCTTGCCGGTCAGCAGATGCAGGTTGTAGATCATGTTGTTCGCCCACGTGCCGCGCGTGTGCTGATTGAAACCCATGGTCCAGAACGACACGACGCGCGTCTTCGGATTGGCGTAGATCTCGGCGAGCGCATCGAGTTTTGCCTTCGATACACCCGTGAGTTTGGTCACATAAGCCGCGTCGTACTTCGAAACGAACTTCGCGTATTCATCGAAGGTGATGGGCTGCGAGCCGTTGGCATCGCCCGCATTTTTCGCGGCTTTTTGCAGCGGATGATCCGGCCGCAAGCCATAGCCGATATCCGTGTTGCCCTTCTTGAAGTTCGTATGCTTGTTGATGAAATCGCGATTCACGCGCCCCGACTTGATGATGCTGTTCGCGATGTAATTCATGATCGCGAGATCGGTCTGCGGCGTGAATACGATGGTTTCATCGGCGAGATCGAAGGAGCGGTGCTCGAACGTGGAGAGCGTGACCACGCGCACGTTCGGGGCGGCCAGGCGATGCGCGGTCACACGCGACCATAGCACCGGGTGCATCTCCGCCATATTCGATCCCCACAGCACGAAAGCATCGGTTTCCTCGATGTCGTCGTAGCAGCCCATCGGCTCGTCCATGCCGAAGGTGCGCATAAAACCGGTCACCGCCGACGCCATGCAGTGGCGCGCGTTCGGATCGAGATTGTTGGTGCGAAAGCCCGCCTTCATCAGCTTGACGGCGGCGTAGCCTTCCCAGATGGTCCATTGCCCGGAGCCGAACATGCCGACGGCGTTCGGTCCCTTGTCCTTCAGCACGCGCTTGAATTGCTTCGCCATTTCGTCGAAGGCGGCGTTCCACGAGACCGGCGCGAATTCGCCGTCTTTGTCGAACTTGCCGTCTTTCATGCGCATGAGCGGCGTGGTGAGCCGGTCCTGACCGTACATGATCTTCGACAGAAAATAGCCCTTTACGCAGTTGAGACCGCGATTGACTTCGGCTTGCGGATCGGCCTGCGTGGCGACGACCTGATTCGCCTTCACGCCGACCAGCACGCCGCAGCCGGTGCCGCAAAAGCGGCAGGGCGCTTTCGACCAGACGAGGTCGTCGGCCGCGGCGGCGTTCGCCTGCATGCCTTCGATACCCGGCAGCGTGATATTGGCGGACGCGGCGGCAGTCGCAGCGGCCGTTTGTTTAATAAATGCGCGTCGGCTGAGTTTCATTTTGCGATTTCAGTTTCATCGGGTTGTGGTTCGATCGACTCGCCATGCTGATAAACCAGCGCGACACTGGCGACATGAGGAATGGCCTGCGCCGCACTCAATTGCTCGGCAATATGCGACGAGCGCTCACCTTCAAAAGTGAGCACGATCTTTCCGTCGTGACTTGCGCCATGAATTTGCGCGCCGGGTAATGTTTCGAGTGCGTGAATGACGTCATCGAGTGATTCAACACGCGCATAAACGACCACGCCGGCAATATGAAACTCGCAGCCTTCGTTATTGACGGGCATGTCGATCATTCCCCGTTCATCGATTGATTTTGGTAACGCTGATGCTTTAATGATGCGGCGGACCACCGATCAATATTTGATAAAACCACACGATGAATCCATAAACCGCGATCAGCGCAACAGTCAATACCGGCACCATCACAACGGTCAGAAAGAGGATACTGCGGGTTTCCTCCGTTTTACGCGTGTCAGTGTTTTCGGTCATGGCGTGAGATGAAATGACGCATGCAGAAACGCTTGTCCAATGTCAAAGCTGTATCCATTGTTTGGATAGGGAATGACGTTTTTCAAGGCGAACTTGGCGACGAAAAGCTTCGCCGATTGCAACGGCATGCTAATTAACACGTGGTTTCGATTCCAAATGATCGTGGGCTTTGCGTTTCACCATTTGAACCGAAAGCCGATGAATTCGCCTTGATCATTAGCAAGTGCTTACGCCTTGCTTGCATCGAAATGCAAAGAAGTGAAACGCCGTATTCACGAAAGGCGCGGCATTTTTCGAATTACTCTGACGGTGTCATGCGCGACGCCTGCCTACACTTCGGGCAATTCACAACACGCGTGACTTCTTATGTCTACCAAGCTCGAATTCGAATCGCCAGAAGGCCGCCTTTCGCTGAGCATTGCCGATGCTCAGTTCATGGCCTACGACGCTGGCGAAGCATGTCTGCGCTCGCCGCGCCGCCTGATCGAACGGATGCGGGCGATGGGGCTGGGCGACCTGGCCGAGCATCACGCGCGTTTGCTGGCGCAGAACAAGGTCACGGTGATGGAACTGCGCGAAGCCCGTGACGACGCCGAAGCGCTGCTCGCATGCGGCGAACCTTTCGTCGATACCATCAGCCCGCGTCTGGACGTATTGCGCGATCTGATTACGCGCACGCAGATTGATATGCGCGAAAGCGTCGATCGTTTGGCGGCGCTTTCCGCTTCGTGCCATCGCGCATTGAGCCAGCTTCCGGGCTATCAGCCGCCTTCGTTTCCGCAGTAATCGAGCTTGGTCTCGCGCCTGGTCTCGTGAGATGACGCGTGCATCGGTTCCCGCCGATGCACGTCGTGCGTGACAAACCCGGCTTCGTGGCTCGGCATCTCGAACCACTTCGGACGCCCGAACGAGCGCCGGATATCCTCCAGCCCACTCGCCCAATGTTCCAGCATGGTGTCCGTGCTGAACTCGTAGTCTTTGTAATTCCCTTCGAAGTACTTGTCCTTGTAGATCAGATGGACGATGTTCAGCGTTCCCGTCCGCGCGATGGCTTCGGCCTCGCGCAGCAGCGGATTGGCGCGACGCGCGTCTTCGGGCATGTACTGCAACATCTCCTCGATAATCCGCGCCTGCCGGTGATGCAGCGCGACGAAATCGGTAATGGCGCGCGTGCGGCTGGAATATTGAATGTCCTTGGTCCGCTCGGCGACGTCGAGCAAGTCGCCTGGCAGCGTGCCTTTGGCGTTCCACAAATCGACCTGAAACACGAGCGTGTTCTTGTGCCGCCCTTCGCTGATGATTTCGCTCAGCGGCGTATTCGAGACCAGTCCGCCGTCCCAGTAAAACTCACCATCGATTTCCACAGCGGGAAAACCCGGCGGCAACGCGCCCGACGCCATGAAATGTTCGGGCGAGAGCCGAGTCTTGCGGTTATCGAAATAGACGAGATTGCCGGTGCGCACGTTCACTGCGCCGACGGTCACATGCGCGGGACCGTTGTTGATGCGGTCGAAGTCCGCGAACTCGAGCAGGGTTTGGCGCAACGCGGTGGTGTCGTAAAAGCTGACAGCGTTCGGCGAGCGTTCGCTGCTGATACCGAGCAGCGGCAAATCGATACGCGGCGCAAAGAAGCCGCGTTGCCCGGCGATCAGCGAATGCGTGGCCGCCCACAGACTCGACACGGTGCGCGCGTAATTGCCGAAGCCGAAAGCCGCCGGCAACATCGCGCCCATTTGAGCGAAGACATCCGCTGGTTCGCAGATGGTGTCCCAGAAACCGCGCAGCGCCGCCACGCGATTCTCGGGCGCATTGCCCGCAACAATGGCTGTGTTCAGCGCGCCGATGGAAATGCCGGAAATGGACGTCGGCTCGACGCCCGCTTCCATCAGCCCTTCCACGACGCCGGCCTGATAAGAACCTAGCGCGCCGCCGCCCTGCAACACCAGACCGATGCGGTCGTAAGCAGAAAGGTCGATATGATTCGGCTGCTCGGGAGAATTGCGTTCACTGCGGCGCATGGCGGCTTCCCCTTACTGCATGAACCAGCCGTGGCTCGCCACGATGGACTGACCTGTGAGCGCGTTCGTCTCGAAGCCCGCGAGGAAGGCAACCACATTCGCGATGTCGTCAACCGTGGTGAATTCGCCATCGACGGTATCTTTCAGCATGACGTTTTTCACGACGTCCGCTTCCGACATACCGAGCGCCTTCGCCTGCTCCGGAATCTGCTTTTCGACCAGCGGCGTGCGTACGAAGCCGGGACACACTACGTTCGCGCGCACCTTATGCGCCGCGCCTTCCTTGGCGACGACCTTCGCCAATCCGAGCAAACCGTGCTTCGCGGTCACATACGGCGCTTTCAGTTTCGAGCCTTCGTGCGAATGCACCGAGCCCATATAAATGATCGAGCCGCCGCGACCCGACTGATACATATGTTTGAGCGCCGCCTTGGTGGTGAGAAACGCGCCGTCCAGATGAATGGCGAGCATGCGTTTCCACTCGTCGAGCGAAAATTCTTCGACCGGCTTGACGATCTGAATCCCCGCGTTCGATACCAGCACATCGATCGCGCCGAGCTTCGCCACCGTCTCTTCGATACCCGCGTTCACATCGTTTTCACTGGTGACGTCCATCGAAACCGCAATGGCCTTGCCGCCTTTCGCGACGATATCCGATGCGACTGCCTGCGCGTTCTGCATATTCAAATCTGCGATCACCACGGCCGCGCCTTGCTCCGCGAGCTTGCGCGCCGTTTGTTCACCAATACCGCTCGCTGCGCCCGTGACGAGCGCGACCTTATCTTTCAGTGCCATGTTTTTTCCCAACGAATGATTTAACGATTGACGAGCTTGCGCGCTTCGTCCGATGCCAGATAGTCGTGCGCCACTTCACCGATATCCAGCGTGAGATTGGCGATCACATGTTTTGCGCGCAGCACGCGGCGCACCGGCAAATCCGCAACGGGCGCGAGCGCATGCGCATGAAGTTCGAGCGCGCCGGGGCCCTCCCATGCGCCGAGCACGGTCACGTCGCGCATGAAGAAGCGCACGAGTTCGCAGATGCGCGCGCTGCCGTCCACATGCGGAATGATCTTGAGCAGATAGTTCGGCGTATCACTGAGGCCGGCGCGTTCGGTTTCGTGATCGAGCGATGTGTACTTGTAGCCCATCGTGCCGGTGGCCACGCGCTGACCGCTGTAGTCGAGCGTGCCGACCAGTGTGTCCGTCCCGCCGACGAACAGCTTCGGCGAGGCAAGCTTCTTCGGAAAGCCCCAGATTTCGCGACCGCCCGCGATCGGCCCTTCGTCGTCGAGAAACATGCAATGCGTATAGGCCGCCGCGCGCCCGTCCATGTCGATGACGGGAATGACCTGACCGCTTTCCGTGTAATTGCCGAAGCCGGACGTGTCAGGCATACGAATGAATTCGTAATTGACGATGGGCTTCTCGACCCTCAGCGGCTCGGGCACGATAGCGCGCACGGCGTCGAGATCCGTCTCGTAGCTGATGATGAAGTATTCGCGATTGAGAAAGCGGAACGGCGGGCGCGGGTAAGCCGGCCGGTACATCGGCATGGCGAACGCATGCTGGCGGATCTCGTCTTCTTTCATGAAAGGGTATCGTCCTTGGTTGAGACGATACCCATTTTATTTGGAATACCTAACAAATAAGGCAGCGAAACGCGGCATGCTCAGCAAATCGGATATGTCTTAGCGGGATGGCCGAATTCATCCGCTTGCTCAGCCGCCCGAATACTTCCGCAGCAGCGCGCTGACATCGATTTGATTGCCTTGAAGCATCAAGATGCGCGCATTCAACACGAGGTTTTCGAGCACGAGCAACGCAGTGCTGAGCATATAAGTAAGGTTGACGTCGCCGGAATCGAGGCCGCTTGCCTGCAAGGCGTGATGACGTTCGAGAAGTGAGGTGACGACGAGCGTGCGCAGCTCGGGTTCGCCGAAGGGCAGGTCGCCGTAATCGACCGGATCGTCCCGTTCGAGTTCTTCCAGCAACCCCGTCAATTCGCTGATGGTCACTTCCATGGCTTCTCCGGCTTCGGTGGGCGTGGTCGGTGAACAGCGTTTTCATCTTGCCATGTTCGCGTGCAAAACAAAATGACAATTAACGTGATCGTGCAGCGGCGCGTACACTGAATGCAACTTACGCAATATTTATCGATGGCCAAGCGAACGCCCGAGCCGTGGTATCACCCGCCGCAAGAGGAAGTCTGCGCGTTGTGCGGACGTCCGGTGCAGTCTGCCGAACGCGACCTGCATCATCTGGTGCCGAAGTCGCAGGGCGGACGGCAGACGGCGGTGCTGCATCGGATTTGTCATCGTCAACTGCATGCGTTGTTCACCGAGAAGGAACTCGCGCAGCAGTATTCCACCGTCGATGCGCTGCTCGCGCACGACGCGGTGCGCGGTTTCGTTGATTGGGTGAAGACGAAGCCGAATGGCTTTCACGAGCGCACGCGGCGCGCCGCGAGAAAACGCTAGCGATAGCTAAAGGGTTAAAGGCTGCGCACCTGCGGCATCGGCGATAAAGACGTCATGGCGCAAGCCAGTTCCGCGCGATACGCCGACATGCCGAAGCGCTGCATGATGAAGTTTTCGACCACCGCGCGCAGATCGCGCTCACGCGGCCGCGTACCCCAACGGCTGTTGCCCGCCACCGATGCAATCGCGAACCACGAATGCGGCGGGAACAACTCCACACGCAACATGCCGCGTTCGAGAATTCTGAGCCGCCCCGTATCGATATGAAATTCGGCGCTGACCGCGCCGTCGGGCATCTCGATATTCACCGTCATCGCCTTCGCATTCATGGTCTCACTCTCAGTGTGTATGTGCTGCGCCGGACTGCATTTCCCCACCGGCTCCTACGCTGTTAGAATTCGCCGCTTTTCAAAACCAGCGAGCGTTTTTTGTCTGTCATGCGACTACCTTAAAGCGCCTGCCGTTTGCCGAAAAGTCCCGCTGAAGGAGGGAGCAAATCGGGTGGCTGCATGCTCTTCGGAAGTCGCGAAAGTCGCGGACGTTGCCCTGTCGCACGTCGTGTGCCACGTCCGCACGATCGATCGAATGCGGCCGAATGCACGATCGAACGAGCGGCCGTTCGCTTGAGCAGACTTACACCGTTAGGCATACAGTACTGAGGTTGCTCGTCGCCGCCGAAACCTCGGCTTCATCGGCTCAAAATCCGCAACGCGTGCGCGGCTTCGCTTCATAGGTTCGTTGCCGCACATAAAAAAGCCTGCATTTCACCGTGTCCTCCCCGGCGTTCACTGATTGTGAAAAATCGCCGGTATTCGTCATCAAAAGTTCAAATCAAAGAGGGAACCCCGATCATGTACAAAGCGTATTCCTATGCCGCTTCGTCAGCCGATAAACCGCTTGCAGCGCTGGATATTCAGCGTCGCGAAGTCGGCCCGAACGACGTGCGCATCGACATTCTTTTTTGCGGCGTCTGCCATTCGGATCTGCATATGGCGCGCAACGAATGGGGCGCGACGAACTATCCGGTCGTGCCGGGTCATGAAATCGTCGGGCGCGTGGCCGAAGTCGGCGCGGACGTGACGAAGTTCAAGACGGGCGATCTCGTAGGCGTCGGCTGTATGGTCGATTCCTGCCGCACGTGCGAAGCCTGCAAGGAAGGTCTCGAACAGTTTTGCGATGGTCCGGACAGCTTTATCCAGACTTACAACTCGCCGGACAAGAAGTCGGGCGGCGTGACGTACGGCGGCTATTCGTCGAGCGTCGTGGTGGACGAAGCGTTCACGTTGCGCGTGCCGGAGAATCTGGAACTGGCTGCGGTTGCGCCGCTGCTGTGCGCAGGTATCACGACGTATTCGCCGCTGCGTCACTGGAACGTGCAGAAGGGTCACAAGGTCGGCGTGGTCGGTCTGGGCGGTCTGGGTCACATGGGCGTGAAGATCGCGGCGGCGATGGGCGCGCATGTGGTGCTGTTCACCACATCGCCGGGCAAGATCGAAGATGCCAAGCGTCTGGGCGCGCACGAAGTGGTGATTTCGAAGGACCCGGAACAAATGGCCGCGCACGCCAATAGTTTCGACTTCATTCTGAACACGGTAGCGGCATCGCACGATCTGGATCAGTTCATGGTTCTGCTCAAGCGTGACGGCACCATGACGCTGGTCGGCGTGCCCGAACATGCGCATCCGTCGCCTTCGGTGATGAACATGATTTTCAAGCGCCGCACGCTGGCGGGTTCGCTGATCGGTGGCATTGCCGAGACGCAGGAAATGCTCGATTTCTGCGGCAAGCATGGAATCGTGTCGGACATCGAGATGATCAGGATGGACGAGATCAACGGCGCTTACGAGCGTATGTTGAAGAGCGATGTGAAGTATCGCTTCGTGATCGATATGGCTTCGTTGCAGAAGTAAATGATTGACTCAGGCCCGCGCGATGCGGGCCTGTTTCGTTGGCGATATGAAATATTGGATCGCATTTAGTTAGGATGCCGACTGGATCAATAAGCGCGACATATCAGGCCTGATCTTCAGCGGCGTCTCGCACGTCGCAAATCAGGATGTGGGATAGCCGAATGACCGTGCGCTCTCGTCACCATCACTAAGAAACCAACTCTTTTGGTCATATCAATCCCGCGCCGCACACTTACCTGTGCTTAAAAATTAAACATTCAGGTAAAAACGCCCGCGTCGGATTGGACAAAGCATCTTCAGACTGTTGTATAAACCTCTCGTCAGACTTTTTTACAATTTAGATTTCGAGCGTTCCTAAACGTCTAAATACAATCAGATTGTTAAAGATTGTGCATTCGTCGGGGACGATGAGAACGAAACCAAAAACGATACTTTCCGTGTTCGGGACGCGGCCTGAAGCCATCAAGATGGCGCCGCTCGTGAAGGCACTGGAGGCGGAGCCGAGCGTGCGCTCTGTCGTATGCGTGACCGGCCAGCATCGTTCGATGCTCAGGCAGGTGCTGGATCTGTTCGACATCACGCCGCAACACGATCTCAAGGTGATGTCGGAGAACCAGAGCCTGAACGGTCTGGCCTCGAAGCTGATTGCCGGGCTCGATGATGTGATCGAGCAGGAGCAGCCGTGCCGCATTCTCGTTCATGGCGATACCACCACCGCGACCGCTGGCGCGCTCGCGGCGTTTCATCGTCGCGTGCCGGTGGCGCATGTCGAAGCGGGTCTGCGTACCGGCGACATGAAAAGCCCGTGGCCGGAAGAAATGAACCGCCGCGTGGTCGATGTCGTCAGCGATCTCATGTTCGTTCCCACGCGTCGCAATGAGCAGAATCTGGCGCGCGAAACGCTCGCGGGCCGCTCCGTCGTCACCGGCAATACGGTGATCGATGCGCTCTTGTCCGTCGTCAAACGCATCGATTCGGACGATGCGCTGCGTGCACGTCTCGACGCGCGCTTTCCGTTTCTCGATGCATCGAAAAAGCTGGTGCTGGTTACCGGGCATCGCCGTGAAAGTTTCGGGCAAGGTCTGCGCGATATTTGCGCGGCAATTGCGCAATTGTCGAAGCGCCGCGATGTGCAGATCGTCTATCCCGTGCATTTGAATCCGAACGTTCAGGCAACTGTCATCAGCGCGCTCGGCTCGCTGCCGAACGTGTTTCTGATTCAGCCACAGAACTACATGGGTTTCGTGCGCCTGTTGCAGCGCTCGACCTTGGTATTGACCGATTCGGGCGGCGTGCAGGAAGAAGCGCCCGCGCTCGGCAAACCGGTGCTCGTGATGCGCGACGTCACCGAGCGACCCGAAGCCGTGCAGGCCGGCACCGCGCGGCTGGTTGGCACGGACACGCACGCAATCGTGTGCGCGGTCTCCCTGCTGCTCGACGATGACAAAGCCCGCGCGGCTTTCGCGCAGAGCGTGAATCCGTATGGAGATGGCCGGGCATCGGCGCGGATCGTATCGGCGCTGATGGGACGGCCGTTCGAAGAATTCAGTCCTGAACCTTCGCGTGATGTCGTCGTCGAGGCCGAATTTCCGGCACGGCGCGCGGCGATTGCGTGATGTCGTATCGCTGTATCGAGTAACGAGAACAAGAAATTTCGACGCAATACGGGCGCTTGCAGAGGCCCGATCGCAATAAAGAACACCAAGATCCACGCACTCCGAGGCGCACGCGCCGCATCCTGCGTTCGATCAGCGGAACAGCAGGCCCATCCGCCTCGAACACACGCGCGTTGTGACAGCACCTCGTTGCGCTTAATTCGAGCCACCTGCCTTGATCGACGACCTTTTCGAGCGGCGCCGCCTGCGCGCCGCGTTCGTTGTGTGTGCCGCATGCGCGGCGTTTCTCACCGGTGCACCTGCTGCTGTGCTTGCAGCGCCCGCCGCGCCTTCCCTCTCTGATAACAGCGTATCGGGCGCATTTTCTCAGCTCGGCAATGATGTGAAGGAAACGCGCACGGTGACGCTGAGCCAGCTCGGCCTCGAACGCGATGTCACGCTGAGCGCGCCTGAAACCCGGCAGGAGTTTTATCTGCCCGTGCCCGCGAATATCCCCATTTACGATGCGACGCTGAATGTCGATGGCGGCTATGTGCGCGGCGACGGCGGCCGTGTGACGATGCTGCTGTCGCTCGATGGATCGCCGGTTTTGTCGCGCCAGTTTACGACCGATCAGGGCAATGTCGCGGTGAATCTCGGTGTCGATGGCGCGCCGCGCGATACCGGTTTCGTGCGGCTCGGGCTGGGTTTTGCGTCCGTCATCAGCCAGAACGTGTGTACGGATCAGACCGCGATCGGCAATGTGCTGCGCGTGTCGCCGAGCACGCGTCTGACGTTCCGTTTCGATCCCGCCGATATCCGCGATCTGCGCACCGCATGGAGCGCATTGCCGTATGCGCCGGTGCTCGCGGTATCGGGCAATCGTTTGCAAACCGAAGCGTTCGACACCGCCTGGCGCACCGATGCCTTGCTTCAGCGCGACGGCAAGCGCCCGGTGATGGAAACGCTGCCATCGGTCGGCAAGACAGCGGATCTTACTGGCGTGGACGTGCCCGCAGGTTTGCGCGGCATTCCCGCGTTCGCGGCGCTCGCTTCTGGCGGCAAACATCTCATCAAGGACGATGCCGAACTCGGCGCGCTGATCGCGCTGAGTCCGCGCGCGTCGTTCGGACCTGACGTTGTTGTCGTCGATGACGTGATGCGCAAACAAATCGACAGCGCGCTCGATGCATTGCGCGCGCAAGTGGCGAGTGCATCGAACGATGCGCTGCCGGCCTTCGACGCCTGGCGTCATCGCAGCGTCGCGCAGTTGACCACGCCGTTCACCGCAGGCGAAGTGCGTATCGCGCATCTCGGCGGGCGCGCGGTGATCGTGGTCGGCGACACGCGCGGCATCGGTGCATTGGCGCAAAGCTGGCGTCCGATCGATGTATCGAACCGTGTGGTCGTGCATCAGATCGATGCCGCCGAACGCGCGCGCGCCGACATGATCGCGCTGTCCGAACTGGGCGGCGATCCGCGCAGTATCGATGTGCAGACCACGGCTTCGTGGACCGCGCGTTTCGATCTCGCGGCGGCGTCGGGCAACGGGCGTTTGCCGGAAAGCGTGGTGCTGGATCTGGCGGCATCGCCTACGCTGTCGAACGGCGCGGCCACGGCCACGATCTATTTCAACGACGTGATGATCGGCGCGAAGCTGTTGAACGCGGATGGCGTGCGTCAACGCATCATCGTGCCGATTCCGCGATACGCGCTGGCCCGCACCAACGAACTGCGCGTGACCTTCCGGCGTCAACCCGACGCAGGTTGTGAGGCGCGCCAGAACTATCCGGTCGCGGTGCTGCCGACGAGTCATATTCAACTCGGCAAGGCGACGCCGGGCAACACGTTTGTCGGCATGGCGGCGCGTTATGCGACGTCTGCTTCGGTCTACGTGCCGCGCGCCTATCTCGACGATTCGCTCGACACGGTTCCGCGTCTCGCGTATCTGTCCGGCGCAACAGGCGTCGCGCCCGTGCAGGCGAAATTCTTCGTCACCGATGACGGCAAGACCGCATCGCCCGATGGCGCGTTCCTCGCTGCCGACGTGAAACTCGCGGATGAAAAAAATCCTGCGGTCTACTCAGCAGATCGTCTCACGCTGTCCGCGCCTTCCGGCGACATGCTGCTCGATATGTCGGGCCTGTCGAAAGTCGCGGTGGTGAGCGTGGCGAGCGCGGGCGGACAAAACGGCGTGGTGTATCGATCGACGGGTGCCGCGCCCGTGCTCAACGACAAACTCGCGCTGTCACGCGGCGATATCGCCGTGGTCGATCAAACCGGCGTGCTCAAACAGTTCGATACGGTCAACCCCGACGAACTCGTCGATGAACCCGCGAGCGGCAGCGACTGGGTCACGCGTCACTGGGCGCGCTGGGGCATTCCTGCCGTGCTGGTCATCTTGCTACTCGTGCTGATCGCGCTGGCGGGCAACGCGCGCCGCAAGCATCGACGTGAACAGCAAAACAAGAAGGACCAAGCGTGACACTGGAACTGCTCAGGTGGTACGGCCGGATCATTCTGGCCCAGTACTACCAGGGACTCGAATACGTCGCCGCGACGGTGGCTGCGATCATCCTGCTGTCCAGTCTCGACGATCTGTTTATCGATATCTGGTTCTGGACGCGCAAGTTCTGGCGCAAGGTGACGATCGAGCGGCGTTACTCGCCGCTCACCATCGAGCAGCTTTACGCGCGCGACGAGCAGCCGATCGCGATCATGGTGCCTGCGTGGCAGGAACAGGACGTGATCGCGGCGATGATCGAAGACCTCGTGCGCGTGCTCGATTACCGCAGCTATACGATCTTCGTTGGCACCTATCAGAACGATGTCGCGACGATTCGCGAAGTGGAGCGCATGCGGCATCGGTATAAGCATTTGCATCGCGTGGAAGTGCCGCATGATGGACCGACCTGCAAGGCCGATTGTCTCAACTGGCTCGTGCAGGCGATTCTGCATTACGAGTACGAGGCGGGCGTGGAGTTCGCGGGCGTCGTCATGCACGACAGCGAGGATGTGCTGCATCCGATCGAACTGAAGTTCTTCAACTATCTTTTGCCGCGCAAGGACATGATTCAACTGCCGGTGGCATCGCTCGAACGGAACTGGTTCGAGTTGGTCGCGGGCACGTATATGGATGAGTTCGCGGAGTGGCACGCGAAGGATTTGGTGGTGCGAGAGAGTCTTGCGGGCGCGGTGCCTTCGGCGGGCGTGGGCACGTGCTTCTCGCGTCGCGCCATGCTCGCGTTGGTCGAGCAGACCGAAAGTCAGCCATTCAATACCGAAAGCCTCACCGAGGATTACGACATCGGCGCGCGCATTCTCAAGATGGGCATGTCGTCGATTTTCCCGCTGTTTCCGGTGCAATTTACGTCGCGCCGCAAGGTGTGGTTCGGTCTCGGCCCCGAGCGCGAAATCAATACGACGATGCCGCTGTGCGTGCGCGAGTTCTTCCCCGATACGTTTCGTACAGCGTACAGACAGCGCGCGCGATGGACGTTGGGGATCGGTCTGCAAAGCTGGGGTTTGATCGGCTGGACGGGCACGATTGCCAATCGATATCTGCTGCTGCGTGATCGAAAAGGCGTGGTGACGGCGTTCGTCGGCATGCTCGCGTATCTGCTAGCCATTCAGTTTTTGCTGTTCGCGGCGGCGACGTATTTTGGTTTGACGTCCGATCTATTTCCATCACCGTTTATCGATGCGGGCTGGCTCAATGCGCTGCTCGCTGCGAATTTCGTCGCGCTGTGTCTGCGCGTGGTGCAGCGGATCATCTTCACCACGCGGCTCTATGGATGGGAGCACGGCGTGCTGGCGGTGCCGCGCATGGTGATCGGCAATGTCGTGAATTTTATGGCGGTGGCGCGCGCGTGGCGTTTGTTTATCGTGCATGTGGTGACGGGGCGGCGACTCGCGTGGGACAAGACCACGCACGATTTCCCCAGCGCCGATGGCCTGCGCGATACGCGTCAGGATCTCGGCGATCTGCTGGTTTCGTGGCAGGCGATCGATCCCGAACGGCTCGAAGAAGCGAAGCAGACCGAGCACGCGCGCGAAGCGCCGATTGGTCGCGTTTTGGTGACGCGCGGCTGGCTCGATGAGGAAACGCTCGCTGAAGCGATCGCGTTTCAGGCCGATTTGCCGCGCGCCCGTTTCGATGCCACGCGCATGCAGGAAGAACCGGGCGTCGCGGTGCCGCCGGAAACACTGGTCCGCCTGCGCGCGATGCCGCAAGGCGAGGATGCGAACGGTCACGCGGTCTTCGTCACCGCTTCCTTGCTCGACGATGCCGCACTCGCCGAATTGCGCGATGCGGTGGGCGTCGCGATATCGATACAAGTGGTTCGTGAAAGCGAAATCGCGTCGGGTTTGCGCATGCTGCGCGATGTCGATGTATCGACACTGTCTGGCGCGGAAGCCGCGCCCGAACGCACGCACGCCGCATACGATGAAGCCGCGCGCGGCGTGCCTTTGCTCGGCGACATCATGATCGAGATGGGACTGGTCACGCGACGCCGCTTCGAAACGGCGCTGCGGGATTATCGGCCAGAACGACATGGACGCATCGGCGATTATCTGGTGTCCGAAGGAGTGATTACGCGCGAAGCGCTGGAACGCGCGGTCGAGGAACAACAGCGGCGCTATTCGCAGCGGGCGGGCCGGCAATGAACCGTAGTCGGATTGCATGTGCCGTGATTGCGTTGTCGACGTGGGGCGTCGCGCATGCAGATGTCACCTTGCCGCTGCCCTTGAGTGGCGCGCCATATCGCATCGCGCGGGACGCGTATGCCGCGTACGACGAGCATCGTTATGTCGATGCAGCCGCGAGCGCGCGCGAAGCGATTCGCCAGCGACCGGACGTGATGGACTTGCGTGTGCTGCTGGCGAATTCGCTGGCGGCGCGCGGGCATCTGAAGGATGCGAGCCAGGTTCTGAGCGATGCTATCGCGCAGTTCGGGCCGCAGGCCGCGTTGGTATCGCGTCGTCGCGAGATCGATGATTTGGCTGCGGGCGGTGGCGGCGCGGGCGGAACCGGTGACCTGCAAGGACCGGCCTTGCGTGCTGCGCGCGCGGCGTATCGCGATTATGCAAACAAGGATTACGCGGCGGCGGTGATCGAAAGCCGCGAAGCGATACGGCTTGCGCCGCGTGTCGAACGACTGCGTTATCTGCTGGTCGATTCGCTCGCCGCAACGGGAGATGATCGCGCCGCATGGGATGTCGCCAGCGATACGGCGCGTCGATTTGGCGATAGCGAAGGATTGCGCACGCGTCGTCGTTATATCGGCGATCGGCTTGCTGCGCCGGAATCGATCGTGGCTTATGATGCGCGTCAACGTGACGATCTTACGGAATCCGAACGACACGCGCAACGTGCGATGATGTACGCGCCCGAACGCGCGCAATTTCGCATGCAGTTGATCGAAACGCTATTCGCGCGTGATGATCTTGCAGGCGTGGAAAGCACTGCGGGCGATGGCATCGCGTTGAATCGAAACGACGCTTTGTTGTGGGCTTTGCATGGGTACGCACGTGCAGCACGCGGACTTAGTGCGGATGAGGATTTCGCTCATGCGCTTGCGATTGCGCCTGCATCGGTTGATCAGGCGGCGGAGACGCGGGCGAATGTGAATCCGCAGCCAGATACACTCGTGGCCGTTAAGGACGATATCGATGCACAAATTCAGTCACATGAAGACGTGCTGCGTTATGGCATCGAACATCCGAATGCGATGAGTGTCGATGAAGAACGCTCGATTATCTTGCAGAAGCAGTTGAAGCGGGATGCGCCAACGCCAAAGCCCGCCCCGGCTGCCGTCGTTGCGAACACCGAAGCGCAACGCCGCTACCGTGACGCGCAAGTAGCACGCACGATCATCGCCGATGTGCGGCTCGCGCAAGGCAAACCACAGGCCGCGCTCGATGCGCTGCCATCCGACGATAAGAACGACGAAGCAATCGCCTTGCGTCGATACCGCGCGCGGGCGGAAGCTGCGCCGCATGATATCGACCCGGACGCGCGTCCGACTTTCGATTGCCGACAGGACCAATACGGCGCATCGTGCGATATCTACGCCCACGATCCCGCTTTCGATGCCACGCGCGCCGCGAATCTCGCGCAGCAGCAGGGCGATCGAAGCGCTGCCATCGAACATTGGCGCGACGCCGTCAAAGCCGTACCCGACGATGCACGTCTGCGACTGGCGCTGATTGATGCACTTGCCGCCGACGGTCAGACACGCGCTGCATCGACGGAAGCGCGTTCCGCGATCGACGCGCATCTGCTCGATTCAATGACCGATCTGCAAGCGGCATCGCTGGCTTCCCGCGCGGGCGATCGTGAGAAAGCGCTGAGATACTACGCGCGCGCCGAACAGCACGGCAATCTCCCGCCAAACGCCGAAGCCGACGCAGGCTACGCCGCGCTTTCGATGCGCCGCAACGCGGAAGGCGCACGTTACATAGAACACGCAATCGACGATACGCGTACTGCTCCGGATTCCGAACGATTGTCAAACGATGCCCTGATCGATGCCCGCGCCGCGCACGCCGAAGCCACGCGTAACTGGGGCTTCAGCATGAACGTGAACTATCGCGGCAGCGGTTCCGGTCCCGGCTTCGCGTTCAACCCGACGCCGGGAATCGCAAGCAATTGGCAAGCAGGCACGGAAGCCTACTGGCGACCGTTCGGCAGCCTCGGCGACCGCATGTTCGAAGTCTATGCACGCGGTTACGAGAACTTCGGCGTGAAGGGCGGCGCGCCGTCGGGGGCATCGACCTTGCAGGCGGCACTCGGCGCGCGCGTGAAACCGTTCGCGTCGGTGAATGCGATCTTCGCCATCGAAAAGATTCTGCCGATAGGCTCCGATGTGCGCTCCGACTGGCTCGCCCGCGCCGCGTATTCGACCGGTTTCGGCGATGCGCGTCGCTTCGATGTGCCAAGCTGGTGGACCGGCACGTTCTATGGCGAAGTCGGGCATTACATCGTGAACTCATCGACGTATGCAACGGCGAACGCGCGGCTCGGACGCACGTATCGCATCGATGCGATATCGCCGCGTCTCACGGTGTTTCCGCACGCGGTGATCGGCGCGGATTACGATTCCGCGATCGATCACAGCACGCCGGTGGGGATTGGCGCGGGCATCTCGGCGCGCTGGTGGTTCCGTGGCAGCAACTACGACGCGCCGCGCTCGTTCGTCGATGTATCGGTGCAATACCGCTTCCGCATAGCGGGCGATGACCGCGCGAAAGGCGTGTTCTTCGGTGCGGTATTCTCGTATTGATGAAGACGCTTCTTTTCGGCCTGATGCTGATGATGGCGGCGCTGTGCGTGCATGCAGAGCCGCATATTATCGATGGCATCGTCTGGCAACCCGACAACGCACATCCCGATCCGGCGGGCGATTGGAACAAGCTCGGCGCGCACGAACTGATTGTGCAATGGACGTCGGTGGATGGTCTGTCGTTCGTGCCCGGAAGCGACATGCGAAGCGCGCCGCGTATGCCGGACTGGGCGCGTATCGGACGTGAGCCGTGGGCGCGCGATGTGATTATCGGACTTGCCGGACGCTTCGATGAAGCATCGGCGCGCGCAAATATCTCGCAGCTTTTCATCGAGTCGATGCGACTGGCGGATGTACGCCTGCCCGTACATATTTCGGGCTACTACTTTCCTGTCGAAATCGATCCGACATGGAAAGATGCAAGTGCTTTGCGCACGCTGCTCGATGCGTTGCCGAAGCCGCTATGGATCAGTGTTTATGATCGCGCGAATGTGGGCGGTGCTGCGATTGGTGAATGGCTTGAGCAGTGGTTGCCGCGTGATGTTGGCGTGTTGCTGCAGGACGGATGCGGCGTATATGCGCGTGAACCGCGCGTGGCGCGGCTGTATGCCGATCAGATCGCGGCGCGGCTGGGGCATGGGCGCGTGCGCATCATTGCGGAGGCGTTTCGGCCGAATGTCGGCGGCGGATTTCGCGCGGCGACCGTTGACGAACTGAAGCCGCAGATTGACGCGTATCGAGGATATAAGACTTATCTATTCGATGGGCCGCATTATGTGTCGGGGGAGATGGTGCGGGGTCTGTTGGACGCATACAAGATGAAATCGAACTAAAGGTCGAACCCCCTCACAACATCGTCATATGCAAGTGATGCGGGTCCGCGAGCATATCCGCGACCCGCTGCAAAGCTTCCCGGCAGTCCTCACGATTTTGTGGTCCGCCAAGACACAGCCTCAAAGCATTCGGCGGATTGCCATCCGTAGAAAACGCAGCGCCCGCCACCGCGCCGATGCCCTGATTGCGCAACTGCAACGCCAGTTCAGACGCACTCCAGTCGCAAACCGAAGGCACCGGCAGCCACAGATGAAAGCCGTACGGATTCGCATCGAACGGCAGACTGTCAAGCACTTGCGAAGCGATAAGCTGCCGCGCCATCCCTTCTTCGCGGATCGCGTTCAGGACGTCCAGAGCGGTGCCATCGTTGACCCATTGCGTCGCGAGCAAAACGGTGAAAGGGCTTGGCATCACCGTCGTCGCCCGCAACGCACCGGCAATACGCTGTGTCTGCCGTGCGGAAGGCGCCTTGAGATAAGCCACACGCAAACCCGCGCCAAATGTCTTCGATAAACCCGTCACGTGATACGTCAATTCCGGCGCAAGCACTGCAAGCGACGATGGCGCATCCAAGGGCAACATGCCATAAGGCTCGTCCTCGATAATCGGCACGTTGTAGCGCAACGCGATATCGGCCAATGCTTCACGCCGTTGCTGGCTCAAGGTCAGCGTGCTCGGATTCTGCAAAGTCGGATTGCAATAGAAACCGCCGGGCTTTTCCGTCTTGCACATCGCCTCGAACGCATGCGGCAAGGGGCCGTCATCATCACGCGGCAAGGCCTGTAACTTCACGCCGAGTTGCGAGGCAATCGCCTTGATGCCCGGATACGCGAGCGAATCCAGACAGATCGTTTCACCGGGCCGCGCGAGTTGTGAGACCAGCGCGACCAACGCGCTATGAATGCCCGGACACACCAGCACCGTTTCCTCACGACAATCCGGAAGACGCGCGCGCAGCCATCCACAGGCCGCCGAGCGATCCATCGCGGTCCCGCCGAAATCCTGATAGCGCAACAACTGAAACGGGTCCGCGTCCTTCATCAAACGCGCAGCCGATTCACGCAATCGCGCCGCCAGCGCAGGCGGTTCCGGCGGCATGTTCATCGACATTTCGACGCTGCTGCCGCCCGCCAATGGCAACGTCTGCGTTCTGCCGCGCACGAAGGTACCGCTGCCCGCGCGCGCATCTAGCAGGCCGCGTTTGCGGGCTTCGGCATACGCACGCGCAACCGTCGTGTAGTTGAGATTGAGCGCTTCGGCAAGATCGCGCAGACCCGGCAAACGATCACGCGGACGCAGCCGGCCGCTCGCCAGATCTTCCTCGATCAAATCGGGAATGGTCAGATAAGCCGGTTTGCGGCTCTCTTCGAGCTTGCGAATCCAGTGATGCGACGTCTGCGTCATGCGGCGCCCTTATGCAAAACCAAGATCTAAACCGATCGTAAATGCCGATGCAATTTGATCGCATTGATCGCATCGATGCACGGCTTTAGTGTGACGCGCACCACGCGCACGCGAACGTGCGCTGAAACCGTGCGTGAGCGCGCGAAACGCCAGGCAGAATAAAAGTCAGAAAACCCCTTGCTACAAGGCTCGAACAAAAAATTTTGGTATCCGTCGAGCAGATTCGTTTTGCTTGATTGCAAAGTGATCGCATTTTGCGGGCCAATCATTGGCATATCCGTTGCGTTTGATCGCTCGTCACATAGCGACGTCATACACACACGCCAAACGGAGAATGACATGCCTGCAGTCACGCAACCGCTTCACAAGAACGGCGATTATCTGGTCGATTACGAAGAGAAAGTGTTCGAGGACGTGAAAGCCGAACCCGGCGAAAAAGCGCTCGTCACGTTTCATACCGTCGCGTTCGAAGGTTCGATCGGTTTCGTCAATCTCTTGCAGGCCACGCGTCTTCAACGCAAAGGGTTCGATACTTCCGTGCTGCTGTACGGTCCCGGCGTCACGCTCGGTCTGCAACGCGGCTTTCCCACGCTCGGCGATGAAGCCTTCCCCGGCCATCTCAACTTCAACAAGCAATTGCAGAAGTTCATGGCCGAAGGCGGCAAGGTCTATGCGTGCCGCTTTGCATTGCAGGCGCTTTATGGGCACGGCGAAGCTTCGTTGATCGAAGGAATCAAGCCGATCAATCCGCTCGATGTGCTGGATATTCAGCTTCTTCATCGCAAGGAGAACGCGCTCATCATCCATACGTGGACGGTGTAAGTCATGCGCATCGTACGCGCCGCGGCTGTGCAGATTACGCCGGATTTCGAGCGTCCCGAAGGCACGCTCGACCGCGTCTGCACGGCCATCGACGAAGCCGCTGCGAAGGGCGTGCAGTTGATCGTGTTCCCCGAAACCTTCGTGCCGTATTACCCGTATTTCTCGTTCGTGCGCGCGCCGGTGGCATCGGGTGTGGATCATATGAAGCTGTACGAGCGCGCGGTCGTGGTGCCGGGTCCGGTGACGCAGGCGGTTGCGGACCACGCGCGCAAAGCGCAGATGGTAGTTGTGCTCGGCGTGAACGAGCGCGATCACGGCAGCCTCTACAACACCCAGCTTATCTTCGATACCAACGGCGCGTTGCTGCTCAAGCGCCGCAAGATTACGCCCACTTTCCACGAACGCATGATCTGGGGACAAGGCGACGCAGCGGGCCTCAAGGTTGTCGAAACGAGCGTGGGCCGCGTCGGTGCATTGGCATGTTGGGAGCATTACAACCCGCTCGCGCGCTATGCGTTGATGACGCAGCACGAGGAGATTCACTGCGCGCAGTTTCCCGGCTCGCTGGTCGGGCCAATATTTGCTGAGCAGATCGAAGTAACGATCCGCCATCACGCGTTGGAATCGGGCTGCTTCGTCGTCAATGCGACCGGCTGGCTCACCGATGCGCAGATCGAAGCCGTCACGCCCGATCCCAATCTTCAACGCGCGTTGCGTGGCGGCTGCAACACGGCGATCGTATCGCCCGAAGGCCAGCATCTTGCCGAACCGCTGCGCGAAGGCGAAGGCATGGTGATCGCCGATCTCGACATGTCGCTCATCACCAAGCGCAAACGCATGATGGATTCGGTCGGTCACTACGCGCGGCCCGAATTGCTGAGCCTCGCGATCAACGACCGGCCGGCATCGCCCGTCACTTCATTCAAGGACACCCACGACGATGAGCGCCCGAGAGAACCTGCCGGCATCGAGCCGGCAATTGATGACTGAGCTTCAGTCGAGCGGTCTGCGTCTGATCGATCCGCGCGCGGGTGTATCGAGCCGTCGCGGTGGCGCTGGGCCGTCGGATCACAAGGCAGTGACCGTCGATGGCGTGACCATCATGGTGCCGGTTCATACGAGCACCGCGTGGGAATCGCCCTTCGTCGCCGGTCAGCCCGATGAACACGGCAAGAGTGCGCTGATGCGCAACGCGATTCCGATTGCATCGATAAGTTTTCCTAAATCACCGCGCTTCTACGCGATGCAAACGCTCGAAGGCGTGCCGTACTCGCATATCGCCACGTTGCACAGCAGCGACGTACTGGCGACGACGGTGCTGCAAACATGCATCCGCTATGAAAGCCGCCGCAAATCCTGCAAATTCTGCGCAATCGGGCAATCGCTGGCGGCGGGCCGCACGATTGCGCGCAAGACGCCCGAGCAACTCGCGGAAGTCGCACGCGCAGCGGTGTTGCTCGATGGCGTGAAGCATATGGTCCTGACCACGGGCACGCCGCCAACGCCCGATCGCGGCGCGCAGATCCTCTGCGAAAGCGCTTCTGCAATCAAAGCCGCCGTCGATCTGCCGATACAGGCGCAATGCGAACCACCCGACGACGATGCGTGGTTCGGGCGCATGAAAGCTGCGGGCATCGACACGCTCGGCATGCACCTCGAAGCGGTCACGCCGGACGTGCGCGAACGCATCATGCCGGGCAAGGCGACGGTGCCGGTATCGCGCTATATGGAGGCGTTTGACGCGGCGGTGAAGGTGTTCGGACGCGGCCAGGTGAGCACATACATTCTCGCGGGACTCGGCGATAGCGCGACGGCCATCGTGCAGATTGCGCGCGAGTTGATCGCGATCGGCGTGTATCCGTTCGTGGTGCCGTTCGTGCCGATCAGCAGCACGCCGCTCGAGGATCATCCCGCGCCGACGCCTGATTTCATGCGCTCGGTGCTCGCGCCCATCGGCGCCATGCTTGCGGATGCCAACATGCGCTCCGCCGATATCAAAGCCGGCTGCGGGAAATGCGGCGCGTGTTCATCGCTTTCTTCCTACGAGGTGTGATCATGTTCGTCGAAGCCGTCGATCAACTCGAATGTGATTACGCGCCCGTGGAGTTTCGCGTGAAGTGGGCGACTTTGCCTTGGGAAACTCAGGAAGCCTACTCATTGCGGCGCGCGGTATTCTGCATCGAACAAGGCATTTTTGTGGGCGATGATCGCGACGAGACGGATGAACGGGCGCAATTGATCGTCGCGTTGAGTTGTGTGGCGGGCATGCCCGAACAAGTGGTCGGCACGGTGCGCATTCATGAGGATGAACCGGGCGTGTGGTTCGGCTCGCGGCTCGCCGTTCATGCGGCATTTCGCTCGCATGCGAAGATCGGCGCGACGCTGATTCGTCTTGCGGTATCGAGCGCGCATGGTCAAGGTTGCGAGACATTTCTCGCGCATGTGCAGGCGCAGAACGTGCCGTTGTTCGAGCGGCTTCGCTGGACATCGTTGCGTGAAGAAACGATCTTCGGGCGCGCGCATCATCTGATGCAGGCGCAGTTGGACGCGTATCCGCCATGCGCGACGCCGCAAAGCGGATTCGTCGCGCTGGCGCGGAGAGTGTCGTGAGCGCGTTGGCATCGCTTGTCGGACGTTTGCGCGAAAGTCGCGGATTTCAGCATAAAAGCGATATTTCCGGCGTGCTGTCGCGCTTGCCTGAAGGTGCAATTGCAATCGGCGACGACTGCGCTGCGATTCCCGATAACGACGGTTACTTGCTGTTCGCCATCGAAGGCATGGTGAGCGACTTTGTCCGCGCGATGCCGTGGTTCGCGGGCTACAGCAGCGTGATGGTCAACGTGAGCGATATCTACGCGATGGGCGGCCGCCCGATCGCCGTCGTCGATGCACTATGGAGCGGCAGCACGTACGAAGCGAAAGAAGTGCTCGCGGGTATGGCAGCCGCATCGAAAGTGTATGGCGTGCCGATCGTCGGCGGCCACAGCAACGTGCGTAGCGATGGCGCGCAACTCGCGGTATCCATCGTCGGACGTGCGCGCAAGTTGCTGACGAGCTTCGACGCCAAACCCGGCGATGCGCTCATCATGGCCGTCGATCTGCGCGGTAATTACGAAGACCCGTACCCGTTCTGGAACGCATCGGTCGGCTCGCCCGAAGGCCGCGCACGTGACGATTTCGAACTGCTGCCCGCGCTCGCTGAAGACGGCCTGTGCGATGCCGCCAAGGACATCAGCATGGCAGGCGTGCTCGGCACGGCGCTCATGTTGCTCGAATGCTCGAAAGTGGGCGCGCGTATCGATCTCGATTTGATTCCCGATCCTAACGATTCAAATTTTGAACGCTGGCTCGGCGCGTTTCCGAGCTTCGGCTTCGTGCTATCGGTGCGTCCCAAACATGTCGATGTGGTCATCGCCCGCTTTGCAGCGCGTGAGATTGCGAGCGCCGTAATCGGCCATGTCGATGCCTCGCGCGAAGTAGTCGTAACGCAAGGCGATGAAAGCGCGCTGCTGTGGAATCTGCGCGAGGAGGCGTTCATATGCGCGCGCTGAAAATCGCACTGCTCACTCATTCGGTGAATCCGCGCGGCGGCGTGGTGCACACGCTGGAGCTCGCGCGTGCGCTTCACGAATGCGGCCACGATGTCACGATCTTCGCGCCCGCGCGTGAAGGCGAATCGATGTTCAGGGCATCACCGTGTGAGATCGTGCTGGCGCGTGTGAAAGGTTCGCACGATGGTCTCGTTGGTATGGTCGATGAACGCATTCGCGCGTTGAAACTTGCACTCGCGAACAAGCGCTTCGATGTGTATCACGCGCAGGACAGCATCGGCGGAAATGCGTTGGCGGAACTGAAGCAGGAAGGCGCGATTCGCCGCTTTGTGCGCACGGTCCATCATCTCGATCATTTCGATGATGAACGCCTCGCGCATTGGCAACGCCGCGCGTGGCGCGATGCCGACGAAGTGCTGTGCGTCAGCGAAACATGGACGCGGACGATGCGCGAGATATACGGCATCGAAGCGAAGACAGTGAGTAACGGGATCGATGCAGCGCGCTATCGTGCGGGCGGTGATAGCAACGCTCTGCGTGAGCGCTTCAGCATCACGCAGGATGGACCGGTCGTGCTCGCAGTCGGTGGCATCGAAGCGCGCAAGAACACGTTGATGCTGCTCGAAGCGTTCGCGTTGCTGCACAGGCGCATGCCATCGGCGCAACTCGTGCTGGCACGCGGCGCAAGCCTGCTCGATCACGATGCTTACGCGCGTCGCTTCTTCGAGCGCGCAGAAGAACTCGACGTGCCGGTAATCGTCACAGGTCCGCTGAACGACGACGACATGCCCGCGCTATTCCAACTCGCCGATGCCGTTTCGATGATCTCGCTGCGCGAAGGCTTCGGCCTCGTCGTGCTCGAAGCGCTGGCGAGCGGGCGGCCGGTGGTCGTATCGAATATTGCGCCGTTCACGGAGTATCTCGACGCGCAAACCTGCGTATTCGCCGATCCACACGACGCGCATTCCATTGCCGAAGCCTTGACGCGTGCAATCGAATGCACGAGTGAAATCAACTTCGAGCATGACGTTCCCGCGCTTCTGCAGCGCTTCACATGGCAAGCGAGCGCGTCACGCCATCTCGACATCTATAGAGAACTCACCATGCCCGTCATGCACTTCCATATCCGCTGGCCCGATGGCGTCGAAGCGGACTGCTATTCGCCTTCCACTGTCGTCGGTGAGTATTTCGAAGCAGGAACGCGCTATCCGCTCGACGACTTCGTGGCGCGCTCGCGCGAGGCCCTGAATATAGGCTCCGAACGTGTGCGCGAGAAATACGGCTTCGCGTGTTCGGCGGCGATGGATCAGCTCGCACGCATCGAACAGGATGCCAGTCGTTTCGCTCACGAACACGATGCGCACGTGACCGTCATCGAACTCGTTTGATAGAGGAATCCGAAATGTCGAACACTCATTACAGCGTGATCGTCGTTGGCGGCGGGCAAGCCGGGTTGTCGGTCAGCTACTTTTTGCAGCAGGCGAATATCGACCATCTCGTGCTGGAAAAGCAGCGCGTGACGCACACGTGGCGCACGCAGCGCTGGGACACGTTCTGCCTCGTGACGCCGAACTGGCAATGCGCGTTGCCCGGTCATCCATACACTGGCGATGATCCGCACGGCTTCATGAAAAAGGAAGAACTGATCCGCTATCTCGATGCCTTCGTCGCCAAGGTCAACGCGCCGGTGCTCGAAGACACAGCCGTCACGCGCGTGACACGCAACGGGCATTACGTCGTGCAGACCACACGCGGCGAGTTCACGGCGGATCAGATCGTGGTGGCATCGGGCGGCTATCACACGCCGATTGTGCCGCGCATGGCCGAACGCTTGCCTGCGCGTATCGTGCAGATGCAGTCGTCGGAATATCGCAATGCGGATGCCTTGCCGCCGGGCGCGGTGCTTGTTGTAGGTTCGGGGCAATCGGGCGCGCAGATCGCGGAAGACCTGCATTTATCGGGGCGAAAGGTGCATCTCGCCGTCGGTGAAGCGCCGCGTTGTGCGCGGTTCTATCGAGGCCGCGACGTAGTCGATTGGCTCGCGGATATGCGCTACTACGACATGCCCGTAACCGATCATCCGCTACGCGAGGGCGTGCGCGATAACACCAATCACTATGTCACCGGCCGCGACGGCGGACGCGATATCGATTTGCGCCGCTTCGCACTCGAAGGCATGGAATTGTTCGGACGACTTGAAGATTTGCGCGATGGACAACTTTGCTTCGCGCCGAACCTGCGCGCGAATCTCGATGAAGCCGACACGACGTACAACAACATCAACGCGAGTATCGACGGCTTTATCGCGCGGCATGGTATCGATGCGCTCGCCGCCGAGCGTTACGAAGCGGTGTGGCAACCATCAGCGGAACGCGAAACGTTGGATTTGCAGGCCAGCGATATCGCAGCGGTCGTGTGGTGCATCGGCTTCAGGCCGGACTTCAGTTGGCTCGATGCGCCCGTGTTCAACGGACGCGGCCATCCGGCGCATCTGCGAGGCGTGACGGGCGTGCCGGGCGTGTATTTCGTCGGCTTGCCGTGGCTGCATACGTGGGGATCGGGGCGTTTCTCAGGCGTCGCGCGCGATGCGCAATACATCGTCGATGCCATCTGTGCCGAGCGCGCGAACAAGCTGGAACCACGCCTGTCCGCAGCCTGCGTTTAAAGCACTTTATTTCGCCGATGCGGTGTTCATCGCGTGTGCCGAATCAGCGGGCATGACCGAAGTGAGCACCGTGTCCGGCAAATGCTGCGCCTCTTCCTTCGATACCGCGCCCGCGAACTTCCATCCGCCTGGCAGCTTGACGAAGGTATAACCCGTCGGCTGATCGACGAAAACCGAATACGGCGCGGGCTCGGACGATACAGCCGTCTGCGCAAACGCAGCACCGGAAACAGCCAGCAACAACGCCGCAGTCAAAACAGAAACAGTCGATTTCATGATGTTGCTCCAAGATTTATGTAACGATCGATACACATATTAAAGCAGCGACCGCTGCACGCGTCCATCAATTTTGTTACGATCGACACATAATTCAGAATTGCGGCACGCGCATCAATGCCGCGAAGGGAACAGCATGGCGACCACTCAATCCGAAGCCGAAGCGAAACCGCGCGGCCGTCCGCGTGCTTTCGACCGCGAAGCCGCATTGGAACGCGCACTCGATGTGTTCTGGAGCAAGGGCTACGACACTTGTTCCATGAGTGATCTCATCGAACATATGGGTATCAATTCGCCGAGCCTTTACGCGGCCTTTGGCAGCAAGGAAGACCTGTACCGCGAGGCGCTGGATCACTACGCGAACGGCGAGGGTGGCGCGGCCTTGCGTGCGTTGCAGTCGCACGAATCGGCGCGTGAGGGCTTGCGGGCGATGTATCGCGCGAGCATCGAATTATTCACGCGGTTTCAGAAGCCGCGCGGCTGCATGCTGTTTCTCGGCGCGATGTCGATTGCGCCCGAGCACGCGGAATTGCGCGCGTATTTGCAAAAGCGCAGGCGAAGGGCGTCGGCGGCGGTGGCGGGGCGGCTCGCGCGCGCGGTGGAACACGGTGAGTTGCCGGCGGGTACGGACACGCAGGCGCTCGCCACGCTATGCAGCACCTTGTTCGCTGGTTTGTCGATTCAAGCGCACGACGGCGTTCGGAAGAACGCATTGTTCGCGGCTATCGATCAATTTATCGATTCATTGCCGTTTAGAAGGTGAAAGCACCGTGTAATGCCAGCCGGTACATATGCCCGGATTTTGTTGTCAAAACGCCGAAATGACGCCAAAACCGGGTTCTTACCCGCGTGATGATTCCATTTGTTTGATGCAAACTACAGATTATTGCAAAGCAGTGCGCCTGTAGTTTCCATACGCGTTTCCACACGCAGTCAACACGAATAGATTGGACCGTCATGCTCGCTGAACCGATGTCGCCGCAACCCGTTCCTTCCAACGCGCCGGCCGCCGCGCAGGTTGCCGACATCGAGCGCCGCGCGGAAGATCAAGCCCGCTTTCTGCGTCTCACGCCTTCCGAGATTTCTATCGTCCTGCGTATGCTGGTGCAGCGCGGCGACATGCTGACGGCGGCGAGCGCGACCGGCCAGATCGTCACGCAGTTGCTCGAAGTCGATGCCCGCGAAAAGCGCATCGTGTTCGATTGGGGCGGTGTCGAAGAGGACAACCGCAAGCTGCTCGCGGCCTCGCAACTCAGCTTCAAGGCCGCGCCCGAAGGCGTGCGCACGGAGTTCGTCACGGACGGCCCGCAGGCAGTCGATTTCGAAGGCCGTCAGGCGTTCGAGGTGCCGTTCCCGGAGAAGCTCTACTACTTCCAGCGCCGCGAATATTTCCGCGTGCCCGCGCCGATACTCGATCCGTACACCGCCAAAGGCACGTTCGCGGATGGCGCGGCGTTCCGCTGCGAAGTGCAGGACGTGTCGCTCGGCGGTCTGGCGCTTCGCACCGATGCCGCGCGTCTGGCGGAAATGGAGATCGGCACCGCCTTCAGCGATGTCACGCTCGATCTCGGCGCGGGTGGCACGCTCAGCGTGGACCTTGAACTCGTGTCACCGCGCACGATCACGACGCCGAGCGGCACCGTGCGTTATGTCGTCGGCTTTCGTTTCACGCGGCTTTCGGGCGCGGCAGAAAGCGTGCTGCAACGGCTGATTACACGTATCGAAGCCAAGCGCCGCAGCTTATCTGCATAATTCGAGCGTTCATGGCGCGCGGCCGCGAAGTAAAATGCCCGTCTCCTTTTCTCGACACGGCGGCGCATGTTGCTCAAGGCCTGGCGCGGTGAAGAACGCTTCTGGAAAGTCTGGTGGCTGCTGGGCGTGCCGCTCCACCTCGTCTGGTGGACGGTCTGGTTCGACTTGTGGACCAGCGGCCTCGTCCCCGAAACTTTCTTTCTGATCACCGTCTGGTTCTGGCCAGGCGTGCTCGTCGCGGTTGCCGCGTTCGCGGCGCTTTATGCCCTCTGGTGTACGCTCGCATGGCGCTGCGCGGGCAATGTCGATCATCGGCTCTGGGCGATCGTCGGGCGCGTGTTGATCGGCGTGACGCTGGGGTCGTTCATCACCGAGTGCGTGTTGATCTTCACCGGATCGCTGATCGTTCTCAGGTAAAAACCCTAGGCGACTGCATCAACCATCGTCAGTACCATGTCACCGAATGGTAGCGATACCATCATCGGAGACATTGCTTTGACTTCAGTCCGCAAGAAACCGGAAGAGCTGCGCAGTCACCGCTGGTACGGCGTCAACGATCTGCGTTCGTTCGGTCACCGTTCGCGCACGGCGCAGATGGGCTATCACCCGTCGGATTACATGGGCAAACCCGTAATCGCCGTGGTGAACACGTGGAGCGAGATCAATTCGTGCCACACGCATTTCAAGCAGCGCGTCGAGGAAGTGAAGCGCGGCATCTGGCAGGCGGGCGGCTTTCCGGTCGAAATGCCGGTCATGACGCTGGCCGAGCCGTTTCAAAAGCCGACCACCATGCTCTATCGCAACTTTCTTGCGATGGAAACCGAGGAATTGCTGCGTTCGTATCCGTTCGATGGCTGCGTGCTGATGGGCGGCTGCGATAAAACCACGCCCGGTTTGCTGATGGGCGCGATCAGCATGAATCTGCCCGCGATCTTTCTTCCCGCCGGCCCGATGCTGCGCGGCAACTGGAACGGCCGCACGCTCGGCAGCGGATCGGATACCTGGAAATACTGGGCCGAATTGCGCGCGGGCAAGATTACGGAGGACGAGTGGAAGGGCGTGGAAAGCGGCATCGCGCGCTCGCCCGGACATTGCATGACGATGGGCACCGCCTCCACCATGACCAGCGCCGCCGAAGCGCTCGGTTTGACGTTGCCCGGTTTCGCATCAATTCCCGCGGTGGATTCGCGGCATGCGCAATACGCATCGCTGACCGGTCAGCGGATCGTCGAGATGGTGTGGACGGATCTGAAGCCGTCCGACATTCTCACGTCGAAGTCGTTCGATAACGCCGTTACCACCGTGCTCGCCATGTCCGGTTCGACCAATGCGATCGTGCATCTGGTGGCCGTGGCGCGCCGCGCGGGCGTGCCGCTGACCACCGCGCGCTTCGATGAACTGTCGCGCGTGACGCCGGTTATCGCCAATATTCGCCCGGCGGGAAAGTACCTGATGGAAGACTTTTTCTATGCAGGTGGCCTGCGCGCCATGCTCGCGGAATTGGGCGATTTGATCGACGGCACGCAACGAACGGTCAATGGCAAGACCTTGTCCGAAAATATATCGGATGCCGAAATATTCGACGATGACGTTATCCGCCGCCGCGACAATCCGCTCGTCCCGAACGATGGCCTCGCCGTGCTCACCGGCAATCTCGCACCTAATGGCGCGGTCATCAAACCCGCCGCGATGGAAGCGCATTTGCTGAAGCATCGCGGGCCGGCGGTCGTGTTCAAAGATTACGCGGATATGGCCGCACGCATCGACGACGAAGCGCTCGATATCAGCGCCGACTCGGTGATCGTGCTTCAGCATGCGGGACCGGTCGGCGCGCCGGGCATGCCCGAGTGGGGCCAGTTGCCGATTCCGCAAAAGCTCCTGAAACAAGGCGTGCGCGATATGGTGCGCATTTCCGATGCGCGCATGAGTGGCACGAGCTACGGCGCATGCGTGCTGCATGTCGCGCCGGAATCGTTCGTCGGCGGACCGCTGGCGCTGGTCAAAGACGGCGACTTTATCGAACTGGATGTACACGCGCGGCGCTTGCACCTCGATATCAGCGACGCAGAACTTTCCACGCGCCAAGCCGCGTGGAAAGCGCCGAAACGCCCGTTCGAACGCGGCTTCGGCGTGATGCATCAATTGCACGTCACGCAGGCCGATAAAGGCTGCGATTTCGATTTTCTCGAAGAACACGTGCGCGCGGACAGCGACGAACCCGACATTCATTGAACCCACTTCATCACCATGACGACACAAGACATCGCCATTTCAGACGAAACGATCGAACAGCTGCGCCATGTCAGCACGGCGACGCTCACCACGCAGCTTTTCAAACGAGGCTTGCGCAACGTGTTTCTGCAAGGCGTCGCGCCGCTGGTCAAGCCCGCTGCGGGCGCGCCGAATATGGTCGGACCGGCCTTCACGCTGCGCAATATTCCGGCGCGCGAAGATCTCGATCATGTCGGAGTATTCAAGAATCCTGATCATCCGCAGCGCAAGGCGGTGGAAACCGCGCCGGCCGGAAGCGTGCTGGTGCAGGACTGCCGTGGCGATCGCAGCGTCGCATCGACGGGTTCGATTTTGACG
Source organism: Caballeronia sp. BR00000012568055 (assembly GCF_029439455.1). Classification (GTDB taxonomy): domain Bacteria; phylum Pseudomonadota; class Gammaproteobacteria; order Burkholderiales; family Burkholderiaceae; genus Caballeronia. The sequence continues at coordinate 7,978 of NZ_JAQFVG010000357.1, read as the reverse complement.
ACGCGGCTCAAGGTGCGCGGCGTGGCGGGCATGGTGTCGGACGGCTGCGTGCGCGACAGCGGCACCATCGGCGATATCGGGCTGCCGCTGTTTTGCGCGGGCGCGAGCGCGCCGCTCAATCTCGCGCGGCATCATGCTGTCGATATGAACGTGCCGATCGCGTGCGGCGGCGTGGCCGTTTATCCGGGCGATATCGTCGTTGGCGATGTGGATGGCGTGGTAATCGTGCCGCGGGAAATGGCCGCAGAAGTCGCACGTGATGCAGCGGAGCAGGAGATCATGGAGGAGTTTATCGCCGAGCGTGTGCAGGGCGGCGCGATTCTGCGCGGCACGTATCCGCCGGATGAATCGACGCTCGCGGCATTCGCAGAATGGCGCAGCAAACGTAAATGATTGCTTCGGATTCCAAACCACGACGCGAGCGCAAGACACCGAAGACCATCCGCATTACGGATGTCGCCGCGTCGGCGGGCGTGTCGCCGATCACCGTTTCGCGCGCATTCAACGCGCCGCAAACGCTCGCGCCCGATACGCTCGCCCGCGTGCGCCGCGCAATCGCGGAACTCGGTTACGTACCGAATCGGCTGGCGGGCGGCTTGTCGTCGGCGCGATCGAAACTGATCGCGGCGATCGTGCCGACCATCGCGCATTCGCTGTTCTCGGAGACGGTGCAGGTCTTCAGCGACACGATGTCCCGCGCCGGTTATCAGGTGCTGCTCGGTCTGTCCGATTACGAAGACGAAAACGAAGACCAATTGCTTGACGCCATTCTCAGCCGACGTCCCGAAGGCGTGCTGCTGACCGGCGTCGCACATACGGATTCGCTGCGCGAACGGCTGCGCAAGATCGGCATTCCGATCGTTGAAACGTGGGACATGACCGACGATCCCATCGATATGCTCACGGGCTTTTCGCACGATGCGATTGGCGCGATGGTGGCGCGGCGGTTTATCGCGCGGGGCGTGAAGCATCCGGCGTTGGTATCGGCGAACGATCAGCGTGCGCTGGCGCGGCGGCGCGGTTTTGTCGAAACGTTCGAACGGCACGGCATTGCGCACGTCGCCGAAATCTTGATGCCGCCGCCGTCTTCGGTTGCCAGCGGCAAGCTCGGTCTCGCGCATCTGCTCGATCAATACGCGACGATCGATGCCGTCTTTTGCAGCTCCGATCTGCTCGCGCTCGGCATCACTTCGGAAGCACGCAAACGCGGTATCGACGTGCCGAAGCAACTCGCGGTCTGCGGCTTCGGCGATCTCGAATTCGCCGCCGATACCTCGCCCGCGCTCACCACCGTTCGCGTGGATGGCAAACGCATCGGCGCGACGGCGGCGCAGTGTCTGATCGAGCGGCTGAATGGCGCAACGGAACGCGCCATCGTGGATGTGGGCTTCGAGTTGATCGAACGCGAGACGGTTTAAACGGGCACCGTGCCGTCCACGAAAGCCTTCAGCAAGTGATGCGCAATCGCGAACGCCTTCGGTGCGGACAGCGATTGCGCATGCGTGCCGTCGAGCATGCCGGCGACTTCCTCGCGCGAGAACCAGCGCGCGTCTTCGAGTTCCTTCTGATCCACCGTCAACTCGGTTTCAGCCGCCGTCGCAAAGCAGCCGATCATCAACGAAGAAGGAAACGGCCACGGCTGCGAGGCGTAGTAGCGTACGTTCCGGCAGCGAATTCCGGCTTCCTCCAGCACCTCGCGATACACCGCGTGCTCGAACGTCTCGCCCGGCTCCACGAAGCCCGCCAGCGCCGAATACATGCCCGGCAGAAACTGCGGCTGACGCCCGAGCAGACAACGGTCGCCATCGGTGACGAGCATGATGACGACGGGATCGACACGCGGAAAATGCTGCGCATCGCAATTGCCGCAGATGCGCCGCCAGCCCGCGCCTGCATCGCCGGTGGGCGTGCCGCAGTTCGCGCAGAAACGGTGACGCCGATGCCAGTCGAGCATCGAACGCGCTTCGCCCAGCGCGCTGATAAGCGGCGGCGCGACCAACCCTTGCATCGCGACGGGACGCAACTCGACCGCTTCGACCGGACCCGATTCGAGCACGAGCGCATCCGCCGATGCCTCCAGCGCCAAAGCAAACAACGCGCGCCCGTCCGCTTCGAGTCCGAGCAAAACAGCTTGCGAAGCCGGTCCGAACGCAGCGGCTTCGTGCGCTTCGAACAAGGGATCGTGACCGGAAACGCGCTTGAACAACGGCACATTGTTCACGAACAGCAGGAAACGCGTGGAAGACTTGTCACGCAGCGCGGACACGTAAGCATCGTCATCGCGCTTGTCGGATACGCGATCGAGCGGGTCGAGAGTAAAACCGATGGCATGAGGCGGCGTGGGCATAGTATTTTTCTGTTTGACCGGGCGCGTCGCGCAGAAGCGGCGCGTACCTGACGGAAAGAAAGGGAAAGCTGCGAAGGCGTTGACCATCGTAGCAAATCACGCGATATATCGTTGAGTAGCGTTGAATAGCGTTGGATGACGATTCAAACCTTTCGCGGAGAACACATGATCACGCTGTACGCCTACCCTCAGTTGTTTGGTCTCGAAGATAACAATCCTTTCGGGCTGAAGGTGTTCGCGTTTCTGCGTCTGTCCGGCCTCACGTTCGCGCACAAACATGTGCTCGATACGAGCGCCGCGCCGCGCGGCCAGTTGCCCTATCTCGTCGATGACGACGACACCATCGGCGACAGCGATGCGATCATCGCGCATCTGAAACGCAAATACGCGTTGACGATCGATGAAGCCATGTCGCAGGAAGAACGCGATATCGACCTGTTCGTGCGCCGCACGCTCGATGATCTTTATTGGGTGATGTCGTACTCGCGCTGGAAAGACGAGCGCTACTGGCCGCGCTTCCGCGATGCCTTGCTCGCACAGCATCCGGATATCGGCGCGGAGGCGCTGGAAAAAGCGCGCGCGTACAACTTCGAGCGTTACCGGTATCAGGGCATCGGCCGATACGAACCGGACGCGGTCTATGCACGCGGTATCGCCGATCTGAAAGCGATATCGAATCTGCTGGGCGACTACGCGTTTATTTTCGGCGACGAGCCTTCGAGTACGGACGCGGGCATTTACGGCTTCGTCGCAAGCATTTGTTTTTACGATATCGATACGCCGCTCAAGCGTTTCGTGCACGAAGAAACGGAATTGGAAGGCTATTGCATGGAAATGCGCCGACGCATGGGCCAGGGCGCGCTCACTCCGGCGCCGTCTCAACTTCCGCCGCCGTCCAACTGATACTCGTCACGCCGCGCTCCATGCTCATGCGGCTCGCCATGCGTTCGAGCTTCGCCTGATCTTTCGGATGCATGCGCACGGTCGCAGTGACTTTCATGCGCGGCGGCTCGTCGTCGATATCCTCGCTCGTCAGGCTTTGAAACGACAGCGGCTGCGTGTCCATCGCGTTGGAAAGCAGCGTGCGGATATGCACCTCGTCTTCCTGCCGGCCGATCACGGTTAGCACATATTCACGCACGATATCCGCGCTCGACACCGGCGTCGCGTTGATCATGCGGCTCACTTCGCGCAACACCGTGTTCGTCAACAGCACGATCAGCGTGCCCGCCACCGCCGGACCGTAATGCCCGCTTCCGCACAACACGCCGACCGCCGCGGAACACCACAGCGTCGCCGCCGTATTGATGCCCTGAATCGAACCCTTGTCGCGCATGATCACGCCGCCGCCGAGAAAACCGACGCCCGAGACCACGTAAGCCGCAATCTGCGTCACACCCGACTCGCCGTTGCCCGTGAGCATGCCGAGCGTGACGAACAGGCACGCGCCGCTCGCCACCAGCGTGATGGTGCGCAAGCCGGCAGTGCGCTGGCGCATCTGCCGTTCAATGCCAATTGCGACGCCGCACGCGAACGCGGCGAGAAGACGCAGGACGAAATCGATGCTCATCGAATGGAATGCCGTGAGTTTTTTGAAACAAACCGGCGACATTCTCATACGAACATGTCGTACACGTGAAGCGGTTTAAGAATTTTCCGATGCAGCGGCGGGAGTGCGCCTTCTAGAGTGGACGGCCCATCCACAGACAAGCACAAGCGAGACAGACGATGCCACAAAACATGAGCGTGACGATCAACGAGCAGGGACATGCTGTCATCACGCAGGAAATGCCGCTCGTGGAGTATTGCCTGCAGCGTACGCAGGCGCTGCGCGCCATGACCGAACTGGTCGGTTCGGCGCATGAGGCGCATCAGGTGGCGGGGGCCGCGCCGGTGGCGCTGGTGAAGCCGCTGCTGGCGCTGATCCGTGGCTATGCCGAAGAATTCGAGCCGCTCGTCCGGGCGCTGGATCAGCGGGCGTACGAGAAAGGTTTCGAAGATGGCAAGACCATCGGTACACCTTTGTCGACGCGCTTGCCGAGGTAACCGCGCGCGCCGTTCAGGATGGCGCGTTGAACGCCTTCACGGTCAGGCGCACGCCGCGGTAAGCCGCGCCGTCGAAGGAACGCGCCGCGTCGCACAGGGCGGCCACGCTTTTGGACATGACCTGCGTCATGCCGGACAACACGCGGCTGCACACGCGCTCGAGTTCGCGCACGTCGTCGTGTTTGCTGACGATTCCCGCCGCGCCGGCCGTGTGGATCGCGCGGAGCTGGTGCGCATCGGTCTGTAAGGTGAGCACGACGATCGGCGCGTCCGGGCTGCGGCGGCGCGCTTCGCGCATCACCGGCCATGCCTCGGACGATGAATCGATCGTGCAGGCCATCACGATCAGTTCGCCGGCGGCGTGCTCCAGCCGCGACAGCAGCAACTCCGCATTCGGCGCGCAGACGCTCACCCGATAGCGTTCGTGCGTATCGAACCAGTTCTGCAGGCCTGACAGGACCACGGGCTGGTCGCTTGCAACGACCACTTTTATTTTGTTTGTGCGCGTCATGTTCATCTTTCATCTGCCTTGACACGCCCTCGTCCGGATCTCGAATGGATCCTCGCGGCGGGGTGCAGGCGCGCACGTTAGCAAATCGGGCTGGTCGCGGCAAACCTCGCAATCTGGCGCAATTAAATGCCTGCAAGGCTTGCTGGCAAAGCCTAAGCGCACCTTCGACCTTGCATTGCACAACAAAATTTTTACAAATCGTGTCGATTTCCGGCGACGCTTTTCGTCGTCCGGATAAGCGGCGCGAAAATGCGCCGGACACTCGACAGGAGATTCATACGATGAGCCTCGTTTTATACGCCCACCCGTTTTCCTCGTACTGTCAGAAGGTGCTGACCGCGCTTTATGAAAACGCCACGCCGTTCGAATATCGCGCGCTCGGGCCGGACAACCCCGACGCCATGCGCGAACTCACCGAAATGTGGCCGATGAAGCGCTTCCCCTTGCTGGTCGATGGCGGCACGCCGGTGATCGAATCGAGCGTGATCATCGAATATTTGGGATTGAACTATGCGGGACCGGTGACGCTGATTCCGGCCGATCCGCAACGCGCGCTCGACGTGCGCTTTATGGACCGTTTTTTCGATCTTTACGTCGCGACGCCGCAGCAAAAAATTGTTTTCGATGCCATGCGCCCCGAGCACGAGCGCGACCCGCGCGGCGTCGCCGATGCCCGCGCCATGCTCGACACGTCCTACGCGTATCTCGAACGCCTGATGGCCACGCGCGAATGGGCGGCGGGCGACGATTTCAGCATGGCCGATTGCGCTGCCGCGCCGTTCCTGTTCTATGCGGACTGGTGTCATCGCATCGGCGATGCGTATCCTCAGGTGATCGCGTATCGCAAGCGGCTGCTGGCGCGGCCATCGTTTGCACGGGCGGTGGATGAGGCGCGGCCGTATCGCCATCTGTTTCCGCTCGGCGCGCCGGATCGCGACTGAACATCAATCAAACGAAGGAGACACGAATCATGACAGCAGCACGCAATCTCGCTCCCGCCGCCGAACTGGCGCAGCGCGCCGGCATGCGGTTTCCCAACGAAAGCGCCGACTACCGGCGCGCCCGCACGGCGTTGCTTGCCGAGGAAATCGAATTGCGGCGGCATATCGAACGCGTGGCGGAAATGCGCCGCGCGTTGCCGCCGGGCGGCGAAGTGAAGGGCGATTATCGATTCGAAGGCGAACGCGGTCCCGCTGATTTCGCCGCGCTGTTCGGCGACAAGGACACGCTCGTCACCTATAGCTGGATGTTCGGGCCGCAGCGCGAGAAGCCGTGCCCGATGTGCACGTCGTTGCTATCGGCGTGGGAAGGCGAGGCGCGCGATATCGAACAACGCGTGGCGCTGGCGGTGATCGCACGTTCGCCGATCGACCGGCTCGTCGCGTACAAGAAAGAACGCGGCTGGCGCGATCTGCGGCTCTTTTCCGATCTGAACGGCAACTTCAGCCGCGATTACTTTGCGTGGAACAAGGAAGGACACGACGACCCCGCGCTCAACGTCTTCACGCGCCGCGACGGCGTTATCCGCCACTTCTGGGCCGGCGAAATGGATTTCGCGACAGCCGACCCCGGCGAAGATCCGCGCGGCGCGCCGGACCCGATGCCGCTGTGGACCGTGCTCGATATGACGCCCGAAGGACGCGGCACCGACTGGTATCCCAGCCTCGATTACGGTCCACGGTCCTGAGTTATTGCGTTACTTGGAGGCTTCCGCATGCGCGATCCCACGCGCATGCGCATCATCGCTGCGAAGGCGTTCGTGCCGCCGCGCCGCGAAGCGATCCTTGATGCGCAGGAACGGCGCTTCGATCAGGTAATAGCTGATCATCGCGGCGCCGAGCGCTTCGAGCACGCACAACGGAAAGCCGAACGCCACCGGCGAATGCGGATGCGTGAAAAGCTGCTGCCACAAGTACAGACTGAACGAAATCGTGCCGATGAACACGAACGGCGCAGTGCGCAGCAGCCGCGAGAACCAGAATTCCTTCTGCGATACCAGCACCACGATCACGAAGCCGACCAGCGCGGACTCTAAGGTCGTGCCGTAGGTTGCGCGCCATAGACCGCCGAGTTTGTTCTGCACGGGCGTGATCGCGAACAGCAGGATCAGAACGACGAGCGTCGGGATCACCGGACCCCAGGGCAAGGCCGCGGCGCGCCGCTTCAGATCGTCGAGATTGAGCGCCACGAAGCAGCCAATCAAAATCGGATCGATGCCGGTATGCAGCATCATCGTCAATTGGCCGCGCAAGCTGGGCGCGAGAAAATACGTGGCAATCCGAATTAAAGGCACGCCGACTATCAACGCCGCGAGCAAACGCGTGCGCGCGCGCTTGAGAATGAAGTACAGCAGCGGCGGCCAGAACCAATAGAACTGCTCCTCGAGCGCGAGCGTCCAGAAATGCCCGAGATACCACGCGCCTTCCGAATGCGCATGATTCAGATCGCCGATGCCCAACAATCCTGCGTAATTCCACAAATGCAGTGCGGCCAGCATCACTTGCCGATGCTCGATATCCACCCATCCCGCGAATGAAAGTGCGGACATCGCGACGAGATAGACATAGAACGCCGGCCAGATACGCAACGCGCGTTTCGTATAGAACGGCACGAGCCGAATGGTGCCGGTGGACCTGAATTCGGCGTGCAGAATGCGCGTGATCAGATAGCCGCTCAGCACGAAGAAAATCAGTACGCCGAGGCGGCCGTCGGATATCAGGCGAAGTGGCTCGAACACGCCTTTATACCCGCCATTGGTCATATGCTCGGCGTGACCGAATACCACCATCATGACCGCGACGCAGCGCAGCCCCGTCAACTCCTGCACGTGTTGCTTCATCAAACTCCTCCTGGTGAATCGAGGGCGGCGCGCCTTTGATTAACTGGGCCGGTTACAAACTCGAGTTACAAACCTATTGCAGACGATTAATTTGTCTGCATAATTCAAGTTAATTCATCTGATTAAACGACGCTTGTGCTTGGGTGGCCGCCGCCTCTCAGCCCGCATGTAAGGGGAAAGCATCGGCTTAAAAAATTGGCAAAAAATAGCCCGGCTTGTTAGGAAATATTTCTGC
>NZ_JAQFVG010000356.1 GCF_029439455.1 Caballeronia sp. BR00000012568055 | reverse complement strand
TATGCCACCGCATTTCTGGTGCTCGGCGCGGTCTCGACCGGATCGCTCGCGCTGTGGCTCTTATTCGGTGCATCGATCAAAAAAGCGTGCGGTATTCATCGCGACCTGAACAACGACACTTCGCTTGCTACATGAATCCAATTTTTCTCTCCTGGGGTATTGGGCTGGCGGCTACGGCCGGCGTCATTCTGCGCCCTTTCAAATGGCCTGAAGCCATATGGGCCGTGACGGGCGCGTTGGTGCTGGTCGCGCTTGGCTTGCTGCCCGCCAGTCTTGCGTGGCAGGCAGTCGGAAAGGGAACAGACGTCTACCTGTTTCTTATCGGCATGATGCTGCTCTCCGAACTCGGACGCCGGGAAGGGCTGTTCGACTGGGTCGCGGTGCTTGCTGTCAACTTCGCGAAGGGCTCGCCTCGCAAGCTATTCTTGCTGGTGTACCTGGTCGGCGTTGTCGTCACTACTTTCCTGTCGAACGATGCAGCCGCGGTGGTTCTCACACCCGCCGTGTTTGCTGCTGCCAAGAAGGCCGATACGAAGCCGCTCCCGCTTCTATTCGTCTGCGCGTTCATCGCCAATGCGGCGAGCTTTGTCTTGCCCATCTCCAATCCCGCGAACCTCGTGCTCTACGCCAATCACACGCCTGCATTGGGACTGTGGGTAGCACGGTTCGCGGTGCCATCCGTGCTGTCCATTGTCGCGACGTTTCTCATGTTGCTATGGACCCAGCGCGACGAACTCAACGGTCGATGTGCAGCGGATTTGCCCGTCGAGAAGCTGAGTGCCAATGGGAAGCTGACGCTGGCGGCGATAGGCGTGACTGCCGTTGTCTTGCTGACGGTTTCAGCACTCGACATGCAATTGGGTCTGCCGACCGCCTGTCTCGGCATACTGACTGCAGTCATTGTCTTGATCAAAGAACGGCAGTCACCGATGCATCTGATGCGGGAGATTTCGTGGAGTGTCCTGCCGCTGGTGGCGGGTCTCTTCGTGCTCGTCGAGATGCTGGACCATACGGGCGTGATCAAGAGTCTCTCGAATCTCCTGATATCTGTAACGCACGATAACGCAACGATGAGCGCGGCGATTTCCGGCCTTGTCATCGCGTTCGGCAGCAACGCGATCAACAATCTACCGGCAGGGTTGATTGCGAGTGCAACGGCCTTGCAGGCTCACAGTCCCGAACGCGTGATCGATGCCTTGCTGATCGGCGTCGATCTCGGCCCGAACCTGTCCATCACAGGTTCGCTGGCGACCATCCTGTGGCTCACATCGATCCGACGTGAGGGCGAGGAAGTCACGTTCCTGCAATTCTTCAAGGTCGGCACGTTGGTCATGGTGCCTGCGCTCATTTTGTCGCTCGGCGCACGACTGCTGATCGGACCGTAAGCCACATAAAAATAAGCGAACGCAACGGAGATAACATGAACAATGCGTGGATCTATCCTTTCATCATCATCGGCGGTTTTCTTCAGGCGGCAGGCGCGCCAATCAATGGCGAACTTAAAAGTTCGTTAGTCAATCCGTGGCTTGCCTCGGCCGTCTCGTTTCTGCTGGTTACGTTTGTCGCTATCGCAATGTTCTGGATCCAGCCGACGCCATTGCCGACGCTGGAAAATCTACGCAGCATGAAGTGGTGGGCGCCGCTCGGCGGCATAGTCGGCGCGGTGGCCGTGTTTGCGGGGCTGACATTGGTTCAGAAAGTTGGCGTAGGAACATTGAATGGGCTGACGATCTGCGCCAACCTGGTCGCCTCGGTCGCGATCGATCACTTTGGTCTACTTGGCGTTCCTGATCATCCGATCAGCTGGATTCGTTTTCTCGGCACTCTCCTGATGGTGTGCGGTGTGGCAATCGTGATGCATTTCTAGGGTATCGGGCGATGAGCTCGTCACGCGACTGGATGCAGCGCTGGCACTCCTTCGATTGGCGAGTCGTGCCACTCATCGCACTCGTTCTGGTGACCTCGGGCACATCGTTCGGCTATCACCGGATCTTGCTCGCGCAGCGCGATTGGATCGAGCATACCTACCAGGTTCTATCGGCGCTGGAATCAACGCTCCAACTCATCACTGACGCGGAGACGGGACAGCGCGGGTATATCTTGACTGGGAAATCGACTTACCTCGCTCCGTACCGGCAAGCCGTGCAAACGGTTCAGTCGCTTCCTTCCAGGCTGCGGCAACTCGTGAAGGATAGTCCTACGCAGCTTAACCGAGTGCATGAGCTTGAACTCGCTCTAGACGCCAAGCTCGAGGAACTGCAACAGACGCTAGCAACGCTTGATACGCAGGGGCTGACGTCGGCAAGAGCAATGGTTCTCAGTGATGTGGGACGTGAGCACATGGATCGAATTCGTGCGCTCATCTCGCAGATGCGTTCTTACGAGACGGATCTTTTGGCTGCGCGCACCGCACGAGCTTCGCGACTCGAACATCAGATGCTGGTCATCACGATTTTCCTTGCAGCGTTGTCGATCGGCGTGAGGATCGCACTGTATCGCCGTGCCGTGCGTACTCGTATGGGTGTGGAATCGTGAGCAGGCATGTACCTGGCTTTCTGGCAAATCGCGCCCAATTCAAACTAACAATAAAAGACCATTGCAGCGCAAGGAATGCCCGGTATGCTAAACGCATTGGCCCACTCCTACGATTGGCAGACAT